>NZ_JACJSZ010000046.1 GCF_014698445.1 Microcystis elabens FACHB-917
TGCTGGAATGTCCGAGATTGCTCTCGGGCGCCATGTAGATTTCGCATTCTGAGCTTTCGTTGCTTACGGCCTTGTTGATGGGCAGAACGTTCCAATAAGCGTTGCGATCAAGATTCTCCCTGAGCAGACGATAGATCAGCGGGCTGGCCTCGATTGCATACACCTTGCCAGTGTGTGAGACTCTGCTCGCTGCGAGCAAGGAGTAGTAACCAATGTTGGCTCCTACGTCGACGAATATGTCTCCAGGCCTCAGCGCTGTTTCTATGATTCTAGTCAGGCAAGGTTCCCACACACCAGTGAGAAATATCGTATTTTGGATATAGTCTGGAAACCGCAGAGACAAACTCGCGCCGAAGCCAGCTTTGACAGTAATGTCGACCCGTCGCCAAGCGATATGGCGATCAAAGAATCGTCGCTTCAACCTCACGCGTATGCATGGCGGCGCGCTCCTGCTGAAGGAGCCGAAGGCCTTGATAACAGCAATTTCAATTCTCTTCTTAAGGTTTTTCATCGGTAGTCAAGGATCTGCTGAGATTAGCAGAAGATGCGACGCTGCCGCTTGAGCCAGCGCGCAAACGCCCGGACTCTGGCCAAGGCCCCGAACATCCAGTTGAGGGGCCAAGGCTGCCTGATTAAGGGCCGATCAAGGGCCGAGTAATGCCCATGCAGCTTCTGATGGGCATACACACCTCCGGAAGCCAGAAAGATGCTGTAGCGCAGGTCAAGATCCCTTTCGGCAACAACCAGTCGATGGGGATAAGAATCAAGCATCGGAAGGATCGCCAGTGTGTAGGGGACTTCACCCGTGGTTTCGATCACGGCATTCCAGGAGTTGCGAAAATGCTTGAATGGATCATAGTTCTCTATATTCTTTAGCACTTTATCGATCACCGCCTTCAGGAAGGGATGACGGGGTGAAGCGATGATGAACCACTGCTGGAACGCGTGGGATCCGGTACCACGCAAAGCGTGATGGCTCCCCCACCCAGCATGGGGACTATCCGACGAGTGATCCCATCTCGAAAGGATGAAACTGTCAGTTTCTCGAATCACAGAGGCAAGTGGCTTTCTCACATCGGCCTTCACATCGAGATAGACGCCTCCGTACCAGTAAAGGCAGAGGTAGCGGAAAAGATCGGCACGAGCAGCTCCGAAAGCCGGATCGATCCTGGTGTAGATCCTGGCAATATCGCTACCATAGCAAGATCGTATGAAAGATAAACTCTCATCATCGGAATAAAAATGATATTCGAATTCGGGGTTCCGGCTGCGGATCATTTCACAGTTAACCCGAAGAGTCGCAGGAAGCCGATCCATTGAAGAAAACGTCTGATGGATCAGTCTTGGAATTGGCACGAAGTGCATCGCGATCGAATCCAGGAATCCTAATGCAATGATAAATGCCAGGATTGGATCACGTCGCCAGGCTGTTGCGGTGATGGCGAAAGAAGATGGGCTGATGACGACCTTTTCTCAAGGTTCCGATCAGGGCAGGCCCGCTCTGACATCTCTTCTCGCCTAAGAACTCAGGAAAGCCGAAGAATCAGCCATGGAAGCGCATAGGTGAGAACGCTTCAACCCTCTGTCTCGTTGGCGATGAACTGACACTGTGCATGCGCGAAGAGGGAGAGAGATTCTGTTGTCTCCGTCTCACGCCGGACTGACACACACTTGTACGCATGGCCCCAGCCGATGGATTGGTGGAGCCGATTGCCGCCAGCATCCACCTTCTATGCCATGAGAGGACGTCGAGGCTTTTGATTGCCTGGGTCTTCGGTGGCGTCCACCATGAATGGCTCACGATGGGCCCACGGGCGGTGTTGAGGATCCAGCTTCAGAGGCTAGGATAGGTTTCTGATAAAAGCCCCAACCATCAGTTTCCAATGCCCGTGACGAAGTTGAAACAAACGGGTAGCGATCAGAGAATTCTGATCATCTCCAGCATTGGTTGTGGCGCACCGATGGCTGGCAATCGAGAACGCCTCAAAAAGCTATTGATCAAGATGCGCGAACTGGGCTTGGAAATCCATTTCGCTGGCGTTGCCCTACCCGCTTCCGAGAAAGCCGCCACGGCACCGTATGTGGATCAGTGGGTCTACGACTTCTCCCCTTACTCCTCCGGATTCTTCCTTCAGCGATTGATTGCTAAAGCCAAGCGCACCACCCGGAAACTCCTGGCACCGCTTCTACCGGAAGCCACAAAATATAATCTCGATTTGGATCAGTGGTTTCATCCTGCTTGGCTCAAGCAGGCACGCGATCTTCAGCGCAAATGGGAATACTCAAGAGCAATGGTGATGTACGTCTGGAATTCCGCATTTCTGGACGCCTTTCCATCATCCTGCCTGAAGCTGATCGATACCCACGATATCTTCACCAACAGGAATGCAAGACTTCGGCAAATCGGCCTGGATGATGATAATCACTGGTTTTCCGTAAGTCGAAATGGTGAGCGCAGAGGCCTCCTGAGGGCCGACGTGATCCTGGGCATTCAGAAGGATGAGTCCGCCTATTTCCAACAACTGATCTCAGGGAAAAGGCCAATTTACACAATCTCACATTTCACCTCAATCCAGGAAACCCCATTTGAGCACAATGCAGACATGCGCTTCGGACTTGTGGCTTCCGATCCCCCTTTGAATGCCATCAGCTGCCAGTGGTTCCTCAAGCATGTGTGGCCCATTGTGCTGGGAAGGTGCCCAACGGCAACTTTCGTTGTGGCCGGAAAGATTTCACATGCGCTGGAGCCCGCTCCGGGCATGGAAGTGCTAGGGATGGTGGAGGATCTTCAACTTTTTTATCAGTCCATCCTGTTTGTGATCAACCCCTCTCAGGAAGGTACGGGCCTGAAGATAAAAACCGTGGAGGCTCTCGCCCATGGGCGGTGCGTGATCTCAACACCCTCCGGCGCCGAGGGGCTAGACGAGTACCCGGGGGAGCATCTTCGGATTGCCACATCTGCCGATGGCTTCGCGAACCTGATGCTCCAGGCGCTCATCGATCCGGAACGAACCCGTGAGGCAGGTCGGGAAGGCTGCACTCTCCTGCGAACCATGAACGAGAACTCCACCCAGGCTCTGATCGCGGCCCTCCAGGCAGCACCGGCCCCTTCCCTGCCTCACATCCCCGTGATGCAGTACCCCGCATCCACGTAGATCACCTGGCCGGTGATGCCGCTGGCCAGGGGGCTGGCGAGGAATGCAGCGGTGGCGCCCACCTCGTCCTGGGTGACGGTGCGACGCAGGGGGGCCTTTGCCTCGACGTTGTGGATCATGTCCAGGATGCCGCCGATCGCCGAGCTGGCCAGGGTGCGGATCGGGCCGGCGCTGATGGCGTTCACCCGCACCTGCTGCCCGGGGCCCAGCTCCGCCGCCAGGTAGCGCACCGAGGCTTCCAGGGCCGCCTTGGCCACGCCCATCACGTTGTAGTTGGGGATCGCCCGCTCGGCGCCCAGGTAGCTCAGGGTGATCACGCTGGCCCCCGGGCTGAACAGGGGCTTGGCGTGGCGGCACAGCGGCGCCAGGGAGTAGGCGCTCACCTCCAGTGCCCGGGCGAAGCCCTCCGGACTGATGGCGCTGAAATCGCCCACCAGCTCCTCCTTGCCGGCGAAGGCCAGGCAGTGGATCAGCACATCCAGTGAGCCCCACTGCTCGGTGATGCGCTGGAACAGGGCCTCGATCTGGGCCGGGTTCTGCACGTCGAGGGGCTCGAACAGGGTGGGGGTCAGGGGGGCGGTGAGTTCGCGCACCTTGGCCTCGAAGCGGCCTTTTTCATCGGGCAGGTAGGTGATGCCCAGTTCGGCGCCCGCCGCCGCCAGCTGCTGGGCGATGCCCCAGGCGATCGAGCGGTTGTTGGCGATGCCGGTGACGAGAGCCTTCTTGCCGCGCAGATCAAGGAGCATGGGGAGCAGGCCGCCGGAGGGCGAAGGAATGCAGTCCGGCGATTCTCTCCCACCCACGGGAGGCCCCAGCCCCCTCGTGCCCCGGCGCTGGTCGCCCAGGAGCGGCCTGGCCCTGGCGCCGCCGCCCTGGCCCCCCGCCGGGTCCGATGGTCCACCGCTGCTGCTGCTGATCGATCGCCGCGATCCTGACGTCCGGGAGCTGGTCACCCCCCTGGGGGATCTGCTGGATCCGGGCGAGCGGCAACGCCTGGGGCGGCTGCGGGGCGAGGGGGATGGCGAGCGCTTCCTGCTCGGTCGCGGCGCCCTTCGGCTGATCCTGGGCCGCTGGCTGGGACGCGACCCCGCCGGCCTCGTGCTGGCGGCGGGCCCCCATGGCAAGCCGGAGCTGGCTGTCCCGCCGCCGGCTCCCCGCTTCAACGTCTCCCATTCCGGAGACCTGATCCTGCTGGGCTTTCACCCCTTGCGGCCGGTGGGGGTGGATGTGGAGCAGCGCCGACCGGTGCCGGAGTGGCAGTCCATCGCCCGCCGCTGTCTGCCGCCGGGGGAATGGGAGGCCATCGGCAGCCTGCCGCCGGAGCAGCGGCAGCCCGCTTTCCTGGCCGCCTGGTGCCGCCTGGAGGCGCGCCTCAAGGCCCGGGGGCAGGGGCTGTTCGGCACGCCGCCAGCTCCCGAGGTCCCGGGGGCTGCGGGGCCGGATGCCTGGCCCCTGGTGCTGCCGGAGGGCTACGAGGGCGCCGCGGCCCTGGCCTGAGCCGCCGGGGCGGCGGCCATCACCAGCCGCCGTGGTCCGTCTCCAGGGGCTCCTCGAGGTCGTCGGGGGTGAGGGGCAGGCCCAGCAGCCGCTTCTCGGCCCGCCGGATCGCCCGCGGGTCGCTGAGCAGGTCGGGCTCCTCCAGCAGGGGCAGGAGCGGCGGCCGGTGCTCGGCCTCGGTGCGTGGGGGGGGTTCCCACAGGACGGTGCTGGCGGGGGCCCGCTGGCGGCAGAGCGCCTCCATCTGGCGGCGCAGGGCCAGACGCACCCTGCCCCGCTCCAGGGCCTGGAAGAACTCCCGCCGCGGCGCCAGCCCGAAGCTGGTGGGCCGGGGGCCGTTGCCGCCCCGCAGCCGGGCGGCGTCCGGAAGCCAGCGCGGCCGGCAGACTCCAGGGCGGGCGGTGTCGGTCTCGATCCAGATATGCAGCCCTTCGCCACCGGGGCGGTTCACCACGGCGAGACCGTCGTTGGGCTGGTGTCTGGGCAGGGGGTACACCCGGCCGCTGGGGCGCTGGTCGGCGGGCACACAGCCGACGAGCACGGCCGCCAGAAGCGGCAGGGCCAGCGGACGCAACGCCAGCGGGCATGGTGGCGGCACGGCGGGGAGGGCTCGGTGGCGGCGATGATCCTTGCCTGGTCTCACCATCCGCTCGGCAGCAAGGGCGGCAGCACAGCCATGGTTCTCACGAGCTCCACCATGCTGCCCCTGGGCACGCCGCTGCCGCTGGAGGCCATGCAGGCCGGGCTGCGGCCCGTGACGGGCGGCCCGCTGGAGGCCGAAGCCCTGGCCGGGCGCCCCGTGCTGGTGCTGTTCCTCTGCCCCCACTGCCCCTTCGTGAAGCATGTGGAACCCGAACTCACCCGGCTCCAGGGCGACCTGGAGGGGCGTGCCGGCCTGATCGGCCTCTGTAGCAACAGCACCGCCAGCCATCCCCAGGACGGGCCGGCGGGCATGGCCGCCCAGGCCGAGGGCTGCGGCTGGAGATTCCCCTACCTGCAGGACCCCGACCAGAGGGTGGCCCGGGCCTTCCGGGCGGCCTGCACCCCGGACGTGTTCCTGTTCGATGCGGCCCATCGCCTCGCCTACCGGGGCCAGCTGGATGGCAGCCGTCCCGGCGGCGACCCCTGCGACGGCCGCGATCTGCGGGCGGCCCTGACGGCCCTGCAGGAGGGGCGGCCGGTGCCGGAACCGCAGCGGCCGGCGATCGGCTGCAACATCAAGTGGCGGGCCGGCGCCGAGCCCCCCTGGTTCGGCGGCTGAATCATCCAGAGGGCCGACGGCGGTGGGCGGATCCGCAGGTTTAATGTTGCCGCCATGCATGTGCCCCCCTTCAGTCTCAGCGAGCAACTGCACCAGCTCGGAGACGCCCTCGACCAGGCCGTCCTGGACGTCCTGCGCAGCGGTCAGTACATCGGGGGGAGCACCATCAGCAGCTTCGAGGCCGCCTTCGCCGAGGCCTGCAGCGTCGCCCACGCCATCGGCTGCAACAGCGGCACCGATGCGCTGGTGCTGGCCCTGCGGGCCCTGGGGATCGGCGCCGGCGACGAGGTGATCACCAGCTCGTTCAGCTTCTTCGCCACCGCCGAGGCGATCAGCGCCGTGGGGGCCACGCCGGTGTTCGTCGACGTCGACCCTGACACCTACCTGATCGACCCGGAGGCGATCGAGGCCGCCATCACCCCCGCCACCCGGGCCCTGATGCCGGTCCACCTGTTCGGCCGGCCGGTGGACATGGAGCGGATCCTGGCCATCGCCTCCGCCCACGGCCTGCGGGTGATCGAGGACTGCGCCCAGGCCAGCGGCGCCAGCTGGGCCGGCCGGCCGGTGGGCGGCTGGGGCGACGCCGGCTGCTTCAGCTTCTTCCCCACCAAGAACCTGGGCGCCGCGGGCGACGGCGGCATGGTGATCTGCGGCGATGCCGGGCTGGCCCAGCGGATCAGGGAGCTGGCGGTGCACGGCATGCCCCGCCGCTACCTGCATACCGATCTGGGTTATAACAGCCGCCTCGATGCCCTGCAGGCCGCCGTGCTGACGGTGAAGCTGCCCCACCTGGCCGGCTGGGTGGAGCGACGGCGGGCGATCGCCGGGCGTTACCAGCGGGAACTGGCGGGCCTGCCGGGGCTGGTGCCCGCAGCCCCCGGACCGGAGGGCCACAGCTGGAACCAGTTCGTGGTGCGGGTGCCCCGCTGTCCGGCCGCCAGCAACGCCTGCGGGGGTCGCTGCACCCCGGCCGCCGACAGCGCCAGCTACGGCCTGCCCGAGGCCTGCTGCCGCGACTGGCTCAAGCAGCAGCTCCAGGTGGCCGGGGTGACGACGATCATCTACTACCCGATCCCCATCCACCGGCAGCCGGCCTACGCCTCCCTCGGCTACGGACCCGGCAGCCTGCCGATCACCGAACGGCTCTGCGCCGAGGTGCTCAGCCTGCCGATCTTCCCCGAACTCAGCACCGAGCAGCAGGACAGCGTCATCGCCGCCGTGCGCCGCCTGGTGGGGGCCACGGCGCCTGTCGCCTGAACCTCGGATCGCCAGCCCTGACTATTCATAAGCTTCCGCATCAGAAGCGATCCGGGCAGTTCGCCTGCTCCAATGATCAAAGGAAGTTGGCGCGAGAGACGACTTTCGACACCCTGGTGTCAGATCCTTGGATTTTGATGACATGTTGCTGGAAGTCATTGTGTACGGGTCCTGCGCTGAACTGTCACACCAGAAGACACAGATCCAGCCGGAACAGGCCCCGCTCTCAGTTCAGCAAATGACAGGATATTGAAGCTAATGCCCCCGAAAGGGGCGCAGAAGATCTTTTTTGATGACAGTGTCCAGATAGGGCTCAAAGCCGGAGAAGTTGCCCTTTTCGTTGTAGATCACATGTTTGCCATTTCCTAGCAGCTGGCTCATCGCAGGATTGGTCCAGCTCCATAAGTATCGACGATATTCTTCAACCTGCCCAAGAATAGTCTGATCCACCGTAGTAGACCTATTCATGCGATGAAGTTCAACACTGTAACCTTTGACCATTCTAGCAAATCCGTAAGTGTCTGCGAGAAAAACAGAGCCCTGCGTCAACAGCAAAATGCATACCAGCAAAGCCGCCGAACGAGTTTGCGCAAAGCCAGACCACAACTTCATATGTGGCATGAGAGTATATACAAGCAACATGCCTAGACCCGCCATCATCGGCGCCACAAGGACAGCCCTGTACGCATAACTTTCAGACGGAGGCATGTGCCAAGATTTGCGCGTGATGAAGACAGCAGCCAGGGTTAGGTCACTCCCCACAAGCATTGGCCTCAACCAGCTCGGCATTGATCTCAGAGAGGCCAGCAAAGCCATTACAGTCAGCGTGAATGTGTAGAGAAATGCTGGCCCTGCCAACAATGAGACCCCGCTTAATGCTCCATCAAGCTGGACTGGATTGGTGGGGTGGAGGATTGCCCAAATTGCCATGCCACCGCCGAGCAGGAAGAATGCCGCAGCAAGCAAAGCCATCCAGCGAACACTTTTTCCCATCATATATTTTTCGTGATAAAGTCTTCCTAGGATGGCCAAGCCAAGCATGGGGCCCGCAAATGCCATCAGCTCATAGGCTCTAGCGCTGAGGATTGCGATAAGCAACAACACAAGGGTATCCACTTTCCCGATTCTCACTGAGACAAGGATGGCGGAAGCCGCAGCCGCGAGTGCGTAGGCAACGTTATACTCACCCACGGAGAAGAAACCACTAATAAGGTAGATCCAGCAGAATGCGAGCACGAACAGCCAGAAGAAAGAGGTGCGAATCGTCCTGGCAAGCGCAAAGGCCCATAAAAGTATTGGAAAGCCGATCAGGCCGACTGAATACAGCCCGGCAAGGACATATACATCTCGGATCCCAATCCACAACCCCAGAAGAATTGGAGTCTGGGTAATGAAGCCCGCCAACTCCCTTGAGGGATACAAGTTATACTTACCGGAGGCGATCACCGTCAGCAAGTACCAGGAGCCATCTGCGTAAAGGGACTTCAGGGCTGCCACCCCGGCCACTCCGAAGCCGAGGATGGCGAGAAGAACAACCCCACGGGAAGCTTTCAGCATTGTGTCTCTAGCCTGGCACCCACGCATGCACAGCACCATGCAAAACCAAATCCTAAACACACGAAATCAAAAGTCAAGCGTCAAACAAAAGTCAAGCGTCAAAATCCAGATCCGAACAGGAATGGCATTCACCGCCACATGCATTACAGGAAATTCATGAGTTGATAACTACTATTTTCACATGCTGGTTGATTGCCTGCCACGCCATCGAATCACTGCGATCTATTGCATCTCAAGCTGGCTCAGTTCAGGGGGATCCAGACCAGGATCACACCGACCCCAGGATGGGGAGGAGGCGTCAAGCCCTCCCGCTCACAGTCACCGGGATCTGCTGTGCAGGGGAGAGAGGATCCCAGTGTATCCACCTTCGACCTCACGATTGCAAAACCGGTGTCCCGTGCGGCGTTGCTGCATTGTGTTGGGCGACACTCCAATCAGTCCCTGGGCAGCGCCGCGTACAGCGCCTTGAAGCGGGCCTGCTGGACCTTGTGACTGACGATCGGCGCCGGGTAGCCGCGCCGTTCAAGCGGCGCGATCGCGCCGCTGATCAGGTCGGTGGTGGCCACGTGGGCCAGCTCCGGCAGCCAGCGGCGGATGTAGGTGGCCTCGGGGTCGAACTTCGCCGCCTGGGTGGCGGGGTTGAAGATGCGCAGGGGGCGGGGATCCATGCCGCTGCTGGCGCTCCACTGCCAGCCACCGTTGTTGGCCGCCAGGTCGCCGTCCACCAGCCGCAGCATGAACGCCTGCTCACCCAGGCGCCAGTCGCAGATGAGATCCTTCACCAGGAAGGAGGCCACGATCATGCGGCAGCGGTTGTGCATCCAGCCGCTGGCGTTCAGCTGCCGCATCGCCGCATCCACGATCGGGAAGCCGGTGCACCCCTCCTGCCAGGCCCGCAGACGCTCGGGATCGTTCTCCCATGGGAAGACCTTCCACTGGGGTCGGTAGGGCCCGTCGGCCAGCTCGGGGAAATGGAACAGGGCCTGCTGGTAGAACTCGCGCCAGGCCAGCTCCTGCTCCCAGACGCCGATGGAGGTGAGGGCCTCGGTGCTGCGGGCAAGGGCGCGGGCCTGCTGGGCGACGGCCCAGGCCTGGCGGGGGCTGAGGGTGCCGAAGCTCAGGGCGGCGGACAGCCCGGAGGTGCCGGCCGTCCCCGGCAGGTTGCGATTGGGCTCGTAGGCGGCCAGGGGGCCGCCGTTGACGCCGCCGTCGGCGAAGGCCTGCAGCTGCGCCAGCGCCGCCGCCTCCCCGGGGCGGCAGGGGCAGAGATCGGCGCCGCTGAAATGGAAGCCCAGCTCCTCGGCGCTGGGCACGGCCTCCAGCCTGGGCAGGGATTCCCACAGGGGGGCGCGCTCCGCCGGCAGGGTGGCGGGGTCGAGATCCAGCAGACCGCCCGGGGCCGCCACCGGCTCCAGGAAGCCGGCGCGGCGCTCCACCTGACCGCGCCAGTTGCGCAGGAACGGGCCGTAGACCCGGTAGGGCTCGCCGGCGCCGGTGCGGATCGCCTCCGGCGCCACCAGCAGCTGGTCCCAGTCCACCAGCACCCGTAGGCCCAGGCCTTGCAGCGCCGCCGCCACCCGCCGGTCGCGCTCGCGGCCGTACGGCTCCACCTCACGGTTCCAGGCCACCACGGCCGCTCCAGCCGCCCGGGCCGCCAGGGGCACCAGGAATGCCGGATCGCCGTGCAGGATGAGCAGCCGGCTGCCCGCCTCCCGCCAGCGGGCCGTCAGTTCCCGCAGGCTCTCGCACAGAAACCAGGCCCGGGCCGGCGCCATGGCCGGTTGGCCGCCCTGCCCGGCCAGGATCGCCGGATCGAGCACGTACAGGCCGATGACGGCCGGGGTGGCGGCGGCGGCCGCCGCCAGACCCAGGTTGTCGGCCAGGCGCAGGTCGCGGCGATGCCAGAACAGCCAGCGCTCCGGGGCCATCAGAACGCCAGGAGCTGGCGGGCCCGGTACCAGGCCGTCACGGTCTTGCCGTCCAGGGCCTCATCGCCGCTGGCCAGGAGCGCATCCAGCCGGGCCGGCTCCAGCAGCAGCACCTCCATGTCCTCGTCGTCGTCACCGGGGGGGCGGTCCTGCAGCAGGGTGAGGTCACGGGCCAGGAAGAGGTGGATCACCTCATCGGAGTAGCCGGGGCAGGGGTGCATGGCGCCGAGGGGATCCCAGCGGCTGGCGCTGTAGCCGGTCTCCTCCTCCAGCTCCCGCCGCATCGAGCCCAGGGGCTCCTCCCCCTCCTCCAGGGTCCCGGCCGGAAACTCCAGCAGCCGGCCGGCCACGGCGAAGCGGTACTGGCGCAGAATCACCACCCGGCCGTCCTCAAGTACCGGCACCGCCAGCGAGGCGCCGGGGTGGCGGATCACGCCGTAGGTGCCCTCGATGCCGATCGGCAGCCGCACCCGGTTGAGCTCGAACCGCACTTTGCGGGCGTCGAGGGCTGCGGTGGTTTCCAGGTGGGTGCTGGGCTCGGGGGGCGGCAGGGGAGCCATGGGGCAGGCCATTGGGGGCCCCCAGTGTGACGGGCGGGGGCCGCCGGGGGCGGTTCAGGGCCCCTCCGGCCAGCCCGGCTCGCCCGGCAGGGCCAGGGGGGGCGGCTCCAGGGCGGCCCGCGGCAGGGCCGCCAGGCCGGCGGAGGCGGTGCGGGGGGGAACGGCGGTGGCCGCTGGGAGAAGGAGGTCCGGATCGATCGCCGCCAGGGGGACCAGCACGAACGCCCGTTCCCCCAGACGCGGATGGGGCAGCTCCAGCTCGGGGCCGTGGCCGGAGAGGTCCCCGCACCAGAGCAGGTCGAGATCGAGTCGGCGGGGACCCCAGCGCTCGCGGCGCTCCCGGCCGAAGGCCGCCTCCAGCTGCAGCAGCCGCGCCAGCAGACGGTTCGGATCGGGCCAGGGCGCCGCCGCCAGCGGCGCCGCCGCCAGCCGCGCCAGCAGCACGGCGTTCAGATAGGGCGGCTGTCCCGGCGGCCCCCCCACCGGCTGAGTGCGGAACCGTGGCGACCAGATCAGCTGCAGGGGGAGTGCGGCCCAGACCCGCAGCTCGGCCTCCAGCCGCGGTCGCGCCGCCATGATGGTGGCGACGGGGTCGCCGAGGTTGGCCCCGATGGCGATGGCCAGGCTGGCGGAGAGGGCATCGGCAGGGGGGTGGACCATCGACCGTCGCCCTCGGGCCTCCGCCAGCAATACCCTTCCGGGCCGGTGGGAGCCATCCTGGCCAACGGTCGGCGGCGGGACGGCGCGGCGGACATCCAGCGGCAGGGGTCGTCGGTACATCAGACGTCCGATGACCCTGCCGCGATGTCCTGGCCCCTCACCGTTCTGCTGCTCTCCCTCGCCGACCCGCTGCCCGGCGGCCTGGCTGGACCGGCTTCCCTCAGCGCATCACCCCCCGTGGGCGGCGCAGGGGCGTGGCTGGCCCAGAAGCCGGCAGGGGCCCTCGCCCCGTCGCTGCAGGGCAAACCCGTCGTCGTCGACATCTACGCCAGCTGGTGCCCAGCCTGCCGCACGATCGCGCCGACGCTGCGCTCTCTCGAGAAGAGCCAGGCGGGCAAGGCCACCTTCGTCACCTTCGACGTGTCCGATGCCGCCACGCTGAAGGCCTCCCGTGAACGGGCCAGGGCGCTCGGGCTCGGCGCGTTCCTGGAGGCCAACCGCAGCCAGACCTCCCTGGTGGCGGTCCTCGACCCCCGCAGCGGCACCAGCGTGCAGACCTTCCGGGCCAGCGCGGATGCGGGCGCCTACGTCGCCGCCATCGGCAAGGCCCAGGCAATGATCCGGCGATGATCCGGTCCTCCCTGACCCGCAACGGGCCGGCGCTGCTGATGGTCCTGGCCGCGGCGTCCCTGGCGATGCACGGCCTGCCGCGGATCGGCGCCCGGCTGGATCAGGCGATCCTGGCCGCGTCCCAGGCCTATGCCGAACAGTTCGAGGCCTGGCCATCGCCCCCACCGCTGCTGGTGCCGATGGCCGCGTTCCTCGGCGGGCTTCTGGCCAGCGTGTCGCCCTGCGTGCTGGCGATGCTGCCGTTGAACCTCAGCTACATCGGCACCCTCGGGCCGCTCAGCCGGGGCCAGGCCCTCATCAGGGTGGCCGGCTTCGTGGCCGGGACCGTCCTGGTGCTGTGCCTGTTCGGCCTCGTCGCCTCGTTCGCCTCCGCCGTGGTGGTGGACCACCGCGGCCCGGTCCACCTCGGGGTGGGACTGGTGATCCTGCTGATGGGGCTCCATCTGGGGGGATGGCTGCCGCTGCGGTTACCCCGCCTGCCCGCCCTGCCGCCGTCAGGAGGGCCGTTCCTGGTGGGAATCGGCTTCGCCCTGGTGAGTTCCCCCTGTGCCAGTCCCGTGCTGTTCTCCGTGCTGGCCGCCGCCGCCGGCACCGGCTCCGGTCTGCTGTCGGTGGTCACGATGGTGAGCTTCGCGCTGGGCTACACGGCGCTGATCGCGGTCACCAGCCTCTGGGCGGGTCTGATGGGCGCCTCCCGGCGCCTGCTGCGCCATGGCGCCACCCTCACACGGCTCAGTGCGCTGGTGCTGCTGGCGGCGGGTGGGTTCTACGTGCTTCAGGGTCTGCTCTGGAGCTGGCGGAACGGATAGACACGGGCCAGGACGGATGGACACGGGCCAAGGCCGTGGCGGCCACCCGGTCGGCGAGACTGCCCCCACCCCCACCCAGCCACTGCCCCATGGTCGTCAGCGGGTCCCCTGCCGCGCCCGCCGGTGCCGCCCCCACCGGCAGCTTTCCGCTGGCGGCCATCACCGGCCACGGCACCCTGAAGCTGGCGCTGCTGCTGGCGGCGGTGGACCCCGGCCTGGGTGGTGTGGTGATCGCCGGCGGTCGCGGCACCGGCAAGTCGGTGCTGGCCCGGGGGCTCCATGCCCTGCTGCCGCCGATCGACGTGCTGAATCTCGGCCGTCCTGGCGCCGAACAGCCCCACCCGACCGCGCTCACCATCGATCCCTCCCGGCCCGATGAATGGGACGCGGCCACCCGGCGGCGCATCACCGAACTGGGCGGCGATCCGAGCGGTGCCGATCCGCAGGCCCTGCTGCCCACCCGGGTGATGCCGGCTCCCTTCATCCAGGTGCCCCTGGGCGTCACCGAAGACCGGCTGATCGGCTCGGTGGACGTGGCCGCCTCCCTGAATGCGGGCGCCGCGGTGTTCCAGCCCGGCCTGCTGGCGGAGGCCCACCGCGGGGTGCTCTACGTCGACGAGCTCAACCTGCTGGATGACGGCATCACCAACCTGCTGCTGGCGGCGGTGGGCTCCGGCGAGAACCGCATCGAGCGGGAGGGGCTGAGCCTTGCCCACCCCTGCCGCTGCCTGCTGATCGCCACCTACAACCCCGAGGAGGGGGCAGTGCGCGACCACCTGCTGGATCGCTTCGCCATCGCCCTGTCGGCCAACCAGCTCCTCGACACCGACCAGCGGGTGGCGATCACCCGCTCGGCCCTCGACCACGGCACCTCCAGCAGCGCCTTCGGCGCCCGCTGGCAGGAGGAGACCGAAGCCCTGGCCACCCAGCTGCTGCTGGCCCGCCAGTGGTTGCCGGACGTGACCATCGACCGGGAGCAGATCCGCTACCTGGTCACCGAGGCCGTCCGCGGGGGGGTGGAGGGCCACCGGGCCGAGCTCTACGCGGTGCGGGTGGCCCGGGCCCATGCGGCCCTCTCCGGCCGCGACCGGGTGGACGCGGACGATCTGCAGGTGGCGGTGCGCCTGGTGATCGCCCCGCGGGCCCTGCAGCTGCCGCCCCCGGATCCCGACCAGCCCATGGAGCCGCCGCCGCCACCGCCGCCCCAGGGGGAGCAGCCCCCCGAGGAGCCCGAGCCGCCGGAGAACGACCAGGACCCCGACGAGCCGGACGACGACGAGGACGACAGCCCCCAGGACCAGGCCCCGCCCCAGATCCCGGAGGAATTCCTGCTGGACCCGGAGGCCACCGCCATCGACCCCGACCTGCTGCTGTTTTCGGCCGCCAAGGCCAAGAGCGGCGGCAGCGGCAGCCGGGCGGTGGTGTTCAGCGACAGCCGCGGCCGTTACGTGAAGCCGATGCTGCCCCGGGGCCCCGTGCGCCGCATCGCCATCGACGCCACCCTGCGGGCCGCCGCGCCCTACCAGAAGGCCCGCCGCGCCCGGGAGCCCCACCGCAAGGTGATCGTGGAGGAGGGGGACCTGCGGGCCAAGCAGCTGCAGCGCAAGGCCGGCGCCCTGGTGATCTTCCTGGTGGATGCCAGCGGCTCGATGGCCCTGAACCGCATGCAGAGCGCCAAGGGGGCCGTGATCCGCCTGCTCACTGAGGCCTACGAAAACCGCGACGAGGTGGCCCTGATCAGCTTCCGCGGCGAGCAGGCCGAGGTGCTGCTGCCGCCCACCCGCTCGATCACCGCCGCCCGCCGCCGACTGGAGTCGATGCCCTGCGGCGGCGGCTCACCCCTGGCCCATGGCCTGGCTCAGGCGGCCCGGGTGGGGGCGAATGCCCTCGCCACCGGGGACCTGGGCCAGGTGGTGGTGGTGGCCATCACCGATGGCCGCGGCAACGTGCACCTGAGCCGCTCCCTGGGCCAGCCGGTGCTGGAGGGGGAGGAACCGGTGGACCTCAAGGAGGAGCTGCGGCAGGTGGCCGGCCGCTACCGCAGCCTGGGGCTGCGGCTGCTGGTGATCGACACCGAGCGCAAGTTCATCGGCAGCGGCATGGGCAGGGAGCTGGCCGAGGCGGCCGGCGGCCGCTACGTGCAGCTGCCCAAGGCGAGCGACCAGGCCATCGCCGCCATCGCCCTGGAGGCGATCAACGGTTTCTGACCGTGGGGGCAAGCCGGTCCTGGGCGGCCTGGCGGGTGGCCCGGGCCTCCTGGCGGCGAGCCTCCTCCCGCGCCTTGCGGACGCGGGCCGCATCCACCTCGGCCGGATAGAGCTCCTCGAAGAACCTGCCCAGGCCGATCGAGACGCTGCGGATGCCGTCGAGGAACTTCGGATCGCCCGTGAGCTTGCTCACATCGCCGCCGACGGCGGACCAGCGGTCGGTGAGCTGCTTGGCGTTGGTGAGGGTGGCCTGCAGATCGGCCACGGTTTTGGGGTTGTCGAGGGCCGCCGCCAGGTTGCCGACGTGCTTGGTGGCCCGGGCGGCATCGGCACTGGCGTGGTTGAGGTTGCTCAGGATCGGATCCACCTTGCCGGCGGAGCGGTTCAGCTGGGTGACCAGTTCCTGGGCATCGGTGAGGAACACCTGGCCGCTCTTGGTGAGCTTCTCGGTCTCCCTGGCAGTCTTGGAGAAGGCGGCGGTGGCCGCCACCATCTGCTGGACGAGCTGTTCCTTCTCGGCCTGGTTGAGCAGGCTCTGCACCGTCTCGGTGACGGAATCGAGGCTGGCCGCGGCGACGCCGGTCACCTTGCCGCCGTTGCAGACCATGCGGGTGTTGTCGCAGCCGCGGTCCCGCGGCCCCGGCAGGCTGGCCGGCAAGGGAGTGCCACCGGCCAGCAGCGACACCTGGGCATCGCCGCCGAGCAGGGAGGAGGCGCTGACCCGGGCCACCAGGGGCCTGCCCAGGCGCAGGCGCGGGTCGGTGATCTCCAGGTCGGCCACCACGGCCGCGTCGGTGACCGTGACCCTGCGGACGTTGCCCACCAGCACCCCCCGGAAGCGGACAGGGGAGCGGACCGCCAGACCACCGGCATCGGCGAAGCTGGCCCGGATCGTCCAGGTGTCGCGGCTCAGGGAGATGCCGCGCAGCCAGAACCACAGGCCCAGCCCACTGGCGATCGCCGCAAGAAGGGAGAATCCAACCAAGGCTTCACGGACACTCCGGCGCATGGGCTCAGTTCTCGGCCGGCTGCATCGGTCCGTGCAGACTACCGCTCCGAAACTGCACCACATAGGGATTGGTGCTGCTGCGGAAGTCCTCGACCGAGCCGACCCAGCGGAAACGGCCGTCGTAGAGGAGGGCGACCCGCTCGGCGCAGCGGTCGATCGTGCTCATCACATGGCTTACCACCAGGGTGGAGGCATGGACGATGCGGGAGGTGCGCACGATCAGGTCCTCGATGCGGGTGCAGGCCACCGGGTCGAGGCCGGCGGTGGGCTCGTCGAAGAGCAGCAGAGGGGTGCGGGCCGAGGCCAGGGTGGGGTCGTCGATCAGGGCGCGGGCAAAGCTCACCCGCTTCTGCATGCCGCCGCTGAGCTCGCCCGGCATGCGATCGGCGATGCCCGCCAGCCCCACGGCCTGCAGGGCCTGATCCACCCGCTCGGCGATCTCCCACTCCCCCAGACGGCTGAAGCGATAGAGCAGGAAACCGACGTTCTCGCGCACGGACAGCGACGCCAGCAGGGCGGGGTTCTGGAAGACCAGGCGCACGTCCGGGGGATGGCGCTGGTCCAGACGCAGGTAGGTCTGGGGTTCGCCGTGGATGTGCAACAGGCCGGAGGTGGGCAGCTGCAGGCCCGCAAGCAGCCGCAGCAGGGTGGACTTGCCGGACCCCGAGGGCCCCACCACCACGAGGCGCTCGCCCGGCGTGAGGCTGAGGTCGACGCGGTCGAGGACCAGGTTGGCTCCCCAGCGCATGCTGAGGTTCTCCATCTGGGCCACCGGAGGGATGGCCGGGGGAACTTTCAGCGCGAGTTGACTGGAGGCCAAGGAACCACGGCGAGGGAGCCCCGGGGGCCCGGCTCCCATCCTGCCGGTTCAGGACGGGCTTTTCATCCGTACAGTTCCGCTGGACTGTGCCGCGTCGCCACGCCCTGCCCTTGACGGTTCGAGACCCCGCTGCGAACGCCCGCCGGCGCCGGGGCGGATCCCGCCCGGGGCGCCCCCGCTGGGTGGGCCGAGGCGATCTGCGTCAGCAGGACCTGATGAGCCGCTCGCGGCGGGCGGCCCGCTGGCTGCAGCCGGGGCTGGTGGTGAAGCGCTGGATGATCACCTCGGGGCTGGGGCTGGTGATCGCCCTGCTGGGGGCGGCGGTGTGGGCGGATCTGCAGCCGATCTACTGGACCCTGGAAGCGATCAAGTGGAGCCTGGCCCGCCTCACCCAGGTGATGCCCCGGGGGATCACCGGGCCGCTGGTGCTGCTGATCGGCGGCGGCCTGATCTGGCTGGGCCAGAGCCGCAGCTTCGGGGCGATCCAGCAGGCCCTGGCCCCGGAGAAGGACACACTTTTAGTGGATGCCCTGCTGGCCCAGCGGCGCCTGAACCGCGGACCGAACATCGTGGCGATCGGCGGCGGCACGGGCCTGGCCACGCTGCTGAGCGGCCTGAAGCGCTACAGCAGCAACCTCACCGCGATCGTCACGGTGGCCGACGACGGCGGCAGCAGCGGCGTGCTGCGGCGGGAGCTGGGGGTGCAGCCCCCGGGCGACATCCGCAACTGCCTGGCGGCCCTGGCGCGGGAGGAACCGCTGCTCACCCGGCTGTTCCAGTACCGGTTCAAGGCGGGCAGCGGCCTGGAGGGCCACAGCTTCGGCAACCTGTTCCTGAGCGCGCTGACGGCGATCACCGGCAGCCTGGAATCGGCGATCATCGCCAGCAGCCGCGTGCTGGCGGTGCAGGGCCAGGTGGTGCCCGCCACCAACGCCGACGTGCGCCTGTGGGCGGAACTGGAGAACGGCGAGCGGATCGAGGGGGAATCCCAGATCGGCCATGCCCCCTGCCCGATCGTGCGCCTGGGCTGCACCCCGGAGCGGCCGCCGGCCCTGCCGCGGGCCCTGGAGGCGATCGCCAACGCCGACCTGATCGTGCTCGGGCCCGGCAGCCTCTACACCTCCCTGCTGCCCAACCTGCTGGTGCCGGAGCTGGTGAGCGCCATCAGCGCCAGCAAGGCGCCACGGCTGTACATCTGCAATCTGATGACCCAGCCCGGGGAGACCGACGGCCTGGACGTGGGCGGCCACCTGCGGGCGATCGAGGCCCAGCTGGCGAGCCTGGGGGTGGAGCAGCGTCTGTTCACGGCCGTGCTGGCCCAGGAGGAACTGGATGATTCCAGCCTGCTCGATGTCTACCGGCTGCGGGGGGCCGAACCGGTGACCTGCGACACCACCCAGCTGGAGAGCCAGGGCTATGAGGTGATTCTGGCGCCGCTGCAGGGCAGCCGGCCCAGTGCCACGCTGCGCCACGAACCGCGCAGCGTGGCCAAGGAGGTGCTGCGGTACTACCGCAGGCACAGGAGGGATTGATCAGCCAGTCCGCAAGTTTCGATGCGGAATCTCCGACGGGCAGCAGCCAACGAACAGTAAATGGTTTCTCTGCTGATCGATGCTAGTGGGATCAACCAAGCTTGATTGCCTCTGCCAATTCTCAATCCCTTGAAGGATGTCTCTTGAAGATTGGCCAGGCAACTTCGATTGACTCTTGGCAAACCTCAATGCACAAGCCAACGCTTAATGCTTCCCACGATGCGCTTCATCCTGGCAAAGAATCTTCTTGGGGAGAGTTTTCTAGAACTTACCGCAATGAATCTGCAGACATGGGCAACAAGACCGACATCATCTATGCCCTGACTGGCACGAGACAAGACGTCGACAGGCATAGGGGGCTTAGCCTGGAGATTGGGGCTCCGATTGATTTCAAAGATGGTACCGTAAGGAGAATTTCTTTGAGGTCTCGGCGAATAAGACTGAATCTCAGGCAAGAGGTTATATGGCGAAAGGACAGGCTCACCTGGAACTCGAAATGAAGGAAGCTTGAGAAAGTTACCCCAAACAGTGGGGTTACGAAACGTCTCCAGCCGATACTTCACCGCTAGAACGTTGAGAATGGACTGGTCATTTCGATGTTGAATAAAGCCCGGCAAGTCGGGGAGACCGCCCAGATTGGGATCATGAGAAATGATGGCACGGTCCTGGCAGTAGAACAACCATTCCTCCAGAAATACAACGGCGCGGGGGCACTTGCGAACCAGCAGGACTGTTGCAATGATCTTATTCGCATTCCAAAAAACTGGCCTATCACAATTCATTCGCACAAAACAATCTCTCTTTGTGAATTGGCGACACTTGAGGGGTCGCGCATCGAAAAGAATAATGCCGCTGGGATGTCTTGCCGCTAGTTTTAAGAGTGGCTCAGGAGAACCTATAAGCAAAGAGCCTGCATCGCAATAGAGAAGAATATCCCCATCTCGCAGACGTCTGAAGGTAGATAATATGAAATAGGGCTTCCACGCCCAGTAGCCAGCACCACAGTCTTCATCCAAAATTTCCTTATTTTGCAGATAGTAGTCGGTTGAATGAAGATCGGAGTCATCGTAGGAAACGATATTATCAATACCATATTCCCTGGCAGAATCGTTCAGATTGTTCCGGACTACTTTGAATCTGCCAGTCGCATAACTCACCAAGTGCACCTTTCTCAATGCGTCCTTAGGCATCATCCGGGGGCTCAACTGTCGGGTAACTCGCAGCCATACTCAACTAACACAACATTACCCGCCGTAGAACCGTTGACCAATTCACGGGTTAGCTGGCTCACAATAGCCTTCCCTGCGAGCAATGGATGCGAGACAACTTTGGAAACCAGTTTGCGGTATCTCTGCAGATTCTGGGGGCCATAGATTGATAAGTTAAGAGACTCGAGAACCCGATCAATAAAAGAAGACGCAGGAGCCAACAGGCAAGAAAAAGAAAGATCTAGTTGTTTCGCTAATTCCTCAAAAGAAGCCTTATTCCATCTTGAAAGATGGTGAGGAGGATGGTTGAGAGGGTCAAACCAAATATGCTCGAAGGACATGGGTGAATAGGGTGTGCTTAAAAATATTCGACCCCCAGGCTTTAGCAGCTTCACCATGCTTGCGATGAATCCCTTCGGATCCGGGACATGTTCAAGGCAGTGGAAGGCAACGATGACATCGAAAGCAGAAGGGATCTGTTCAGAGGGAATTGTGATCTGCTCAAGTGGAGTGTCGTAGACCTCCAAGCCCTTCGCATGACAGGCCACGACGGAAGCAGCAGTTGTGTCGAGCCCGACTCCATTAACATGTTCAATAGGTTTAAGCGAACAGAGGAAAGCTCCCGATCCGCATCCAACTTCAAGGAGCCGCAACGGTCTCGACTGCTTGGATAACCAGTTCCTTACCTCTCCCCATTCCCATCTATCATTCGGGTAATAAGAAGGCTTTGCAGTAATCCAATGATAGAAGCTTGATCCACCAGCCTGCATTGGAGATGCAAATTCTAAGGTGCATTGTCGGCAACGTAGAAGCCTGTAACTTCCAACCTCGACAGCGGCTGAGACCGTTTCGCCAAAATACTGCCCTAAAGATTGCCTGAGGAAAGGCTCTGCCAGATCAACCAACTGATCAGACTGACTCCCGCAGACTGGGCAGGTTGCCTCATTGAGAACGGCCCGGATGAATTCAGTCATTTTCGCTGGCTGATGAAGAAACCAATTGGGTGGTCTTCCCAATTATCGCCAAGCCAACCCTTTAAAGATGCCATAAACCAAACATTTTTATGGTGAGATCTATATGCGCATAGGTCCTTGCAGATACCACGGAAGGCAAGTTCCATGTCATTGTGAAGCTCATCCCTCATGATGATGACGGTCCCTGAATCTATCAGGTCATTCTTAATAATTTGAGCAGATTCGATATACAGTGCATCAGCCGAGTGAAAGGCATCTGAAAAGATCAGGTTGTAGTTTTGCTTTTTTAGCTGCTCCCATACTCTTGAATCAAAGATATCTCCACACAAATAATGTACTTGGTTCTGGGTAGCAGGGTAGCTGAGTCTAGTCAGGCTTGAGGGTGTTTTTTTCAGTGATTCCTGAAATGTTGGAAACTCTACACGAGATGCATACTGCAAGCGTTCTCTCAGTACAGGATTAATCTCCTCAATGTCGAAGCCAGTAAGAGTTGAGTTACTTAAATAATTCAGGACTTGCCAAAAGTTTTTCCCGACAGAGACACCGATTTCAAGATAGCTCACGGGCTTAGTGAGCATCGAACTCAGGGCCAGCAGGGCATCGGTTGTAGGGCTAGAACCAATATCGCAATCAATGATATGTCGAATCTCATTTGGAAGACCATATTGATAAACGGAATCCGACCATACCTCATCGGATATCCACTCATTGACCAACTCTAGGCTCGCCTTATTGATGTTATGGATACGATTCATAGCGCTGAAATCAAGCATGCGTCGAACTCTATAGCGGTCAGTTGCTTTTTGAAGTCGTCGCTTGATGCGATCTCGAATACCAAAGGAGAGGTGCTTCATGTGAAGTAAGTGGGAGGTAATATATGATAAACAACTCAGCCTGATTGACGGCGATCGTTCATGTGACAGTCATCCAGTTGAAGCGTCATCAATTCGATGCGAAGAGACATGGCAAGTCTATCTACTAAACTTTACTATAGTACTCTTATCGAGCAGAACGGCACAGCCTCGCGGCCAGCCAGCAATATATAAGAGTTATGAATGCAAGAACTCTAGGCCTCTTCTCTCTCCAATATCTCCAAGACAATGTTCGAAGGCCTGTAAAGCCATCGTACTGCATCGCTGCAGACGCTCCCCCACCTCGAAAGACGGAGACCAAGATTGGGAAATAACCGAATCCTCCGCACGTCCACGCTCTTATATTATAATCCCAATCGGCAGTTATAGGGTGAGCATCCGAATAGCCATATCTATTTTCCCTTGCGTTTCTGCCTCGATAAAAAATGGCCTGATGACAGATGTTTCGTCTAAGCAAAGATGATAGATTAAACCTCCCAGCGTAGACATCCCCATCCATGGCCCATCCAGCATCTCCCTGAATCAACACATCGCCGTAATACGCTTGCCTCCAAAAGCAGCATCTTCTCATGCCAATATGGGCCTTAACTCTCTCAAAGACTGTAGGATCGCATAAGCAATCGTCGTGACCTAAGAACAATATCCAAGCACCGCGTGACTGAGCAAGCCCGAGGTTCATAGCTGGATATACCCCATTACCATTAGTATCGCTCAGATAACGTGTTTGCGAAAATGTACTGACAAGGGTTTTTACATCAGCGCTCAGAGGGGATTGGGCATCAACAACAATAACTTCCCAGTCGTGATGAGTCTGTCCAGCAATACTTTCCAAGCAAACCTCCAAGGCCTCCAAGCAAGGACTGCGGGTTGGCACAATCACACTGAAGTATGGATGAGATTTGTTCAACAACAAAGGAGCCATTGGGGGTGATCGACGCTGAATGGTCAACGTTCAGATAAAAAAAGGGAGCGACAGCCCAGCAAGAACGACTCCTGGCCTAAGCAGCGAAGAAGAAAATTGAGAATTCATTGCTTGGAGCTTCAAATCGGCGCTACCAGAAATCAGATGCCTTAGCAACGCGAGAAAGACATTCTGGCTCGGAAACCCAAGAAGGCCCGTCACTTGAAGTCCTCAATGCCCATCACGGCTTCAATGATACTACCTGCGCTTTGCGCCGAGGCCCATAATATGGAGATCTAGTAGTTCGTCAATTGATTCACAATAATATACTGCCTACAATGACTAGAATAGGGGATGCCAATACCATGTGATTCGTGCACCTGCCCAAGGCCATAGCCTTCTACCTTCCCCAGTACCACCCGATTCCCGAGAATGACCGGTGGTGGGGGAAGGGGTTCACGGAATGGAGGAACGTTGCCAAGGCTCGGCCCCTGTTCGCCCATCACTATCAACCCCATCTGCCTGCTGATCTCGGGTTCTACGACCTGCGCCTGCCCGAAACCCGTCAGGCCCAGGCAGACCTGGCTCGTGCCTACGGCCTTCATGGCTTCTGCTACTACCACTACTGGTTCAACGGGCGCCGGGTGCTGCAACGGCCCTTCCAAGACGTGCTCGCCTCAGGAGAACCGGACTTTCCCTTCTGCCTCTGCTGGGCCAATGAAAACTGGACACGGCGCTGGGACGGCTCTGACGATGAAATTCTTCTCGAGCAGATCTACAGCGAGCAGGATGACCTCGAGCACATCGAATCGCTGCTGTCGGCCTTCAGCGATCCTCGCTACATCCGGATCGACGGCAAGCCCCTGTTTCTCGTCTACCGCGCCAGCGCCCTGCCGGATCCAGCCCGAACGGCAGAAGTCTGGCAATCCGTCACCCGCAGCCATGGCTTGGGCGATCTCTATCTCGTTTCCGTTGAATCCAAGGAGAGTGAGATCCGCGACCCGCACCACTTCGGATTCGATGCTGCGGTGGAGTTTCAACCCTGCTGGCCCATGCTGGCCACCCTCAGCGCCCAAAGGACCAGCCTGCGCGAAAGGATCAAGGGGAAACTCAAGAACGAATCCCCGGGGAAGAAAATCCACCGGGTTGTCGACTACCGGAAGGTCTGTGAGGCTGCCCTTTCAAGGCCCATTCCTGCCTATCCCCGCTTCCCATGTGTCACTCCTTCCTGGGACAACACCGCCCGCCGGCGATGGGGGGGAATCATTCTCCAGGACGCGACACCGGAACGCTATGGAAACTGGCTGAAACGGACGCTCGAGCGCCTACCTGCGTACAACCTTCCAGAACCTTTGGTGTTCATCAACGCCTGGAATGAATGGGCCGAAGGCAATCACCTGGAACCCGATGAACGCTGGGGCAAGCGTTTTCTCGAAGAGACACTCTCAGCCTTGACGGCCGCTAATGGCATGGATCAATAGATGTCTGGAACAATGAGCATCCTGAATCTCATAACAATCAGGCTGCACGGAGTTCTTGCTCAACGGATAACCCTCCCCGTCCTACAGGATCAGCAGCGGCTTGGGATGGGGTTTGCCACCGAAGCTGATGTCGAACATGTCGAAAGTTTCGCGTTCCCAGCCATCCATGGCCAATCTCAGCCGAAAAACAGAGTGAAAAGAAGTGCAGACTTTACGAGCCACGAAAGCTGGTAGACTCTAAACATCAGGCACTTCCTCGCAGTATACCTTCATTAGACGCTCTTTCACTACATCTTTTATTTTTGGCAATCCGCCTCCCCCATGCACGTCATCAGGATTAAGGGTGTTTCGGGTGATACCGAAAAAATGTGTAACAAACCGAGAATGCACCGGCTCCGGCAAACCAAAGAAAAACATCATCTTTTGATATCTGAGATATTCGAAAATTTGAGCACCGGTATCATAAAAGACTTGGCGTGGCTTCAGGCCATGGAAATGCCTACGCAGTTTTTCGGGCCCTTCCTGAGTAGTCGACTGATCACTTTATTCTGTGATCGAATCTTAGTAAGTCCCCCCAACAAAGAACTTGATTACCCATAAGCCTCCGCGACCCTGAGCTCCCTTTCGGTGCAAGGCATACAGCAGCAGACGGCATTGGCGATCCGTTCGGTCATCGCCGCCATCGA
>NZ_JACJSZ010000047.1 GCF_014698445.1 Microcystis elabens FACHB-917
TCAGCCGCAGCGACCGCGTCGCCAAGTACAACCAGCTGCTGCGCATCGAGGACGAGCTGGGCAGCCAGGCGGTCTACGCCGGGGTGGAGGACCGGGGGCCGCGGGGGAGGGGCTAGGCCAGCTGAGCCAACATTTCCGCCGGCATGGCCAGGCTATCGGCGAACCGGGCTCCGTACAGCAGCCGGTAGTGGTGGCCCGCCAAACGTCGCTCGAGGGCATCGAGGTCGCCTCGGGCCATGTGGCCATGCTCGAGCTGGATCAGCCGCGGCCGGTGGCGGCAGAGGTCGATCGCCTGCAGCACTTCCCCGTCGTAGCCAGCACACGCTCCAGCTGGTGCGCAGCCACACCGCCCTGGCCGGCGACCGCCGTGAGGCCGGGCACGCGATAGAGGACAACCTGACGATCCCGGGGGGCAATCGCCACATTCTCAAAGATCAGCCGATCGGCCTGGTCGCGGTAGTTCTCCACCAGGCGAGCGAACACATCCGGCTGGGGTTCCACCAGGATCCCTCTCCATCCGAAGCGTTGCACATAGCTGTGCAGGGGATCCACATAAACACCATCATTGGCCCCACCTGAATGAAGGAAAGTGAGGGCTGCCTCTGGGCTATCAGCAAATTCGCCGCCAGCTGGAAAACGGGCAGCTGGCTGGCCTGGTGCGCCGGCACCTTCCGGAGTTCCACACCCTGCGCCAGCAGCGAAGCCTGCAACGACCGCAGAAGAGCACTGATCGTGATGGCCAGGGCATGGGAATTTTCACTGCCAAGTATTGCACTGCCCGGCAGAGCATCCCAGGACCATCCATGCAGCCCTCGGAACGACGGGCAGGCCACCCGTGGGGCCACTCACCTGACGAACTCGGGCAAACACACATCCAACCAAGCATCACAGGCCATCACATGCGGGAGCCCCGAAGCAAAACGGTGGTCAGCAGCAACCATGCATACGTCACGGGTGATTCCTGCGTCCAGGCAACCCAGAATTCAGGACAACCACCGATCCCGTCCAGCCGCAGATCCGGGGCTGCTAGTTTCCAAGAAGGTCCGCATGTCTGAGCGCCAGTCGGTGACACCCACCTTGCCATCACGCTTCGGCTTCGGCACCTCGGGCATCATGGGTGCGGCCCTCACCCGCTCTGGCCGGCTGCGGCTCCTGGAAGCGGCGCTGGAGCATGGCATCCACCATTTCGACACGGCCCCCCTCTACGGCCAGGGCGTGGCCGAAACCGTGGTCGGCCACTTCGCCCGCTCGCGCCGCGACCGCCTCACCATCACCACCAAGTTCGGGCTTCTGCCCCCTCAGCACCCGGCACTGCTGAAGCCCCTGATTCCACTCGCCAGGGTGGTCAACCGCCGGCTGCTGATCCCACTCCAGCGGCGCTCCACAGTCGCTGCCGCCCGGCCAGCCGCTGCCCCACCGGTGTCGGGGATCTCCAACCCCGCTGGAGAAGGCGCCGCCCCGACGAGGCCGGCCATCCCCGCTATCGCCTACACGCCAGCGATGCTCCGCAGCCAACTGGAGCGGAGCCTGCGCCATCTGGGAAGTGATTACATCGATTACTACTTACTCCACGAATGCCATGTAGGCTATCTCAATCAGGGCTTCATCGATTGCCTGAAAACCCTTGTACAGGAGGGCAAGATTCGTCACTATGGCATCGGCAGTGGCCGCTGGCAGAGTCGTTGCATTCTTGAGAGCCATTCCGCCCTGCCATGGGTCGTACAGATCCCCGATCGATGGTCCGATCTGGATACGGAGTGGTTTCGCCAACGGGGCACGGCTCCGCTGTTCACCCACAGTTCATTGCGATTGAGTCAGGAATCCGGGGATAGTTCACTCCACGGCATCGCTGAACGCTGGGCAGCCCTCACCGATCAGGACCCCAAGGGTCCAGGCCTGGTCAACGATTTTCTTCTGACTGTGGCCTTGATCAAGAACCCCACAGGTTGCGTGATCTTTTCAAGCAGCAAGCCAGGCCACATTCGCAACAATGTGCTGCTTCTCCAGAGGGCTGCAGGCTTTCAGGAGGCTGCTGGTCAGATGCTCCAGGAGGCGACGACGAAACACCCAAGCATCCACGGATGACTTCATCGATATGTTCATCGATTTCGCTGACGCCAACCATTCAGTCCCCGAGGAGATCGATGTCTGCATTGTTGGCGCTGGCGTCATGGCCCTGGCGATGGCAAGCCATCTGAGTGCCCACAGCCGCCGGCGGATCCTGCTGGTGGAGGAAGGGGATCTGGTGGATACGGAAGCCGCTTCATCGGTTCCCGCCGAAGCCAACAGCGGCGATGTGCCCTCCGCTGTGGCCTCCTCCAGGGCCCGGGGCTTCGGGGGATCCAGTCGGCGCTGGGGAGGCCAGGCCCTGCCCTTCACCCCCCTGGATCTGTCCCATCGGCCCTTCCTGCCGAAACTGGACGGGTGGCCGGTCGACTGGGAGGAACTGAATCGTTTCTATCCAGCCGCCGACCGGTTCCTTGGCTTGAGCTCATTGCCGTTTGATGCGGATCTGTGGCGATCGGAAAAGGTGACGGCCCCCTTCCAGCACGGCCGGGATCTGGAACTCATGATCTCAAAGTACAGCCCCCATCCCTACCTGGCCTCCGTCCATCGCCGACCCATCGAGAGCTCCAGACTGGTGGATTGCCTGTTGCATGCAAAGGTGGCTTCCCTGGGGCTCGATCAGGATGGTCGACATGTCCGCAAGGTACGGATACGCAGCCCCCAAGGCAGGGAAGCCGTCCTGGCAGCCAGGGTGGTGGTGCTCTGTGCCGGCGGCATCGAGAATGCCCGCATTCTGCTGACATCTCCGCAGCCTGGCGGTTGTGCGATCGGCAACCAGGCTGATCTGGTGGGACGCTACTACCAGGACCATGTCGGTTTCTTTGCTGCCCGCTTGATCCCCCAGGATTGGGGGGCTTTTCGCCACCTGTTTGCCAGCTTTGTGCCGGGAAACCAGAAGTATCTCCCGAAACTCCAGCTGTCCCAAGCCTTGCAGCGGCGGGATGGCCTGCTCAATGTGACGGGCAATCTTGATGTGCAGGAAGCCGAAGACTCACCGCGACATTCGGCAAGAAAGATCTTTCGCACCCTCCTCCTCCGCCGCAACCGCCATGGGCAGGATCAGCGGGCGAGCTTCAAGGATCTCTGGCGGTTGCTTCGCGCCACACCGCAGACCATGGACCTGCTGACCGCCCATTTCATCGACCATCGAATCGCCCTTCCCCGTGAAGGGCGTTTCTTCCTGATGGCCAATGCGGAGTGCGAGCCGCTCCATGGCAGCCGCATCACGCTGGGTGAACAGTGCGATGCCTATGGACTTCTCCGCCCTGTGGTGAAGTGGCTGATCAGTGACCTCACGTTCCAGGCCCTGCAAACCTACGGACATGCCTTGAAACGCAGTCTGGAACCGGCCGGAATCGCGATGGTTCAGCTCAGTCCCTATCTGGTGGATCCCTCGGCCAACTGGAAGGAGAGGGCCTACAGCCTTTACCACCATATGGGGGCGACCCGAATGGCCGCCAGCCCGAGCGAGGGCGTGGTGGATGGGCAGGGCCGTGTGCATGGAATCGACAACCTGTACATCGCCGGCACCTCGATCCTGCCAACCGGCAGTGCGTCCAATCCCAGCTACACCGCCCTGGCCCTGGCCTTACGGACCGCTGATCATGTCCTCAACCATTCCTGAGGTCCGAAGCACCTGTTCCCCCCCGGGCCCGGTGGCGGACGGACGGCCCGGATCTCCGCGCTTGGAGGTCCTCCACAGGGGCACCTGATTGCGGCTGTTGCCCCATCACCGGGACCGTGGCGAGCGGATCGCAGCCGTGAAGAGAACCCCAGCCATGGGATCGGCGCCGTCCCTCCCTTCAGGACGGGTGGAGTCGCCTGGGATGCTTTCGTCGGCGGATCGCTGACTCAGGAGCCCGGCTGGCGGCCGGGCAACTGATCCAGGCGACCATCGCGCTTGAGCCGTGATTGCAGCTTCAGCCAGGAGAGGCCCACCGGCAGTGCCAGCACCAGGGGCACCGCCACCAGGGCCGGTCGGCTGCTCGCCGCCAGCACGGAGGCCGCCACCGCCAGGGCGCCGAGCAGGAACGACTGGCCGGCGCTCTGCTGGGCCAGGGCCAGGCGCCGCAGCAGGCGATCGGTTTCACCGGCACGGATCAGTACCTGCAGATCCCCCTGCTCGATGCGCGAGAGGCTCTCCTCCAGACGCCGCGGGATGCCGAGGGCGCGGCTGCCCACCTCGGCCGCCTGGCGCGACAGTTCGCTGAACAGTTCGTTGGGTCCGTTGCCGCTGGCGGTCATGAGGGGCAACAGGTAGGGGCGGGCGATGGCGATCAGGCTAAAGCCCGGATCCAGGCTGCGGCCCACCCCCTCGAAGGTGGAGAGGGCCCGCATCACGAAGATCAGCTCGGGCGGCAGGCGGAACGGCTGGCCGTAGACCAGCTCATAGAGGTCCCCGGAGAGCTTGTCGATGACGTTGGCGCTGAACGGTGGCGTGAGGGCCTCGGTGAGCATCACCCGCACCAGCCGCCGCACCGGCCCCTGGTCGATGCCGGCGGCGATCAGGCCCGCCTGCTGAAGCTCCTCCACCAGGGAGGCGGCATCCCGGGCCGCGGCGGCCCGCACCATGCGTCCGAGCCGGCTGCGCAGCCGCTCGGAGATCTGGCCCATCATGCCGAAGTCGTAGTAGATCAGCGTGCCGTCGGCGGCGACCGCGAGGTTGCCGGGATGGGGATCGGCATGGAAGAAGCCGAAGCGCACCAGCTGCTGCAGGTAACTGGCCGCGCCCTTCTCCGCCACCGCCGCCGGGTCGATGCCGGCGAGCACCAGGGCCTCGCGGTCGTTGATCTTGATGCCGGGGACGTAGTCGAGGCAGAGCACCCGACGGGAGCTGAGCTCCCAGACCACCGCCGGGATGCGGATGCCGGGGTCGTCGAGGAACTGCTGACGGAAGCGGGCGGCGTGCTCGGCCTCGAGGCGGAAATCGAGCTCCCGCAGCAGCACCCGCCGGCACTCCTTGGCGATGCCCACCCAGTCACGGCCGGCGCCCCAGCGGGGGTGGCGCTGGACCGCGGCCGCCACCTGCTGCAGCACCTCCAGATCGAGGCGGAACAGGCGCTCCAGCCCGGGGCGCTGCACCTTGAACACCACCTGGCGGCCGCTGCGCAGGCTGGCGCGGTGCACCTGGGCCAGGCTCGCCGACCCGAGCGGCACCACCTCCAGATCGATGATCTCCGCCCGCCGCTCCCCCAGCTCCTGCTCCAGGAGGCTTTCCACCACGGGGAAGGGGAAGGCGGGCACCTTGTCCTGCAGATGGGCCAGCTCCTCGACCACGTCGGCGGGGAGCACATCGGGGCGGGCCGAGAGCAGCTGGCCGAGCTTGATGAAGGCGGAACCGAGCGCCAGGAACTGGGCCGTGAGCCAGCGGGCGCGGCGGCGCTGGCGGGCGGCCCGGCGTTCGGGGGTGCAGCCCCCGGGGTAGGTCCAGGGGCGGGCGTCCCACCAGAGGCCGGCCAGCAGCTGGAGCACCAGGCGCCAGATGCGGAGGGACCGCCCGAGGCGGGACAGCAGCGTCCCGAGGCGGGAGAGGGCCGCCATCAGGGCTGCCCCGGAGCCCGCGGCGGACCATCGGAGGCGACGGGCATCCGGTCGAGGCGCCGGGAGAGTTCGGCCACCCTGGCCCGCAGGGCATCGATGCGCTCCTGGGGGTCATCGGAGGCAGCAGCGGCGGTGGCCTCGGCACCCTGGTCGTTCTCGATCCGTTCGGCTTCCATCGTCACCTCCTGCCAGAACAGACTCAGCTCCTGCTGCACCCGGGCGGGGGCCTCCTGGGCGAGGGCGGCCAGGGTGGCGGCCGCATCGGCCAGGCCGCTGCCCAGCCGGGCGGCCAGGCGGTTCACGGCCGCCTTGGCGAGGGACTGCGGCGCGCTCATGACATGGCCGAAGGGATCACCGAACTGTGGCAGATCAGGGCGGACTTGCGGGGGCCGGCGGGGCACTCACCGGCGGCGGGGCGATCGGCGCCGGGCCGGCCGCCTCCCGCTCGCGGGCCGGTGGCGTGCGCGGCGGCGGCAGCACCGGGGCCGCCGGAAGCTCGGCCTCGGGGGCGCCTGGCGCGGCCGGCTGGTCCGCCTGGGGGGTCTCCCCGCCCTCGAGCAGGCGCTGGCGCTCCAGGGCGTCCCGCTCCTCCATCTGGCGGCGCCGCTCCTCGATCGCGGCCGCCTCCTGCTGCTGCTCCTGCTCCAGCTCGAGCAGATCGAGATCGCCGCGGATCTGGCGGGCATCGCCGCCGAAGCGCTGGCGCAGGGAATCGAGCGTGGTGCCGGGGGCGGGCTGCACATCGAAGCGCTGGCTGGCACCCCGCTCCTCGGGGCCGTCAAGGCTGAGCAGCCGCAGGCTGGCGGCGTAGCCGACCCCGAAGCAGAGCCCCACGATCGCCCACACCCGCCAGTCCCCGGCGGGGCGGGCCGCCCGCTGTTGCTTCCCGCCGGGGGGGGCATCGCGGGGAGGGGCGCCGCCGGGTGTGGAAGGGGGCCTGGCCGTGACCATCGACGTCAGCACATGCGCTGCCATCTTGCCCGGGGGTGGCCGTTCAGTGCCCGGCGAACGAGGCTGGCAAGGGCGGCGGAGCCTGGTCGGCGTGCATCCGCAGGAGCGCCAGCACTTCGGTGGCGATGAGCCAGGAGCGGACATCGGCGGAGGTGGCCGTGTTGTCAGGGAGTTTCCAACTGTTGAAGCCATTGCTGACAGGTGGTGTGCAGGGGCTTCAGGTCGTGGTGGATCACGCCCCAGACCAGCTGATGGTTGACCGTGACGTACTCGTGGGTGAGCCTGTTGCGAAAGCTGATGATCTGTGGTGCCTCTTCAATGTGCGAAAAGAGATCAGGGTCTCGGCGCGAGAGAGGATCGAATCAGCCGGCTCTGCCCGTACTGCTCCAGCGTGATGCCTGCAACGGCCGACTGGATGGCCTCGACAGCCTCCTGAATGTCCAGCAGGTAGGCCCGGGGATCACGCTTCATAGATCAACTGCCTGGTCGCGTCGATGTCGGCCCGCACGTACGGGTTGCGCACGGCATCCGCCATCACCAGGTCCACACGCTGGCCGGTGATGGCGGCAAGCTGACGCTCCAGGCCAAAGTAGGTACCCACCAATGCACCAGGATCGATCGGCTGAAACTCCACCAGAAGATCAAGGTCGCTGCGGCTGGGGTCGAAATCGTCCCGCAGGACAGAGCCAAACAGGTGCATGCGCAGCAGCCGGTGCTGCCGGCAGGCGACGGCAATGGCGTCCAGCTGGGGCTGGGCAAGGGTGAGGCTCATCGATCCATTGTGCTCACGGAAACAGGCTGCTCAGCGCTTCGGTTGGCCGGGATCCCACCAGGCGCCTTCGATGGCTTCAGTTGTGGTGCCCAGCTGCCGCAGCAACAGCAACAGCAGTCGCTCGGTGCGGCTGGCCTCTGGCGGGTAGGGAAGGGAGGGGACAGCCACAGCGGCTGGGGCCTCCGCAGCGTGTCCTCGCTCCTGGAGAAAGGCGATCAGTTCGCTGCGGCGCAGCTTCGACCAGCCACGCAATCGCTGCTTTCGGCAGAGGTTCTGCAGCTCCCCGGCGGTGAGGCTGTTGAGATCCACACCAGGAGGAAGGAGGAGGTCGGCAGTTTCGCTGAGGAGTCGGCCGTGGCGCTCCTCGATCCGGCCGGCCTGGCGCTGGAGGTAGTCGTCGAGGCCGCGGGTGTGGGTGGCGAGGATGCTCCCAAGGGTGTGCAGATCGGCGCCGAGGCTGTCGCTGATCGGTGTGCCGCGGCGCCTGCGGGGCTCAGGCCTGGTCGTCATCGATCGACTCCTCGAAGAACTCCACGGCATCGGCACGCTCGAGCAGCCGTTCCACCGCGAGCTTGAGGTCCTGGATCGACTGGCTGGTGGGACCACCCTGGGCGCGCTCCTGCTGGTCGACCGCCTCCTTGATGTCGGCCAGATTCTCCAGGGCCTGCTCGATCTGCTGCACCTGCAGCAACCGTCCTTTCAGGCGCGGCAGCACGGCGGAGATCTGGTTGGCCTCCTCCTCCACCCGTTGGCGGTAGGCGAGCAGGTCGTCCCGCTCCTGCTCCAGCCGTGTCATCTCCGCCTCCAACTGGGCGATCTTGTTCTTTGCCTTGGTCACCAGACCCTGCTGGGCACCGGCGCGGCGGTTGGCGGAGATCAGGGCCTCGCGCATCTCCCGATAGAAGTTGCGCAGATCGGCGAAGTGAATCAGCTGGTGCACCAGCGGAAACCGCCGGGCGGTGGTCTTGCCGATCTCCGTAGGGGACTGACTGGACGTTCGACGGGCGGTGGGCATGATCCAGGCCGGCGGACAGGAGCCTCGCGCCAGTATGGGCGCAACCGGGTGCCCGCCAGGATCTGGCGGCCAGGGCACCGGCCCCATCCGTCTCGAATAACGGCCCACGAGCGTCACGTCAAGCCATCTTCTGATTTGAAGCAAGTTTGAAGTTGGTGAGCGCTTGGCCACCCGTCTGCCCCGCAGGCCCCCTTCTCTCCAGGAGATGATGCAGCGCTGCGGGGAGCTGGAAGAGACGCTGCCGATGCTCTCCCGCCTGGCCACCGCGGCGGAAGGAGTCCCTAACTGCACTGGGATGAGCTGCGCCATCGCCCGCCGCCGGAGGGGCTGAGCCATGAACAGTGGTGGCTGGCTGAGAAGCTCTCCCGCCGGCCCACCCCGCTGCCGCTTCTGGCGAGTGAAGGACAGGCCTTCCGGTTCTCGCAGCCGCCTGTGCTGCTCCAGGGCCTGCATCAGATCGATAGGCAGGCCGGTGCCAGCGTGGTGGCTCCCGAGGCCGTCACCACCCGCTCCACCCGGGATCGCTATCTGCTGAGCTCGCTGATGGAGGAAGCGATCACCTCCTCGCAGATGGAAGGCGCCGCCACAACGCGGGATGTGGCCAAAGCGATGATCCGCAGCCGGCGGCCGCCCCGCGACCGCTCCGAGCGGATGATCCTCAACAACTTCCTGACGATGCAGCGCATCCAGGAGCTGCGGAAGCAGCCGCTGACACCGCAGCTGGTGCTGGATCTGCACCGGCTGGTGAGCGAGGACACGCTGGATGACCCTGCCGATGCCGGCCGGTTGCGCCCCGCCGGCAAGGAGGTGGTGGTGGATGACGTCTACGGCACCGTGTTCCATGTGCCACCGCCGGCTGAGGAGCTGCCGCAGCGGCTGGAGGAGCTCTGCCGCTTTGCCAACGGCGAGACCCCGAAGGTGTTCATCCACCCGGTGGTGCGGGCCATCGCCCTGCACTTCTGGCTGGCCTACGACCACTCCTTCTGCGATGGCAACGGCCGAACCGCCCGGGCGCTCTTCTGCTGGGCGATGCTGCATCAGGGCTACTGGCTGTTCGAGTTCGTCTCGATCTCCTCGGTGATCAGCAAGGCCAGGGGGCGCTATGCGAGCTCGTTCCTGCTCGGCGAGAGCGGCGAAAACGACCTCACCTATGTCCTGCTGGCCCAAGCGACCTGCAGAAGCTGGCAGTCCGTGGGTTGCTGCTTCCAGGCAAGGATGGACGGCGAGAAATCTTCAGGGTGCCCGAGGATCTCTCGGCACGGCTGCCGGCATGATCGTTCCGGCTCACAGGGGCCGGTTGCACGGGACGGCGGCTGCCAGGCTCCTGTTGGCTGACCCTGTCGAACCGCTTGGGAAGAAGGCAGAAGCTTTCTGTTGCTCAACCCAACTCCACCTCGGGAGCCTCCGGGCAAACCAGATCAGCGGCCCTGCGGGCCTCGCTGAGCACCTGCAGCAGCACCCGCGGCGATTCGCGCAGCAGCTCCACCCAGTGGCCCAGATAGGCGGCGTGGTTGGCCATGGCACTGCCGATCTCCAGGCGGTCGCCGAGCAGCACGGCACCCAGCTCGGCCACCAGCTCCTCGCGGGCATAGGCACGGCCGCCATCGCCGCCTTCACCCATGCCGCCGGAGAGATCCCGGGCCAGCCGGGAGCTGTGGCCGGTGGAATGGATCACCTCATGGGCCCAGGTGGCATAGAGGGCCGCGGGCGAGTGAAAGGCGGTGCGATCCGGGAGCTGGATGCGATCCGGCACAGGCAGGTAGCAGGCCCGATCACCCCCGAAGTTCACCGGCACCGGCCAGGAGGAGAGCACCGCGTCGGCGACCGCCAGCCGCTCCGGCTCGGGCCTCAGCACGGCTCCTTCGGCCTGGCGGCGCTTCCGGATCAGCTCCCCGAGGGCGTCGCCCTCCAGATCGGCGGCATTGAACACCGGCCAGGGCCGGTAGGGCACCCTGCTGCGCCGGATAGGGGCGGCTGCCGGGCCCTCCGCTGATTCCGCCTCTGCCTGCATGGATTCTCTGGGGGAATGCACCTGGGGCCGCAGCACATGCACCGCCTTGCTGCCCTTGCGGGGGAAGATTCCCAGGGCCTTGGCCTCAGCAAAGCCACACCAGTAGGGCAGGGCTGACCCCCGCAGGTGCAGGCCCAGGGTGAGCAGGGCTGGATTGGCGCCGCGGTAACGGCGGCCGGAGAGCAGATTCACGTGGTGGCCGCCCAAGGCGGCATCCCATTCCCGCCGCCAGGGGGTGGTGCCGGCCTCCAGCAAGGCGACCAGGGTGCCCACCAGCTTCTCCTCGGGCGAGACCCTGGCAGCAGCAGCTCCCCTGGCTGATCGGGGGGAACGGGATGGGGAAGCAACAGCCACGGATGGACAAGCGCAGGACCACAAGCGCAGGCGCGGCCAGCGGCAAGGGCCGGCCACAGCGCTCCGTGAACCCAGTGCCACCGGCGTCGCATCGCCAGCGGCGGGCCGGCTTGCGAAGCCCTTGCGCAGCCGAGCACGCTGAGGATTCCTGCGCGAAGCGCCCCTCATCAATGGAGGACACTCAAGAACCTGGGGCCTTGCTGCTGTTTCTGCTTACGCCGGCAAAACCCATCGAGACCGGCGGCTGAAGCGGTGGTAGTTGCTGGGCAGTTGCTTCGAGGAAGGCCACCAAGATGGTGATCAGCAGGATGTAATCGCGCAGGAAGCGATCTGGAGCCGCGCTGTCTCCAGCACTGCCGTTGGGTTGGAGCTGCTCATCGAGGATGCGCTCCAGCGGTTCCCAGAGTGGGTTTTCGCGGGCATGCCGGTAGCAGTCGCCGAGCGGCTGCTGATAGCTGGCCTCACCAAGGGAGGCCACTGTGGTGGAGTGCGCGAAGGCATTGCGCACTCGGCGGAGCGTGTGCAATGCCCTCTCCACCTGGTGGTCGATCAGGCCCAGTCGTTGGGCCAGGGCGATGCGGGCCCCGAAGGATCCCATGGGGCGATCGGTGGTGAAGAGGGTCTCGTCGCCTGAGGGCGGCGCCAGGGACGCCTTGAGCAGTACCTCCAGAGCAGCATCCACGCGGGCTGCACCGACGAGCACGGCTCCACGACCGCGTTCGCTGAGCATCTGCAGAGCAATGGTGCGGGCGGATTCGGCAACGGGGAGGGCTTCTGGTGTGGGTTGGTTCACCCGAGCAGATCCTCCACGAACTCCGAGCAGGTATCCCCGCTGGTGATCAGCAGGTGATCGCGAGCCCGGGTGCAGGCCACGTAGAGCAGATGCCGTTCGGTGGCGACCACTTCATCGAGGTCGCTGTCGTCGGCGATGGCCTTGATGCGTTCGGCATTGGGGATCACGTCTTCATCGCAGGCCATCACAATCACGGCTCGGAACTCCAGGCCTTTGGCCAGATGCATGGTGGAGAAGGTGGCCTTGCTGCCGAGGCGGATAGCGGAAGGCTCCAGGCGCTCGTAGGGCAGCTCCGCCAGCTGCAGAGCCGCTTCGGCACGGGGGATCTCGACCTCGCTGCGCACGAAGACGCCGAACTCCCTGGGGGTGAGGCCTTCGCCACGGCGCTGCTCGATCCAGGCCGCCACCTGTTCGGTTTCGTTGTCGGTGTCCTCGCACTCCCGGATGTCTGGCTCCGGACCGTTGAACACGGAGATGGCGCCGCGCCGATCCTGCACGTTGCCGTCCACGTCGCGGGACTCGGGATCGAGCAGCTGATCGGCCTGGCTGCGGATCTGGTGGGAGGTGCGGTAGTTGATGCGCAGGGTGCGCGAACGGCCGCGGATGTCCACGCCGTACTGGGTCCAGGAGAAGGGCTGCTGGAAGATGCGCTGGCCCAGATCCCCGGCGAAGAACAGGGCATCGGGGCCGGTCCCCGCCAGCGCGGCCAGGAGACGGAGCTGGGCGGCAGTGATGTCCTGGCATTCGTCCACCACGATGTGCTGGTAGGGCCTGGCGCCGCTGCGCTGGAGCTGATCAGCGGTGCGATGGAAGAGCTGGTGGGGCGTGATCTGGCCTGAGTGCTCCAGCTCCTGGAGGACGGCCTCGAAGCCCTCCCAGAGCAGGCGGCGCTTGGCCTCGTTGAGGCGGCTCTTGCGACCCAGCCGGCGCACATCGCGGTAGCTGCCCCAGTCACGCAGCCCGAAGGCGTCGACGATCTCGACGAAATCCTCCACCACGAACCCTTCGCCATAGACGCGCTTGATGACCTCAGGCGCGTGGCGTTGGATCAAGGCGCGGAGGTCATCAGCGGCGATGAGCTGATGTTTGCCGAGCTGAGCCGTGTGCATGCGCTCGCCAAGCTCCTGCATGGCCAGCACATCCAGGCGTTCGAGCAGGGTGGGCTCCCCCTGAACAAGCCGATGGAGCTTGTCCTGCAGCAGGGCTGCCAGGGGGTCGGAGAAGGTGGTGAGCAGCACCCGGGCATCTGCGTTGCTGCGCGCCAGGTGCACGGCGCGATGCAAGGCCACCACGGTTTTGCCGGTGCCGGCTGAGCCCTGCACACGGGTAGGCCCGTTGAACGACCTGCTCACCCAGTCGGCCTGGCTGGGATGGAGGAAGACGATCCAGCGTTCCCAGGGGTAGTCCAGCGCTCTGGCCAGCTCTTCGGTGCCGGTGAGCACCCGGAAGCGGCGCTGGGCATCGGGGTGCTCGTAAGGATTGCCCTGATCCGGCTTGCGTACCTCTGGCTTGGCTGGCGTTGTGCCCGTGGCCAGATCGATGATGGCTTCGGCAGCCTCACCAGGAAGGTGGGAGGCGATCACCAGCAGCATGTCGTCGTCCGCCGTGCGGACATCGGGGATCCACTCGGCAGGAACGCCGTAGCTGAGAAGGTCAGCCTCCGTGAGATTGGACAGCGGGCGCCTGGGCTCCGGCGTGGCTGCAGGTTCGGTGGGGACGTGGAGGGAAATCTGGATCTCGCGGACCGTTTCGCGGATCTCGACGATCTGGGCGGCACCCGTGACGGGATGGGTCTCGATCTTGCGGCGCGAAGCCCAGTCGTAGGCGGGATCGTGATGGTCGACGTAGCAGAGCATCACGCTGCTCTCCACCCGATGGAAGATCAGGCGGATGTCACGGCTGGCACGGGCAGACCAGAAGTTCTTGTCCTTGATGTTGTCGAGACGGTGGCACTGCAGGCCAGGATTGGCAGGGTTGATCTGCAGTTCGAAGGCGGCGAGCTTGGCGGCCTTCTGCTCATCGCCATTGAGCTTGTCCAGGCTGGATTGGAAGCTGTCGGCGAGGAGAAACTGCATGGTGCTTCAGCGCCTGAGTTGCTCAATCCGATTGATCAACGTTTGAGCTTGCTCGCACCAGAGATCACGATCGATGCCAAGCACGTCAGGCTCATCGTCATAGCGAAATTGGACGGCATAGGCCGTAAAGGCACGCCAGGCCAACAGCTCCCTCACATCCACACCTGCAGATTCCAGTTGGAGGAGAAGGCGAGCGATGTCATGGGTACGGGGCGCTTGCAGACCGAGGGTGATCAACCAGGACTTGAGCAGCTTTTCGATGCATTGCTGCAGGGCCCAGCCCCAACTGGCTTCCTCCACATCGGGATCCAACAGACGGCGGGCCATCGCCAGGTCTCGTTTGGCGACCCTCAGCAGTCGCAGGGCTTCAGGAGGGGTCATGGAGTAGGACACCTTCCGTGAAGGCCTGCTGCACCACCGAACCTGGCTGATTGGCACGCCGTGCTGCCTCGCTTCGGGAATGAAGCAAGAGATCAACAGACACATCCGGCCGTGCGACCGCACCCCAGAGCTGATTGAGCAGGGAAAACCTGTCCTGCTCAGCGAGCCAGCCATCGGGTGCTGTGATGAGCAAGTCAATGTCAGAATCAGGCCTGGCGTCTCCCCTGGCGCGGGAGCCAAAGAGGCGCACCTCGGCTCCAGGAATGAGCTGGCGAATGGAGGTGGCCATGGCCTGCTCCAGCAGGTGATCGGTGATTGGTTTGTTCATCTCCCCACCGAATAGATTTTCATCACCTCATCCCCAAGGTGATTAATCACCTTCACGGCGATGCGCCCTGTTGAAGGCTTGGCGAACGGAACAGACGTGTCGCTGTTGAGGGATTCCCAGGCCTCAAGGTCGATCTCGGCCTTGAGAGAGGTCTTAAGGCTCTTGTAAGGGTCGTTCTGGCCAAGGAAATAGGCCTGCCGAACGAAGAAGCTCTCGCCGTTGTAGTCGCTGTCGATAAACCAGCACGCGATGTTATCGGGCTCGTCGCTGCGGACTTCACCGGTGGAGGGGTCGAACACGTCGACGCCGTTGATCTTCACCTGGATCTGATCGTCTGGTGCATCGAGGATGTCGATGTCGGGTTCGCCGAAGATCACGAACAGGTTGCCCTTACCGCTGTTGGCCAGATCCTGCTGCATGTGCAGGTCGGCATTCATACGCGCCTTGAGCACGGGAATGGGCCCGAGCTTGTCGAACTCTGTGGACTGGGCCTCGTAGTTGAAGGCGCAGCTGATCAGCACATCAAAGCCTGCGTCGGCACACTCGCGGGCAGCCTCCACCAGATCCACACGTGTGACGGTGCCGAACTCTGGACCGATGAAGATGCCAGCGCTCTTAAGGGTGCCATCGGCATCGCGATAGCTCCCCTTACCTGCGAGCAATTCGCCAGGCCAGCCATCGAGCGATTCAAAGCTGATGCGGTCTTGCTTGTGGGCCTGTTGCACCCCAGCCACGCGCAGGGTGTTGAGGATCATCTGGGCGAAGTCCGTGGCCCCCTCGGCGGTTGCACCCTGCTTGAGGGGATCACTGATGGTGTCGTCGTCGTTGACAATCATCGTGCGGTGGGGGCTGAGGCTCTCCACCGTGAACGGACCGGCTACTCGGACCTTGGATTTGTCTTCGTACGGCTTGTCGTAGAGGTATTCGGAATCTGCCTTGGCGGCGATGGAAGCATCGATTTCCTTCTGACGGGCGATGCGAGCGTCCCACCAGTTGGTATGCAGAGTTTTTACTTGATCGGACCAGCTTGGCTGGATTTCGCGGGGGATCTCCCATTCCTGCCAGGCCTGAGCAACTGCAGTGTTTAGCTGTTCGCGCAGGGGCTCAAGGGTGGATTTCCACTTCTCCCAGATCGTGTCGATCTCGGTGTTGTTGGCGATCGACTTAAGCGTTATATGGGGAATGCGCTCATAGACAAACCCGTGACGGATCTTGTTGGAAACTGGCTCAGTATTTGGAATTGAGTGGGTCAGCTCGGCCTCTTTGATCTTGCCCTCTGTTGAATCAGCTAACAGAAAGTAGGGATAGCGCGCTCCCATGATTCTGGCGCGTGCCAATGCCAAGGCGACGCGGGATGTATCGATTGTGATCCAGCGACGTCCCCACTGCTCTGCAACTGTTATAGTTGTGCCCGACCCACAGGTCGGATCAAGAACAAGATCGCCTGGATCTGTGCTCATTAAAATGCATCTCTCGACAACTCGGATTGCGGTTTGAACTACATAAATCTTGTCTCCACCGTACTGATTCTGGCCGACTGTATCTGTCCAGTTATTTCCGAGAGGGAATGCAGGAAAGTCATCTATAAATCTGACATAACCAATTGACTTGCCGGAACGCGCAATGCGTGCGGCAAGAAGAAGGCGATCAAGTCCGGGCCTATTCGTCTTCCATCCCCCAGTTCTCGGCAGGAAAGTATTTCCTTGGAAATCTACGGGAAAGACGGTAGTCTGTCCAACGCGTGTTGTTTGGCTGGTTAGGTTGTCTATTCCAAATGGCTTCGCTCCATTGGGAACAGAGGCTATTCCTTTCTTTTCCTGGCTCGTCATAGCTCTAGTGCTGTAGTCCCTAAGCTGCAACTGGCTGTAGAGGGAAGAGCCTTGAGCGCCAATGTTCTTTCGCAAAAAAGGAGGCCTATACTTAACGCGCTTAGCGTCTTTTGCGAACCAGACAATGTAATCATTTAAGGACGCCAACAGATCGGTGCCACCGGCAAAGCTGCCTGCGCCAGTGGTTTTCTGTACAGTGATTAATGCTACAAAGTTCTCGCTGCCAAATACCTCGTCCAAGAGGCAGCGAACTCTATGAACATTTTCGTCTCCTATCTGGAGAAACAGTGACCCTGCGTCAGCAAGCAGGTCCCTTGATAGGTGCAGTCTATCCCGAAGGTAGCTGAGATAGCTGTGTATGCCATCACGCCAGGTATCCCGAAATGCTTTTACTTGCTCCGGTTCTCGAGTGATGTGATCAGTCTTGCCATCCCTTACCTCTTTAACGGTTGTTGACCACTGAAAATTGCTATTGAATCTGATTCCATAAGGCGGATCCAAATAGATGCACTGCACCTTTCCTCGTAGCCCTTCTCTCTCCGCCAGGCTCGCCATCACCTGGAGAGAATCGCCAAGGATCATCCGATTCGACCAGTTCTGATCATGCTGATAGAACTCTGTCTTGGCTTCCTCTGAGGGCAATCCGTTGAAGGCTGCGAACAGGTCAATCTGTTCGACTTTGGCGGTGACTCCTTCCTTGCTGCGCCGCTTCAGGTCATCAATCAACACCTTTGGATGGATCTTCTCCTGGATGTAGAGCGGCGGCGCATTCGCCACCAGTGGCGATTCATCCAGCAGATCCTTGCCGCGCCAGATCAGCTGGGGATCCAGATCTGGGTTGCGGCGCTCATAAGCCACCTGGATGGGAGTCTTCTCCTGGTTCCGCACCATTGTCTGGAACTCAGCAGGAGGGATGTTGCGGCGTGAGGCATCGTCGTGCACGAAGCTCTCGATCTGCTTCTCGCTGGCAGGCTTCTTCGGCATGTCAGACCACCTCCATGGCGTTTTGGTTGGTCAGAACTTGATCCAGCACCTGATTGACTTCGTCATCGACGGCCGAAGCGAAATCAGTCTCCATGGCAAACACCTCCCGGAACTCCGCAAAACCCCAGCGACCGAAGCGGCCTGAGTTGTTCACGCCTGGCACCCAGAAGGCCTCCATGGTGTTCTTCTTCACCTTGGCATCCTCCCCCCGATACCCCTTCACCTCACACACCAGCTGCAGCAGGTCGTCATCACCCCGGCCGTCGTCCACCACCACGATGAAATCGGGGATGTACTTATGGGCCACGCCACCCATCTGGTAGGGAACCTCGAAGCCAAGGGCTTGGTTCTTGACCCAGCGTCGGACACGCGGATGATGATCGAGCACCCGGCAGAACTCCTGCTCCCAGGTGCTGTCGCAGATGGCCCAGTTCACGTGACACCTCCTGGAGTCAGTCTCCCAGCGCAGCATTTTGGAGGTGTTGAAGTTCACGTGCATGGTGCTGCCGCTGGGGTTGTAGGGATCCAGGATCGCCAGGCGCCGCTGTTCCTGCCCAGCACTGACCACGATGGCGTGCATCATCCGCTCGCAGGCCATATCGGCCATTTCCTTGAATACCAGCAGGCCATGGTTGGTGCCTCCCTTGCAGACTAGGCACTGATCCATCCACTCTCGCACCACTTTCTTCATGGACGGAATGAGATGGGCCTTCGGTAGTTCATCCGCATCTCGATATTTTGTATAGACCAAATGTTTGGCTAGATTCATGATCACCGATGACTTCCTGAAATCCTTAATGCGATCTACTGTGAGATTTACGCCTTCGCCAAGAATTCCCTGATTGTTGGTGACTGTGGCGCCCACCAGATTTGGGTTGAGTTCCAGAATGTGATCCTCGGTGAACGTGGCAGTGACATGCTCGTCGGGCAGCTCTGCGCGATACCCGATCACGCGTGGAAATAGAATTTCTTGAGCATCTCTCTCAGGACTGATCGCCTTGACCTGGATGGTGGGCGGTGGTGGCTTGACGGAGGCCCGAACCGCCTGGGAGGTGAAGTCAAAGGGAATGCCGAGGATGTCGGCATACTCCACGTCAAAGCGGCTGGTGTCTGGATTGAGGGTGTAATTCTGGCGTCTGAGGGCACGCCCCACCACCTGTTCGCACAGCAGCTGGGTGCTGAAGGCTCGTACTCCCAGTACATGGGTGACCGTGTTGGTGTCCCAGCCTTCGGTGAGCATGGCCACCGAGACGACGCAGCGAATGTCAGCACCGAGCTTCCCGGGCTTGCCAACCGTATTCATCACCTCCCGCAGCAGGTCTGAGTCGCTGAGTTTGTTTGCGGCTGCGCCAGCCCCTTCCCGCTGGATGATCTCCCTGCGAAACTGCTCGATCTCTGGGCCAGCCATCTCGCGGAAGTTGGCATCGAGAGCTTCACCACTCTCCAGTTGTTCGCTGTCGATCAGCAGGGTTCGCGGCCTGGGGATTGTATTGCCATTCTCATCATAGTTCCAGAACAGGGGGCAGAAGCCCTTGCGGTATTGCCTATCGCCACGTTCATCTTCAATCTCGTAGCCCGAGACGTAGTCGTAGACGAGCTTTGAGGTGGAGGTGTTGTTGCAGACAATGATGAAACAAGGTGGAGTATCAATCCCTGCCTGTTTCCACTCCTGGAAGGTCTTCTCGTAGTGGCCATAGAGAGCTTCGATGGCAGTCTTCAGCTCCGTCGGCAGGCTTTCCGGATCCCTGCTGCCGCCCTTGCCGCGCCCCTGTTTGGGCATCTTGCTCTTGATGTTCTTCCACAGCTCCCGGTAACGCGGCACATCCTGAGCGATGTTGTCCGCCACTGGAACGCGCGGCAGTTTGACGATGCCGCACTCGATGGCATCCATCAGCGAGAAGTCGCTCACGGTCCAGGGGAACAGAGTTCCTTCCGTGTAGCCCGAGCTGGCCAGGAAGAACGGCGTAGCTGACAGGTCGATGACCCGCTGCTTCCCTTTGCCGATCTTGCTGCTGACCGCCTCGATGCCGGAGATCCACAGCCTGGCGGCTTCCCGGTTGTTCTTCGCTTCGGCCTTCTCCTCGGAGCTGAGCTGAATCGACTCGTCATCGCTCAGCGGCTTCTCGCGGTAGCAGTGGTGCGCCTCATCGTTGATCACCAGCACCTGTTTCATCGCCAGCAGCTCACTCATCACGCGCGCCAGCATCTGACCAGGACTCTCCTTGGTTGCGAGCGACTCACCCCGCCAGCCTTCCATCAGCTGACGCGTGCCCTTGGCCACATCCATCAACTCCCGCAGCCTGAAGGCGTGGTAGTTGGTGATGACGATGCGGGCCTTGCCCAGTTCCGGCACAAGGTCTGGTGGAACCAGCTCCATGCGCTTGAAGGTGCTCTCGGTGTCGTTCGGCTGGAGCACCCGCAGCCTGTCTCGGATCGTGAGGCCCGGAGCGACCACCAGGAAGCCCTTGGTGAACCGGCTGCTTCCTGGATGGCGGGCCGCATTGATGGTCTGCCAGGCGATCAGCATGGCCATCACCGTGGTCTTCCCGGCGCCGGTGGCCAGCTTGAGCGCCATCCGCAGCAGCCCGGGATTGGCCTCGTCGTTGGCGGCCTCCAGCGCCTCCAGGATGGCTTCACCGCGCCTGCCTATCTGAGGAGCTACCTCCATCAGCCAGATCGCTGTTTCCACTGCCTCGATCTGGCAGAAGAACGGCCGGATGCCCTGGAACTCGTGGTGCCGCCAGTGGTTGAGCAGCCTGGCGGTCTCCGCCGTGACCTTCCACTGGCTCTCGGGTGCCTGGCGCCACTCCTCCACCAGGGTCCTGATGGCGTTGATCTGCTGGGTGACCTCGTACTGCTGGTCGTCTGCTGAGAGGCCCTGGGCATCCAGTTCCAGAGCACGCTGCTGGGCCTGCTCACCCTTGCCGCCACGCTTCCGCGGCTTGGGGATCGGGGTGATCAGGCGAGACTCGCGCCGGTACTCGACGATCTTCTGGGTGGGGATGCCCTCCTTGTCCAGTTCCCAGTGGCGGCTGGGGCGCGCGTAGGGGGAGTTGAGGATCGGATCCTCAAAGAAGCGTTCGCTCATCGAGCACCCCTCATCCTGAGTGCCAGGCAGACATGGACCGGGGAGAGCATCATCGCGGTCTTCCCCGCCGCGGCTGCGTCGGCATCGGGATGCGGAGGAAGCGCCTGCGACCAGTCTGCTTCGCCTGGAGGCTATTGGGAACTGCCGCCGCCGAGGATCGGTCAAGCGTGTGTGTGGGGATACCTCGTGCAGCAGGCCCTCGGGGGTCCTTCGACCTGAGCCCATAAGCCAGTAAGGGCAGCGCTTCCTTAGAGAACGGCACCGGAATCTTCGTGGGCACTGGCTGCAGCCTGCCACTCTGTAACCAATTTGGTCCCATTCACCTGCGAAAGACCAGCTCCCAGGGCCTACGTCGTGTAATCGGCATAGATCGATACGTCAAACAAGAATCCAGTCCCTGACTGGGTTTTGGCAGTCTAGAGTATTGACACCATTTTGACACTTGGGGGGCAAAACCCAGTCCCCACGGTGGTGTTGACACTTCTTTGACACCAAATCCCCTCAATGGCAAGGCATGAACGAATCCTGGATCGGATCGACCTGCAGGGGGGCAAGCGGAACAACGCATACGTGTACCGAGACCCTCAGAAGGGTGGCAAGTGGCATCTTCACTTCCTGAACAGGGAGACGAACCAGAAACATCGATTCGTCCTCAAACGACCCAACGGCAGTCACCCCGATCCGTCACCAGCAGGGGAAGACGAGGCACTGGGACTGGCACAGGAGCGATACATCGAACTCCGAACCAGAACCGACCGAGGGGAGGTGGTGAACGTCCTGACAATCGGGGACATGGTTGAGCAGTTCCTGGAGAGAGAGGGCAAGAGAGTCAAGACCCGTCCCCACGAAGGCATCACAGCAGCACGATTTCGTCTGATCAGGAACCAGTGCAGACACTTCCTCAACTACTGCAGCGATGGACGTGGCGGCAGCAACAAGCAAGTTCACCTTGTGAGAAGGGGATTTCTGGACGGATACCAGCACTGGAGAGAAGAGACCACGAACGCAGTGGACAAGAAAGGTCAAAAACTCCCCAGACCAACGACCCTCAACGGAGAGTTCTCAACCATCAAGCGGATGTGGAGAGAAGTCGCACTGGCAAAGGGTTTCATAACCAGAGATCAGTTACCTGATATCCCTTACGCAAAGACAGGCAAGGATCAGTCTTTCAGGAGGTCATCTCTCTCAGCAGAGGAATGGACGCAACTGGAACGATCAGCACGTTTGTACTGGATCCAGGGCAAGAGCAGGTACGACGAAGACGGGCAACCATTGGGTTACCAACTGATCACGAGAGGTGAGAACAAAGGGAAAGAGAGTGATAAACCGGTCACTCGGGCAACTCTGTTTGGCGTGAACAAAGGGAAAGGCAGTAAACAATCCCAAAGGGCAGCACACCAACAAATCCACCGAGAGATGTTGTACCTGGCAATGCGGATCTCGATGGAGTCTGGGATTCGGATCGGATCGTTGAGGCAGATGCGATGGTCCCATATCTCAGAGAACAAAACCTTGAGCAAAGAGGAGAGGAAAATCTGGTGCGTCGTGGAAGTCCCCGCAGAAAATACAAAAACAGGAAGATGGTACGAGTTGAGCGCACCGATCACAGCACACCTGGAGAGACTCAAAGAGATCACCCATCCAAAAAACAAAAATGATCTCCTCTTCCTGAATCAATCAACCGGCAAACCCCTGAGCAGCAGGATCTGGAGGGATGGACTCCTTGAGATGTTAGTAGAAGCAGGTCTGGCAACCTGGGCAGCAGGTGACTCCAATAACCAAAGGAAGGCAGAGATCAAATCAGGAAAAATTCTGACTTGGTACTCGTTCCGTCACACCTGGATCACCTTCGCACTGGAGAGGGGAGTTCCGATCGCAACCGTCTGCAATAACTGCGACACCTCAATCGAGTACATCCAGCAGCACTACTTCCACTACGACGCAAAGCGGGCAACTGGGGCACTAGCGACGGGGAGGAAGGGTCTCAGGGCAGCGAAGGAACGCGGCGAAGTTTTGGGTTGATCAGAGAAATTAAGAGTCTTGAAGTCTGATCAGGTGATGTTCAGGAGGTTCCAGGAGACCCTTGCAAGACTCAGGCGAGACCTCAATCGAGTACATCCAGGATCACTACTTCCACTACGACGCAAAGAGGGCAACTGGGGCACTCTCAACTGGTCGAGGACAACTCAAAGGAGCGACTGAGACCGACTGGATGTGAGATCCATACATCCAGGATTGACAGGGCACGCATCACTAAGACTGGCATAAATTCTTTAACTATCGAATTCATCCAATCCCAGACTAGTCCACCAATAGATTACTGTTCTGAAAGATTCTTCATTGGGGTCCTGGCAGGTTTTCCATCTCGATTCTTGACCCAATCGACGACAGCAAACTGTTGCCAATAAACGGCGCAAAATGCAAAACCCAAAGAGCGCTCAATCACACATGAATAGAAAAAACTTTGCGAGAAGATACTTGAAACATAAACACAAGGCATAAGAGCACCCTCCAAGAAAAGGATCAAGTCACGCTATGCACAAAACCTAGACGAACTATTCATCGTCAAGTTACAAGACAATCAAGAATATGTGTTGCGATTTCTTTTCCATATTCAGCATTTCCATGAGACATATCTTCATTAAAGTCAGCATCATGCCCATCTGCACGCGATATACCATTAACCCTGACACCGCCCCGAATATAAGAATCTAAAGTATTGAATTGATGCTTCACAAGCAAATGCTGTGGAGGAAGCAAAATAGACGGAGTGGTGGCATCTTCAGCGGTTTGATGACACACTTCGCGAATACAATCCGCCAAGCAATATTCAGACACATCATCCTGATCAAGCAAAGGCACTCGATCAAGATGTTCTTCGCGAAAAGAAGCGTTCGAAAGCAATGGAGAACCCAAATAGATCAATTTCGAAGGTCCAACAGCATCAAGCAAGGAAGCAAAAAGACGGAGACGAATATTATTGACAATTTCCCGGACAACGGGTGATGAAAGTTTCGGAATCCTCCTATTCCTTGAATACAAACTAAGTTGCAAACGACAGGGTCCATGCACAAACAAAATCTTGTCAAAATTGTCCAAGCAGGGGAAAGATTCAAAACCAAACCAATTTCTCATGTCTCCCGCATCACTCTCAGGATATAGCAAATAATTACCAGAAACAGTTAGACGAGAGAATCTGAATCCTGGTAAAGCACAATATTTAACTTCCAAAGAAGAGGGTATTGCAATGTGATCAAATCCACTTTTAAGTGCGCCAACATGCGAGGAACCAATGATCAAAATGTTTTTCACTTTGAGAATGCCTCCATCAGCGCTTCTTCGCACTGTACATGATCCTCATCCTTTTGTTGTGATTGAGATGGTTTAGATGCACTAACTCTAGTGCGAACTGATGGATGCTCAGCGAAAAAATGACTCATGACAGTTTCAACCGTTTCATCTCTGACTGATCTGAGATTATCTGAAAATGCACTTGAATGCATCCTCGGATTTGTAACTATCTCGTAAGAGGGGAAATAGTCAACAAAAGGTTTATCTGCCCAAAAACCTGCTACCGCACGTAACGTTGACTTTGAGTAAACAGTAGATGTCAATACATGGCGCCCACTTGCCGATGCAGTTAATGGCACAGGAGATACAGTCAATATCATCTTAAACCCCCTCCCTTCTCTAATACGCCTGAGGACCCGTACAAACTCAACCATATCTTTATTAACTAGACCAAAATGAGCATTTTGAAACTCATATTCTTTTTCATTGAAATCGCCAACAAGAGTTCCAGGTGCGGTTGGGTACACAGTTCCAGACTCTTTATGAACCCACATTTCAGTGAGACCAAGCGTAAAGATGAATAAGTCAAGGGTTTCAAAAAGTTCTTTGACCCGTAACAGATGGTATTGACGATGTTCTGCGACTTCTTCGGCAGAGTCAAGACCTTCGGGTTCAACAGCAGGTCTCAAGGCGTCATAAAACTTCCCGTCCTTTTCCCATATGTAGTTCTTAGGGGTCCACTCACCTGCCACCTCTTGAGCAAGTTGCAATAACTGCCGAACGGTATAGATATTTCCGTATCTCGCAGAGTACATCGAGAATCCAAACTTCTGATGCAGGTTTGCTGGTAGTCCCGGTGGTGGCGGTTCTACATCTAGAACGTTGTATCCATTCTTCTTGAGGTGGCGAGAAATATGTTGCGCAAAACAAGATCCCGCAGTTGCAATTTTTTCATTAGGCGGAATTTTGAATTTCTTCTTGTAGATACCTTCAATCGCATATGGATTCTCTTGGGCAACTCCTGTCTTCCAGAATGCACTCCTAGGCAGATCTGAATATGGATTCTTTCCCATGGGGGGGGGGGGCAGGAATCTGTGTATTTTACCTCAACTCCGTTGGTAGTCCGTGGAGAGGTCTGATTTCACCCCCCACTGTCAGGAAAGTTGTCCGCTCGGTCTGACCGATCCACCAGGGGGCCCAACCGACGACCATGCAACCGCCCTATGACGTCGCTCTGCGGGAAGCC
>NZ_JACJSZ010000048.1 GCF_014698445.1 Microcystis elabens FACHB-917
CCCGCTGTTGCCGTCGTCTGGTGGCGGCACTGATTGCACTGGTACCTTTTGCGGCGGTCGTCGTGGATCACGCCGAAGCTCTCACTCTCCCCACACCGCTGGCAACGGAAGCCCTCGGGCCATCGGGCAAGCTCCAGGGCCGCGAGGCACTTCTCCTCTGTCCCATAGGCCTGAATGAATTCTGAGAGGGAAAACCCCTCCTGGTACTGAACCTTGTTCTGGGCCACGCGAGGGTCCTCCACTAGTTCACCAGTACCAACCTAGCGTCTGGTTGGCGGGTGGCCAGGGGCTTGCGGCGCTTTGTTGCTGATCAGGTTTTCTGTTGGTGAGGATGGCAAGCCCTTCACGTCTGATGACGTACTACCCACTCCAAGCAAAGCATTGCCAGGATTGCGACTACCAAGCAAACCTCGTTAGATGCATCCCTGCTGAAAGCGGATCAATTGTAGTCACTATGTAGTCAGTTCATCTGAGCTTTCCTTTGCGTTCTTTGCGCCGATCCTGGAGCGGTTGCATTGACTGCCTGAGTGTGGCTTGTGTGTTGAGCATTTCATTTGTTGACCAAGGTGAAGCGACACTTCGAACAAGCCCCTCGAGTGGACAGGCCACCGTCTACTTTCTGCTGCGCCACCCCAAGCTCCTTGCCTGCCACTCAGGGGCAGCGTTCGAAGGACCATGCCGACAATTCTGAGCTTGTCAAGTGAATACCAGCGAGAGGTTGTTGCCTTATCGAGCTTCAATTGTCATTATGGTCAGTAAGTACTTTTGGTTTTGATTCATGACACAGAGCGTAGACACATCCCCTAGCGGATATGCGGCATCTACGAAGCCGCATAATAAGTTTCTGAGTCACCTTGGCAATTTGCTTCAGTGGGTCGGTGTTTTCTACATCATAAAAGCACACGGATGGATGGCGGCTCTGCCCTATGTCGTGCTCATGTATGTATTTTCATATTTTCTTGGCGTTCCACCCTTTATCAATACCTTGAGGTGCTCCGAGGCTTATAGTGCTCGCAAGGGGCAAATGGTCATGACATTGGCAAGTCAGACCATTTGGGTGCTGGCTTTGTATTGGTTGTTATCCTTGGCCAAGATTGCCGACATCTTTTCGTTCATCGTTGTCTTGGGTGCTATTAGAGCTTTTTCAATGCCGAGGGATCAGCTTATGCAGGGGCGACTCGAGATGAATCAAAGACACGAAGACCGCCAGTCAAGCGGGGCAATCTATTTTCGGTCAGTGCCGGATACGCGAATGGGTGCTCCGAATTGGAACCAACCCTGGACTCCACCTGACAGATTCCCTCGATCACGATTCTATAGAAAGCTGAAGGAGGCTCATCCGCGTCTGAATGACCTTGATGCTGCCTTCCTCATTGAAGAGACCATATATTTTTTTGATGACATGCCAGTAAAGGAGCCGAAACGCTCTGAGCTTCTTTTACAGAAGGTGGAAAAGGAAATCGATCTCTACTGCAGCTGGAGCACAGAAAGGCTTACTGATTGGGCTCGCAACCCTGTTGGAACAGGCATGAGCCGTTCTACTGGAAGGAATGCATTAGAAAATGATCGCTGGCTTCTTCGGAGAATAGTTGAAGAGCAACACCAAGAGCAATCGTAATTGTTGATTGTTTTCCAATAGGCTCTGACTCTTTACTGGAAAAACAGATCTGGTCTATGCTTACCCTCCAAATAGCTGCCAAGCACTTTGGGCACTTCGAACAAGCCCCTCGAGTGGACATGCCACCTCCAGATTTCTGCTTCGCCACCCCATGCTCAATGCCTGCCACTCAGGGGCAGCGTTAGACAGGCCGAGCAGCCGGTTGCGCAGCCGTATCTCCTAGGATACAGTGGGGCATGCTTGAAATCAGGGAGACGCCTGCCTATGCCGCGTGGTTTGCTGCCCTGCGTGACCGGACTGCAAGGGCTCGTATCGACATCCGGATCAGACGACTCTCGCTTGGTAACTCAGGAGATATCCGCCCTGTAGGCGATGGCGTCTCAGAGTTGCGGATCCATTACGGCCCCGGCTATCGGATCTATCTGACGAAGCAAGGAGATGCCGTCGTCATTCTGCTTGCAGGCGGCGACAAGAGTTCCCAAGACAAGGATATTCGTCTCGCCAAAGACCTTGCTCGAAATCTCTAGGAGAGCCCAATGACCAAAACTACCACGACAATCTGGGACCCAGCCACACACCTTGCCACTGCTGATGATGTAGCGGCATATTTGGAAGCTGCACTGCAGGATGGTGATCCTCAGCTTGTCGCAGCTGCCTTAGGCGATATCGCTAGGGCTAAAGGCATGAGCCAAGTCGCCCGTGATGCTGGCCTTGGCAGGGAAAGTTTATACAAGTCATTATCCTCTTCGGGCAATCCTGAGCTGGCGACAATATTGAAGGTGATTTCTGCACTGGGTTTGGAATTGCATGTCACAGCTGTTGATGAGACGAAGATAGCTGTCTAACATCCAGATACAGAAGACGGGAGCGGGGATGGTTCATCAAGCCGCCCAGCCTCCGCCCGCTTCTGATCTGGAGCGTTATACAGTTCGGGCTCAATATCCCTGCTTCCCAGCAATCACCCCCCCGCACCCCACCCCGCGGTTCCTCGCAATCGTCCTCCCGCCGAGGAATCAGATGCCAGTGCGCATGAAACACGGTCTGCGCCGCCTCCTCACCTGAGTTCAATCCCACATTCCAGCCGCTGATCGTGGCGTCCTGGGCTAATAGCTGCTCCCGCCGCTCCTTCAGCAGCTCCACTGCGGCGTTCGACTCCGGCTGGTGCAGCGCCAGCCCGTCGGCCCCATGGCGCCGCGGGATCACCAGACTGTGGCCCGGCGTCACCGGGTAGGCATTGGCGATGCACAGCGACAGCTCGTTCTCCAGCAGCACCCGGCCGCTGCCCTCCAGCGCGCAGAACACGCAGTCCGCCTCGCCGGGCGTAGCTGGCCTGCAGTCCGCGGAAGACGGTGGTGCCCACTTGCATAGGCAAACAGCATCGCGCTTGCCGGCGTTGCAGCGGAAGCAGAGGGACTGCAGGTTGCAGAGGTCGTCGGAACCGCCGTGGTTCCACCGCCTCGCGGAAGGCTTCGCCTACGGAACGATGGGGTCCACCTCCAGAGCTCGCTGGTGCTCGTGTGCCCCGCAGCACTCGCAGCGGCCTCTGGTCCTGGTGAGCACCCGGTACTTCACCGAGCCGCTGATCGGGGTGCGGTGGCGGCTGCGGTGGGCAAACACCTCCTCCCCCCGGCTGCTGGCGGAAGGCATCGAGGCGCTGGCGGCAGAGCTCCAGCAGCTGGTCGCGCTCGCCGTCGCTCAGTTCCTCGCCGCCCACCAGGGCGTAGGTGCCCCGCTCGCAGCGGGTGATCCCGTTGTCGGTGAGCACTTTGCCCACCATGCGTTTGGCAGGATCCGCCGGGCAATGTCCTGCGCCGGGGCCGGACTGGCCGTTGCCTGGCAGATCGGTGGGGCTCCAGCGCATCCACCTGGCGATGGTGTCGTGCCTCAGCCCAGGTCGTTGATCAGCACGATGCGGTAGCGGGCTTTGCCGGAGCGCAGATGATCCAGGGCTTCATTGACGCGCGACATCGGGAAGAACTCCGTGGTGGGGGCGATGCCGTGGCGGCAGCTGAACTGCAGCATCCTGTCGGTGGTGGAGGGGCTGCCCAGGGGCGACCCGGAGAGGCTCTTCTGCCCGAGAATCATCGGGAAGGCCGCCAGGGCGATCGGTTCAGGGACGGCCCCCACGGTGTGCAGGCGGCCCTTGGGTTTGAGGGCGGCGATGTAGGTGTTCCAGTCGAGGTTGGCGTTGGTGGTGTTGAGGATGAAGTCGAAGCTGCTCGCCGCCCGGGCCAGTTCCTCGGCGTTGCGGGAGTTCAAGGTGCGACCTGATCAGCAACAAAGCTCCGCATTATGTTATTGCTTTTAAACGCATAAAAGCAGATGTCCTGCGGAAACTGTCTTTTGTGGCCTTATGCGGCACTGGTCGGCATCCCTGAACGACGGCAAATTGGCACTGCGGAGCTTCGTTGCTGATCAGGAGGTGCGATGGGCCCCCAGCTGGAGCGCTTCCTCCCGCTTTGTGTCGCTGGTGGTGAAGGCGGTGACGTCGCATCCCCAGGCCCGCAGAAACTTCAGGGCCATGTGACCCAGCCCGCCGATCCCGATCACCGCCACGCTGTCGGTGGGTTGGATGCCCAGTTCGACGATCGGGTTGAAGACGGTGATGCCGCCGCAGAGCAGCGGGCCGGCCTTCTCGCTGTCGATCCCGTCCGGCAGGGGAGACACCCAGGGCCACTGGGCCCGTACCCGCGTGGCGAAGCCACCGTGGCGACCCACGATGGTGGCCTCGGCTTTCAGGCAGAGGTTCTGGTTGCCGGAGAGGCATTGGTCGCAGGCACCGCAACTGCCGCAGAACCAGCCGAGACCCACCAGGTCGCCGATGCTCAGGCGCTTGGTGTGCTCCCCGAGGGCGACCACCCGCCCGATCACTTCGTGGCCGGGAACAAATGGATAGGCGGTCATGCCCCAGTCGTTGTCGAGCATGGAGAGATCGCTGTGGCAGATGCCGCAACTCTCGACGGCGATCTCAACCTCCTCGCTGCCCAACGGGCCGGGGGTGTAGGTGAAGGGCTCAAGCGGTTGCCCGGCGCCGGGGGCGGCGAGGGCCTGGATCGGTGCGGTCATGGAAGTTGCCGGGCGGCCCCGCCGAGCCTAGGCAGGGCCGCCCTGTCCAGCCCATGGCCGCACCACCATCCCCCCGCAGGCCCGCCGCCTGAGACAATCCACCCTCGCCTGTGCCCTGCGAAAGACATGAGCGTTCTCGGCAGAGAGGCGATCCTGCAGGCGATCGAAGCGGGCGCGATCGGTGTCACGCCCTTCGTTCCCGAGCGGCTGGGCCCCGCCTCCCTCGATCTCACCCTCGCCGGCACCTTCCGCGTCTTCCGCAAGGTGCACGAGGTGATCGAGGTGCGCGAGAACACCGACTACCGGCAGCTCACCGAGAAGATCGAGGTGCCCGAGGGCCGACACATCCTGATCATGCCGGGCGAGACCGTGCTCGGCATCACCCGGGAGCGGCTGCGGCTGGGCCCCGGCCTCTGCGGCTGGCTGGAGGGTCGCAGCCGGTTCGCGCGGCTCGGCCTGATGGTGCACATCAGCGCACCCTTCATGGGGCCGGGGATCGACAGCCAGCAGGTGCTGGAGATGAGCAACTTCGGCCCCGCCCCCCTGGCGGTGCATCCCGGCACGGCGATCTGCCAGTTCGTGTTCCAGAAGCTGCAGGGCATCGAGAGTTACACCGGCCGCTTCGCCGGCCAGACGGAGGATTCCTTCTGATCCACCCACCGATGCCCAGCAGTGTCAGCCGATCGGCCATCCGGTTTCATGAGAGGGCGCGTGGAGCCTCACGATCAGAAGATCCCCAGCGTCTTCTTCTTGCAGTAGCCCGTCCCGATGTTCATCCAGCCCGAGAGACAGGGCTTGCCGTAGGTGGGCCGCACCTCGTAACCGAGCGGCGAGTTGCAGTGCTGCCTGAGGTCGTTCCCATACCCCAGCGGATATTCGTTGTAGCCCGGCAGCCTGGGGATCCGCTTCTGGGCCAGGGGGTGGCGTGGCTGCGGCATCGCGCTGCTCTGCCCATCTCCCGACCCTAGGAGCCCCCTGCCTGCGAGGCCCCTGTGACGACGGGCTCATAGCCGCGGGGCAGCAGGTCCCAGTCGGCGTGGAACACGTGCACCCGGCGGGTGGTCTGGCCGTCTGCTTCGAACGGCAGTCCGGCATGGGCCCGGGCCAGGGCGCTGCCCGCCAGGTTGCGCGCCGTGAAGCCCCACCCCCTGAGTTCCCTGGTGTAGAGGCCGCTGCGCAGGCCGATGGTGCAGTACGGAACCACGAGCCAGGAGCGGTAGCGGGCGCTGTTGCGCTCGAAGTCCTCCTTCGCGATCGCCCCCGGCAGCATCGAGACGCGCCGTTCGTGGGGCTCGCGCACATCGACCAGCACCGCCGGCCGGCCCTTGGGCCGCGCCTGCCACTCGGCCACGGTGATCTCCGGCTGACCGGGAAACAGCCGACGCCTCATCTCCCCGTAGCGGCGCTCCACCTCGGCCCAGGCCGTTCCCGTGCAGCGCCAGCACGAGCGCGGCGCCGGCAACGACCGCGCTCCCCCTCCGGCGCTGGGATGGAGCCGTCATCGACGGCTGGATCTCCCGGCATTCACCAATGCTGACAGCCTGGCGCGGCCGCAGTCACGGCGGCGATGCCGGCACGCCGGGTCCCTGCGCCGCTGGCCCCAGACTGGCCGTCACGACCTGCCCAGCGCGCGGGCACCCCACCGAAGCCATGCCAGCTACCCCCCTGCCGCCGATCGCCGGCCGCGAAGCCGAGATCCTGGCCCTGGTGAACCAGGGTGCCCCCGTGGCGCTGCCCCACACCAACCTGCAGCTCGAGGCGATCACCTCGGCCTTCGCCTGTGCGCTGCACATGCACCAACCCACGATCCCCATGGGTGCCGATGGCACGCTGATCTCGCACCTGCAGTACATGCTCGAACACCCCGGCGAGGGCGACAACCACAACGCCGAACCCTTCGCCCACTGCTACCGGCGCCTGGCCGACCTCATCCCCCAGCTGATCGCAGAGGGCGCCAATCCGCGGATCATGCTCGATTACTCCGGCAACCTGCTCTGGGGGTTCCAGCAGATGGGCCGCACCGACATCCTCGAGGCGATCAAGGTCCTGGCCTGTGATCCCGCCGTCGTGCCCCATGTGGAGTGGCTCGGCACGTTCTGGAGCCATGCGGTCGCCCCCTCCACGCCGATCCCCGATCTGAAGCTCCAGATCCTGGCCTGGCAGCACCATTTCGCGGCCCTGTTCGGCAACGAGGCCCTGCGGCGGGTGAAGGGCTTCTCGCCGCCGGAGATGCACCTGCCCAACCACCCCGACACGCTCCACGCCTTCGTGAAGGCCCTGAGAGAGTGCGGCTACCGCTGGCTGCTGGTGCAGGAGCACAGCGTCGAGAATCCCGACGGCTCTGGCCTCAGCCGGCAGCAGACGCGGATCCCCAACCGGCTGGTGGCCCGCAGCTCCAGCGGCGAGGAGGCGGCGATCACGGTGCTGATCAAGACCCAGGGTTCCGACACCAAGCTGGTGGGCCAGATGCAGCCCTGTTACGAGGCCCTGGGGCTGGGCCGCCTGCCCCTGGGCGGCACCTCGGTGCCGGCCCTGGTGGCCCAGATCGCCGATGGCGAGAACGGCGGCGTGATGATGAACGAGTTCCCGCCCGCCTTCCTGGCGGCCCACCGGCGCCTGGCAGCCGAGGGTGGCGGCACCGCCGGCACGGTGGCGATCAACGGCAGCGAGTACCTCGAACTGCTGGAGGCCGCCGGGGTGGACGCCGGCGCCTTCCCGGTGATCCAGGCGGTGGGGCAGCACAGGGTGTGGCAGCGCACCGGCGCCGCCCCCACCCCGCAGGCCGTGGCGGCGGCCATCGGCGAGTTGCAGGCCGGCGATCCTTCATTCTCGATGGCCGGTGCTTCCTGGACCAACGACCTCAGCTGGGTGGAGGGCTACGCCAACGTGCTTGAGCCGATGAACCAGCTCAGCGCCCGCTTCCACCAGGTGTTCGACCCCCTGGTGGCCCGCGATCCCGCCGTGACGCGCAGCGAGCCCTACCAGGAGGCCCTGCTGCACCTGCTGCTGCTGGAAACCAGCTGCTTCCGCTACTGGGGCCAGGGCACCTGGACGGACTACGCCCGCGAGATCCACCGGCGCGGGGAAGCGGCGATCGTCCGGGGCGCCTCAGCCCTGGGCGCCATCGGCTGAAGCCCCTTCCGCGAGGGGCGTCACCTCCGGGAAGTACTTCGCCATGCAGGCGTTGCAGACCCCATGGGAGAACTCCACGTTGTCGTGGCTCTTGATGAAGGCTTCGACGGTCTCCCAGTAGCCCTGGTCGTTGCGGATGCCCTTGCAGTAGGAGCAGATCGGGATCAGCTGCTCCATCACGTCGATGCGCTGCAGGGCGCCGGCCAGTCGGTCGGAGATCCGCTTCAGCTCCAGTTGCAGCACCACCTGATGGGCCAGCACCTCCAGCGAGCGGATCTGGGTGTGGCTGAGTTCACGGGGCCTTCGATCGATGACGCACAGGGTGCCGATCTTCGCCCCCGCCGGTGTGCGCAGCGGGATCCCCATGTAGAAGACGATGTTGGGTTCGCTGCAGACCAGCGGATTGTCCCGGAAGCGTTCATCCACACGGGCATCCCTGACCACCAGGCTCTGGTCGCCGAGGATCGCGTGGGCGCAGAAGGAGACATCCCGGCTCGTTTCGCTCACCGCCAGCCCCACCCGGGATTTGAACCACTGCCGGTCGGCATCCACCAGGCTGATCAGGGCGATCGGCACATCGCACAGCTGGGCGGCCAGATAGGTGATGTCGTCGTACGACGCCTCGGCTTCCGTATCGAGGATGCGGTAGTCGTTCAGGGCCTCCAGCCGAGCCGCTTCGCGGGGAGCCACGTTCGCGCGCATCGGGAGTCTGCCCACCTCAGCAAAACGTAGGCAAGGCCTTTCAAGTGCCGGGCAGCGGTTCACATCTCCTCACCCCCTCTGTCCCGGGTCTGTCGCGGCCGGGAGTCTCGACCGGGTAGAGAGGAAGGGTGGTGCGCCCTGAGGACGTCTGGCCGGTCCGCTCTCCCGTCTGTTCGGCGGCACCGCGGGGTCGGAAGGCTTCAGCGGCGACCACGCTTCCCCATGGAGCCGCCAGCGGATTCGCGGCGAGAGCGTGCTGCTGGCCGCCACGATCTTCGCCATCGCCGGGGTGGCCCTGAGCGCCAACCACTGGAGCGCCACCAGGTGCGCGCCAACCTCCACAACCTGGTGAGCATCGCCGCCAGCGAGATGGATCCGGCCCTCGTCGCCGCCATCACCAGGCCGGAGCAGACGGGAAATCCCGACTATCGCCGCGCCGTCGCTCCCCTGCTGCGGCTGCGCAGGCTCGTGCCGGAGATCCATGACGCCTACGTGTTCATTGCCACTCCGGAGGGGTTGCGCTAGGTGCTCGACAGCACGTACTACCTCCAGAACCCCGGTGCCCTGCGGGGCCGCCCGAACCGGAGCGGTCACGGTCAGCACCGGGCCCTACACCGACCACTTCGGGTCGTTCATGAACGGCTTCGCTCCCATCCGTGACTGCGACGGGACGCTGGTGGGGTTCGTCGGGATCGACTTCTCCCTGGCCCAGCTGCGCGACAAGGAGTTCCCGCTGCAGCTCACCTACCTGCTGGGCCGCCGAACGGGCCCGGAGCACCTTCCTCGCCACCCTCAGCCATGAGATCCGCACCCCGCTCAACGGGGTCATTGGCATGACCGGGCTGGTGCTGGCCACGGAGCTCTCGCCCCAGCAGCGGGAGTGCCTCGAGGTCGCCCGCAGTTCGGGGGAATCCCTGCTCACCCTGCTCAACCGCATCCTCGACTTCTCCAGCATCGAGTCCGGCCATCTCACCCTGGAGCTGGCCCCCTGCCGGTTGCGCCCCCTGCTGGAGGAGGCCATCGCCGCCTCCACCAGCCTCGCCCTGGCCGAGTCGATCGACCTGGCCCTGGTGCTGCCGCCGCAGCTGCCCGAGGCCATCGTCACCGACGCCATCCGGCTGCGCCAGATTCTGCTGAACCTGATCAGCAACGCCATCCGCTTCACTGATGCCGACAGCGTCGAGGGCTCGGTGAAGGTCTCGCAGGAGGCCGGAGCCCCGAAGGCGCAGGCTGGGGAGAGCCTGCTGGAGTTCGCCGTCTCCGACACCGGTTTCGGCATCGCCCCCGACCAGCTGGAGCGCCTGTTCCTTCCCTTCTCCCAGCTGGAGGTCACCGCCAACGCCCCCAGGGACGACACCGGGCTGGGGCTGGCCATCAGCCGCCAGCTCGTCGCGGCCCTCGGCGGCACGATCGCCGTGGAGAGCACCCCCGGCCGCGGACCCGTTCGCTGCCCGCCATCCCCTTCGCATCCTGCTGGTGGACGACAGCGCCGAGAACCGGCGGCTCTGCGAGCTGATGCTACGGCGCCTCGGCTACGAGCCCGATTCCGCCGTCGACGGCCAGGAGGCGCTGGAGCGCCAGCGCAGCCTCGCGCCGGACCTGATCCTGATGGATGTGCAGATGCCCCGGCTCGATGGCCTGGAGGCCACCCACCGCATCCGCTCCTGCAGCGGCCGGCCGGACTGGCCCTGGATCGTGGCGCTCACCGCCTTCACCTCCGCCGAGGACCGGGAAGCGGCCCTGCAGGCGGGCATGAACGATGTCCTGGCCAAACCGCTCCGCAGTGAGGCCCTCCTGGCCAGCCTCGTCACCGCCCACGCCCGCGCCGCCGGCTTCAGGGCAACGTGAAACCGGAGGTGTTGAGGTGCTTGAGATCCAGCATCACCACCGTGACCCAGACCAGCAGGGCCAGGCCGGCGAGCGAACCGATCACCATCAGCAGGCCGATGATCACCGACCGGGGGGTATCGCTGGCGTTCGTCACGGGCAGGAGGCGAGCTGGGGCCACTGTCCCACGGCCGGGCCGTCTCAGGCGGTCGCCTCCGCCCCCTCGCCGCCCTCCTCGCCGCCCCCAGCCAGCACCAGCCGCAGCAGCACCGGGGCCAGGAAGGTGGTGCCCATCACCATCAGCAGGATCGCCGCCTCCAGCGACGGCCCCAGCACCCCGGTCTGGGTGCCCAGCCCCAGAAAGATGAGGCCCACCTCGCCCCGGGGCATCATCCCAAGCCCCACCGCCAGCCGGTTGGTGGGCCCGCTGCTGAGGTAGCTCCAGCCCGCCGCCACCTTGCTGACCACGGCGGCCGCCAGCAGGAAGCCCGCCATCACCAGTCCCTCGTGGTTGGCCGCATCGAAGGGGTTGAGCACCGACAGGTCCATGCCGCTGCCGATCAGCACGAAGAAGACGGTGGCGAACAGGGCCACCAGGGGCTTGACCGCCTCCTCGATCGCGTGCCGGTGCCGGGAGCCGCTGAGGATCAGGCCACCGGCGAAGGCCCCCAGGGCCGCCTCCAGGCCGAAGGCCTGGGCCGCGAAGCAGGCCAGCGACAGCACCAGGAAGGCCGCCACCACCACCTCGCCCGGGGCCTTCAGGCGATCGAGCAGCCAGTCGAAGGGGGGCGCGGCGGTGCGGCTCAGGAACAGGGCCGCAGCCACGAACACCGCAGCCGCGGCGATCAGCCTGAGAATCGGGCCGAGGCTCAGGCCCTCGCCGCCCGCGAGGGCCACCACCACGGCAAGGATGACGATGCCGAGGATGTCGTCGAGCACGGCGGCGCCGATCACCGTCTGCCCCTCCCGGGTACGCAGGAACTTCAGCTCCCCCAGCACGCTGGCGGTGATGCCGATGCTGGTGGCGGTCATGGCGGCACCGGCGAAGATCGCCGGCAGCAGCGGCACACCGAACAGAAACTGCAGGCCGGCGGTGCCCAGGACGAAGGGCAGCACCACCCCGGTGAGCGCCACCGTGATCGCCTGGCCCCCCACCGCCAGCAGCTCGTCGAGTTCGCTCTCCAGGCCGGTGAGGAACAGCAGCGCCAGCAGGCCGATCTTCGCCACCGCCTGCAGGTTGCTGAAGCCGTGGTCGTAGACCTCCCGCACCTGGTCGGGGGCCAGATGGGCGAGGGCGGCGATCGTGCTCTCGGCGAGGGCGTTGAGCTGGCCGCCCAGCTCCGGGGCCAGGATCAGATGCAGGCCCGACACGCCGATCAGCACCCCCGCCACCAGTTCGCCGAGGATGGCCGGCAGCCGCAGCCGCACCATCAGCTCCGCCAGGGCCCTGGCGGCGAACAGGATGACGATGAAGCGGCCCGCCGCGATCAGGGTCTCGGCCGCCTCGATCTGGTGGCCCCCGGTGGCGAGCAGCAGGGCGGGAACGTCCATGGAAGGGCGGCGGGGGCGATCCCGGAGATCCTTTCACCCCGTCCCGGGCCGCGGGCCCGCAATCAGGGGATTGGGATCCGGCGAGCGGCCCCGACAGACTGGGGAGCCACCCCGGCACGGAGCGTTCTTCCATGGCACGGTTCTCCAGGCCGCGGCGGCGCCGCCGCCGGGTGCTGTCCCGGACCGGCCCGCTCCCGCCCCGGGGGCGGCCCCTGGGGCGCCCCCCCGTCTCGTGGGGGGTGGTGGTCGCGATCGGTCTGCTGGTGGCCGGTGTGCCGATGCTGCTCTTCAACCGGCCGCACTCCGGCGATCCCCTCAAGATCCGCCGCGAGCTGCGCAAGTTCTGAGCCCACCGCCTGCCGCGATCCCGCCACCCGGATCGACTCTGCGGATGGTGGTGCGTACGGTTCCGGCGGGACCGGCTGCGACCAGGATCCTTACCATTTCCCGCCGTCGAGCGCGACCATGCCCTTGCGCCGCCCGCTCCGCCTCCTGCTGGGGGGCCTCCTCGCCGCCATCCTGCTGGCGGGGCTGGCCGGCACGGCCGGATGGGCCGGCACCGCCGCCCGGCCGACCGATCCGCTGCCGTCCTGGAATCCTGGAGCCGCCCGGGACGGCATCGTCCGCTTCGTCCAGCAGACCACCGATCCCGCCAGTCCGGGCTTCGTGCCTCCCGGGGAGCGCATCGCCACCTTCGACCAGGACGGCACCCTCTGGGTGGAGCAGCCCGTCTACCCCCAGGTCCGCTTCATCCTGGAGAAGGCGCCCGGGGCAGCGACCACCCGCCAGGACCTGGAACGCCTCGCCGCCACCGCCCTCAGCGGCATGCCCCTCGACGCCTTCGGCGCCGATGTGCGCCAGTGGCTGGCCACGGCCCGCCATCCCCGCTGGCAGCGCCCCTACACCGAACTGACCTACCAGCCGATGCAGGAGCTGCTCCGCTACCTGCGCGCCCATGGCTACAAGACCTACATCGTCACCGGCGGCGGCCAGGACTTCGTACGCGTCTATGCCGAGCAGACCTATGGCATCCCGCCGGAGCAGGTGATCGGCAGCGCCGGCGCCACCCGTTACGGCTACGACGGCCAGGGCCGGCCCTTCCTGACCAAGGAGCCCCGGCTGCTGCTCAACGACAACGACGCCGGCAAGCCGGAGGGCATCCAGCTGATGATCGGCCGGCGGCCCACCGCCGCCTTCGGCAATTCCACCGGCGACCGGCAGATGCTGGAGTACACCAGCGCCGGCGACGGCCCGCGCCTGTCGATGCTCGTGCTGCACGATGACGCCCGCCGCGAGTATGCCTACGGCCCGGCCCTGGGGCTGCCGGACACCCGGGCGGGACGGTTCACCCAGGAACTCCACGACCAGGCCCGCCGGCAGGGCTGGATCGTGATCAGCATCAGGAACGACTGGAGGCGCCTGTTCTCCTTCGACCCCTGACCGTCGCTGGCAGTCGCTGAGCTGCGGCGTCCCGTGCGTTCTAGGGTCGAGGACTCCTGATTGTTCGCCATGAAAGTCCAGGCTCTCTCCCTGCTGGGCGCTTCGCTCGTCTTCGCTGGCGGCACGGCGGCCCAGGCCCAGCAGCGCTGCACCTTCCTGCGGCCGATCGGTGGCGATGGCACCACTCCGATCGTCTCCAAGCGGGTCGGGGCCGCCAAGCTAATCGGCAAGGAGAACTGGAACACCGATTTCATCGTCGACCGTCCCTACAGCAGCTTCAAGTTCTTCTTCACAGCCAATTCCTCCGACCCCAACGCCAAGTACCCGGTCAGTGGCTTCATGAAGTTCAGCGACGGCAGCAATCTGCAGGTGATCAACGAAGTGATGAACCCGCCGATCGGCACCGGCCGCATGTTCGGCCCCTTCCCCGCCATTCCGGGCAAGCAGGCCAGCCAGATGAACTTCAAGGTGGGGGCCAGCAACGACCCTGGCGCCCTGGGCTTCAGCTACCGGATTTCTGTCCAGGGCTGCCGGTAGGCCCCGCTCCGATGCTGCTGCCCCTGCTGCAGGCCCTCTCACCGGCGCCCGGTCCGGTGATCAGCAACGGCCCCTTGGTGGCCGTGCTGGAGAACCGCCGCCAGCCCAGGCCCGATGGCCTGGATGAGGTCCAGCCCGTAGCCACCGTGCGGGTGGACGGGACGGTGGCTACGGGCAGCTGGTGGGGGCGCTGCGGATCGGCCCCGGCAGCATCGATTCGGTGCTGCAGGTGGTGGAGATGGATCCGTCCAACCCCTACCCGGAGGTGCTGCTCTCCACGTTCACGGGCGGCGCCCACTGCTGCAACGACACCCGCGTGCTCACCAGCAGCCCCGATGGCCGGCGCTGGTTCGAGGTGCGCCGCGAACCGGTCAACGGGGGGGCCAGTGGCGCCAGCGTCCCGCTGGGCAACGGCCGCTACCTGCTGGTGGACGTGGACAACCGCTTCCTCTACCGGTTCGCCAGCTACGCCGGCAGCAGCGCCCCCAGCCAGATCTGGCAGCTGGACGGGTCGCGCTTCATCGACATCAGCCACCGCCCGGACCTGCGGCCCCTGCACCGGCGCCGGCTGCAGAAGATGGAGGGCTGGTTCAAGGAGCCGGCCGATCAGCGCGGCGAGGCCAACGGTTTCCTGATTCAGCTCAGAAAGGTCATGGTCAGGCTCACCAGGGCCAGGCCGGTGAGGCCGGTGGCGGTCAGCAGTCCGATGGATTGGCGCACGGGAAGTTCCCTCATGGACAAAATCCAGAGCAATCCTCAAGACGCGCAATGGCTCCGGTCTGACCGGCAGCAATCCGTCATGGAAGGGGGCCCGGAGTCCCCCGTGGAGCCTGGCCTCGCGCTGCCCGCCCCGTCCCTGCCAGGCTGGCTGCCCCAACGACGCACCATGGCGGGCGGCCCCACCCTTGCCCTGGCTCTGGAGGGCCAGCTGCGCCTCGATGACCAGCCCGCCCTGCATCGGGCCGTGGCCCTGGCGCGCCAGAGCGGCGGGCGCCTGCTGGTGCTGGCCTGCCGGCCCGAGGCCCGGCGGCTGCGGGGGCCCCACCAGCGGCGCCTGGAGGCCCAGGCCCTCGCCTCCGTGCACGCCCGCCTCGCCGCCCAGGGCATTCCCCTGCTCCACCACCCCCAGCGCACCACGGAGTCCGTCCTCGCCGAGCTCCACCCCTCGGTGCAGCCCGAGGTGGTGCTGCACGCCCGCGAGAGCCGCCTGTTCGACACCTGGCCGGTGGCGCCCGAGCGCTTCCCACGGGTGTTCAGCCCGTTCCGCCGCGGCCTGGAGCGCGACCCCGAGCCGCCCCTGCCGCCACCGGATCTCGCCGGCCTTGGGGACACCTGGGACGAGCTCCCCCGAGCCTGGCTGACGCCGGCCCCTTCCCCGCCGGCCTCCGCCGGCCCCGATCCCCGCAGCGCCTTTCCCTTCCTGGGCGATGAGCCCTCGGCCCTGGCCCGGCTGCGGCACTACCTGTTCGACTCCAGCGGACTGCATGAGTACAAGGCCACCCGCAACGGCCTGGTGGGTCCGGAGTTTTCCTCGAAGTTCTCCCCCTTCCTGGGGGTGGGCGCGCTCTCGGTGCGGCGGATCTGGCGGGAGGTGCTCCGCTACCAGGAGCTCCACGGCGCCGACGAGGGTTCGGAGTGGATGAAGCAGGAGCTGCTCTGGCGCGAGTTCTTCCTCTGGTCGGAGCAGCACCACGGCGACGCCTTCCACGCCCCCGGCGGCCTCCAGCACCGCCCGCCCGCCGCACCGGCCGATCCGCAGCAGGCCCGGGAGCGCTTCGCCCGCTGGACCCGCGGCGACACCGGCCATCCGCTCATCGATGCCCAGCTCCACGAACTGCTGGCCACCGGCTACCTCTCCAACCGGGGCCGCCAGTGGGTGGCCTCCCACTTCGTCAACGAGCTCCAGCTGCCCTGGACCTGGGGGGCCCGCTTCTTCGAGTGGGCCCTGATCGACGCCCACCCGGCCCTGAACACCGGCAACTGGGCCTACCTGGCCGGCGTCGGCTCCGACCCGCGCAGCTTCGGCGGCAGCCCCCGCCGCTTCGATCTGGAGCGCCAGGTGCGGCTGTATGACCCCGAGGAGACGCACCGGCGGCGATGGAGCTGAGCCGATGACCCTGACCCTGATCCTGGGCGACCAGCTCCACCCTGACTGGCTCGCCCCCACCCCCCTCCAGCTCACCCCCGGTCAGCGGGTGCTGATGATCGAGGACCTGGCGGTGGCCTCCACCTGGCGCTACCACCGCCTGCGGCTGCTGCACACCTTCGTGGCGATGCGCTGCTTCCGCGATGTGCTGGTCGCCCGCGGGGTGGCGGTGACCTACGGCGAGCTGCCTGAGTCGGAGGCGGTGCCTTTCTGGCGTCGGCTGGCGGCCGAGCTGAACGGCGGCGACGAGCCCCGGGGCCGCGAGCTGCGGGTGGCCGAAGTGGCCGATCGGGGCTTCGAGGCGCGGCTGCAGCGCTTCTGCGCCGAGCAGGGGGTGCGTCTCAGCGTGCTGCCCTCACCGGCGTTCCTGGAAGCGGTGGCCGACAGCCGGGCCTGGTTCGAGGGGCGCCGGCGGCCCTTCATGAAGACTTTCTACGAGCGCCAGCGGCGCCGCCTCGGCCTGCTGCTGGAGCCCGATGGCACCCCCACCGGCGGCCGCTGGAGCTTTGACACCGAGAACCGCCGCAAGCTGCCCAAGGGCTACGTGGAGCCACCCCTGCCGGCGGTGGCGGCCAGCCCCCACGAGCCGGCGGTGCGGGCCCTGATCGAGCGCCATTTCCCCGACCACCCCGGCGCCCTGGGACCCCTGTGGATCCCCTGTGATCACGCCGGCGCCGCCGCCTGGCTGCAGCGCTTCCTGGCGGAGCGTCTCGACGGCTTCGGGCCCTACGAGGACGCCCTCAGCCAGAAGCACGCCACCCTGCACCACTCCCTGCTCTCCCCCCTGCTCAACATCGGCCTGCTCACCCCCGCGGCCGTGATCGCGGCCACCCTCGAGCACGCCCAGCGCCGGGATCAGAGCGGCCAGCCCGTGCCGATCGCCTCGCTGGAGGGCTTCCTGCGCCAGGTGATCGGCTGGCGCGAGTTCGTGCGCGGCATCGACCGGGTGCACGGCGAGCGCCAGTCCGGGGCCAACTTCTGGAAGCACCAGCGTCGACTGGCCCCCTGCTGGGATGACGGCAGCAGCGGCCTGCCGCCCCTGGATGCGGCGATCGAGCGGGTGAACCGGCTGGGCTACAACCACCACATCGAGCGGCTGATGGTGATCAGCAACCTGATGCTGCTGTGCGAGATCCACCCCGGTGAGGTGCACCGCTGGTTCATGGAGCGCTACCTGGATTCCTACGAGTGGGTGATGGGCCCGAACGTCTACGGCATGGGCCTGATGAGCGACGGCGGCCTGTTCGCCACCAAGCCCTACATCGGCGGCTCCAACTACATCCTCAAGATGGGCGATTACAAAAAGGGCCCGTGGTGCGAGATCTGGGACGGGCTCTACTGGCGCTTCATCGACCGCCACCGCGGCTTCTTTTCGGCCAACCCGCGCCTCTCGATGATGGTGCGGCTGCTGGAGAAGATGGACCCGGCGCGGCGCGAGGCGCTGGAAGCGGCCGCCGAGGGGTTCCTGGCGCGCGCCACCATGGAGCCTTCTTGAGCCCCCTGCCCGTGAGCGCCTCCGCCGATGCGGCCGTCCGGCCGCCCGCCCCCGCCCTGCTGCTGGAGCGCCTGCGGGACGTTCCGGGGATGGAGTCGGGCCGGCGACGGCTGGTGCTGCTGTTCAGCCAGCTGGGGGATTTCGACAGCCTCGAGTACGCCCAGGCCCTGGTGCCGGTGCTGCCACAGCTGGAGGCCGCCGGCATTGCCGTGCTGGCGATCGGCATCGGCGAGGAAGCCGGCCGCGAGCGTTTCTGCGCCTTCACCGGCTTCCCGCCCGATCGGCTCCTGGTGGACGCCGAGCCGGATCTGCACCGCGACCTGGGGCTCTACGAGGGGCTGAAACAAGGCGGTGGCCCCTGGCCCAACCTGCTGCTGATGTGCGCCGGCCTCGGCTCGCCCGGCACCCTGGCCGAGGTGCTGCGCGGCTACACCGGCGACCGCAGCGCCCCCCAGCGCATCGCCGACGACGAGACGATCCAGGCGGGCCCCCTGCCGCCGATCAAAGGGTCGTTCTTCGCACGGGCCGGCGGCCGCGGTTTCCAGCGCCCCTTTGAGCTGGCCACCGTGCGGCTGCGCAACATGGCCGAGGTGCTGGGCCACTGGCGCACCTACGTCCCCCGCGACGACTTCCTCACCCAGCGAGGCGGCACCTTCCTGCTGGAGGCCGACGACACCCTGCTCTACAGCCATCGCGACCCGGGCATCCTCGGCTTCTCGGCCACCATGGCCCGGCCGCTGAGCTTCCTGGAGCCCTATCTGGGCTGAAGTGGGGCGCAGCAAGACCTGACTAAGTCAATGACTAAACTAGCCAAGATCTCTGGCCCGACCCTGTGACCAGTCCAGCACCGGCACCCCGTCTGGTGAATGTGCACCAGGCAAAAACCCAGCTCTCACGGTTGATCGATGCGGCCCACGCCGGTGAAACGATCGTGCTGGCCAAGGCCGGCAAGCCCTGGGCAAGGCTGATGCCCCTGGAGGCGCCGGCGCCGCAGCGTCTCCCCGGTCGTCTGAGCCGTCTGGGTCCCCTCAGCCAGCCCAACGAACTGCTCCAGTCCATGCCGCCCGATCAGCTCGCCGACTGGGAAGGAAGTCCCTTGATCCCGGCGCCAGCTCAGCTGTGAGCAGCCCCTCCGCCTACCTGCTCGACAGCCATGCCCTGCTGTGGTGGTGGTTCGATCCGGAGCGGCTCTCGGGTGCTGTCCAGGCGCTTCTGGTCGACCCCAGCAGCCGGATCCTGGTGAGTGCCGCGTCGGTCTGGGAGCTCAGCCTCAAGCACCATCAAGGCAAGCTGCCCGAGCTGGCGACGGCCATGGCCGATCTCCCTGGCCTGCTTCAGGCCGATGGCTTCCACCCCTTGCCGATCTCCCTGGCCCATGGCCTGAGGGCCGGCGGCTACAGCCAGCCCCACCGCGATCCCTTTGACCGGATGCTGGCGGCCCAGGCCGAGCTCGAGCGGCTGGTGCTCCTCACCGCTGATCCGAAGCTGTCCACCTTCCCGTGCCTTACGTTCTGGTGAGAGCCAATGCCGACCAGCGGCAAGACCACCCTGGCCTGGCTCGACCACCGCATCCGCTCCGCTGCCAACCGGGAGCAACAGGTGCTGCGCCATGGCTGGTCCTGTCTGCTGGATCTCGAACGTCTGCTCTACCTGCGCTACCTGCAGAGCCGCTATCCGGACCTGGCCGCCTGCAGCGCCACTGATCCACAGGCTTGGCTGGTACGGTCAGGCCCATAACGATCATTCCCCCCGTAAGCATCTGGCTGGTTCGGGTGTGAGTCGTACGCGCCTTTTCCTATGACCTTCTCCCTCAAGGAGTGGTGGGGCCTGCCCCACCGCGACATCCTTTCAGGCCTGGTGGTGGCCTTCGCGATGATCCCGGAGGCGATCGCCTTTTCCGGCATCGCCGGGGTGGATCCCAGCGTGGGTCTGTTCGGGGCCTTCCTGCTGGCGGTGACGCTGGCGGTGGTGGGCGGCCGCACGGCGATGATCACCTCCGCCACCGGCTCCACCGCCCTGCTGATGACGGGCCTGGTGCAGCAGGGCGACGCCCTGGGGGACGGGCTCGGCCTGCAGTATCTGCTGGCGGCGGGTTTGCTCACCGGCCTGTTCCAGATCGCCTGGGGTTACCTGCGGCTGGCCCATCAGATGCGCTTCGTGCCGCAGCCGGTGATGGCGGGGTTCGTGAATGCCCTGGCGATTCTGATCCTGCTGGCCCAGCTGCCCCAGCTTGGACTGGATGTCTTTCACCCGGAGAAGGTGGTCGTGCAGGCCGTCCAGCTGCCGGCGGTCTGGGCCCTGATGCTGCTCACCCTGGCGATCATCTACCTGCTGCCGCGCCTCACCAGGGCGGTGCCCTCGGCCCTGATCGCCATCCTGATCACCACCGGGATCTCGATCGGCCTCGGGCTGGAGCTGCCCACGGTGGCGAGCCTGGGCAGCCTGCCCACGGGCCTGCCCCGGTTCGCCCTGCCGCAGGTGCCCCTCAGCCTGGGCACCCTGAGCCTGGTCCTGCCCACGGCCCTGGCGATTTCGCTGGTGGGGCTGATGGAAACCTTCCTCACCCAGGACATCCTCGACGACCTCACCGACCAGACCAGCCACAAGAACACCGAGGCCAGGGGCCAGGGCATCGGCAACATCGTCAGCTCCCTGTTCGGTGGCATGGCCGGCTGTGCCCTGGTGGGCCAGTCGGTGATGAACGTGGGCTATGGCGGCCGCACGCGGCTGTCGACGCTGACCTCAGGGGTGAGCCTGCTGGCGATGATCCTGCTGGCCCGGGATTGGGTCAACCAGATCCCGATGGCCACCCTGGTGGGCGTGATGATCATGATCGCCATCAACACCGCCAACGTCGGCTCGATCACGGGGATCCGGCAGATCCCCAAGAGCGATACCGCCGTGATGCTGCTCACCGTGGCGGTCACCGTGATCACCCACAATCTGGCGATCGGCCTGCTCTCCGGTGTGGCCCTGGCCGGAATTCTGTTCAGCCGCAAGGTGGCCAAGGTGATCGCCGTCGACAGCCGGCTGGAGGGGGATGACCACCGCATCTACAGCGTGCGCGGCCAGCTGTTCTTCGTGAGCAGCATCTATTTCCGCGCCGGTTTCGAGATCCATGAACACCCCGCCCGGGTGACGATCGACATGGCCGACGCCCACATCTGGGACCAGAGCGGCGTGAGCGCCCTCGACCAGGTGATCCGGCGGCTCAAGCTGGGCGGCAGCGCCGTGGAGGTGGTGCACCTCAACCGCGAAAGCACCGATCTGTTCGCCCGCATCGGCCAGGCCGAGGAAGCCGGTGGCGGGGGAGGAGCGCTGCGTTCGGTGCACTGAACCGGATCGAACAGTCCCAGGCTCAGAGCGCGTTCAACCCCGCCTTCAACCCCTCAGTGACGGCCGCCAGAAACGGCAGATCCAGCGAGTCGATCGTGTCGCTCATCTGGTGGTAGTGCGGGTTGCGCATGAAAGAGGTGTCGGTCACCATCACGGCGTTGTAGCCCGCATCCCAGAACGGGCTGTGATCGCTGAGCCGCACATCGGGAATCGAGCGGCCGGCATCGGGCACCGGCAGCACCTTGGTGATCACGTGCTTCCCCATGCGGCTTGCCAGGCCAGGCAACATCGTTGCGGAACCCAGGTTGCCCACCACGGCGATGAACTCGCCCCGATCGCCATAGATCGCCCGCATCGCGGGATGGGGATAGCTCTGGGTGGAGGCGGTGTAGGCCCGGAAAGGCAGAAGATCATCCTGAAACCTGCCGCGCCGCCGTGGCCAACGCGAACCCAGCTGCAGATGGTGGCGGCTACCACCCGGAAGCGATCAAGGCTGGGATCCTGGCTGAAGTTTCCGACCTGATAGGCCCTGCAGGAGAAGTACAAGATTCAGTTTGCGGTGCTGTTGGAGCAACGGAAGCAATGAAGTAAGAACCGATCACACCAGGCCACCGCCGTGATCCAGGTCTCCACCTCGCTCAGCCCTGAACTCCGGGTGGGCTTGAAGCTGTGGTCGCCGCTGGGGATCCAGCCCAGCCGCACCTGCTCACGAAACGCCTCCTGCCGCACCGGCATCCGCTCGGGCCCCTGGCGGCGGCCCGTCTCGCGCATCCGGGCCATGTAGGCAAACTCGAAGCGCACCACCCGCCAGCTCGCCGCGGCCAGACCGGCGGCGATGGCCGCCAGGAACGGGCTGTCCATGGGGCCGGGGCCGTCGAGCAGGCGGGGGGCGGGTGGAGGAGCGGGGGTCATGCGTGATCTTCCAGGCCATGCCGTCTCGGCTCAATCCAGCACATCCAGCTGCATCAGAGCTGCCGCCTGTCGCAATCGTCGGTCGAAACAGGCGAAGGTGACCGGTTGATCGCTGCTGAGACGCAGTTCATGGGCTGCCGCCAGCTGGACGCTGTCGTAGCCCCGCAAGGCAAAACCATCCGCGAAGCGCCCGGCCGTTTCGACCAGCCGCTGGCTCACCTCCACGATCGTGCAGTGCTGCCAGCTAAGGATCAGTTGCTGGCGGGCTTGCTCAAGCTGTTCGGCTTCCTCGGGTTGTTCCCGCTGACGACGGGCCAGGCCAGCCATCGCCTCGGCCCACGTGACACGACACACGGCAACGGCATCCGCTGCAAGGCTGGCTTGATGCATCTGATCGGAGCCGGGCTCGCTGATCAGCAGCTTGATCAGGGCACTGGGGTCACAGAAGAGGATCACCAGCTACCCCCGATCTTCCAGCACCATCTCACTCACACACTTCCCAGCACCACTCAGCCGAATCGGAGGGGGAAACGCTGGCTTCTGGCCGCTCCAGCTCACGACGCCGGCATCCATCGCTGCCTGAAGCGGATGGATTGTGCTCGGATCCGGCGCCCTGACCCCGGTGAGGCGGGCGATGGGCTTGCGATGGGAGGTGACCTCCACCACCTCACCGGACTGGGCGCGAGCCAGCCATTCGGAGAGGTGAGTTTTCAGCTCCCTCACCGACACCTGAATGGCGACCACATCAGCCATGGTTGCTGGCATTGGTGTGACCACATTAGGTCGGTGGGCTTCCTCGTCGTCCCCGTGGCGCACCAGAATCCGGGGCCCTGCCTCCCCTCCATGGGCGCAATCCTGCTCACCGTCGTCACCGTGCTGCTGGGCTACGGCCTGGGCAAGGGCGTGCCTCGCCTGGTGCAGGGCTCGGGCCGCCTGGCGCGCCGCTCCCGCTTCAGCCAGCTGGCCTTCGGGACCCTGCTTCTGGTGCCCTGGCTGGTGGGGATCGCCCTGGTGGTGCAGATCCCGCTGCGGCCCGTGCTGCTGCTGCCGGCGATCGGTTACGCGGCCGGCATGGCCTGGGGCCGCCGGAAGGTGGGGCTGTAACTGGGCCCATCGCGGCCCCCGTCCATCACCGCGGTAGCTGGGACTCCAGCGCCCGCAGCCGCCCCTCGAGGGCCTCGATCCGCTCCAGGTAGGTGAGGGCCAGGGCCATCCCCGGCGCGTTGAGGCCGAAGTCATCGCGCAGGCGGGCGGCGCGGCGGGCCAGGCGCACCGTGCGCACGTGGAAGGTCCAGACCGGCGCGTTCTGGGCGCAGCGGAACACCCCGAACTGCACCAGTTCGCTCACCTCTTCGTGGCACAGCCCCGAGGCGGCCAGCAGCTCCTCGAGGGCCACGGTGCACCCCTCGTCGTCGTCGGGGATCAGCAGATCGTCAGCCATCTGTGGGGGGTCCTTCGAGGTGGTGGCGGGGGCTGAAGGAGGAAGCTTCGGCGAGTTCGCGGTAGAGCGCCTGCTCCCGCTCGCCGATCGTTTCGGGCAGCACGATCTGAATCACACCGTAGAGATCGCCCGCCCCCTCGCGCCGGTGGGGCAGGCCCTTGCCCGCCAGACGCAGCTTCTGGCCGCTGCGCATCCCCGGCCTCAGGTTCACCGCGACCGGGCCGTCGAGGCTGGGCACCGTGATCCAGGGGGCGATCGGCAGCTCCAGGTAGAGGTCGTGTCCCACGGCCCGGAAGCGCGGGTGGGGCGCCAGCCGCACCTCCAGATAGAGATCGCCTGGGGGACCTCCGGCGATGCCGTCGCCGCCCTTGCCCGGCACCCGCAGCCGCTCCCCCTCCACCACGCCGCGGGGCACCCGGATCCGGCCGCTGCGGGTCTGTTTCCGGCTGCGGCCATCGGCCCCCAGGACGGGAACCTGGAGCGAGAACGCCACCTCGGTGCCGCGGGCGGCCTGCTCCAGGGTCAGCTTGGTGGCTACCTCCAGGTCCTGGCCGCGGATCGGAAAATCCGTCCCCGGCCGCCGGGGACCGCTGCGGCCGAAGCCCATCTGCTCGAACAGGTCGGCCAGGTCAACCTCCTGGGGCTCTCCGCTGCGCCAGAAGCGGGATTCCCACTCCGGTGATGGCTGGAAGTCCTCCCCGGGACGGTGGCGGCCCAGGTCGTCGTAGGCCTGGCGTTTCTCCGGATCGGAGAGGGTCTGGTAGGCCTCGCTGATCTCCTTGAACCGCTCTTCGGCCCCCTCCTCCCTGGCCACATCGGGGTGGTAGCGGCGCGCCAGCCTGCGGTAAGCCTTCTCCTGATCAGCAACAAAGCGCCGCAAGCCCCTGGCCACCCGCCAACCAGACGCTAGGTTGGTACTGGTGAACTAGTGGAGGACCCTCGCGTGGCCCAGAACAAGGTTCAGTACCAGGAGGGGTTTTCCCTCTCAGAATTCATTCAGGCCTATGGGACAGAGGAGAAGTGCCTCGCGGCCCTGGAGCTTGCCCGATGGCCCGAGGGCTTCCGTTGCCAGCGGTGTGGGGAGAGTGAGAGCTTCGGCGTGATCCACGACGACCGCCGCAAAAGGTACCAGTGCAATCAGTGCCGCCACCAGACGACGGCAACAGCGGG
>NZ_JACJSZ010000049.1 GCF_014698445.1 Microcystis elabens FACHB-917
GCTCCTCGTCGAGGCGGAAGAGCACCTCATCGGTGGGCATCAGCCGCACGGGGGAGAAGTGGCTGCCCCCCTCCACCATCACCAGCCGGCTGCGGGGGTCGGTGCCCTGGAGAAACAGGCGCAGCTGCTCCTCCAGCGGCGGCGTCACCAGGTCGAGGCTGCCGCCGACCATCAGCACCGGCACCCCCAGCGCCGCCAGCCCCCGCCGGGGCCAGAGCAGGCTGCCGAAGCTGTTGAGCAGCACCAGCCCCCGCAGGTCGGCCGGGGGGGAGAGCCGCTGCGGCAGGTCGGTGCTGGGCAGCTGGCACTGCAGCAGCCGGGAGGGGTTGGCGATCGGCAGGCGATCAAGGGCCTTCCGGCAGCGCTCGGCGAGCCCCGCCTCCGGCTCCACCCCCGCCGCCAGCAGTGCGGAGAGGGCCCCCATCGAATGGCCGAGCAGCACCACCCCCCGGCCGCGCACCGGCAGCTCGCCCCGCCCCTGGGCCGCCAGCACCGCCTCGATGTCGGCCAGCCGGATGGAGAGGGTCTCGGCGCCCGGTGGCGGCCGCTGGCCGTCGAGGGCGGCCTTGAGGGCCGGGCTGTCACTGCCGGGATGCTGCAGCACCACCACCGGCCAGCCCCGCTCGGACAGCTCGCTGGCCAGCCAGCCGAACTGGTCGGCATTGCCCCCCAGACCGGGCATCATCAGCAGCCAGGGCCGCTGCGGGACCGCGCTCCCCCGGCCCGTGGCCGCCGCTGGCGCCGGCCACACCTCCAGCGGCAGGGGCTCCGGGCGGTGGTCCACCGCCAGCGACAGCCGGAGGGGCCTCAGCGGCGTGCGATCGGTGAAGGCCAGGGGGGACGTGCGGCGCTCCGGCAGGGCGAGGGCCTGGAGACGCCGCAGGGCCTGACGCTGCAGGTCGATCTGCTGACGCCACTGAATGGCCAGCTCGTAGAGCCCGTCGAGCTGGAGGCTCAGCCGCTGCACCGGCAGGGCCCGCAACAGACCGATGGTGGAGACATCCTGACGCGACTCCAGCAGCCGGCGCAGGGTCGTCTGCAGCACCGCCGTGGTGCTGCGACCATCGGACGTGGTCAGCAGATCCCCCAGGCGGGCCATCATCTGGCTGCCGGCCCAGCTGTCGAGCAGCTGCTGGCCGAAGCTGGTGTCCCGAAGCAGGGGGGCACGCAGCAGGATCTTCAGGTCCTGGCGGCTGCGGGGGTCGAGCAGATCCAGCCACACCGCCAGATCCCCGCCACCACCGCTCCGGTCGGCCGGACTGCGGGTCCAGCCATCGAGCTGCTCGAGGTTCACCGGCAGCTCCAGCCCATCGAAGCGGAGCTCCAGCACCTCCGCCGCGGCGAGCGGCGACGCCAGGGCAGGCCCGGCGATCAGCAGACTGGCCAGCAGACCCTTGAACAGGCGAAGGCGGAGTGGAACAGGCACAGGGGAGGGCCAGGGCGCGGTCCTGGTTCACCCAGTTTCCAGCAGCCCTGCGCCATCTCGCCCTGATTCGCCTGATCGCGATGCTGGGGGCGGGCGGGGTGCTCTATCTGACGCCGATGGTGTTCCACCAGGCCCAGTTCAGCGCCGGCCGCGTCACCGAAGGATTGGCCCTCGCCGCGGTGGCGGGCACCCTCGGCCGGATCCTCAGCGGCGTTCTGCTCGACCGGGGCCTGAACTGCGCCGTGCCGGTGCTTCTGGCGGCCCTGATGGCCATGGCCGGCGACACCCGGCTGATGGGGGCAGGCTCCTTCGACGGCTACCTGCAGGGGCAGGTGCTGATCGGCCTGGCGGTGGGCTTCTACTGGCCGGCGATCGAGCTGGCGGTGCCGCTCTGCTGTGCACCGGTGCCATCCGGCCGCGCCTTCGCCCTGATGCGCAGCGGCGATGCCCTGGGCATTGCCGCCGGAGCCCTGCTGCTGCTCGCCCAGCTGCCCCTGGCCCTCGTGGTGGCCTGCCGCGGGTGCGGGGCCTAGTGTCCCCCCCAGAGATTTGCGAGCAAAGTTGCTGGAGCTTCTCCAGGATTGAGTCGGCAGTGGCGGCCCAAGGGAACGGGGTCTTTGTCTTGTCGTAGGCCGCCACGAACTGCTCGATTGTCTCGATCAGCTCTTTGACGCTGGAGGAGCTCCCCCGGCGAAGCGCCTTCTGGGTGGTCAGTCCGTAGCCGAAGGCCTGCGAAGCAGTAGCGGCGTTCCACCTGGTTCAGTCAGGAGGCACAGGTGGGGGGTGTCGTGCACATGAAAGGGGGGCGCTGCAACAGCCAGGCTTTGACCTGCCGCAGGGCGGAAGGCCTGCGGTCCAGGGCGTGCTTATGGGTGAAGTCGTTGTCCATGATCAGGTGCAGCTCCGGATCCTTGGGCACCTCCCTGTCGACCCGGCGCAGGAAGCTGAGGAACTCCTGATGGCGGTGGCGGGGCTGGCCAGCGAACGGTCACTTCAATGAGTAAGGCCATCGACTGGCTGGGTCTGCAAAGCGCGGTCGATCACCTCCGCCACCTGATCGTCCGGATCGGCGCGCGGGCGGCCGGGGCGCAGTTCATCGTGCAGTCCTCCCAGGCCCGACTCCCGGTAGCGCTTGCGCCATTAGCCAACGCTCATCCCCGTCATCCCCATCCGCTTGGCGATGGCGGTGTTGGTCTCGCCAGCCGCGCGGACCAAGCTGAAGGCTGAATCTCGTCCTCGCTGAGCACCAGCGGAGGCGCCGGACGAGCAAGCCCCACGGGGCACCTCAGTGACACCGTTGGTTCCAGCTGATGTTTCCGGGACTGGACACTAGGGGAGCCGCACCTGGCGGTCCTCGCGGACCTGGACCGGAATCTCCAGGTGGGAGCGGCCGATCATCTGGGGACCGTCGATGGAGAAGATCCGTGCCTCAATGCCGAAGTCGCGGAAGGCGCTCTCCAGCTCCTGGATGAGGGCCTTCTCGACCTGGGCCTCCGCATCCACCACCTTGCCGATCAGACGCCCGCCGAGCCTGCCGATGCGCTGGCGGACCACGTCACGGGCATTGGTGACTTCGATGACCAGCACGACCAGCCTGCGTGGGGCGTCACCCTATCCGCAGAACCCCCTCGCGGCCGCGGTTGTCAGCAAAAGGGTTGCAGCACGTCTTCGAGATCGCGCAGCTGGCCGGCGGGCACCAGGCGCGCCAGCGGCAGGCGCGTCGCCCCGCCGCCGATGGGCACCTGCACCGCCTCCAGGGCCTGGCGGGCGCAGACCTCGGCGCCCTGGTCGAGCCGGGCGGCGCATTCGATCGCCAGGATCTGGGCCAGGCCCGCATCGCCCAGATAGAGGTGCCAGCCGGCCACCTGCACGTACAGACGGTCGGCGATGGCCCGGGTCAGCTCCTCGAGATCGGCGGCGGCAAGCGTCATGGCTGGGGCTCGGGGCGTTGCAACACCACCACGCTGCCATGGAGCAGCAGCAGGGCGGCCCAGCCGAGCGTCAGCCAGCCCAGGTGGGACCAGGGGTGGCGAAGGCCCTGGACGAACCAGAGGCCGCTGTTGACCGCCGCGAACAGGGCGGCATGGAGGGTGAGGTTGACGATCCGCTCGAAATGCCGATAGGTGGGATCGTCGCGATCGGCGGGGCCGTACCAGCGGATCGGCATGGGGGTAGACCGCCGCAGGCGGTGGATGGGCTCTGCTGGGGACCCTATCGGGCCGGGGGTGGCGGGGGCGTTGTTGACGGATCGGCACCCCGTGGGGTGAGAATGACCGGGCAGGCGCTTGTAGCTCAGCGGATTAGAGCATCTGACTACGGATCAGAGGGTCGGGAGTTCGAATCTCTCCAGGCGCGTCTTCCTTCCACACCGCCCTCCGGGGCGGTTTTTTTACGGCCGTCCCGGCCCCGTCTGCCGCGTTTGCCTACGATCGGCTTCCCATTGCGTAGCCCCATGGTGGACCGAGCGGATCACGGCCCTGCGCATCCCGCAGCGTCCATCGACAGCCCCCTGGCCAGCGGCGATCCGGCCATCGCCGCCCTGATCGAGAAGGAACTGCGGCGCCAGCAGACCCATCTGGAGCTCATCGCCAGCGAGAACTTCGCCTCCCGGGCGGTGATGGAGGCCCAGGGCTCCGTGCTCACCAACAAGTACGCCGAGGGCCTGCCCCACAAGCGCTATTACGGCGGCTGCGAGCACGTCGACATCATTGAGGACCTGGCCATCGCGCGGGCCCGGCAGCTGTTCGGTGCGGCCTGGGCCAACGTCCAGCCCCACAGCGGTGCCCAGGCCAACTTCGCCGTGTTCCTGGCCCTGCTGCAGCCCGGCGACACGATCCTGGGGATGGACCTCTCCCACGGCGGCCACCTCACCCACGGGTCCCCGGTGAACGTGTCGGGCAAGTGGTTCAAGGCCGTCCACTACGGCGTCGATCCCGAGACCCACCAGCTCAACTTCGACACCATCCGCCAGCTCGCTATCGAGCACCGGCCGAAGCTGATCATCTGCGGCTACTCCGCCTACCCACGCACGATCGACTTCGGCGCCTTCCGGGCGATCGCCGACGAGGTGGGGGCCTTCCTGCTGGCCGACATGGCCCACATCGCCGGCCTGGTGGCCGCCGGGGTTCACCCCAGCCCGGTGCCCCACTGCCACGTGGTCACCACCACCACCCACAAGACCCTGCGGGGCCCTCGGGGCGGGCTGATCCTCTGCAACGACGAGAGCTTCGGCCGCCAGTTCGACAAGGCCGTCTTCCCCGGCTCCCAGGGGGGGCCTCTGGAGCACGTCATCGCCGCCAAGGCGGTGGCCTTCGGTGAGGCGCTGCAGCCCAGCTTCCGCAGCTACAGCCAGCAGGTGGTGCGCAATGCCCAGGCCCTGGCCGGACGGATCCAGGAGCGGGGTATCGCCGTGGTCTCCGGCGGCACCGACAACCACCTGGTGCTGCTCGACCTGCGCTCCATCGGCATGACCGGCAAACTGGCCGACCGCCTGGTGAGCGACGTCAACATCACCGCCAACAAGAACACGGTCCCCTTCGATCCGGAGTCCCCGTTCGTCACCAGCGGCCTGCGCCTGGGCAGCGCCGCCCTCACCACACGCGGCTTCGATGTCGAGGCCTTCGCTGAGGTGGCCGACGTCATCGCCGACCGCCTGCTGCACCCGGACGACGCCGCCGTGGAGCTGCGTTGCCGGCAGCGGGTGGCCTCCCTCTGCGGCCGCTTCCCCCTCTATGGACGCCAACGTGAGCTCCAGCACGCCTGACGGCCCCGTTCGCCCGTAACGTGTCGCCTTCAGGACCGCACTCTTCCGGCCCGCCGTTGTGACCCTCGCCTACAGCCCCAACGCGGCGGCCCTGCTCACGGTCACTGCGGCGGCCCTGCTCACGGCGCTGATCGTGCCTGTGGTGCGGAGGCTCGGTCTGCGCTGGGGGCTGGTGGACCCGCCCGACGACCGCAAGCAGCACACCCTGCCCATGGTGCGGCTCGGCGGCATCGGCATCGTGGCCGGCTTCAGCCTTTCGCTGGCCTGCACCTGGGCCTTCGGCGGCTTCGCCGACCTGCCGCCGGACAAGGACCAGCTGATCTGGACCACCCTGGCGGGGGCGCTCTGCTTCTTCGTGATCGGCCTGGCGGACGACCTGTTCGCCCTGCCCCCCCTGCCCCGTCTCGGCGGCCAGGTGCTGGTGGCCGCGGCCGTGTGGAACCAGGGCGTGCGGATCGGCAGCATCGACCTGCCCTTCGGCCTGGGCACCTCCACCGTCGGGCTGCCGCTGCCGGAGGGGCTGAGCCTGCTGGCCACGGTGGTCTGGCTGGTGGGGATCACCAACGCCATCAACTGGCTCGACGGCCTCGACGGGCTGGCCGCAGGGGTGAGCGGCATCGCCGCCGTGGGCCTGCTCTCGGTCAGCTTCAGCCTCAGCCAGCCCGCCGCCGGCCTGCTGGCGGCGGCCCTGGCCGGCAGCTGCCTGGGCTTCCTGCGCCACAACTTCAACCCGGCCCGCATCTTCATGGGGGATGGCGGCTCCTATTTCCTCGGCTTCGCCCTGGCGGCGATCAGCATCGTGGGTCCCGCCAAGCGGCTCACCAGCGTCAGCCTGCTGCTGCCGCTGATGATCCTGTCCCTGCCCCTGGCCGACATGTCGGCCGTGATCATGGGCCGCCTCCGGGCCGGCCGCTCGCCCTTCTACCCCGATCGCCGCCACCTGCATCACCGCCTGCTGCGGGCCGGTTTCAGCCATCGCCGCACCGTGGTGCTGATCTATGCCTTCACCCAGTGGCTGGCCTCCATCGCCCTGGTGCTGGCCAATGCCGAGATGCGCTTCCTCTGGCTGGCCCTGGCCACGGCGGTGCTGATCGCCGTGCTGGTGGTCTGCCGCCGCCAGATGCAGGAGGAGGCCAAATGAGCGGCAGCCCCGGCCAGGCTGGGGTCGAGGTGCTCTGCATCGGCACGGAGCTGCTGCTGGGCAACATCGTCAACGGCAATGCCCGCTGGCTGGCCGAACAGCTGGCGGCCCTCGGGGTCGTGCACCACCGCCAGCAGGTGGTGGGCGACAACCGGGAGCGCCTGATCGAGGCGGTGCGACAGGCGTCGGGCCGCTGCCGGGTGCTGATCACCACCGGCGGTCTGGGCCCCACCCCCGACGATCTCACCACCGAGGCGATCGCGGCGGCCTTCGGCGCCGACCTGGTGGAGCACGGCGAGATCTGGGCGGCGATCCAGGCCCGGATCACGGCCCGTGGCCGGACGGTCGCCCCCTCCAACCGCAAGCAGGCCCTGCTGCCGCGGGGGGCCGCGGTGCTGCCCAACCCCACCGGCACGGCCCCCGGGATGATCTGGACCCCGGTGCCGGGATTCACCGTGCTCACCTTCCCGGGTGTCCCCAGCGAGCTGCGGGCCATGTGGCACGCCACCGCCGCCCCCTGGCTGCGGCAGGCGGGCCTGGCGGGTGGGGTGTTCGCCAGTCGCATGCTGCGCTTCTGGGGGGTGGCCGAGTCCGATCTGGCCGAGCGGGTGCACGACCTGCTGGCCCTGGAGAACCCCACCGTGGCGCCCTACGCCGGCGCCGGGGAGGTGAAGCTGCGGGTCACGGCCCGGGCTGCCGATGCGGCTGCCGCCGCCGCCCTGCTGGTTCCGGTGGAGGCCGAGCTGCGCCGCCGCACCGGCAGCAGCTGCTTCGGCGCCGACGACGACAGCCTGGCGTCGGTGGTGCTGGCAGCCCTGCGGCGCCGGGGCGAGACCCTCGCCGTGGCGGAGTCGTGCACCGGCGGCGGTCTCGGGGCGGCCCTGGTGGCGGTGCCGCGGGCGTCGGAGGTGTTTCTCGGTGGCGTGATCGCCTACGCCAACGCCGTCAAGCAGGCGGTGCTGGGGGTGCCGGCCGATGTGCTCGAGCGCCACGGGGCGGTGAGCGACCCGGTGGCCGAGGCGATGGCGGAGGGGGTGCGGCGCCTCATGGGCGTCACCTGGGCGGTGTCGGTGACGGGCATCGCCGGACCCGGCGGCGGCAGCGCCGAGAAGCCGGTGGGCCTGGTGCACATCGCCGTGGCCGGGCCCGATGGCTGCCGCAGCGGGGCGGTGCGCTTCGGCAGCGGCCGCGAGCGCGGCTGGATCCAGACGTTGACGGTGGGGGAAAGCCTGAACCGTCTGCGGTTACGGCTGAACCCCGGGACGATCTGAGCCGGCCTGATCGGAACATCTGCTGCGGCGGCCGCCATCGATCACGAATCCTGAGCGATGGACTTTTCCCCCCGCCCTCGCCCTTTTCCCCCGAAACGAGGGGGGTTTTCCACAGCTCGCCGTGGCCGGCCCGAGCTGCCGGAGGGGGCCTGCCCGCGGGCTGCGGGAAAGGTCTTCCCCCCTTGACCGCGTCCCCCGGCAGGCACCGCCGCGGCCGCCGTCCCCCGGCGTCGGCCGGGAAGCCGCCCCGCGTCGGGATTCTCAGCAGCGGTCCCTTGGGACCGGTGCGGTGAGGGGCGCTTTGACGCGGGGGGCGGCCCCATGGCCTGATGGAGGGGACCGACGTGCAGCGCCGCATGAGCCAGATTCCCGATCACGCCCCCCGCACCGTGAGCATCGAGAACCAGATGCCGGAGGACCTGTTCGAGGCCATGCGCGAGTTCATCCGGGTGCACCCCCAGTGGGATCAGTACCGGCTGATGCAGGCCGCCCTGGCCGGCTTCCTGGTCCAGCACGGCAGTCACGACCGCGCCGTGGCCCGCCATTACCTCAACGGCCTGTTCCGCCGGCAGCCGGCACCGCTGGAACACCCTCCTTCTAGGGTGGTTTCCGACCGTCTCGATCCTTCCTCTTGAGCGCCGGCACCCTCTACGACAAGGTCTGGGAGCTGCACCGCGTCGCCGATCTCCCTGGCGGAGCCACCCAGCTGTTCATCGGGCTGCACCTGATCCACGAGGTCACCAGCCCCCAGGCCTTCGCCGCCCTCGACGATCTGGGCCTGTCGGTGCGCCACCCCGAACGCACCGTCGCCACGGTCGACCACATCGTGCCCACCACCTCCCAGGCCCGGCCCTTCGCCGACCCCCTGGCTGAGAAGATGCTCGCCACCCTGGAGGGCAACTGCGCCCGGCACGGCATCACCCTGCATGGCCTGGGCAGTGGCCGCCAGGGAATCGTGCACGTGATCGCTCCGGAGCTGGGGCTCACCCAGCCCGGCATGACAGTGGCCTGCGGCGATTCCCACACCTCCACCCACGGTGCCTTCGGGGCGATCGCCTTCGGCATCGGCACCAGCCAGGTGCGGGACGTGCTCGCCAGCCAGAGCCTGGCGATGGGCAAGCTCAAGGTGCGCCGGATCCGGGTGGAGGGGGTCCTGCAGAGCGGGGTCTACGCCAAGGACCTGGTGCTGCACGTGATCCGCACCCTGGGGGTGAAGGGCGGCGTGGGCTATGCCTACGAGTTCGCCGGCCCGGCGATCGAGGCCCTCTCGATGGAGGAGCGGATGACGCTCTGCAACATGGCGATCGAGGGCGGGGCGCGCTGCGGTTACATCAACCCCGATGCCGTCACCTTCGACTACCTGAAGGGGCGGCCCCATGCCCCCGCCGGCGAGGCCTGGGAGCGGGCCGTCGCCTGGTGGAGCGCCCTGGCCTCCGGCCCCGACGCCGTCTTTGACGACGAGGTGGTCTTCGATGCGGCCGCGATCGCGCCCACCGTCACCTGGGGCATCACGCCGGGACAGGCCATCGGCGTTGATGAGGCCGTGCCCACCCTCGAGCAGACCGACGGCGACGAGCGGCCGATCGCCGAGGAGGCCTACCGCTACATGGATCTGCGCCCCGGCGCGCCGATCGAGGGTCTGCCGGTGGATGTCTGCTTCATCGGCAGCTGCACCAACGGCCGGATCAGTGATCTGCGGGCCGCCGCGGCCGTCGCCCGGGGCCGCCGGGTGGCGGCGGGCATCAAGGCCTTCGTGGTGCCGGGCAGTGAGCAGGTGGCCGCCGAGGCCGAGGCCGAGGGCCTCGATGCGGTGTTCCGCGCCGCCGGCTTCGAATGGCGCGAACCGGGCTGCTCGATGTGCCTGGCCATGAACCCCGACCGGCTCGAGGGCCGTCAGATCAGCGCCAGCTCCAGCAACCGCAACTTCAAGGGCCGCCAGGGTTCCGCCACCGGCCGCACCCTGCTGATGAGCCCGGCCATGGTGGCCGCGGCGGCGGTGAGCGGCCACGTGGCCGACGTGCGCCGCCTGATCGCCGCCCCGACCGCCCCCGGGCACACCGCCCCCGAACCCGCCGCCAGCCCCGCATGAGCGCCTCCCCCTTCCCGTCCGGACCGATCCGGCGCTGCTCCGGCCGCGCCGTGGTCGTGGCCGGGGACGACATCGACACCGACCGGATCATTCCGGCCCGCTACCTCAAGTGCGTCACCTTCGACGACCTTGCCGAAGGCGTGTTCGCCGATGACCGGCGCGAACGGGCCGGTGACCATCCCTTCGACCGGCCCGCCAACCAGGGCGCCTCGATCCTGGTGGTCAACCGCAACTTCGGCTGCGGCTCCAGCCGCGAGCACGCCCCCCAGGCGCTGATGCGCTGGGGCATCCGGGCGGTGATCGGCGAGAGCTTCGCCGAGATCTTCTTCGGCAACTGCCTGGCCCTGGGAATCCCCTGCCTCGGCGCCGACCACGACACGGTGCTGGCTCTCCATGCCGCCATCGCCGCCCATCCCGGCGCGGTTCTCCAGCTTGATCTCGAGCCACCCCTGGTGAGGCTCGTCGCCGGCAGCGAGGTCCTGGAATGGCCGTTGAGCCTGCCTGCCGGCCCGCGCCGCATGCTGGTGAGCGGCGAATGGAACGGCACCGCCCAGCTGGTGGCCCATGACGGCGAGCTGCGGGCCACCGCCAGCCGACTCCTCTACCTGACCGGTTTCGCGGAGGCCTAAAAGGGGCGCCGCAGGGCCCCCTGGGTGGGGTGGTAGGGGATGAAGGGAGTGCCGGGGCCCGTGAAATTGAAGTCGTTGAGGCGCACCCGGATGCCGCCCAGGCCGTCATAGGGGCTGTAATAGATGCCGATGTCGTAGGAGCGCCGCTGCCAGCGCAGCTCCACATAGGAGCCGGTGACATCGCCGTAGAAATCAGAACTGGGATCCACGTTGAAGCCGATACCGCCGCTGAAGACCAGCGGGCCCACCAGCTGCTGCGTCAGGCCGATTCCGACCGTGCCCAGGTCCACGGCGCGGTCAAAGTTGAGCGGGCTCTGGCCCTGGCGCAGGGTGATGCCGCCGGTGACTGTCAGCTGGGTGTAGTCGAGGAACGGCTTCTCGAAACGTCCCAGGGTGAGGGTGGGGCCACCGGAGAGGCCGATCGTGTTCTGGTTGGTGCCGTCGCTGAAGTAGGCCGCCACGCCGAGCAGGTTGGCGTTGAAGTTCAGGCTGGGAGCGATTGGAACGGGCGAATTGGCCAGGGAGATCACCGGCGGGTTGGTGGTGGGTTTGCCTGTCCAGATTGGGTAGGAGAAGTTGTAGGAGCCGATGGCGTTGGCGCGCCAAACCTGAAGCAGATCGCTGTTGTTGCCCTGGTCTGCCTGGAAGTTGCCCACCCCCATGCGCCAGTAGAAGCTGCGGCCCAGCTTGCCCCAGTTGGGCAGGATGCCCTGCTGCTCAAGGGAGACGCCGTAGGCGGAGTAGACGTCCTGTTCCCCCAGGCTGCCGTTCCAGGTGCGGAAGCGGTAGGCGCCGAAGAGGCGGAAGATGCTGTCGCCCACCAGGGGCAGAGTCACCGGCCGGGCGAGGTCGCCAAAACTGCGGGTGCCGTCGGGGATGTTGTCGGGATTGAGGGTGGAGAGGCTGAGGCGGGCATCGGCTTTGAACCCCAGCAGCGGCCCGGTGAGACGGGCATCCAGGCCGAAGTAGTCGCCTCCCTTGGCCGGTTGCTCCACGATGTTGCTGGAGCCGCCTGGCGATCCTGGCAGGGGATAGGCGTCGGTATTGCCGGTGTAGAGCCGTTGGACCATAACCTGCGGTTGCAGGGTGAGGAGGCCCTTCTCCCCGATCTCGATCGGCACGTTGTAGCCGAGGAAGAAGCCGTCCCGGTCTTCCCGGTCGTTGCCGAGCACCCAGGGATTGTTGAGCTCCTCCTTCTTCTCGATACGACGCTCGCGTAAGACCCTCAGCGGTAGCCGGTCTTCCAGCCGAAGGGTGTTGCGACGGGCTTTCACAAGGGTGTCCCCGTTCGGCAGCAGGGTGATGACGACCTGCTCCGAATCCATCCACGACTGGGCCGGTGTGAACGGGTCGTTGGTGAAGCCCACCCGGTCGCCCGAGAGGGTGTTGGGGGTGAACTTCAGGCGTCGGGCCTGGATACGCCAGCGGCTGATGGTGCCCTTGATCAGTTCCTCGTTGCTCACGGTTGTCCGGCTCCTGAGCTGCCCGGGTTGAACGGCGCCGAATTCGTTGACCGTATCCGGCGTGGTGAATTCCGTCGGGAAGCCATGGCGCCGCTCAACTTTGAAGCTGCGCTCAAAGATGACGTTCTCGGCCCGCTGGGGGATCCTGGCAATGGCCTCCCGGCGCTGCCGTTCCTGCTCCCGTGCGTTACGCCACACCCCGCCCCGATCCGGGGGGGCGGCCTGGACCGGCGGCGGCGGGGCGGGCTGGCCGCTGGTGCCGGTCCAGCCGGGACCCATCGTCACCTGCTCGAGCTGCTGGGCCAGCCCATCGGGCTGCTCGCTGGCCAGGGGCGGGGCGTCCGGGCAGCCCTGCGCCGGGGGCACCGGCATCGGCTGGCTGGCGAGCTTGTCGGAGCCGAAGCGGTAGCGCAGCCCCAGCAGGTAGGCGTTGCTGCCCTCGCTGACGCCGCTGAAGGTGCCGTAGGCCCCGGAGCGGTGGTGGATGCGGCCGACGGCCGACCAGCGGGGGGTGACCAGCGCCTCCACCTCGAAGGCCAGATAGTTGAGCAGCCGCGCCGAGTTCTGGCGGAAGGTCTGCTCGTAGTTGCTGTTGGCGGTGAGGACGCTCAGGCCCTCCACGAAGTAGACGTTGAGCCAGGGCCGCAGCCACAGGCGCAGCCCCAGACCGGCGGTGAACTCTCCGAAAGCCTGGGCGGGGGTGTCGGAGAAGGGGATGGCCTGGTTGAAGCCGCCCCCCGGCTGGGCGCTGGCCCGGTGCCCCAGCAGGTTGGCATCGAACTCCAGCGACAGGGGCCCGGCCTGGAAGAGGCGGCGCTGCAGGCCGATGCCGCCCAGGTATTCACGCCGGAAGCGTCCACGGAAGGTGAAGGTGTCCCCGAATTCACCGGCATACATCTGACCGGCCCAGGCGGTGGCGGCCCAGGGGTAGGGATGCCACTCGGGAACGGCCGGGTAGACGGGCGTGCAGCTGATCGGCTCCGGCGGCGGCAGGGGCTGGGAGGCCTCCTGCTCGAGGTCGAAGTCCTCCTTGGTGGAGTCGAGGTCGATGACGCCGTAGACGTCGTCGATCTCTCCCACCCCCTCCAGCAGGGCATAACGGAGGCGGCTGCCCTGCAGATACTGCTGGCCGCGCTGGAAGCGCACGTTGCCCACCGCATAGAGGGTGCGGGTGCTGGCCTCGAACTCGATCCGGTCCGCCAGCAGCCGGCCGCCGGCGAGGCGGGCCATGACGCTGCCGCTGGCCACGAAACGCTGCAACTGGCCGTCGTAGCCCTGCTGGTTGGCCGTCAGTTCCAGCTCAAGCGGCATGACGTCGCCCGCCGGGACGGTCTCCAGACCGAGGGCCGGTGCTGCCGTGGCCCCGGGGTCGGCCGGGATCGGCTCGGCCCCGGCCTTGGGGTACGGGGGCGAGGCGGACGGGGGCTCGTCGTCGAAGGGATCGGGGGTGGAAGCGGCAGCCGGGGCGGCTGCCGGCGCCGGGGAGAGCTGCGCCTGGGCGGCCTGGAGCCTGGAGGGAGATTCGGGCCGTGCCTGGACCGGTGCGGCCGTCAACGCCAGCACGCCGGTGATGGCCAGCCAGACGCCCAGCCCGGGGGTCAGGTCTTCCGGGGCCTGGCAGTGTCCCGAGTGGGGATGGAACAGCACAGGCAGCGGATGAGCAACAAGAACGCGGCCGATCCTGCCATGGGAGTTCGGGGACGTCCCCGGTCGCGGTCCGGTTGTCGGGACGGGTGACGGAGGAGGGAGAGGGCCGCCGCAGGCAGGGTCAGCGAGGCCGGACGGTCACTCCTCCAGGTCCTTGCGGCTGGGGGAACGGGTGGGATCGCTGGCCAGGAAGCCGAAGACGAAGATCCCGATGAAGAAGAAGACGACGGAGTAAACCGAGATCTTGAGAGCGAGCATGGTCTGTCCGGCGGGTGACAGGGAGTGACAGGCGCCGGAACGGGTCTCGATGACCCCTCGGCAGCCGCATCATCTTATGGGGGGTGGTTGGCCCTCCAGCCGGTCCGATGCCGTTTGGCGGGGGCAACCGGCTCCGATTGAAACGTTTCGGTCACGTTCCCCATGCACCGGCCCCTGGATCTTCAACCCCTCTGGCAGGCCGACCGGCCCGGGGGCGGCAAGGGTCCGGCGCTGGGGGGGGAATGGGGCCGCCGCCACCGCCCCGACTGGGCGGAGCGGGGTCTCATCATCTGGCCGCGGGGAGGCCAGTGGTGCCGTCTGCAGCTGCGCTGCCCGTGTCCGGGATCCTGGGCGCCGCTGGCGGAGGGGGCCCGGGCGCGGCTGGCCCTGCGCTGGTGGGCCGACGACGCCGAGCTGTGGGTGGATGGCGAGCGCATCCACCGCGGCGACCTGTTCGACACCGCCTGCAGCTGGCCTCTGCCCGAGCGCTGGTGGCGGGGTGAGGCGCTGGATCTGGAGCTGCGGCTGCGCAGCCCCCTGCACGACGACGGCGCCCTGATCACCAGTCGCATCGAGCTGGAGCCCCTGGATCCGGCCGATCCCCTCGGCCTGCTGGCGCCCACCGCCGCCGAGCTGGTGGCGCTGCGGCGCGAGCACCGCCGCGACGACGGGCCGGGGGAGGGGGCGCTGCAGGTGCTGGGCCATGCCCATCTCGACCTGGCCTGGCTTTGGCCGGTGGCCGACACCTGGCAGGCGGCGGAGCGCACGTTCGCCTCCGCCCTCGATCTGATGGAGAGGTTCGGGACGCTCCACTTCGGCCACTCGACGCCGGCCCTCTATGCCTGGCTGGAGTCGCACCGGCCGGCCCTGTTCGCCCGCATCCGCCGGGCCATGCGGGCGGGCCGCTTCGAGCCGCTCAACGGCCCGTGGGTGGAGAGCGACTGCGTCCTGCTCTCCACCACCTCCCTGCTGCGCCAGTTCCAGGAGGGCCAGGCCTACAGCCTGCGCAGCTTCCCGGAGTGGAGCCACCGGCTGGCCTGGCTGCCGGACAGCTTCGGCTTCGCCGCCGGCCTGCCGACGCTGGCGGCCGCCACCGGCGTGGGCTGGTTCTGCACCCACAAGCTGGCCTGGAACGCCACCAACCCCTTCCCCCACCGGCTGTTCCGCTGGCGCAGCCGCTGTGGCGCCGAGGTGCTGGCCCTGATGACGGCGCCGATCGGCACCGACGGCGACCCGGTGGCGATGGAGCGCTACCGGCTGCAGTGGCAGCGCTCCAGCGGCTGCGCCGACGCCCTCTGGCTGCCGGGGGTCGGCGACCACGGCGGCGGACCCACCGCCGAGATGCTGGAGCAGCTGGCCCTCTGGCAGGGCCAGCCGGTGGCGGCCCGCCAGCGCCACGGCACCCTGCGCTCCTACCTGGAGCCGTTGGAGTCGCTGGCGGGGCAGCTGCCGGTGTGGCGCGACGAGCTCTACCTGGAGCTGCACCGCGGCTGTGCCACCAGCCGGCCGGATCAGAAGCGCCACAACCGCAGCTTGGAGCGGCTGCTGCGGGAGGCGGATCTGGCCGCGGCGCTGTTCGGGAGGCCGGCGCCGGCCGCCACCGATGACTGGCGCACCCTGCTGTTCCAGCAGTTCCATGACATCCTGCCTGGCACGGCGATCCCGGAGGTGTTCGAGCAGGCCGAGCCCCAGTGGCGGTCCGCCCGCCGCCGGGCCGCCCGCCGGCGCGACCGGGCCCTGCGGCGGGGCCTGGCGGCCGCGGCGCCCGGAGCTGCAACGGCCGAGGCTCCCGCGGGCGCCGCCGGGTCGTGGGGCGTCGTGCAGCTGCAGCCGCTGCCGGCCCGTCCCCGCACCCTGCGGCTGCCGGCCGGCGACTGGTGGCTGGCGGCGGCGGACGGCGAGCGGCCTCTGGCGGGGCAGCCGGCCCCCGGGGGCGGCCAGTGGCTGCAGATCCCCGGCATCGAGGGGGTGGGGGTGCGGCGCCTGCGGCGGCAAGCGGCGGCGGCCGGCGGCGGCCGCGATGCCGGTGGGGCGGCCGGCGCCCTGGCGGCCAGGCCCGTCGCGGGGGCGGTGCGCCTGGAGCGGGCCAGCGAGGGGGGGGCGGAGCGTTGGCGGCTGGGCAACGGCCTGGTGTCGGCGCTGATCGGCCCGGAGGGGGTGGAGCAGCTCTTCGATGGGGACGGCCGGCCCCAGCTGGGGGGGGCGCTGGCCTGGTGCCGCTGGCGCGACCGGGGCGAGTTCTGGGATGCCTGGGATCTGGCCGCCGACTACCGGGAGCACCCGCTGGCCTGGAGCTGGCAGGGCCTGCCGCAGTGGCTGGAGAGGGGGCCGCTCTGCGCCCGGTTCGTCTGGCGCGGCCGCTGCGGCGAGAGCCCGGTGCGCCTCGACGGCCGCCTGCTCGCGGGCAGCCCCTGGCTGGAGCTGGTGCTGGGCATCCAGTGGCGCCAGCGCCACGAGCTGCTGCGGCTGGAGATTCCCCTGGCCGATCCGGCCTGCCGCTGGGCGGCCGACACCGCCGGCGGGGTGATCGAGCGGCCGGCCATGGCCCGCACCGCCCGGGAGCGGGCCCGCTGGGAGGTGGCCGCCGTCAGCTGGATGGCCTCGGTGGGGCCGGGGCGCGGCGACGGGCTGGCGGTGCTGCTCGATGGCCCCCAGGGGGTGTCGGCGACGGCCGAGCGGCTGGGGGTGTCGCTGCTGCGCGGCCCCACCTGGCCCGATCCCGGCGCCGACAACGGCTGGCAGCGGCAGCGGCTGGCCCTGCTCCCCTGCCCCGGCGGCTGGCGGGCGGCCGCGGCGCCCCAGCAGGCCACCCGGCTGCGGGAGCCGCTCTGGTGCCGGCCACTGGCCCCGCCGGCGGGCGCGGACGCCGCAGCCGGGGAGCCGGCCGAAACCCTGTTCCCCTCCCTCGGCGAGGACCTGCAGCTGGTGGCCCTGCGGCCCCTGCCGGCGGAGGAGAGCGTGTCGGACGATGGCCCGGAGCCAGGCGTGGTTCTGCTCAGCGTCCAGAACCTGGGGCCCTGCCGGCGGCGCTTCTCAGCCGGCCCCGACTGGACCGTGCTGGGCCGCTGTGACGGGCTGGGCCTGCCCGGGGCGGCCGCCGACGGGGTGATGGCGAACGGCCCGGAAGCAGGGCCGCTGGCCCTGGGCCCCTGGCAGCTGGGCCACTGGCGGCTGCGGCGAGAACCGGCGGGGAGTGCGGCGGCTCAGTCGTCGTGATCGTCGAACGGGTCGGTGAGGCCCTTGGACGGCGGGCCGAAGGCCGTGTAGACACCGAAGCCGGTGAGGGCCAGCAGCACGGCGAGGACCGCGAGGGCCACGGAGAGGGCGGGGGAGGTGCCGGCGGCGGGTTCCATGGAGGGGGCTTGCGTCACAACTCTCGACAGCCCAACTCGGTGCGGCCGGCAAGACCCTTACAGTAAGCACCGCGATTCCGTGCCCGAGAGGTCCGAGCTGCCATGGCCCAACGCACCCGTCTGGGAAACCTGCTGCGTCCCCTGAATTCCGAGTACGGAAAGGTGGTGCCCGGCTGGGGCACCACCCCCGTGATGGGCGTGTTCATGCTGCTGTTCCTGGTGTTCCTGCTGGTGATCCTGCAGCTGTACAACAAGTCTCTGCTGCTTGAGGGCATCAACGTCAACTGGAACGGCGTCGGCTGATTCCTCTCGCCCCCTGTCCATGAACATCTTCGGCATCGGTCTGCCCGAGATGGCGGTGATCGCCGCCATCGGGCTGCTGGTCTTCGGACCCAAGCGGCTGCCTGAGCTCGGCAAGACCCTGGGGCGCACCCTGCGCGGCTTCCAGTCGGCATCGCAGGAGTTCGAGAAGGAGTTCCGTTCGGCCGTGGGCACGGATCAGCCGAGTGGGCAGCCGATCGATATCTCCGGCCCCCCCGCCGCCATCACGCCGGCGGCCGACACCGACGCGGTGGTGACCCCGCCCGCTGCTGAAGCCGTTGCCCCGGCGCCGGTGGCTGAGGAGAGCGCCGGTACATCCAGCGGCACCCCCAGCTGAGGGCGGTCCAGCGTTGGATCTGCAACTGCTGGTGGGCCTGGGCAATCCTGGCCCCCGCTACGTCGACACCCGCCACAACGTCGGCTTCATGGTGCTGGAGCGGCTGGCCCGCGCCGGTGGCGCCACCTTCCGCAACCAGGGCCGCCTTCACGGCTTGCTGGCCGAGATCGGCCAGGGGGATCGGCGGTTGCGGCTGCTGATGCCCCAGACCTTCATGAACGACAGCGGCCGCTCGATCCGCGCCGCCCTCGACTGGTTCCGGCTCGAGCCCGCCCAGATGCTCGTGCTGGTGGACGACATGGACCTGCCCCTGGGGCGTCTGCGGGTGCGGGCCGCGGGCGGCGCCGGCGGCCACAACGGCCTGCGCAGCACCATCGCCCACCTGGGCAGCGAATCCTTCGCGCGGCTGCGGATCGGCATCGGTGCGCCGGGCGAGACGCCCGAGGAGCGCCGGGCCCGCACGGTGTCGCACGTGCTGGGCAAGTTCTCTGCTGCCGACCGGCCGGTGCTGGAGATGGCGCTCCAGGAGGTGGAGTCAGGGATCGACCTGATCCGCCGGGTGGGGCTGGAGAAGGCGGCCAACCGCTTGAACAGTTTTCAAGCCGATCCGCCGCCATCCTGAGAGCATCGTGCGATTCAGGCGGCGCCCCCGCCACTCGCCCCCGCCACCCGCCGCAGCCCACCCGTGAGCCGCCTTCCCGCCACCACCGCCCAGCTGCGGGTGCTGCGCCAGAGCTTCAGCCCCTGCCTGCTGGAGGGGGAGATCAGCGCCGGCGGTTTCCAGTGGCAGTTCCGCTGGGCCTTCGACCGGGGGGAGCTGCAGGTGGAGCCGTCCCTGGGGCGGGCCCTGATCCAGGACGCCCTGCTGCGTTTCCTGCTCAAGGCCGACTACCAGCTCGAACCTGGCGGCGACTACGTGTTCACGGTGCGGGCGTCGTTCTGAGCAGCGGGTGCCCCAGCCAGCGCTCCAGCAACAGCTGGGCCACCACGTCGTCGAAATCGCGCGGGGGCTGGCGCAGGCCCGGGGGCAGGAGCCGCCGCCAGCCCCGGGCGGGGAACAGCTCCCAGTAGCGGCGGCGGGCCGTCAGGGTGGTGCCGCGCTCGTCCACCAGCTCCACCGGAAGCAGGGGGGCCAGGCGCCGCCGCCAGGGGCCGCTGCCGGTGCCGTCACCGATCACCACGGCAGCGAGGGCCTCCCGCCGGCGCCACTGCTCCAGCCGTTCCCAGGCCGCCTCCGGGGGCAGCACCAGCGCTTCGCGGATGGTGCGTCTCCCGGGGTCGGTGAGTACCAGGCCACACTTGCTGCGGCCGGGATCGAGTCCCGCCAGGGGGCCGGGGGCCGCCGGCAGGTCCTCGGCCGCCGTCATGGCCGCCCCGTCCGGACGGCGGCGTCCTTGCGCAGCCAGCGCAGCTCCACGCTGATCGGGTCGGGGGTGTCGGCGTTCTGGGTGGCCACGGCCTCGAGGTTGGCGGTGACGCCGGCGGGACGCTCGCTGAGGTCGCGGGCCAGGGCGTTGATGCCGGCGGCATCGAACTGGAGGCCGTTGACCAGGGTGCCCTGGCGCTGGACCTTGGCGAAGGCGGCGGCCAGCAGCAGGTTGAGGCGGCTGCGGACGGCGTCGATCTCGCGCACGTCGGGCTCGAGGGCGGTGCGGGAGAGCACCTCCCCCTGTTCCACCACCTGGCGGTTGGGGCGCAGGTCGGGGAAGGCCAGGATCTGGGCCTCGCCCCGCAGCACGTTGGCCGCCGAGCGGATGCTGACCACCCAGGTGCCGGGGGTGGCGAGCAGCGATTCCAGCCGGTTGATGTCGCTGCGGGGCACCAGCAGGATCTGGCGGTTGGGGGGCTGGCCGGGCAGGAGCTGCTGGAAGGCGGCCCGGTTGGCCTCCTGCAGCAGGGCGTCGATCACCTGGCGAGCCTGGTCGGCGCGCTGCAACTGCACCTTGGCGGTGGCCAGGGGCTGGCCGCTGGCGATCACCACATCGCCGCGGCGCAGGGCGATGACGTTGGTCTCGAGGTCCTTGAGTTCCTTCTCGCCGGCGGCGATGCGGCGGCGCACGTTGGCCAGCTCGGCCTCGGTGCGGCGGATCTCGGCGTCGCGGCCCTGCACCTCCCGGTTGAGCCGGGCCCGCTCGGCCTGCAGGGGCTGCAGCTCGCGGCGCAGGGTGTCGACGCGGCGCTCGGCGGCCAGCAGCTGGTCGCGGGCGCGGCGCTGGCTGGCCAGGGCCTGGTCGCGGCGGCGTTCGGCGGTGATCAGATCGAGGCGGCTGCGCTCCAGCTCGCCCCGGGTGCGGGTCAGTTCCCCTTCATTCCGCTTCAGGGCGGCGCGGCTGTCCCGCAGTCGGTCCTGGATCTGGTCGAGCTGGAAGAGCCCCACCCGCAGGCGTTCGCTCACCAGCAGCATCAACCCCAGCGACACGGCACTGATCAGGCTGCCGGTCAGCACCGTGATCACCACGGCGGTGTTGCGGGGCCTGAGGTTGAACAGGCTGAGGCGCGCCTTGCCGACGCGGCTGCCGAGCCGGTCCCCCAGGGTGGAGAGCACTCCGCCGAGCACCAGCAGCGCGAGGATCAGCAGCCAGCCCGACACCTTCTGCGCCTCGGTTCCGCGGTGCCCCAAGTATCCCTGCCGGCGGCCACCAGGCCAGGGGCGGGACAGGACCGTCAGCTGAACCGCTTGGCCAGGGCGATGGGGTCGAAGACGGTGATCTTCTTGCGGTCGATCTGGACCAGGCCGTCGTTGCGCAGGTCGCCCAGCAGGCGGGTGATGGTGACGCGGGTGGAGCCGATCGCCTCGGCGATGGCCTGGTGGGAGAGGCGCAGGTCGATGGTGATGCCCTCGGTGCCGGGGACGCCGAAGTCCCGGCAGAGGACGAGCAGGAAGCTCACCAGCCGGGAGGACATGTCCCGGTGGGTGAGGGTCTCGATCATGGTCTCGGTCTGGAGGATGCGGGAGGAGAGGCCCTGGAGCAGCAGCAGGCCGACGCTGGCGTCCTGCTCGATGGCGCGCCGCACCGAGGTGGCCGGGGCCGTGACCATCTCGACCCGGGTGAAGGCGATGGCGTGGTAGAAGCGGTCGGAACGCTGGCCGGTGAGCAGGGAGAGCACCCCGAAGAGGCTGTTCTCGCGCAGCAGGGCCACGGTGATCTCCTCGCCGGACTCGTAGACGCGCGAGAGGCGCACGGCGCCGCGCCGCAGCAGGTAGACACGCTCGGCCGGGTCGCCGGGGAAGAAAATCGTCTTGCCGCGCTCGATCGTCTCGACGCTGCTGCCGGCCAGGCCGCGGATCACGTCGAGCAGGGTGGTGGCCGTGGCGCCGGGGGCACCCATGGGGGTCACGGAGCCGGGGGATCCGCTGGATGGACTGCTGGGGTAGCGGCTGAAGCCACGCGTAGCGCCGACCATCAAGGCGTGGCGAATGGTGATGAACTTATGGATCGGCCTGGCCGTTCCATGTAACCGATGACACTCTTTAGCCGGTCGAGCGTGTGGCCGCAACCACCCTGGGCGATCAGGGCGCCGCGGCCAGGGCCCGGCGCTGGGCCTCCTGGAGGCTGCGCAGCCCCGGTTCGGCCAGATCCAGAAGGGCGTCGAGGCGGGAGCGGGGGAAGGGGGCGCCCTCGGCGGTGCCCTGGATCTCCAGAAGGCGGCCCTGCTCGTCCATCACCACGTTGAGGTCGACCTCGGCGCGGGAATCTTCGGAGTAGTCCAGATCCAGCAGGGCCACACCGTCCACCAGCCCCACCGACACGGCCGACACCTGCTGGCGCAGGGGCGAGGCCTCCAGCACCCCCTGGTGCTGCAGGCGCTCCAGGGCGGCGGCCAGGGCGATCCAGGCACCGGTGATCGAGGCGGTGCGGGTGCCGGCGTCGGCCTGGAGCACGTCGCAGTCGACCAGCAGGGTGCGCTCGCCGAGGGCCTCCAGATCGAGGGCGGCCCGCAGGCTGCGGCCGACGAGGCGCTGGATCTCCTGGGTGCGGCCGGAGAGCTTCATCAGCTCGCGGCCCTGGCGGCTGGGGGTGGAGGCCGGCAGCAGGCGGTACTCGGCGCTCAGCCAGCCGCTGCCGGAGCCCTTGCGCCAGCGGGGCACCTCCGGGTCGAGGCAGACGCTGCAGAGCACGCGGGTGCGGCCGGCGGCGAACAGCACCGAGCTGAGGGCGAAGCCCATCGGATCCCAGTCGACGGCCACCGGGCGCAGGGCGTCGGCGGGCCGGCCGTCGTTGCGGGGGGCGTCGGCAGGAGTGGTCACGCGGGCCATCGGCGAAGCCGAGCGAGCGTAGGGCGCGGTGGTGGTACGTCTGTTCCCAGCCACTACCGATGGTGTGCCGGGCTGTTCAGGCCCGCTACATTCGGGAGGTGAGAGCCGGAACGCCGCGTCCTGCCGCTCGCGCCAACGCTTCTGTGGGTTGTCCATGACCGCCAGCCTCATCGACCCCGGTCACCCCCTACGCACGGCGGCCCCGGCGCGGACGGAGCCGCTGGCCCTGGTGCCGCCCCTGCGGCTGGTGAGCCAGCCGGAGGGGCTGCTGCAGATCCACACGGCGCCGTTCCGGGGCAGCTTCGCTGCGGTGTTCAGCCAGGCCCTGCGCAGCGCCGGGCTGGGCAGCCGTGTGCTGGTGAGCCAGTTCCTCAAGGGGGGCGTGGAGCAGGGGCCGGCGGGCTGCCTGCGGCTGTGCGGACGGCTGGAGTGGCTGCGGCCGGGCACACCCCACTGCCTTGACGGGCCGCCGGGTTCGCAAGGGGAGGAGGGGGCCACGGCCGAGGAGGCGCTGGCGGCGGTGGCCGAGGTTTGGGAGGTGAGCCGCGAGCGGCTGCTCAAGGGGGATCTGGATCTGCTGGTGCTCGATGAGCTGGGGCTGGCGATCGCCCTGGGGTATCTGAGCGCCGAGGTGGTGATCGCGGCGCTCGAGCAGCGGCCGGCCCATCTGGATGTCATCCTGACGGGCCCCTCGATGCCGGCCAGCCTGATGGCGATGGCCGATCAGGTCACCCAGTTGCGCCGCGGCGGCTGACGCCATGCTCAAGAACGACCACTGGATCAACGAACAGGCCGCGGCCGGAATGCTGGAGCCGTTCCAGCCGACGCTGGTGCGCCACCTGGATCCGGAGGGCCGCACCGGGCCGGTGCTGAGCTTCGGGTGTTCGTCCTACGGGTACGACCTGCGGCTGTCGCCGAAGGAGTTCCTGATCTTCCGCCATGTGCCGGGCACGGTGATGAACCCGAAGCGGTTCAACCCGGCGAACCTGGAGCCGGCGCCGATGCACAGCGACGACGACGGCGACTTTTTCATTTTGCCGGCCCATTCCTACGGGCTGGGGGTGGCGCTGGAGAAGATGAAGGTGCCCTCGAACATCACCGTGATCTGCCTGGGCAAGAGCACCTACGCAAGGCTGGGCATCATCGTGAACACCACCCCCGCCGAAGCCGGCTGGGAGGGCCATTTAACACTGGAGTTCAGCAATTCTTCCGGCGCCGACTGCCGCATCTACGCCAGCGAAGGCATCTGCCAGCTGCTGTTCTTCGAGGGCGACCCCTGCGCCACCACCTACAACGACCGCCAAGGCAAGTACCAGCACCAGCCCGAACGGGTGACGCTGGCGAAGGTGTAAGGGGATGATTAGGGAGATGGATCTGCGAAGGAATGGAAGCGGCTTCTGTAGCGAAAAGGACAGGTGGTTATCGGGTCCGCCTAAATCGCTTGACTGGGGTAGCTCCCTGGCGCTCATGAGTCGTCGCGGAAGGCTTCTGAGAAAAATGGCCCGCTCTAAACCAACTCCTTATACGGCTGCTGAACGGGAATGAGGGTGGTTATCGGAACCTCCCAATAAAGTGTTGCTTTGACCGTGTTTCTACGGTTGTTGTAGGTGCTTAGAGTCTCTACACGGCAAAGCAACAGCATGCTCGAGCCGACAAACACCTGCGAGCCGAACGTCGTTCGCCTCGAACGGCGTTCGGCTCAGCAAAGCGTTAGTTTGACGTTGCACAGCCACTGAGGCAGGGCCTCTTGGTGGGTTGCCTAGGTTGCTTGTTACAATGGGCTTAGGAGGTGTTTCATGGCAGTCCTCATTGACGAGAAACTAGAACAGATCGCCGCAGCTTGCCAGCGATATGG
>NZ_JACJSZ010000005.1 GCF_014698445.1 Microcystis elabens FACHB-917
ATGAAGGCGACGATGAAGCAGATGGTGGCGGCCAGCAGGGTGGGGATCATCAGCACACCGAACCAACCGACGTAGAGACGGTTGTTGGTGGAGGTGACCCACTCACAGAACTGGTTCCACACCGAAGCGCCGGAGCGCTGCTGGATTGTGGCGGTCATGTGCGTAGAAGGAAGACATCAAGCCCTGACGCGGGTACGCCCGAGCGGTGGAAGGAGACGGGGGCGGCTTCCCGCCCACCGCAGTACTGTAACAGTGTGTTGCGGAGTGTGAGGGCCGCCTTTATGAAGAAAAGCTTTGCTTCCCGACGGCGCCGCCGCTGGGTCCCGCCCCCACCGGCGGCCCGGGGGCGCTTGTTAGCGTCCCGGCTCCCCCTCGAGCCGCGTCAGCCGTGAGCGATCAACGGGTGCTGCTGGTGCGGCTGCCCTGCAATCCGATCTTCCCGATCGGCCCGATCTACCTGGCCGATCACCTGCACAAGTGCTTTCCAGCACTGCCCCAGCGGATCCTCGATCTGGCCGCCGTCCCCCTTCTGGATGTGCAGCGGGTGCTTCTGGAGGTGGTCGACCAGTTCCGGCCCACCCTGCTGGTGTTCTCCTGGCGGGACATCCAGATCTATGCCCCTGTCGACGGCCGGGGCGGCAATCCACTGCAGAACTCCTTCGAGGTGTTCTATTCCGCCAATCCCCTCAAGCGCCTGCGGGGGGCACTCGGCGGGCTGCGGTTGATGGGGTCCTACTACGGCGAGCTGTGGCGCAACCTTGGGCTGGTGCGACGGGGCCTGCGCCGCGCCCGCCGGCACAACCCCGGGGCCCGGGTGGTCATCGGCGGCGGGGCGGTGAGCGTCTTCTATGAGCAGCTGGGCCGCGGCCTGCCCACCGGCTCGGTGGTGTCGGTGGGGGAGGGGGAGGGGCTGCTGGAGAAGCTGATCCGCGGCCAGTCGATCGAGGCGGAGCGCTGCTATGTGGTGGGCGAGGCGCCCCGTCCGGGCCTGATCCACGAGCAGCCGGCGGGTCTGGAGAAGAGCGCCTGCGACTACGCCTACATCGAAACGATCTGGCCCCAGCTGAACTGGTACCTCGAAGGCGGTGACTTCTACGTCGGCGTCCAGACCAAGCGGGGCTGCCCCCACAACTGCTGCTACTGCGTCTACACCGTGGTGGAGGGCAAGGCCGTGCGGATCAACCCGATCACCGAGGTGGTGCGGGAGATGCGCCAGCTCTACGACCGTGGCGTGCGTGGCTTCTGGTTCACCGATGCCCAGTTCATCCCGGCCCGTCGCTACATCGACGACGCCAAGGAACTGCTGCGCGCCATTCAGGCGGAGGGCCTCACCGACATCCGCTGGGCCGCCTACATCCGCGCCGACAACCTCGATGCCGAGCTGGCCGAGCTGATGGTGGCCACGGGGATGAGTTATTTCGAGATCGGCATCACCTCGGGCTCCCAGGAGCTCGTGCGAAAGATGCGCATGGGCTACAACCTGCGCACGGTGCTGGACAACTGCCGGCTGCTGGCGGCGGCCGGTTTCCGTGAGCACGTCTCCGTCAACTACTCGTTCAACGTCATCGATGAACGGCCTGAGACCATCCGCCAGACGATCGCCTACCACCGGGAACTGGAGCGCATCTTCGGTGCCGGGAACGTGGAGCCGGCCATCTTCTTCATCGGTCTTCAGCCCCACACCCATCTGGAGCAGTACGCCTTCGACCAGGGCATGCTCAGTCCCGGCTACGACCCGATGAGCCTGATGCCCTGGACGGCCCGCAAGCTGCTGTGGAACCCGGAACCGATGGGTCGGGTGTTCGGCCGGATCTGCCTGGAGGCCTTCGAGCGCAACCCGGCCGATTTCGGCCGGACCGTGATGGCCCTGCTCGAGCGGGAGTACGGCGTGGCTTCCCTGGAGGAGGCGCTGCGGGCGCCGGTGGAGGGGCGCCGGGCGCTGGCGACGGCTGTGCGGTGATTCCGCCCGCCGCTTGCATTTGATCCTTACAGCCTTAGCCAGCGCGCCTGTGAGTCGATCTGATCATTTGTGCTTATCTCGTGGCAACGGTCCTGCCGGAAGGGTGGGCCTCTGCTAGTTTTCGCGGTAGTCACCCACCCACACTAGATCCAGTGGCTAATACAAACGTTTTTAATAGCACACAGTTGCGGAATGCCATCCAAATTGCTGGATCTGCTGATTCGGTCACGCTTCAAGGTGACGCGTCCGCCATCTACTCCGTACTCACCCTTGCCAAACGAAGCAGTTTTGTCCCAAGAGCCACACCCCGCAGTGGCTATTTGGTTCAGGGTGATTCTTTCGATTTGGTCAATTCTCCAACTCTGAGTAACACACGTGTATATCAACAAAACGTGGATGGCGCTTTTTCTCCAGGAGCAATCCAAAATCTTACATTCAGTTACTCCACCGGCGGCCCTGTCGACGGCGGCGCCCTTCTCAGCGTTACCTCAGCTGCTGCCCGATCAATCGCTCTGAACAATGTCCGGTTCATAGGTAGCCACAGGGGTTGGAATGGCAACGGCAACCTCTACATGTCGTTGCGCAGTTTCAACGCTGCAGCACCTCTCAATACATCATTGACCCTGACTGATGTCCTGGTCGCCCTCACCGGTCAGGCCAACTCTTTCAACGGAACAACCGGCGGCTCCGCCTTCCTGCACAGCTGGAATAACAACGGTGTCGTCAGCATCTCTGGCAGCACCTTCAACGAAGCAGGTTACGCTAGCTCCTTCAACTTCCTGGCCTTCAGCTTAACTGCTGCTGGTAACTACACCCTTGTAAATAACACATTCCGGCGCACCTCCAATGCAACGGTGCGGCCTGAAGGCAATCGCCTCGGTAGCGTCGTTGCCAACTTATCTGGTAACACGTTTCAGGATGGCTCGTACCTTGATCTCTACGGCAATGTTGGGTCGGTAACCCTCAACAGCAATACGTTTTCCACGATCGCAGGCGGCTACGGCATCCGCGTGAGCGATCCCGTCACCGGCACGCCAACTCTTTCGGGAACCAACGTGTTCACAGGTGGTGGACTGGCTCTGAAGTTCGTTAAGGCCACTGCAGGTACCACCTCCCTCGCGGGGTCTGTCACTGTGAATGGCTCCAGCTTTTCCCGCCTTCTGGCAGGCGGCCAGGCTGCTGACGTTATCACGGGTACTGCAGCCAACGACTGGATCAGTGGCGATACCGGCAACGACAGCCTCACGGGTGGTATTGGCGACGATTCCTTCGTGTTCGCCACCACCCTCAATGCCGCCACCAATGTGGACACCATTACGGACTTCAAAGCATCGGGTTCTGGAACGGACAAGATCTTGTTGGCCAGTTCCGTGTTCACGGGTCTTGGCACCGGCACGTTGAATGCTTCAGATTTCGGTACCGCTGCACTGATCGGAACGGATGTTGTTTACGACTCCTCCACAAAAGGCCTCTATTTCGCGGCAGGCGGAGCGGCCACATTGGCTGGCTACACCCTGTTCGCCACCCTTGGCGGCACATCCACCGTCACTCCGGCGAATACCGACTTCATCGTGTTCTGAAGCTGGGCGAGCCATCCGGGTCTCACCACCAACGGCGACGCACCCACAGGAGGGTCCCCAGCCCCAGACAGCCCACCGCTCCGCCGATAGGGTTGGGTTGCCCTTCTCCCGGACCTACCAGCCAGGGGGATGTCCATGGCTCCAGTTGCAGTAAGCCACCCTGCAGCGCGAACCAGCCCCCCACCAGTCCGCCGTGTAGTCCTACGGCTCCCCAGAGCACGCCGCCGTCGGCACGCCTCTGAAGAGCCAGCGCCAGACCCAGCATCACCAGTCCCCCCAGCAAGCCCACCGCACCGGCCACCGGCAGCCGATACCAGGGATGCACGAGGGCGAACACCACCGCCTGAACTCTCAGGGCCCGGTTGGCACCCAGGTGGAGGCCTAGTTCACCCTGTAACCAGCCTCGGAACAGCAGTTCTTCAGCAAAGCCTACCCCCGCCCCCAGGGCAAGGGCATTGGCGACGGCTCCACCGCTCAGCACCCCGGCCCAGCGGGCGTTTCCCGTGGTCAGCAGAACAACGCTCACCAGCCCCAACAGCAGCAGGGCCTTGAGCAGGCCGCGCACCAGGGCCCGCAGCACCGAAGGGGCCGGGGCCACAAGGCCGAGCTGTCGCCAGGGTTGATTGATCCCCATGGTCCGCTGCAGCCGTAGGGGGAGAGAGAGCAGCAGCAGCACCAGGGCCAGGCCGGCTCCGGCCAGATCCACCTGGTCACCCCGCCAGGGGGGGCGCACCAGGGCCAGGGGGCGACTGGCCAGCCAGCCGCCGAAATAGAGCAGTGGCACATAGAGCAGAGTCCCGACCCAGGTGGGCCTGTGGCTGCCGCCGCCTCCCGCCGACACTCAGCTCTCCGGTTCGATCGTGCTGGTGAGGCCCTTGGCCTTGAGGGTTTCGCAGTAGAACTCCGCCGGCTCCAGATCGCAGACGATCACCAGTCCCACCCCCGTGTTGTGGGCCTCCAGCATCACAGCGATGGCATCCTGCTCGCTGAGGGAGGGCACCACCTGGCGCAGGGTGTTCACCACATACTCCATGCTGTTCACCGGATCGTTGTGAAGCAGCACCTTGTAGCGGGGTGAGGTCCTGCGCACCCGCTCCGGCGCCTTTTCGATCACGGCCGCCCCGCCTGGCGATCGGGAGGGCGTTTCGGTGGCCACCGGGATGGTGGAGGTGGCGAAGGGCGGGATGGTCATGGGCATGGCCGCTCCGGTCCTGACAGGGCCCAACTCTAAAGAGCCCGGATCCGGCGCATCGCCTCCTCCACGTTGGCGCGGGAGTTGAAGGCGGAGAGACGGAAATAGCCCTCGCCCGCCGCGCCGAAGCCGCTGCCGGGGGTGCCCACCACATGGGCCTGGCCCAGCAGGTGGTCGAAGAAGCCCCAGGAATCCAGACCGTCGGGGGTCCTGATCCACACGTAGGGGGCCTGCTGGCCCCCGAACACCTGCAGGCCGGCGGCCTCCAGTTCGCGGCGGATGATGGCGGCGTTCTCCATGTAGAAGCGGATCAGGGCCCGCACCTGCTCCTGGCCCTCCGGGGAGTACACGGCCTCGGCGCCCCGCTGCACGATGTAGCTCACCCCGTTGAACTTGGTGCTCTGGCGCCGGTTCCACAGCCCCCACAGCTCCACCGGTTCGCCGCTGGCCGTGGTGCCGGTGAGTTCCCGGGGCACCACCGTGAAGGCGCAGCGGGTGCCGGTGAAGCCGGCGTTCTTGGAGAAGGAGCGGAACTCGATCGCGCAGCGCCGTGCCCCCTCGATCTCGTAGATGGAGTGGGGCAGCTCCGGATCGGAGATGAACGCCTCGTAGGCGGCGTCGAAGAGGATCAGAGCGTCGTTGGCCAGGGCGTAGTCGATCCATTGCTTCAGCTGCTCCCGGGTGGCGACCGCGCCGGTGGGGTTGTTGGGGAAGCACAGGTAGATGAGGTCCACCGGCTGCTCCGGCAGGGGGGCCACGAAGCCGTTGGCCGCCGTGATCGGCAGGTAGGTGAGCCCCCCGTAGCGCCCGCCCGCATCGGCGTCGCCGGTGCGGCCCGCCATCACGTTGCTGTCGACGTACACCGGATAGACCGGATCGGTGACGGCGATGCGGTTGCCGGCCCCGAGGATGTCGAGGATGTTGCTGCTGTCGCACTTGGAGCCGTCGGAGACGAAGATCTCCTCGGCGCTCACCTCGCAGCCCCGGGCATGGAAGTCGTGGCGGGCGATCGCCTCCCGCAGCCACAGGTAGCCCTGCTCGGGCCCATAGCCGTGGAAGCCCTCCCGGGTGCCCATGGCCTCGATCGCCTGCTGCATCGCCTCCCGGCAGGCCGCCGGCAGGGGCTCGGTCACGTCGCCGATGCCCAGGCGGATCACGGCCGCCTCGGGATGGGCCTCGGTGAACGCCTTGACGCGCCTGGCGATCTCGGGGAACAGGTAGCCCGCCTTGAGCCGGAGGTAGCTGTCGTTGACCTGGACCATGGGTGGGAAGCGGAAGGCGGGGCGGCGGAGCCAGGCGGCATCTTCCTATGGCGCGGGCCGGCCTGCCTACGATCGGGTTCCCAGCCCGCCGGTCGCCGCCGTGCCCTTCGTCGCCGCCGCTGCCGCTGTCGCCGCCACCGACGCTCCCGTCGCCTTCGCCGAGCTGGTCGACGACGGCATCGCCCGGCCCGCCCGGTATCTCGGCAACGAGCGGGGGGTGGAGCCCCGCGACTGGTCGGCGGCCCGCGTGCGCTGGGCGCTCACCTATCCGGAGGTCTACGAGGTCGGCGCCAGCAACCTCGGCCACGTGCTGCTCTACGCGATCCTCAACGCCGTTCCGGGCCAGCTCTGCGACCGGGCCTACCTGCCGGCTCCCGATCTGGCGGCCCGGCTGCGGCAGCGGGGGGCGCCCCTGTTCGCGGTGGAAAGCCACCGGCCCCTGACCGCCTTCGACATCCTCGGCTTCAGCCTGAGCTACGAGCTCGGCGGCACCAACATCCTCGAGATGCTGGATCTGGCCGGCATCCCGATCCGGGCCGCCGACCGGGGCGACCTGCCCCTGAGCGATCCGGCGGCGCCGCCGCTGATCTTCGCCGGCGGCCCCACCGCCACGGGCAATCCCGAGCCCTTCGCCCCCTTCTTCGATTTCCTCGCCCTGGGGGACGGGGAGGAACTGCTGCCCGAGATCGGCCTGGTGGTGGCCGAGGGGCGGGCCGCTGGCCTGGGCCGCCGGGCCCTGCTGCGCGACCTGGCCGAGGTGCCCGGTGTGTATGTGCCCTCCCTCTACGCCCCCGGCCCCGACGGGGTGAGCCTGCGGCCGCTGGAGCCTGGCCTGGCGCCCCGCATCCAGCGGCGCACCGCCACCCCCATGCCCCACTACGCCATGGGGCTGGTGCCCCACATCGAGACGGTCCACGACCGGCTCACCGTCGAGATCCGCCGGGGCTGCACCCGCGGCTGCCGCTTCTGCCAGCCGGGCATGCTCACCCGTCCGGCCCGGGACGTGGAGCCCGAGGCGGTCATCGAGGCGGTGGAGGAGGGCATGCTCCGCACCGGCTACAGCGACTTCTCGCTGCTGTCGCTCAGCTGCAGCGATTACCTCTCCCTGCCGGCGGTGGGGGTGGAGCTGCGCAATCGGCTGGCGGAGCACAACGTCAGCCTCACCCTGCCCAGCCAGCGGGTCGACCGCTTCGATGATTCCATCGCCCACATCCTCGGCGGCACCCGCCGGGCCGGGCTCACCTTCGCCCCCGAGGCCGGCACCCAGCGCCTGCGGGACATCGTCAACAAGGGCCTCACCGATGCGGAGCTGCTGCGCGGCATCCGCACCGCCATGGAGAACGGCTACAGCCGCGTGAAGCTCTATTTCATGATCGGTCTGCCGGGCGAGACCGACGCCGACGTGCTGGGCATCGTCGACACCTGCCGGAGGCTCCAGCAGCAGTGCCGTGACCTGGGCCGGCTGCAGCTCAACCTGACGATCAGCAACTTCACCCCCAAGCCCCACACGCCGTTCCAGTGGCACAGCGTGTCGACGGCGGAGTTCCGGCGTCGCCAGCAACTGCTGCGCGACGCCCTGCGGCCCCTGCGGGGCATCAAGACCAACACCACGGATGTGCGCCTGTCGGCGGTAGAGGACTTCGTCGGCCGCGGCGACCGGCGTCTGGCGCCGGTGATCGAAGCGGCCTGGCGGGCCGGCGCCGGGCTGGATGCCTGGTTCGAATCCGCCGACCGCAGTCATGCGGCCTGGACCGGCGCCATCGAGGCCGCCGGCCTGGAGGGCTCTTACCGGGCCCTGGAGATGGGCACATGGAGAGCGGCGGCGGCCTTCGCCACCGGCGACCTGGAGGCCTTCTGCCGCCAGCCCCTGCCCTGGGACCACATCGATTCCGGGGTCGACAAGGCCTGGCTGGCGGAGGATCTGCGCAGGGCCCTGGCCGCCGCCGTGGTGCCGGACTGCTCCTTCGAGGGCTGCAGCAGCTGCGGGGTCTGCGGTCCGGAGCTGGGCCACAACGTGGTGATTCCGCCGTCACCGGTGCCGCCGCCGCTGCCGCCGCGGGCGCCGGCCAGCGAGCGGGTGTGCCGGCTGCGCTTCGCCTTCGCCAAGACCGGCTCCCTGGCCCTGATCAGCCATCTCGACACCCTGCGGCTGCTTGAGCGGGCCCTGCGCCGCAGCGCCCTGCCGGTGAGCTTCACGGGCGGTTTCCATCCCCTGCCGCGGCTGCAGATGGCGCTGCCCCTGCCCCTGGGGGTGGAGGGCCTGCACGAATGGCTCGACCTGGACTTCGCCGCCCCGGTCGACCCCGAGACGGCCCTCCGGCGCCTGCAGGAGGAACTCAGCGACGAATTCAGGTTGCTCTCGGTCCGGGCCGTGCCCCTGGCGACCCCCGGCCTGGCCCAGCAGATCCGTTCCGCCCAGTGGCGGTTCACCCTGCGGCCGGCCACCGATCGGGCGTCACTGACCACGGATCGCTGGAGCGCGGCGGTCGAGGCGCTGCTGGATGCCACCACCCTTCCGTGGCACGACCAGGACAAGAAGGGGCGCCCGAGGGAGCGGGAGTGTCGCCCCTACCTGCTCGACCTGCGCCTGTTGCCCCCCGGGGGCCCGTCTCCGGCGGGGGCCGGCCGGGTGCTGGATCTGGAGGCCGCCGTGGATCCGCAGGGCCGCAGCCTGCGACCGGAGCATCTGCGCCACTGGCTGAGCACCGGCCTCGGCCAGCCGCTGGTGCTAGCAGCGGTTCAGCGCCGTTGCCTTCGGCTGGACGCATGCTAGGTTCGCTCCAGACGGAGACAGGAACCGCAGGGCTCCCTCCCTTCTTCCTCCTCCGACCAGACGCTTCTGCATCAGGGACGCTTTCTAGAAGCTCCTCGCTAAAAGCGCTATTCCAGTCAAACCTGCTTGGTTCGGTCCTCGTTGCTCTGCATCGGGAAGGATGTCATTCCTTCCGTCACGCTGCCGGCCCGACGACGTCGCTGTTTCCATCCTGTTCCCCTGGTTTCAAGGCGACAAACCAGGCAATCACCCGAAACCCTTGTTCCCAGGGTCCAGCCTGATCCCCCCCAGTGGCTGAGCGGCCACCAAGGCCGCCGTCCGATTCCTTCCTCCACCTGCCCCCCGGCAGGGCTCCACTGAGCCCACCATCTCTTCCATGCCCCAGCAGATCGTCATCGCTGAGCAGTTGCGGATCGCCGCAGTGCTCAACGACGAACGCGTCGATGAACTGATCGTCGCCCAGGGTCGCTACCAGATCGGTGATGTCTACCTCGGAACCGTCGAGAACGTGTTGCCCGGGATCGATGCCGCCTTCGTCAACATCGGCGAAAGCGAGAAGAACGGCTTCATCCACATCACCGACCTGGGGCCCCTGCGCCTGAAGAAGGGTGGCGCCGGCATCACCGAGCTGCTCGAGCCCCGCCAGAAGGTGCTCGTGCAGGTGATGAAGGAGCCCACGGGCACCAAGGGTCCGCGTCTCACCGGCAACCTGTCCCTGCCGGGGCGTTTCCTGGTGCTCCAGCCCCACGGCCAGGGGGTCAGCATCTCCCGGCGCATCAACGGCGAGAACGAGCGCAACCGGCTGCGGGCCCTCGGGGTGCTGATCAAACCCCCCGGTGCCGGCCTGCTGATCCGCACCGAGGCCGAGGACGTCAGCGAGGAGATGCTGATCGACGACCTCGAGGCCCTGCTGCGCCAGTGGGAATCGATCCAGCAGGCAGCCGAGACGGCCTCCCCGCCGGTGCTTCTCAACCGTGACGAGGACTTCATCCATCGGGTGCTGCGCGACCTCTACAGCCCCGAGGTGCTGCGGGTGGTGGTCGACAGTGCCGATGCGGTGGCCCGGGTCAACGCCTTCCTCGGCGCCGATCAGGCCAACCTGCTGGTGGAGCACCACGGTGAACCCACCGAGATCCTGGAGCACTACCGGGTCAACGCCGCCATCCGCGACGCGCTCAAGCCCCGGGTGGATCTCCCCTCCGGCGGCTACGTGATCATCGAGCCCACCGAGGCCCTCACGGTGATCGATGTCAACTCCGGCTCCTTCACCCGTTCGGCCAACGCCCGCGAGACGGTGCTGTGGACCAACTGCGAGGCGGCGGTGGAGATCGCCCGTCAGCTGAAGCTGCGCAACATCGGCGGCGTCGTGATCATCGACTTCATCGACATGGAGTCCCGGCGCGACCAGCTGCAGCTGCTGGAGCACTTCACCCAGGCCTGCCGCGACGACACGGCCCGCCCCCAGATCGCCCAGCTCACCGAACTCGGCCTGGTGGAGCTGACCCGCAAGCGCCAGGGCCAGAACATCTACGAACTGTTCGGCCGGGCCTGCCCGAGCTGCGGCGGCCTCGGCCACGTGGCCGTGCTTCCCGGCAAGGACACCCTCCAGCCCCTGGCCACGGTCTCAGGGCTGGTGCGCTCGGCGGCCTCGGCCCGGGCCGAGGTGGCCGGCCCCTCCACCGGCGCCGGTGAGTCCGGCAGTGGCGGCCGGCGTCGCCGGGGTGGCCGCGGCGGCCGCGGCTCCGAAGGGGCCGAGACCCCTGCCCTGGGTGGTTACGGCGACGGTGGCGGCAACGGCAGCACCGTTTCCCCGCCGGCCCTCGAGGCTGCCGCCACCGACGCCCCTCAGCGCCGGCAGGAACCCGAGGTGCTGGCCGTGCCGATGGATCCCGAGCAGGAGTTGGTCTACGGGTGGATGGGGCTGAGTCCGGCCTTGCTGCTGGATCCGGTCCCCACCGGCGACAGCCTGGTGGTGAGGGTGGTCCGCCCGGATGCCGACCCCGAGGCCGTCCTCGAGGAAGCCCGTCAGCAGCTGGCCGCCAGCGGCTCCCGTCGCCGTCGCCGCGGCCGCAGCGGCGAGGGCCGCAACGGCATGGCCGACGCCACGGCGATGGCCGACGCGTCCGACAGCGCCGACGTCCCCATGGCCGGCCGGACCTTCGATTCCCCGGTGCCGGAGGCGATTCCCATCCTGGAAATCACCCCGGCTCCGTTCGAACCCGATCTCACCCCGGCCGCTTCCGATCGGGCGTCCGTGGCCGTGTCCAGCCGCCGCTCCGCCGCCCGCTCCACGACGGTGGCGGCCCCGGTCGCCGTGGCGACGGCGGCTCCCCCTGTGGCAGCCACAGCCGCGGTGCCCGTGGCCGATGACGAGGCCCACGATCCGGGTGAACCGCGTCGCCGCCGGCGCCGCTCCTCCGCCGCTGGCTGAGCGCCCCGGCTCCGCCGACCTCGGACTCCCCGACGCCGCGGTCTGGGGGGGACTGGATCCCGCCGATTGCGCCGGGGTGGACGAGGTCGGCCGGGGCAGCCTGTTCGGCCCGGTGTTCGCGGCGGCGGTGGTGCTGCCGGGCACGGCCCTGGAGACCCTGGCCGCGGCGGGTCTGAATGACAGCAAGCGGCTCACCGCCCGGCGCCGCGAGGCCCTGGTTCCCCTGCTGCGCCAGCATGCCCTGGCCTGGGCCCTGGGGCAGGCCAGCGCCGAGGAGATCGATTGCTGGGGGATGCGCCAGGCTACCGAGTGGGCCATGCTGCGGGCTCTGCAGCGGCTGGCCCGCTCCCCCCGGCTGCTGCTGGTGGATGGGGTGCTGCCCCTGCGGGGCTGGTCCGGCCGCCAGACCACCCTCGTGGGCGGCGACGGCCGCTGCGCCGCGATCGCCGCCGCCAGCGTGCTTGCCAAGCAGGAGCGGGACGCCCTGCTGCGGCGCCTGGCGCTGCGCCACCCCGGTTACGGCCTGGAGCGCCACGCCGGCTATGGCACCCGGGCGCACCGGGAGGCGATCCAGCGGCTCGGGCCCACGGCCCTGCACCGCCGCAGCTTCCTCAGGTCGATCGGCACCAGCGCTGGAAATCCCCCAGCAGCTGCTGACTCACCCGGGTCCTGATGCCCAGCAGGATGCCGCCGAGCACCGAGCGGCCCGTGGCCTCCAGCACCTTGGGGGGGATCAGCTTCAGCAGGGTGGGACGGCTCACCGTCACCGAAAGGCTGGCTTCGCCGGTGAGCCCGCCATCGGCGGCGGCGAGCCAGGAGCAGAGCCCGAGGCGGAAGTCCTCCACCAGTCCGAGCCCATCGAGCTGGCAGTCGAGGGCCTCAAGTTCCAGCCGCCCATGGCGACGCACCACCAGCAGCTCCACCACCGGCTGGATCTTCAGCTGGAATACCCGCACCTGGCTCACGGTGTAGCGGTAGCGGCCGGGTCCGAGGGGTTCGAGCTGGGTGGGATCGAGCAGGGCCTGCACCACCCGCCGTTCGTCATCCAGATAGGCGGGCAGGCGATCCGCCTCGCTGGTCACCGGGAGGTCGAGTTGCTGACTGGCGCTGAAGGCCAGGGACATGGCCTGCGGGCCGGCAGGGCATGATCCTACCGATCACCCCAGACCGCCCCCTTCGCCATGCGCCTTGCCTTTCTCGGTCCCGTCGGCACCTACGGTGAGCAGGCGGCGCAGCGACTGGCGGCCCTCGAGGATCTCGAGGCTGTGGCGTTCGTGCCCCAGCAGGGCATCCGCGCCGTGATCCGGGCCCTGGCCGATGGCGACTGCGATCTTGCGGTGGTGCCGGTGGAGAACTCCGTGGAAGGGGGCGTCACCAGCTGCCTCGATGCCCTCTGGGAGCACCCGGACCTGGCGGTGGCCCGGGCCCTGGTACTGCCCATCCGCCACGCCCTGGTGGGCAGCGGCCCCATGGACGGCATCAGCGAGGTGCTCTCCCATCCCCAGGCCCTGGCCCAGTGCAGCCTGTGGCTGGGGGAGCATCTGCCCCAGGCCCTGCAGCTGCCCACCAGTTCCACCGCCGAGGCGGCACGCCTGGTGCGGGGCAGCCGTTTCCGGGGCGCCATCGCCTCGCTGGAGGCGGCCGCCGAGCACGGCCTGGAGGTGCTGGCCCACCCGATCAACGATGTGCCGGGCAACTGCACCCGCTTCCTGCTGCTGCGTCGCGGCGAGCGCTCCCACCGGGGTCCCCATGCGAGCCTGGCCTTCTCGCTGCATTCCAACCGGCCCGGAGCCCTTCTGGAGTCGCTGGGCTGTTTCGCCCGCCAGGGGCTGAACATGAGCCGGATCGAATCGCGCCCCTCCAAGCGGGAGATGGGCGAGTACATCTTCTTCGTCGATCTCGAGCTTCCCGAGGGTGCTGCGCCCCTGGACGGGGCGATCGCCGACCTCACACCCCTCTGCGAGCACCTGGCCCTCTTCGGGGCCTTTCCCCTCACCGATCTCGCCGCCGAGGAGAAGGCCGACTGAGTCAGACGGGCCTGGGCCCGGGCACCGGGCCACGGAAGACCCCGAACTGCATCAGACCGTTGCGGAAGGCCCAGTCCATCAGCAGCAGCGTCGGCGTCTCCCGCAGCCCCTGGAGGACCGCCCGGGGACCCAGCCCCAGCACCGCTCCTGGGCGCCGCACACCCTCGAGGATGGAATCCACCCAGGAGGGCAGGGTGGCGACCGTCCAGTCGGCGGTGCTGATCGGCTGGCCCCGGTTCCAGGGGCTGGTCTCCAGATTCCGCTTCAGGGAGGGGATGCTGGCGAACTCCGGGTGGGCCCACTGGTCGAGCAGCTGGCGCATCACCCAGCGCTCGAGCCGGTTCATGGGGGCGACGCTCGGGTCGCGCCGGTTCCAGTCGGCCACCGCCAGGCAGCCCCCCGGTTTGAGAACCCGCAGCATCTCATCGGCGTAGCGCTGCTTGTCGGGCATGTGGGGGCCCGCCTCCACACTCCAGACCGCATCGAAGCCGGTGAGCGGGCCCCCGTCCGGCAGATCCAGGGCCAGGGCATCCATGACGGCGAAGCGGCAGTTCGGCAGATCGGCCGGTGTGAGGTCCCGGGCCCGGGCGATCTGGGCCGGACTGATGCTGATGCCCAGCACCTCGAAGCCGTAGTCGCGGGCCAGGATGCGGGCGCTGCCGCCGATGCCGCAGCCCACGTCCAGCACGCGGCTGCCGGGCGGCAGCCGATCGAGGCCGCTCCAGCGGACCAGTTCGTGAACGAAGGCGGCCTTGGCGGCGCGGAAATCGCGGGCGCCGGGGGGATCGCCGTAGTGGCCCAGGTGTACATGCTCGCCCCAGAGCCGTTCCAGCAGACGGTCCTCCGTCCAGCGGTCGTAGGCGGCGGCCACGCTGGCCGGCGAGAGATAGGCCCGGGAGCGGCGCTGCCACAGCAGGGCGGCCAGGATCGGCGCCGCGGCGCTCCCAATCAGGAGGAGGGGCAGCAGGGCGCTGCCCGGAAGCAGGCTGGTCATGGATCAGGCCTCGCTGCTGCCGTCGCCGAGGCCGGAGAAGGTGTCCTTGAGGACGGTGCGGGCCGCCAGCTGGCGCCGGGTCTGGTCGAGGAGCTCGAATTCCTGGCGCAGCCGCTCGCCGGTGTCGGTGATCTCGAGGAGGGCCTGCTGGTGGTCGGCCACCGGCCCGCCGAGGTGGGCACCGATCCAGAAGGAGAGCTCCCGCGGCAGATCGGGAAGATCGGCGGGCAGGGAGGAGGGCTTGCCGATCAGCTTGCCGGTGAGATCGACCACGTCACGCAGGGCCCGGGTGACGTCGCTGGTGAGGGTCTCGAGCTCCTCGTGGCTTTCGCTGACGGAGTCCTCGATCCAGCTGACCACACCGACGCGGAACGGGGTGTCGCGCACGATGTCGAGCACCCGGAAGCGCTGCTGCCCCAGGGTGACGATGTTGCTGCGGTCGTCGTCCTGGACCTGACAGTGAAGGATCTCGGCACAGCAGCCGACCTCGGCCATCTTCCTGCTCTGGGGATCCCAGCGGACCACACCGAAGCGCCTGTCCTCCGCCATGGCCGTGCGCAGCATCATGCGGTAGCGCGGCTCAAAGATGTGCAGCGGCAGCACCTCCTGGGGGAAGAGCACCACATCGGGGAGGGGGAACAGGGGCAACTCCCTGACGGCCAGGTCAGTCACGCGAGCAGGATGCCGCTGGCGGCAGGGTGGAAGGGGCGAGAGGAGGTCGGCGACGAAAGGGTCAACCAGGGCAGTGCGGGAGGTATCGCGATCCTAGAGAGAGCGACCAGCCGCGCGATGCCCCCTGCGTCCCATCGGCCTCAGAGCTTGACTTCGATATCGACACCGCTCGGCAGGTCGAGCTTCATCAGGGCGTCGATGGTCTTGGAACTGGGGCTGTAGATGTCGATGATGCGACGGTGGGTGCGCGTCTCGAAGTGCTCACGGGAATCCTTGTCGACGTGAGGCGAGCGCAGCACGCAATAGATCTTTCGCTTGGTGGGCAGGGGGATGGGACCGATGGCCGTGGCAGCGGTGTGATCGGCGGTTTCGATGATCTTTTCGCAGGACAGATCCAGCATGCGGCGATCGAAGGCCTTCAGGCGGATGCGGATCTTCTGCTGTGGAATGGAGGCGGTCATCGGACGGGAAAAGCGGGCGAAGGGCGGCGGGAGTTCCGCGGAGACGGGTTGTCGATGTACGGGAGGAACCGATGGTTCCAGAAAGGGAGCCCCACTGTGGTGAGGCTCCCCCGAGAAGGCTAGATCAGCCTCACTGGACGATCTTGGACACCACACCGGCACCGATGGTGCGGCCGCCCTCGCGGATGGCGAAGCGCATGCCCTGCTCGATGGCGACCGGGCAGATCAGCTCGGCGCTCATCTTGATGCGGTCGCCGGGCATCACCATCTCCACGTTGGAGCCGTCATCGGCGGTGAAGGCGGTGATCTGGCCGGTCACGTCGGTGGTGCGGATGTAGAACTGCGGGCGGTAGCCGGCGAAGAAGGGGGTGTGGCGACCGCCTTCCTCCTTCTTGAGCACGTAGACCTCACCTTCGAACTTGGTGTGGGGCTTGATGGAGTTGGGCTTCACCAGCACCATGCCGCGCTCGATGTCCTCCTTCTGGATGCCGCGCAGCAGCAGGCCGACGTTGTCGCCCGCCATGCCCTCGTCGAGCAGCTTGCGGAACATCTCCACGCCGGTGACGGTGGTTTCCCGGGTGTCGCGGATACCGACGATCTGGACGGTCTCGCCCACCTTCACCTTGCCGCGCTCGATACGACCGGTGGCGACGGTGCCCCGACCGGTGATGGAGAAGACGTCCTCGACCGCCATCAGGAAGGGCTTGTCGATCTCACGCTCGGGCTCGGGGATGGATTCGTCGACCGCATCCATGAGGTCGAGGATCTTGTCGACCCACTCGTCCTCACCGCGCACGGCCTTCTTGCCGGCCTGGATGTACTCGAGGGCCTTGAGGGCGGAGCCGGCGATGACGGGGATGTCGTCGCCGGGGAAGTCGTAGCTGCTGAGAAGCTCACGCATCTCCAGTTCGACGAGCTCGAGGATCTCCTCGTCGTCGACCATGTCCTTCTTGTTGAGGAACACGACCAGCGCCGGCACACCCACCTGCTTGGCCAGGAGGATGTGCTCCTTGGTCTGGGCCATGGGGCCGTCGGTGGCGGCGACCACCAGGATGGCGCCGTCCATCTGGGCGGCACCGGTGATCATGTTCTTGACGTAGTCAGCGTGACCGGGGCAGTCGACGTGAGCGTAGTGACGGTTTTCGGTCTCGTACTCGACGTGAGCCGTGTTGATCGTGATCCCCCGCTCCTTCTCTTCAGGGGCACCATCGATCTCGTCGTAGGCCTGGGCCTTGGCCATACCCTGCGAGGCCAGCACGTTGGTGATGGCGGCGGTGAGGGTGGTCTTGCCGTGGTCAACGTGACCGATGGTGCCGATGTTGACGTGAGGCTTGTTCCTCTCGAACTTCTCGCGTGCCATGGAAGGAAAGAATCGGGGGGGTGGGTTGGATGGAAAGGAAGATCAGGAATTGCCCTGATTCTTGGAGATGATGGCTTCCGCCACATTGCGAGGAACTTCCTCGTAATGGCTGAACTCCATCGAGAAGATACCCCGACCCTGGGTCATGGATCGGAGCTGGGTGGCGTAGCCGAACATTTCGGCCAGAGGCACCTTGGCCTGGACTTTGGACTGACCGTCATCGACGGACTGCCCTTCGACCTGACCGCGGCGGGAGGAAAGGTCGCCGATGACCGAACCGAGGAAATCCTCGGGGACCTCGACCTCGACCTTCATCATCGGCTCAAGCAGTACGGGGTTGCACTTCTTGACGCCGTCCTTGAAGGCCATGGAACCGGCGATCTTGAACGCCATCTCCGAAGAGTCGACGTCGTGATAGGAGCCGTCCACCATGGTGACCTTGACATCGATCATTGGGAAACCGGCAATCACACCGGACTGGCAGGTTTCCTTCATACCGGCTTCCGCCGGACCGATGTACTCCTTGGGAACGATGCCACCAACAATCTTGTTGACGAACTCGAACCCTGAACCCGGCTCGCCGGGCTGCATTTCGATCACCACATGGCCATACTGTCCCTTGCCGCCTGTCTGGCGGGCGAACTTGCCTTCCCCCTTGGCACTGCCGCGGATGGTTTCCCGGTAGGACACCTGGGGGGCGCCAATGTTGGCCTCCACCTTGAACTCCCGCAACATGCGGTCGACCAGGATCTCCAGGTGCAGTTCGCCCATGCCGGCGATCACCGTCTGGTTGGTTTCCGGATCGGTGGAGACCCGGAAGGTTGGGTCCTCCTCGGAGAGGGATTGGAGGGCCTTGCCGAGCTTCTCCATGTCGCCCTTGGTCTTGGGTTCCACGGCCACGGAGATCACCGGTTCGGGGATGAACAGGGATTCCAGGATGATCGGATCGGAGTCGACGCACAGGGTGTCGCCCGTGGTGGTGTCCTTGAGGCCGAGCACGGCCCCCAGATCACCGGCCCTCAGTTCGTCCACCTCCTCGCGTTCGTCGGCCTTGAGCAGGATCAGGCGGGAGATGCGCTCCTTCTTGTCCTTGGTGGAGTTGAGCACGTAGCTGCCCTTCTGCAGGACCCCGCTGTACATGCGCACGAAGGTGAGCTTGCCGTAGGGGTCGGCCATCACCTTGAAGGCGAGGGCGCTGAAGGGGGCGTTGTCGTCGCAGGGGCGGGTGGCTTCGCTGCCGTCGGCCAGCAGGCCATGGATCGGAGGCACATCAACCGGGGCGGGCAGGTAGTCGACCACTGCATCGAGCACCAACTGGACGCCCTTGTTCTTGAAGGCGGAGCCGCAGAGGATCGGCACCATGCCGTGCTGGATGACCCCCAGCCGGATGCCGCGCATCAGCTGGTCTTCGGTGAGTTCACCGTTCTCGAGGAAGGATTCGATCAGCTCCTCATCGGTTTCGGCCACCGATTCCATCAGCTTCAGGCGCCACTCATCCGCCTGCTCCTTCATGTCGGCGGGAATCTCCTCTTCGAGGATGTCGGTGCCGAGATCGTTGGTGTAGATGATCGCCTTGTTGCGCACCAGGTCGACGATGCCCTTGAGGTCGCCCTCGGCACCGATCGGCAGCTGGATCGGCACGGCGTTAGCCTTGAGACGATCCTTGATCTGTTCGTAGACCTTCAGGAAGTTGGCACCGGTGCGGTCCATCTTGTTGACGAACACGATCCGGGGCACGTTATAACGGTCGGCCTGGCGCCAGACGGTTTCCGACTGGGGCTGGACGCCGCCCACGGCACAAAACACGGCGACCACACCATCGAGCACGCGCATCGAGCGCTCCACCTCGATCGTGAAATCGACGTGACCGGGGGTGTCGATGATGTTGATCCGGTTGTCCTTCCAGCTGGTGGAGATGGCGGCTGCGGTGATGGTGATGCCACGCTCGCGCTCCTGCTCCATCCAGTCGGTGACGGCGGCGCCGTCGTGGACCTCGCCCATCTTGTGGACCACGCCGGAATAAAAGAGAATCCGTTCGGTCGTGGTGGTCTTGCCCGCGTCGATGTGAGCGGCGATTCCGATATTTCTGACGCGTTCCAGGGGGTAGGCGCGGGCCACGGGAAAGTTCTCCGGGGGTGGGTCGACAAAAAAGCGGGCGTAACTCTACAGACCGGTGATCGCTCAGGTCTGGGGGAACCGGATCAGCCCAGGGATCCGGCCCCGGGGGCCGCTCAGTAGCGGTAGTGAGCGAAAGCCTTGTTGGCCTCGGCCATCTTGTGGGTCTCCTCCCGCTTGCGGACGGCACTGCCGGCCTCGTTGGCCGCGTCCATCAGCTCGCCGGCCAGTTTCTGGGCCATGCTGCGGCCGTTGCGGGCCCGAGAGAAGTTGACCAGCCAGCGGAGCGCCATGGCGGTGCCGCGCTCCTGACGCACCTCCATCGGCACCTGGTAGGTGGCGCCACCGACCCGCCGGGCCCGCACTTCCACCAGGGGGGTGGCATTGCGGACCGCCGTCTCGAACAGGTCGAGGGGATCGGCGCCGGTGCGCTCGTTGATCAGGGTGAAGGCATCGGACAGGATGCGCTGGGCCGTGGATTTCTTGCCGTGCTTCATCAGCCGGGCCACGATCATCGAGGCCAGGCGGCTGTTGAACTGGGGATCCGGGAGAACCGGGCGCTTCTCGGCGGCGTTGCGGCGGGACATGGAACGGAGGGAGAAAAGGCGGGAGAGGAGGGGGTCGGCCGCGGAGTGACCGGGGGCGCGGAGGCTCAGGCCTTCGGTGTCTTGGCGCCGTACTTGGAGCGGGACTGTCGCCGGTCCTTGACCCCGGAGGTGTCGAGGGTGCCGCGGATGATGTGGTAGCGGACACCGGGCAGATCCTTGACGCGGCCGCCGCGGATCAGGACCACCGAGTGCTCCTGAAGATTGTGGCCGATGCCGGGGATGTAGGCCGTCACCTCGAAGCCGGAGGTGAGGCGGACGCGGGCCACCTTCCTCAGCGCCGAGTTGGGCTTCTTCGGGGTGGAGGTGTACACCCGGGTGCAGACGCCACGCCGCTCTGGGCAGGCGCGCAGGGCGGGCGACTTCGTCTTGCGGGTGAGACGCTGCCGCTCGGTGCGGATCAGCTGCTGAATAGTGGGCATCGAGGGCCGGGTGCTGCTCGTTGGGGACTGCTGGGTGGACAGGTCGGACATCCGACCATATCGACAATCCGACACCTTACTTCGTCGTCGTCCCGCTCAGTTCTCGCGGCTGAAGGCGGCCCCGCAGGCGCAGCTGCGCACGCCCGGCCCGGAGCGCACCAGGAATCCACCGCCGCTGAGATCGCCCCGGTAGTCGAGCTGGAGACCCTGCAGCAGCGGGAGCTGTTCGCAGGGGGAATAGAGGGTGATGCCGTCGGCCCGGGCCACCGGAGTGCCGGAGAGGTGGCCGGGGCGCAGGCGGATGGCCCAGGCCTCGCAGGCGCCCTCCAGCAGCTCCAGGTGCATCAGCCCGGGTGTGCCCGCAACGGCGGCCTGCCGGCAGAGCTCGGCGGCGGCGGCGACGGTGAGACGCAGGCTGTGGCCCCTGGGCACGGCGACGCGGCGAGTAAGTTCAGTCTGCCAGCCACGTCAGTCGGCCAGCCGCGGGCCGGAGAGCATCAGGCTGGTGGCCTCCTCGCCGACCCCGATGGGCACCAGGCCCAGGCCGTTGTGCACGGATCCGGCCACGCCACGCCCCTTGACCCGGTGGCTGCCGCCCATGACCAGGCCCGTGGAACTGCCTCCGTCAAGGTTGAGGGCATCCACCAGCCCCAGCTGCTGCAGCAGCCAGGCGGTTTCGGAGAGGGTGGGCCCGGCGCCGCCCCCGCTGCCCTCCAGGGTCACCAGCCACAGCTGGCTGCCGTCGCTGCCCACCACGGTGCGGGGGGCCGCCTGGCGCAGGAAGGCGGCCCCGAATCCCTCGGCGGCCCCGTTGAGCACGATGCGGCCGTTCTGGAGCAGCAGCGGGCCGCCCCCCATCACGGAGGAGGCGCTGCCCACCGGATCGCTCGGCCGGCTCTCGATCCGCAGCCGGTCCCCCTCGCTCCAGGGCAGGTCGGCCCCGCCGCGGGCCACCACCAGGGTGTCCTCCGGCCGCAGCGCCAGCCCCGCAGCCAGCTCGGCGCTGCTGACCCGGCGCTGCACCCGGTCGCCGCTCAGCAGCAGGCCCGTCTCGTTGCCGGTCAGGGCCTGATAGAGCCGACCCCAGTCGGCCGTGTAGCGGCTCAGGCCCCGCTGGGCCAGGCCGCTGTTCACGGTCAGCAGCGGCAGGCGCCGGCCGTGGTCGTCGCTGATCCACTCCTCCAGCCGCAGGCGGCCGAAGCGGGGCAGGCTTCGGGGCTCCCAGCCCACCACGCCGCGGTTGAGGATCGGCCCGGACAGCCAGCGGCCCTGGTCGCGCAGGGCGCCGAGGGGCAGCCGGCGCACCCGGTTGAAGAAACCGCCGTTGATCGCCACCAGCGCATCCTGGCGCTGGGCCAGGGCCGCCAGGGAACTGAGTCCCGCCATGCCGTCGGGGCGACTGAGGGTGCGCAGTTCCAGGGGACCGGTGCGGGGATCGATGCGCACGGCATTGACCAGCACCCGGGTGCCGCCCACGCTGCGCACCTGCTGGTCCCAGCGCAGCTGGGAGCCGAGCATGGCCAGCAGGCGCGGATCGATCGGTGCCGGAGCCTCCGGGGCCGTGCCGACGCTGCCGCCCTGCGGCAGGTCGATGACCAGCCGCGCCGGATCCCCCAGGGTGAAGGTGCGCAGGGGGGCAGCGCCGCCCGGCACCGCCAGGGTCAGATCCGCCCCCTCGGTACCGCTGCGTAGGCCCCGGGCGGTGAGCTGGGCTCGCTGGTCGGGGCGGCTGAGCAGGGGCAGCTGCAGGCTTCCCTCGCTGCTGCGCACCAGGGTGGGCCCGTCGAGGTCGAGCACCACCCTCCGGACGCCACCCTGCTCCGAACTGCGGACCTGCAGCAGCCGGGGGGCCGGGAGGCTCAGATCCAGCCGGTCCACGCGGCGTTCCGCCGTCACGCCCACGTCCCGCAGGAGGGTGGCCACGTCGATGGCGACCTCGTCCGCCAGCGACCGCTGCTGCGCCGCCGGCACCACCAGCTCCCGGCCGAACCATTCCACTGCCAGGGCGCCATCGGGTCTGGCGCGGCTGCTGAAGCCCAGCTGGCCTTCGAGCACCTCCAGAGGCAGCCACAGGGCCAGCGGCCGGCGGGGGTCATCGCCGCTCCAGCGCCAGGCGGCCTGCTGGCTGCGGCCGTTGAGCGTCAGACCGGTGCCGCCCACCTCCGCTCCGGAGGCCGCCCGCGCCGGCACGGGCCGGCCGGGACGCGCGGTCGGCAGTTCCGGCAGGGCCGGGGGCGGCGGTGGCGGGGCGGCCCGGGAGACCGGGGGAGCTCCGATCAGGCCCAGCAGGGCCAGGGTGATCGGGAGAGTCCTGGCCATCGGTGACGTCCTGTCTCCTGAGGCAAAAAGTTAGTCCCACCGCTCCTGGGTAGGGGCGGCTGCCTAGGATTGATGGTTCGCCCTGTCGTTGCGGACACGGCTGCTGCACGGGTGACACGGCAGCTCCTTGGCAGGCCCCCCCCTGCCGGCGTCCTTAGGCTTGTCCCCTCCAAGCCCGCTCCAGCTCCGTTTCAGCAGCCCCAACCCGGCCTATGTCCTCCTCCGTTCCCGTCTGGCCCCACCGCGACAGTTCCGCCTCAGGCCCTGGCGAGACCGATGCCTGCGGGGTGGGTTTCCTGGCCCAACTCGAAGGGGTTCCCAGCCACTGGGTGCTCCGGCAGGCCCTGCGGGGCCTCCGCTGCATGGAGCACCGGGGCGGCTGCGGCGGTGACGGCGACTCCGGCGACGGGGCCGGACTGCTGACCGCGATCCCCTGGGGCTACCTGGAGGCGGTCTGGCCTGCGGCCGCCGCCTCCACGGCGGTCGTGCGGGGTCTGGGGATGCTGTTCCTGCCGGCGGATCCCGGCCGCCGCGAGCTGGCCCGCCGGATCTGTGACGAGGAGGCCGAGCGCCTCGGGCTCCTCAGCCTGGGCTGGCGGGAGGTGCCGGTGGTCCCCGACGTGCTCGGTCCCCTGGCGCGGGAGAACGCCCCGGCCATCGAGCAGTGGCTGCTGGCCGCCCCCGATGCGGTGCCCGGCGTCATGGCCGACGTCGACGCCCTCGAGTCCCTGCTGTTCCGCCTGCGGCGCCGCGCCGTCGACCGGGTGCGGGAGGTCTGGGGGGCCGACACCACCGATCTGTACTTCGCCTCGATCAGTGCCCGCACCGTCGTCTACAAGGGCATGGTGCGCTCGGAGGTGCTCGATGCCTTCTACGCCGACCTCCGCGACGAGCGCTTCAGCGTCGCCTTCGCGGTGTATCACCGCCGCTTCAGCACCAACACCCTGCCCCGCTGGCCCCTGGCCCAGCCGATGCGTCTCCTGGGCCACAACGGCGAGATCAACACGCTGCTGGGCAACATCAACTGGGCCAGGGCCGCCGAATACCACCTCGAGGCCGTCTGGGGGGATGCCGCCCGCGACCTGCGGCCCCTGGTCAACGCCGCCTTCAGCGACTCGGCCAACCTCGACGCCACCCTCGAACTGATGGTGCGCAGCGGTCGGCCGATCACCGACAGCCTGCTGACCCTGGTGCCGGAGGCCTTCCGCGACCAGCCCGAGCTCGACGACCGGCCTGCGATCAAGGCCTTCTACGAGTACAGCGCCTGCCTGCAGGAGCCCTGGGACGGCCCCGCCCTGCTGGTGTTCAGCGACGGCCGCATGGTGGGCGCCACCCTCGACCGCAACGGCCTGCGGCCGGCCCGCTACTGCATCACCAGCGACGGCTACGTGGTCATGGGCTCGGAAACGGGCGTGGTCGAACTGGAGGAGTCACGGATCATCGAAAAGGGGCGCCTCGGCCCCGGCCAGATGCTGGCGGTGGATCTGGAGCAGCACCGGCTGCTGCGCAACTGGGATGTGAAGGAGGAGACGGCGGCGCGCCTTCCCTACGCCGGCTGGCTGCTCGACCATCGCCGCAGCCTTTCCCCCGGCGTCTGGGAGCAGGAGCGCACCCTCGGCGAACTGGAGCTCCTCCAGCAGCAGACCGCCTTCGGCTTCACCGCCGAGGACCTGGATCTGGTGATCGAGGACATGGCCGGCCAGGGCAAGGAGCCCACCTACTGCATGGGGGACGACATCCCCCTGGCGGTGCTCTCCTCCAAGCCCCACCTCCTCTACGACTACTTCAAGCAGCGCTTCGCCCAGGTCACCAACCCCCCGATCGACCCGCTGCGCGAAAAGCTGGTCATGAGCCTGGAGATGCACCTGGGCCGGCGCGGCTCGGCCCTGCGGCCCGACGCCTCCGGTGCCGCGGTCCTGCACCTCACCACCCCGGTGCTCAACGAGGCCGAACTGGAGGATCTCGGTTCCCACGGGCTCGGGGTCACCACCCTCTCCACGCTCCTGCCGGTGGCCAGCGGCCCAGAGGGGCTCGAGCAGGCCCTGCATCGGCTCTGCTTCGAGGCGGAGGCGGCCGTGCGCAGCGGCTCCCAGATCCTGGTGCTCTCCGACCGCTCAGGCGGCGGCATCAGCGCCGGCACCACCGCCATTCCTCCCCTGCTGGGGGTGGGAGCGGTGCATCACCACCTGCTGCGCCTCGGGCTGCGCCTGCAGTGTTCCCTGGTGGTCGACACCGCCCAGTGCTGGAGCACCCACCACCTTGCCTGCCTGATCGGCTACGGCGCCAGCGCCGTCTGCCCCTGGCTCACCTGGGAGACCACCCGCCACTGGCTGGCCCATCCCCGCACGCAGTCGATGATCGAGCGGGGCAAACTCCCCCGCCTCGATGCCGACACGGCCCAGGCCAACGTGCGCAAGGCCCTGGAGGAGGGGCTCCGCAAGATCCTCTCCAAGATCGGCATCTCCCTGCTGGCCAGCTACCACGGCGCCCAGATCTTCGAAGCCATCGGCATCGGCGCCGATCTGATCGATCTGGCCTTCACCGGCACCACCAGCCGGGTGGCCGGCCTCAGCCTGCAGGACCTGGCCAGCGAGACCCTGGCGTTCCATGCCAAGGCCTACCCGGAGCTGAACCGCACCAAGCTGGAGTTCATGGGCTTCGTGCAGTACCGCACCGGTGGCGAGTTCCACCTCAACAATCCGGAGATGTCCAAGGCCCTGCACGCCGCCGTGGCGGCGGGCCCTGGCTACGACCACTTCACCACCTACCGCACCCTGCTTGAGAACCGCCCGGTCACGGCGCTGCGGGACCTGCTTGAGCTGCTCCCGGCCCCGGTGCCCCTGCCGATCGAGCAGGTGGAGAGCGTGGAGAGCATCTGCAGCCGCTTCTGCACGGGCGGCATGAGCCTGGGGGCCCTCTCCCGCGAGGCCCATGAGGTGCTGGCGGTGGCGATGAACCGCATCGGCGGCAAGAGCAACTGCGGCGAGGGCGGCGAGGATCCGGCCCGCTACCACCCCCTCACCGACGTCGATGGCGCCGGCCATTCGCCCACCCTCCCCACCCTGCGCGGTCTGCGCAACGGCGACAGCGCCTGCTCCGCCATCAAGCAGATCGCCTCGGGCCGCTTCGGCGTCACCCCGGCCTACCTGCGCAGCGGCCGCCAGCTGGAGATCAAGGTGGCCCAGGGCGCCAAGCCCGGCGAGGGCGGCCAGCTGCCCGGCCCCAAGGTGGACGCCTACATCGCCTGGCTGCGCAACAGCAAGCCCGGCGTGGCCCTGATCTCACCGCCGCCCCACCACGACATCTATTCGATCGAGGACCTGGCCCAGCTGATCCATGATCTGCACCAGGTGAACCCCGCCGCCCGCGTCTCGGTGAAGCTCGTGGCCGAGATCGGCATCGGCACCATCGCCGCCGGGGTGGCCAAGGCCAACGCCGATGTGATCCAGATCTCCGGCCACGACGGCGGCACCGGCGCCTCGCCGCTGAGCTCGATCAAGCACGCCGGCAGCCCCTGGGAGCTGGGCCTCACCGAGGTGCACCGCAGCCTGCTGGAGAACGGCCTGCGCGGCCGGGTGCTGCTGCGGGCCGACGGCGGCCTCAAGAGCGGCTGGGACGTCCTGATCGCCGCCCTGCTGGGGGCCGAGGAGTTCGGCTTCGGCTCGGTGGCCATGATCGCCGAGGGTTGCATCATGGCCCGCGTCTGCCACACCAACAACTGCCCGGTGGGCGTCGCCACCCAGAAGGAGGCCCTGCGCAGGCGCTTCACCGGCCTGCCTGAGCATGTCGTCAACTTCTTCGTCTACGTGGCCGAAGAGGTGCGCCAGCTCCTGAGCGTGCTGGGGGTGGCCCGGCTCGAGGACCTGATCGGCCGCACCGATCTGCTGGCGCCTCGCGCCATCACCCTCACCAAGACCAGCGCCCTGGATCTCTCCTGCCTGCTCGATCCGATCCCCGCCGCCGCCGACCGCGGCTGGCGGCGGCACGACGACGAGGCCCATGGCAATGGTCCCGTGCTGGAGGACGGCCTGCTCGCCGACCCGGAGGTGCGCGCGGCGATCGATTCCCACGGCCACGTCGTGCGCCAGCTGGCGATCGTCAACACCGACCGCAGCGTGGGGGCCCGTCTGGCCGGCGAGATCGCCGCCCTGCACGGCAACACCGGCTTCCAGGGGGGCCTTTCCCTCACCTTCCACGGCGCTGCCGGCCAGAGCTTCGGTGCCTTCGTGCTCCAGGGCATGGACCTGCGCCTGGTGGGCGAGGCCAACGACTACGTGGGCAAGGGCATCAACGGTGGTCGCATCACCGTGGTGCCCCCCGCCGCCGTCCGTGACCCCGGCGCCCAGGTGATCCTCGGCAACACCTGCCTCTACGGCGCCACGGGCGGTGAGCTGTTCGCTCTCGGCCGGGCCGGCGAACGCTTCGCCGTGCGCAACAGCGGCGCCCGCACCGTGGTGGAGGGGGTCGGGGACCACTGCTGCGAGTACATGACCGGCGGCGTGTTGGTGGTGCTGGGCAGCACCGGCCGCAACGTGGCCGCCGGCATGACCGGCGGTGTGGCCTTCCTGCTCGACGAGACCGGTGGTCTGGCGGCCCGCCTCAATCCCGAGTCGGTGGCGCTGGTGCCCCTCACCACCCCCGAACAGGAGGGGCTGCTGCTGCCGCTGCTGGAGGCCCACCTCCAGGCCACCGGCAGCGCCAGGGCCGCGGCGATCCTCGCCGACTGGGCCACCTGGAAGGGCCGCTTCAAGGTGCTGGTGCCCCCCAGCGAGACGGCCACGGTGGGTCTGGCCCAGCGGGAGGCGGTGGCGGCCTGACTCAGCCCCCGCCGTGGCCCCTGGGGTGCTCCCGCATCAGGCGTCGCACCTCGCCGGCGTGGTAACTGCTGCGGGTAAGCGGACTGCTCACCACCTGGAGGAAGCCCAGGTCGCCTTCCCCGTGACGGCGGAAGCTGTCGAACACCTCCGGCGACGCGAAGCGCTGGACCGGCAGATGTTTGGGGCCGGGGGAGAGATATTGGCCGATCGTGACGATGTCGACGGCGTGGGCGCGGAGATCGGCCATCACGGCACGGACCTCGCCGTCGCTCTCCCCCAGGCCCACCATCAGGCCTGATTTGGTGTAAGTGCGCGGCCAGCCCTCCCGCACCCGGCGCAGCAGCTCCAGAGAGCGCTCGTAGACCCCCTGGGGCCGCACCTGCCGGTAGAGCCGGGGCACGGTTTCGATGTTGTGGTTGAGCACCTCCGGCGCCGCCGCCATCACCGCCGCCAGGGCCTCCCAGGCGCCGCACAGATCGGGCAGCAGGATCTCGATCGTGGTGAAGGGGGACGTGCGGCGCACGGCCTCGATGCAGGCCACGAACTGGCTGGCGCCGCCGTCGGCCAGATCGTCCCGGTTGACCGAGGTGATCACCACATGGCTCAGGCCCATGCGCCGCACCGCCTCCCCGAGCCGCTCGGGCTCGGTGGGGTCCAGCGCCCGCACGCTGCGGTCGAAGTCGATGTCGCAATAGGGGCAGGCCCGGGTGCAGCCCGGCCCCATGATCAGGAAGGTGGCGGTGCCTCCGGCGAAGCACTCGCCGATGTTCGGGCAGCTGGCCTCCTGGCAGACCGTGTTGAGTCTGAGATCCACCAGCAGATCCGCCACCGCCCCGATCCGCTCCCGCTGCGGCGCCTTGACCCGCAGCCAGGGCGGCTTGGCGGGGGCGGGCCGGGGGTCGCTGACGGGCGCGGGCACGGGCACGGGCATCGCTGGGCTGGGCGGACTGTAGGCAGGACGCTCGACGCACCCTGCGGAACCTGGGGGCTGCGGCCATCCCCTAAAGTCTGGCCATCGGGATGTGGCGCAGCTTGGTAGCGCACTTCGTTCGGGACGAAGGGGCCGCAGGTTCGAATCCTGTCATCCCGATTCCTTCCCTCCGGCCCTTCAGGCCAGGGCAGCGCCCGGATAGCCCCTCGGGGTGACCATGCGGCCGTCCTGGACCCGGGTTGAGCTGTTGCCTACCAGCACCAGGGTGAGCATGTCCACCCGGTCCTCGGGCAGGGAGCCCAGGCTGTGGAGGCTGAGCGCCTCTTCGGCCCGCCCCAGCTGACGGGCCAGCAGCACCGGTGTGCTGGCCGGCCGGCCTTCGCCCAGCAGTTCGATGGCTCGGCCCAGCTGCCATGGCCGCCCCAGGGAGCGGGGGTTGTAGAGGGCCACGACGAAGTCGCCGCTGGCGGCCCCCTTCAGCCGCCGCTCGATCACCTCCCAGGGGGTGAGGCGGTCGCTGAGGCTGATGGTGCAGAAGTCGTGCATCAGCGGGGCGCCGATCCGGGCGGCGGCCAGCTGCAGGGCCGACAGCCCCGGGTGCACCGTGAAGGCCGGCCGGTCGAGCAGCGGCAACTGCAGCCAGAGTTCCAGGGCCAGGCCCGCCATGCCGTAGATGCCGCTGTCCCCGGAGGAGATCAGGGCCACGTCGAGGCCCTGGCGGGCCAGGTCGAGGGCCTCGGCGCAGCGGGCCCGCTCCTCCGTCAGACGGCCTTCACGCCGCAGCTGGTCGGGGCGCCGCAGGGGTTCCAGCAGATCGAGGTAGAGCCCGTAACCCACCCACACCGTTGTTGCCGCCAGGGCCCGGCGGGCATCACCGCTGAGCAGGTCGATCGGACCCGGACCGCTGCCCACCAGGTGCAGGCTGCCCCGCTGCGGGGCCCACTGGCGACCGGCCAGGGCCACCGCCAGGGTGGCGGCGCCCCGCTCCCCGCTGGCGGCGCGGCCGATCCGCTTCTCCAGCAGCAGGTGCGGTGACGGCTCGGCCAGGTCCGGCGCGGCACGGTACGTCAGCGGCCGGCCTGCCTCTGAAGCCGCCTCCCATGCCGCCTGGAGGGCGGCGGCTTCGGCCACGCTGGGGGTGCCCATCTCCCGGGCCACCGCCTCGGAGGGATGGGGGACGGCGACCGCCGCCAGGGTGGGGGCGTCGTAGAGGCGTAGCGGCCAGCCGTGCCGTTCCGCCAGGGCCAGCAGGGCGGGTTCATCCCCCTTGCGGTCGATGCTGGCCAGGCCCGCCACGGCCCCCGGGGCCAGTCCGCTCTGCTCCAGGCCATCCGCCACCAGCCTCTCCAGCAGCGCCAGGCTGGTGTCCCGCTCACAGCCGATTCCCAGCCAGAGGCTGGGGGGATGCCAGCGGCAGCCCGCGCCGCTGCGGGGCCCGATCACCAGGGCCGCCCCGCCCTTCCCCTGGCCGCTGCCGGCCTCGCCGCAGACGGTGGCCTCCAGTCCCTGCCACAGCGTGGTGCCCGCCTCCTGGCGCAGTACGGGGCGGCCACCGCCGGCCGCGTCGACCATCAGGCCGCGCCAGTCTCCGGCGCCGCGGCGCCAGCCCCAGGCCTGGCCGAAGGCATCCAGGGGCAGCCGGCCCTGGGCGGCACCGGCACCGGTGAGCACGGCCTGGCCGCCGACCAGGGCGGCGATCTCCTCGGCGAGCCGGTCGCCGCCGGCGCCATGGCCCCCTAGCAGCGGCACCACGAAGCGGCCCCGGGGGTCCACCACCAGCACGGCCGGATCGTTCAGCTTGTCGCCGATCAGGGGGGCGATCAGCCGGGTCACCAGTCCGCAGGCGCCGACGGCCACCACCGCGTCGGCGGTGCCCCAGTGGCGCGCCAGCCATGGGCCGGAGGCCTCCTCCTCCGGCTCCCGGACCACGTGCAGCAGGCCGGCCTGCCGCAGCCGCTGCAGCATGGTGGTGGCCGCCGGCCCGAAGCCGAGGCCGATGTGGTCTCGCGTCGGGTCGCTCAAGGGGTCACCCCCCCATCGAGGGGGGCCGGATCCTGGCCGTCGGGGAGTTCCCGTGGGCCGGCGTCGGCGCTGGGCTCCGCCGTCAGGTCCTCCCTCACCGCTGGGTCGGGCGGGGTGGGGAGCTCCTGCACCAGCGGCAGGAGACGCGCCGGCGGATCCGGGATCTCCGCCTGGGTCGGGAGTTCCGGGTCGGCGTCCGCACCCACAACCTCGGCGGGCGCAGCCTCGACACCTGCAGCCTCAGTGGCTTCAGCCTCAGCGGCCTCGGCCGGCGCCTCCGGCTCAGGCTGGTCTCCCGCCTCCTGCGGCGGCTCCTGCGCCTGCGGCGGCGCCGGCTCCGGAGCGGCCGGCTGCGGGACCTCGCCCAGCAGGATGGCCAGCTCCGTGGGCGTCAGTCGTCCCTTCTGCCAGCGGGGCGGTTCGCCGCCGGGCTCCAGAATCACCTCAGCCACCAGGCTGTTGAAGGGAGGGTTGAGGGGTTCCCCCAGGCCGTCGAGCAGGTCGAGCTGGACCGCATTGCTGCCGGCGCGCCAGCCCTCCAGCCACAGGGGCGTCTGGCGATCCACCAGGAAGCTGTCGCCGTTGATGCTGACCCGCAGCCGCCAGCTGGCATCACCACTGCGCAGGTTCTGCAGCGGGGCCTCCAGCAGCAGCCAGTCGAGCAGCAGCGGCGTGGCGGCCGCCGTCCCCTGGGGACTGACGGCGATCAGCTGGGGGCTGCCCGGAACGGGCTGGCCGAGGGGATTGGCCGCCACTCTGTGCAGCAGGATCTGGCGCTGGGCACCGGGGCCCTTCACCGCCTCGCCCCAGGGCCTGGCGGCGTAGACGGTGAGCCGGTGGCTGCCGGGTTCCAGCGGCCGCATGGTGATGGAGGTGGTGGTCAGCGGCAGGGGCGGATCCCCATCCAGCTGCGCCACCAGGTGGGGGCCGAGGCCGAGGGGGCCGGCCTCCACCAGGGCCCAGTCCTCCACCCGCAGCTGCAGGGTCCAGGGACCCGCCGGCAGCAGGGCTCCATCGGCGGGGGAGAGGATCTCCACCCGGGGGCAGCGTCCCTCCAGGGCCTCCTGCAACTGCTGCACCGCCACGGGCGGGGCCACCTCCTGCTGGCTGGAGCGTCCCAGGGCCGGGGCGGGGGCGGCTGGGGCTGCGGCGGGCGAGCGTCGGCCCGGCAGGGAGAAGGCCTGGGCGGCGGAGGGCGCCAGGGTGAGCACCAGCAGCAGGGCCGCCGCCAGCAGACCGATTCGGCAGAAGTACCTACGGACCGCCCGTCCCGCGGCTCCACGCCCCTCGCCCCTGTCGCCCACGGGTGCTCCGTCGTTCGTGGGGCCATTCTGCTTCGGGGCCTGAAGAGGGCTCCTCGGCTGTTGAAATCGCTGTAAGATGCAGCACGGGATTATAGAAACCCCGCGGTTTTCTCGATTGTTACGTTGTTGACAACATGTCGTCAGACATCAGTCGCAGCCTTGGAACCGCCGGGATTAAACCTTTGTAACTGGCGGCCGAATCGCCTTGTTTTCGACCCCTATACTTCCGCCAGCGGTCCCCTTTCGGGGCCCAAAGCCCCAGTCGCTGCAAGGGATCTCTCTCCCATCGCGACTGGTGCCCATGGTCGGGGCTTCCCGGCCATGGGGCCCACCGATGGGGCCGGGACGGTCGCATGACCAGTCCCCGGCGTCCGTCGAAGGGGTGGACCTCCACCTCGACCCCGTCCCTCGAGGAACGTCTCGATGACCATCAGCCCACCAGAGCGTGGGAAAACGGCGAAGGACATGGTTGACCGGAACCCCGTTCCGGCCGACCCCGCGGTGTTCGGCAAGCCCGGCCACTTCGATCGCACCCTCGCCAAAGGTCCCAAAACCACCACCTGGATTTGGAACCTCCACGCCAACGCTCACGATTTCGACAGCCACACAAGCGATCTTGAAGAGGTCTCCCGGAAGATCTTCAGCGCTCACTTCGGCCATCTGGCCGTCATCTTCATCTGGCTGAGCGGCGCCTTCTATCACGGAGCCCGCTTCTCCAACTACACCGGCTGGCTCGCCGATCCCACCCACGTCAAGCCCAGTGCCCAGGTGGTCTGGCCGATCTTCGGCCAGGAAATCCTCAATGGTGATGTGGGTGCCGGCTTCCACGGCATTCAGATCACCTCCGGCCTCTTCCAGGTCTGGAGAGCCTGGGGTTTCACCAACGAGTTCCAGCTCCTGTGCACCGCCATCGGTGCCCTGGTGATGGCCGGTCTCATGCTCAACGCCGGTGTTTTCCATTACCACAAGGCGGCGCCGAAGCTGGAGTGGTTCCAGAATGTTGAGTCCATGCTCAACCACCACCTGGCGGGTCTGCTCGGGCTCGGTTCCCTGTCCTGGACAGGCCACCTGCTGCACGTGTCGCTGCCCACCACCCAGCTGATGGACGCCATCGACGCCGGCAATCCGCTGGTGCTCAACGGCAAGACCATCGCTTCGGTGGCCGACATTCCGCTCCCCCACGAGTTCATCAACCAGGACGTGCTGACCCAGCTCTTCCCTGGTTTCGGAGCGGGCATCTCCGCCTTCTTCACCGGCAACTGGGCCGCCTACAGCGATTTCCTCACCTTCAAGGGTGGTCTCAATCCTGTGACCGGCAGCCTCTGGATGACCGACATCGCCCATCACCACCTGGCGATTGCGGTGCTGTTCATCGTGGCTGGCCACATGTACCGCACCAACTGGGGCATCGGCCACAGCATCAAGGAGATTCTCGAGGGCCAGAAGGTCGATCCCCTGCTGTTTCCTGCGCCCAAAGGTCACGATGGGCTCTATGAATTCCTGACCACTTCCTGGCACGCCCAGCTGGGCCTGAACCTGGCGCTCTTCGGTTCGCTCACGATCATCGTGGCGCACCACATGTATGCGATGCCTCCGTATCCCTACATCGGTATCGACTACCCGACCCAGCTGTCGCTGTTCACCCACCACATGTGGATCGGCGGCTTCCTGATCGTCGGAGCCGGTGCCCATGCGGCCATCGCACTCATCCGCGACTACGACCCGGCCAAGAACATCGACAACGTGCTGGATCGGGTGCTGAAGGCCCGTGATGCCCTGATCAGCCACCTCAACTGGGTGTGCATCTTCCTGGGCTTCCACAGCTTCGGCCTCTACATCCACAACGACACCATGAGTGCTCTGGGTCGTCCCCAGGACATGTTCAGCGACACCGCGATCCAGCTGAAGCCCGTCTTCGCCCAATGGATCCAGGGCCTGCACGCCGCCGCCGCCGGCACCACCGCTCCCAACGCGCTGGCCGGTGTGAGCGAAGTGTTCAATGGCACTGTCGTTGCTGTCGGCGGCAAGGTGGCCGCTGCGCCGATCCCCCTGGGAACGGCGGACTTCATGGTCCACCACATCCACGCCTTCACGATCCACGTCACCGTGCTGATCCTGCTGAAGGGTGTGCTCTACGCGCGCAGCTCCCGTCTCGTTCCCGACAAGGCGAACCTGGGCTTCCGCTTCCCCTGTGACGGCCCCGGCCGTGGCGGTACCTGTCAGGTGTCGGCCTGGGACCACGTGTTCCTCGGCCTGTTCTGGATGTACAACTCCCTGTCGATCGTCATTTTCCACTTCAGCTGGAAGATGCAGAGCGACGTGTGGGGCACCGTCAATGCCGACGGCACTGTCCAGCACATCACCAATGGCAACTTCGCCCAGGGCGCCATCACGATCAATGGCTGGCTGCGCGATTTCCTGTGGGCCCAGGCCGCTCAGGTGATCAACAGCTACGGCTCCTCCTCCAGTGCCTACGGACTGATGTTCCTGGGTGCCCACTTCGTCTGGGCCTTCAGCCTCATGTTTCTTTTCAGCGGCCGCGGCTACTGGCAGGAACTGATTGAGTCCATTGTCTGGGCTCACAACAAGCTGAAGGTGGCTCCCGCCATCCAACCGCGGGCGCTCTCCATCACCCAAGGCCGTGCCGTCGGTGTCGCCCACTATCTGCTGGGCGGTATCGCGACCACCTGGGCCTTCTTCCTGTCCCGACTCATCGCGGTCGGCTGACCTCCACCTGACCTTCCCCAATGGCAACGAAATTTCCTTCGTTCAGCCAGGGTCTGGCACAGGACCCGACAACCCGCCGTATCTGGTACGGCATCGCCACGGCTCACGACTTCGAGAGCCATGACGGAATGACGGAGGAGCGGCTTTACCAAAAGCTGTTCTCCACCCACTTCGGTCATCTGGCGATCATCGGCCTCTGGGTTTCGGGCAACCTGTTCCATATCGCCTGGCAGGGCAACTTCGAGCAGTGGGTCGCCGATCCGCTGCACGTCCGTCCCATCGCTCATGCGATCTGGGATCCCCACTTCGGCCAGGGCGCCATCGACGCCTTCACCCAGGCGGGCGCTTCCTCCCCGGTCAACATCGCCTATTCCGGCCTGTACCACTGGTGGTACACGATCGGCATGACCACCAACATGGAGCTCTACCAGGGTTCCATCTTCATGCTGATTCTCTCGGCCTGGGCCCTGTTCGCCGGCTGGCTCCATCTCCAGCCCAAGTTCCAGCCTTCCCTGGCCTGGTTCAAGAACGCCGAGTCCCGGCTCAACCATCACCTGGCTGTGCTGTTCGGCTTCAGTTCCATCGCCTGGACCGGCCACCTGGTCCACGTCGCCATCCCCGAATCCCGCGGTCAGCACGTCGGCTGGGACAACTTCCTCTCGGTCTCTCCTCACCCCGCCGGTCTGGCTCCTTTCTTCACCGGCAACTGGGGTGTCTATGCCCAGAACCCCGACACCGCCAACCAGGTGTTCGGGACCTCCGAGGGGGCCGGCACCGCGATCCTCACCTTCCTGGGCGGCTTCCACCCCCAGACCGAAGCGCTGTGGCTCACGGACATCGCCCACCACCACCTGGCCATCGGCTGCATCTTTGTGATCGCCGGCCACATGTACCGGACGAACTTCGGCATCGGCCACTCGATCCGCGAGATCCTCGACGCCCATAACCCCCCCAAGGGCACTCCCGGTGATCTGGGCGCCGGCCACAAGGGGCTTTACGACACCGTCAACAACTCCCTCCACTTCCAGCTGGGCCTGGCCCTGGCATCCCTGGGTGTGGCAACGAGCCTTGTGGCGCAGCACATGTACGCGCTGCCGTCCTATGCGTTCATCGCCAAGGACTACACCACACAGGCGGCCCTCTACACGCACCATCAGTACATCGCCATCTTCCTGATGTGCGGTGCCTTCGCCCACGGTGCCATCTTCTTCATCCGTGACTACGACCCGGAAGCCAACAAGGACAACGTCCTGGCCCGGATGCTCGAGCACAAGGAAGCCCTGATCAGCCACCTGAGCTGGGTCTCCCTGTTCCTCGGCTTCCACACCCTGGGTCTCTATGTCCACAACGACGTGGTGGTTGCCTTCGGCACCCCCGAGAAGCAGATCCTGATTGAGCCGGTGTTCGCCCAGTTCGTTCAGGCCTCCAGTGGCAAGGCCCTTTACGGGATGGATGTGCTGCTGGCAAACTCCGACAGCATCGCCAACACCGGCGCCCCCTGGCTCCCTGGTTGGCTTGATTCCATCAACGCCGGGAACAACTCCCTGTTTCTGCAGATCGGTCCTGGCGACTTCCTGGTGCACCACGCCATCGCACTGGGTCTGCACACCACCACCCTTATCCTGGTGAAGGGTGCCCTGGATGCCCGGGGTTCCAAGCTGATGCCCGACAAGAAGGACTTCGGCTACTCCTTCCCCTGCGACGGCCCCGGCCGTGGCGGCACCTGCGACATCTCGGCCTGGGACGCCTTCTATCTGGCTGTCTTCTGGGCTCTGAACACCGTGGGTTGGGTCACCTTCTACTGGCACTGGAAGCACCTCGCCATCTGGCAGGGCAACGTGGCCCAGTTCAACGAATCCAGCACCTATCTCATGGGCTGGTTCCGCGATTACCTGTGGCTCAACAGCTCCCAGCTGATCAACGGGTACAACCCGATGGGATCCAACAACCTGGCCGTCTGGGCCTGGATGTTCCTCTTCGGTCACCTGGTGTGGGCCACCGGCTTCATGTTCCTGATCTCCTGGCGGGGTTACTGGCAGGAGCTGATCGAAACCATCGTCTGGGCGCATCAGCGCACGCCCCTTGCCAACCTGGTGGGCTGGCGCGACAAGCCCGTTGCTCTCTCGATCGTTCAGGCCCGTGTGGTGGGTCTCGCCCACTTCACCATCGGCTACATCCTCACGTACGCGGCCTTCCTGATCGCGTCCACCTCAGGCAAGTTCGGCTGAGCCTCCGGCTCCCGAATCCTTTCAAAACCCCTTCTCGAATCTTCGAGGGACCCCCATCCCCCCGGCTTCGGCCGGGGGGGTTTTCTGTTTGGGCGGATTCCCTTCCGCACCGCCATGCTCCGCTGCCGTCCGCCTGGCTGGCTTCCGGCAGCACATCGTCGGGCACTCGCGTGGGCTGATTTGACGCGCTCCTGCGTCCAAGCCACCACGGAACTCCTGACCTGCGTCACTCCTGACCTGCATCCTCTGACTGCCGTCACCGGGGGCTCTTCACCCTCTGAGTCCCAACCCTCCCATCGGAGGGATCGATCCGTTCCCCGAGCCAGGCCACCGGCAGCATCCCCAGCATGGGCAAGGCGCACACTCCCAGCTGCTCGAGGCTGAGCGGTGCGGTGTCGAAGAAGCGATTCATGGCGGCCGTCTGGCTGAACGTCCACTGGACGGCCAGGGTGCCAGCGATGCCCAGCAGCACCGCAGGCGTTCGGGTGAGGGCCCGCCAGCCCAGTCGCGGCAGGGCGAGCAGGGCCCCACGCAACTGGCTGATGCTCACCAGATAGACCAGGTGGGCCAGCACCAGCCCCTGCACAGCCATGGTGCGGGCCAGCGCCAGGCCGCTGCCGTTCATTGTGTTCCAGAGGAACAGTCCGAAGATCACCAGCCAGTTGAACAGCGACACCACCAGCAGCCGGCGGATCAGGCCGCCGGTCAGCAGCGGCTGCGCCGGCGGTCGGGGCGGCTGCCGCATCAGCCAGGGGGCTCCTGGTTCGAAGGCCAGGGCGATCGACATCGTCAGCGAACAGATCATGTTGAGCCAGAGCACCTGCAGTGCCGTCACCGGCAAGGGAGTTCCGAGCAAGGCACCCAGCAGGATCGTCATCGAGGCTCCACCGTTCACCGGCAGCACGAAAGCCAGCGTCTTGCGCAGGTTGAGGTAAACCGTGCGGCCCTCCTCCACCGCCGCCTCGATCGTGGCGAAATTGTCGTCAGTGAGCAGCATGTCGGCGGCCTGGCGAGCCACCTCGGTGCCTCCGGCGCCCATGGCAATACCGATGTCGGCCTGCTTGAGAGCGGGAGCGTCATTGACGCCGTCCCCGGTCATCGCCACCACTTCACCATTGGCCTGCAGGGCGCGCACCAGCTGCAGTTTCTGCACCGGTGCCACCCGTGCGAACACATCCACCCCATCCACCAGCCCGGCGACGGCATCGGCACTCAGTGCCGCCAGTTGGCGGCCATCGATCGCGGCGGGCTCCTCACCACCGCCGGCCGGCGCCCGGCCGATGCCCATCTGGCGGGCGATGGCCCGGGCCGTTTCCAGATGGTCGCCGGTGATCATCTTTACGGTGATGCCTGCCGCCTGACAGGCCGCCACCGCCTGGATCGCCTCTGGACGGGGTGGATCGAGCATCCCCTGCAGACCGAGAAAGTCGAGATCGGCCGCCACATGATGATGTTCCAGCCGGTTCTGGGCCTGGTCCGCCTGGCCGATGGAGAAGGCCAGCACCCGCTCGCCTCGGGCGGCCATGGCGGCCACCGCTGCTTCGATCCTCGCCCGATCCAGCGGTTCCGGCCGACCCTGGGCATCCAGCTGCCGGCTGCAGCGATCCAGGACGGCTTCCACCGACCCTTTCAGCAGAATCCGCTCGCTGCCGTGCAGGGTGGCCATGAACTGCTGCTCTGATGCGAAGGGAATCGCGTCGCGGCGGGGATGGCGCTCCAGGGCGGCCTGGCGGTCGATCCCTGCCGCATCCGCTGCCGCCAGCAGGGCCGTTTCGGTGGGATCTCCCACCAGCCCTTCGGGCCCACTGTGTCGGGCATCATTGCAGAGCAGCCCTGCCAGCAGGGTCTCCTGCAGGGCCATGTTCGACCGGTCTGGCAGGCCATTGCCGGGCCAGAGATCCTCGATGGCCACAAGTTGGCCACCTCCGTAGAGGTGCTGCACCGTCATCCGGTTCTGGGTGAGGGTTCCGGTCTTGTCGGAGCAGATGACGGTGGTGCTGCCCAGGGCCTCCACGGCCGGCAACTTGCGGATAATGGCCCGCCGACTGGCCATGCGATGCACGCCGATGGCCAGGGTGATCGTCACGATCGCCGGCAGCTCTTCAGGGATCGCACCCACCGCCAGGGCGACGGCGCCATCGAACATCTCATCGATGCCACGCCCACGGGCCAGCCCCACCAGAAACGTGAGCCCGGCCAGCACCAGAATCACCTGCAGCAGGGTGCGACTGAAGCGGCCGAACTTGCGGGTGAGTGGAGTGGTGAGGTCCACCTGGTCCTGCAGGGAGGTGGAAATGCTCCCCACCTCGGTGCCATCACCGGTGGCCACCACCAGCCCTATGCCCTGGCCCGAGGTCACGAAACTGCCGGCATAGGCCATGTCGATCCGCTCCGCCAGGGGAGCGCCAGCCTCCACGGCGGTGGTGCTCTTGCTCACGGGCAGTGATTCCCCGGGGAGGGCCGATTCATCGGCCTGCAGGTGCCGGCCCGCCAGCAGGCGCAGGTCGGCCGGCACCTTGGCCCCGGTGTCCAGCCGCACCAGATCGCCCGGCACCAGCTGCTCCGATTCCAACCGCCGACGCCTGCCACTGCGCACCACCTCCACTTCGGTGCGCACCGCCCCCGCCAGGGCGGCGATGGCGCTCTCGGCCTTGCTCTCCTGCACGAAGCCGATCACGGCGTTGATCACCGTGACGCTCCAGATGACAAGGGCATCGCGGTGGTGACCCAGCAGCGCCTTCACCGCTCCCACCACCAGCAGGGTGATCAGCAAGGGTTGTTGAACTGCAGCAGGAACTTCAGCCAGCCGGGCCTGCCGCTGCGGAGGGTGAGCGTATTGGGGCCGTGGGCCAGGAGCCGGCGGCCGGCTTCCGCTTCGCTCAGGCCGCTGGTGCCATCGCTCTGCAAGGCCTCCACCACAGCGGCCGCCGGCAGGGCATGGGCTGGTGCGGGCAGGGACGGCATGGGATCGTCGGCGATCTGGGACCAAGCCTTAGCGCAGTTTCCCGCTCCCGAAGGCCGGGGCCAGCAGCGCCAGCCGGCCCCCTGTTCCCACCAGGCCCCCACCGAACGGGCTGAGGAACACCTGGAGCCGTTCCGGCGCTGGGTCGGCATGAAGGACGCCCAAGGTGGGGCGCGAGAGGGACTGCCTCCAGACCCTCTGCACCCGCGTCAGGGAGGCGTGCGGACCCCCGTCGAGCAGAGGCAGCGCCAGGCCTGACGATGCTTGCCGCCAGGATGGTCCCAATGTCTGTTCCAGGGGTACGGACGGGCTGTTCACGTCGCCCTGAACACCCGGGGTTGTGACCCACAGCCCACCCCCCCCATTTCTTGAACGCAGATTTGCCTGGGCTTAACCTTGCCTGAGGGGGCTGCTGCCAGGTTTGGCCTGACTGCAGCTGCATTCAATGGGCCTTACCTTTTCCGCTCTGGATCCGTTCGTCCAGGCGACAAATGGCGTGATCTCTCTGGCAGATCTCGGGGCCAACGCTGAAATTTCCGCTTACAACCCGGCCAGCGGCTATCTGTATACCGTTGGCGGCGGATCCGGGGCCATTGTTGTTTCCGATCTCCGCGATCCTGCCAACCCACAGGCTGTTGCTCGGGCCACCTCCACCGGCAACGGTGAAACCCTGCAGAGTGCAGCCGTGTTCGGCAAGCTGCTTGCCGTTGCGGTGCAGAACGCCGTCAAGACCGATCCGGGTTTTGTTCAGTTTTACGACCTCAGTAATCCTGCCCTGCCCGTTCACATCAGCACCGTGACCGTGGGCGCCCTGCCCGACATGGTGAAGTTCAGCGGCGACGGCAACAAGCTCCTGGTCACCAATGAAGGGGAGCCGAACGCGCTCTACACCATCGATCCCGAGGGATCGATCTCGGTGATCAACACCGGCGGCTACCTGGCCACCTCCCCGGTGGCGCCGGTTCAGGCCGATGTCCAGACCGTGGGCTTCGCGGCCTGGGAAAACCGCCGCGCCGAACTGATCAATCGCGGCATCCGCATCGGCCAGCGCCTGGGGGTGACCACCACCGTGGCCCAGGACATCGAGCCGGAAGCGATCGCCATCAGTGCCGATGGCAAGACCGCCTGGATCTCCCTGCAGGAGAACAATGCCTTCGCGGTGCTCGATCTAAGCGGCGCCACGCCGGCGATCAAGGAGATCTTCTCGGCCGGCATCAAGGACTGGAGCCGCGGTGTCGCCAGCGCCAGCAACTTTAACTTTGAACTGGAATACGCGGCCGGCAAGGTCAATCAGCCGGCTGGTGTGCTGGCAGGCGGGCTTTCGGGCCTCACCTACGCAGGCAAGGAAATTGTCAACGGCAGCGAGCTCGACATCTACTACTCGGTCACCGACCGAGGCCCCAACGGCGACGTGGTGGATGGCAAGCGCCAGTTTCTCGATCCCGACTTCCAGCCCACGATCTACAAGCTGGGGATGAATCGCGCCACCGGTGCGGTCAGCGAACTGGCCCGCATTGGTCTGAAGCGACCTGATGGCACCCCCCTGACAGGCCTGCCCCAGCTGGCGATCAAGGATGACGTGCCGATCGATGGCGACGGCAATCTGCTGGCCTACGACCCGTTCGGCATCGACTCCGAGACCGTCTCCCTGTTCAACCTCAACATCGGCGGCAGCACCCGTCAGGTGTTCGCGGTCGGCGATGAATACCGCGGCCAGATCTCGATCTTTGACGCGGCCAGCGGCAATCTGATCCAGCGCTACATCCCCGCCGGCCAGAAGGCCCAGCTCGCTGCCCAGCACAACGTCGGTGGTGCCTCCCCGATCGGTGCCGAGACGATCGACAGCCTGCCCGCCATCTACGGCAACCGCTGGAGCAACCGCGGCATCGAGGGCATGGCCTTCAATTCCCGCGATGGGCTGCTCTATGCCTTCCTCCAGAGCCCCCTGGATGTGGATGCCAACGGTGACGGCGTCACCGAGGGCCGCAGCCGCTCGGAACTGACCCGCATCCTGGCGATCGATCCGGCCACCGGCACCCCGGTGAAGGAGCACCTCTACCTGCTCAGCGGCCGCACCGGCCAGGACAAGATCGGCGATGTGGCCTTCGATGCGGCCCGTGGCGTGTTCCTGGTGATGGAGCGGGACAGCAGCCGCAGCCTCACCGGTTTCAAGCACGTCTACGAGGTGGATCTGCGCGGCGCCACCGACACCCTGCCGCTCACCCTGGCCAGACCTGTGGCGGACCCCGCCTTGCCGTCAGCGACGTATCTGGTGGGAACGGAAGGCCGTGCCGCGTTCCGCGAGGTGATCGAATCCGGTGAGCAGGCGGCCAACGGCTATCGGTTCAACGGGATTCCCGATGGCATCGGCGTCATGGACAACGGCGATGGCACCCTGCGGGTGGTGGTGAACCACGAATTCGGTGCCACGGCCGGGGATGTGCGTGCCCATGGCTCCAAGGGGGCGTATGTGTCGGATCTGACGATCGACAAGGCGACGCTGAGCGTGCTGAGTGGCAAGGATTTTCTGGCCTCGGCCACCGACCTCTATCTGGCCTCCGCGGATGGGAGCAGCTGGAGCAGCGGAGCCACCACCGCGTTCAGCCGTTTCTGCTCGGGCGACCTTGCTGCAGCGACGGCTTTCCGGAATGGGGTGACGGGCTACGACGGGCGGATCTATCTGACCGGAGAAGAAACTGGTGCGGAAGGCCGTGCCTTTGCCCATGTGCTCACGGGCAGCGATGCGGGCAAGGTGTATGAACTGTCCGGGCTCGGCAACCTCTCGTTTGAGAACGTTGTTGCCAATCCGCTGGCGCAGGCCAAGACGGTGGTGGTCAACCTGGACGACACGATCACCAACGGTCAGGTGTATGTGTATGTGGGCAACAAGAGCGCCACGGGCAACGCGGTGGAGCAGGCGGGCCTGGCGGGAGGCCTGGTGTATGGGGTGAGGGTCAATTCACCGGGAACGACGAATACGGAAGTGGGGGACCTGGCCAGCCCGAATGAAACGGGTCTGGGGATTGTGGCTGGTGTGGGAACGTTTTCGCTGGTGAGTCTTGGTGATGTGAAGGCCAAGACCGGTGCCCAGCTGAACAGCGAGAGCATCAGCGCGGGTGTCACCAACTGGCTGCGTCCGGAGGACGGGGCCTGGAGCAAGGATGGCAAGACGTTCTACTTCGTGACCACCGCCACGAGCACCAGTGCCAGCCGTCTGTGGGCTCTTGAATTCAGCGATCCGGCCAATCCTGAGGCCGGAGGCACGGTGCGGATGCTGCTGAATGGCAGCGAGGGCCAGGTGATGCTCGACAACATGACGGTGGCCGAGGATGGCTCGATCCTCCTGCAGGAGGATCCGGGCAACAATGCCCGCCTTGCGAAGATCTGGCGGTACAACACCAAGACCGACACGTTGGTCGAGCTGGCGCAGCACGATCCTGCCCAGTTCAGCGGTGCCGGAGCGATCACGTCGGATGAGGAGTCATCGGGGATTGTTGATATCAGCTCCTTCCTTGGCGGTGTGAGCGGATACGACACCACCAAGTACAGCTACTTCCTGATTGCTGACCAGATCCACAAGGCGGTGGCCAGCCCCACCAGCCAGGTGGAGCTGGGCGAACTGAGTCTGATGGTCACCGCCAGGGCTGGCAGCACCGGCCTGGCGGGCTGGAACGATGCGCTGGGTCTGAGCAGCCCCGAGCTGCTCGACAACCGTCGCACCCTGGTGGACCACGACAGCAATCCGGCCACCCCACCCATCTTCTCCACCTCCAGTGCCGATGCCCTGGCCAAGGCCGGCATCCGCCTGGCCCACAAGATCGAGCTGTTCAACCTGCCCTCCATCGGCGGCAGCCTGGCCTACGACAAACCGGAAGGTCTCACCATCCGCGAGGACGGCGCGCTGGTGATCAACTACGACAACGACTTCGGCACCGAGGGCGCCAGCGGCAACACCTTCACGGTGGTCAGCTTCGACGGCGCCGGCTTCGACAGCTCCGACCGCGACGGCCCCTCGAACACCAATCGCTACCTGCCGGTGGCCGGCCTGCCGCTCTACGGCCTCACGATGCCGGACGGCATTGCCACCTTCACTGACGGCCAGGGCCGCAGCTTCCTGCTGGCGGTGGGTGAGGGCGACTCGCGCGAGTACGAGCCGGACCGGGGCAACATCTTCTTCGACCTCACCCGCGCCAACGACGGCGCCCTGGTGAACGGCACCCCCTTCCGGGACCATCCCGGGGTGGCCTCGCTCAATGCCGCCTTCGCGGCCGCCACCGGCATCAGCCGCACCCGCCTCAACCTGCTCAACGACACCGGCGACATCAACGGCGATGGCCTGATCGACAAGCCCTTCAGCATCGGCTCCCGCTCGCTGCGCATCTATGACGTGCAGGGCAACGTGGTGTTCGATTCCAGCGACGCCCTGGAGGAGCTGGCCGTCAGCCGTGGCCTGATGGCCTCCAACCGCGACGACGACAAGGGCACTGAGCCGGAGATGGTGGAGATCGCCACCGTGGCCGGCCGCACCTACGCCTTCGTGGCCCTGGAGCGCACCACCACGAGCGTGGCGGCGGTCTTCGATGTCACCGACCCCTACAACGTGACGGCGGTGGATCCGGTGGTGTTCCCCGGCGCCAACCGCATCGAGGGCATCACCTTCCTGCGCAGCGCCGCCGGCGAGCCCGCCGGCCTGATCGCCAGCAGCGAGGGCAACGACGTGGTGAGCATCACCGCCGCGGCGCCCCTGCCTGCCGGCAGCACCTTCCGCCTGCAGCTGTTCCACCTGGCCGACCAGGAGGGGGCCATCTCGGCGCTGGACAATGCGCCCCGCCTGTCCGGTGTGCTCAACGCCCTGCGGGCCCAGGACATCGACCTTGACGGCATCCCCGGCTTCACCAATACCCTCACCCTCTCCAGCGGCGACGCCTGGATCCCCGGCCTGTTCTATGGCGCCTCCGCCCAGGCCTACGGCGCCGTGGGCCGCGGCGACGTGCTGATCCAGAACGCCCTGGGGGTGCAGGCGATCGCCTTCGGCAACCACGAGTTCGACCAGGGCACCGCGGTGGTGCGGGACCTGATCCGGCCCAATGCGGCCGTCGGCTACCCGGGCACCGCCTTTCCCTACCTGAGCGGCAACCTCGACTTCAGCACCGACATCAACCTGGCGGGGCTGGTGGTGCCGGCCGGCCAGGCACCCCAGACGAACAGCATCACCAGCAGCGTGGTGTTCAATGTCAACGGCGAGTCGGTTGGGGTGGTGGGCGCCACCACCCCCTGGCTGCGCACCATCTCCAGCCCGGGTGGCGTGGGCGTGGCTCCGGCCCCGTTCAGCGGTGTGCCCACGGACGCCGAACTGGACGCCCTGGCGGCCGAGATCCAGGCCGATGTGGATGCCCTGATCGCCGCCAATCCGGGCCTGAACAAGGTGATCCTGCTGGCCCACATGCAGCAGATCAGCATCGAGCAGGCCCTGGCCGAGCGCCTCCGCCACGTCGACATCATCGTGGCCGGCGGTTCCAACACCCGCCTGTTCGACAGCGACGACGCGGTCCGCCCCGGCGACAGCCTCCAGGGTCCCTATCCGATCGTCAAGACCGACGCCGACGGCAAGCCGGTGGCGGTGGTCAACACTGATGGCACCTACAAGTACCTGGGCCGCCTGGTGCTCGACTTCGATGCCTCCGGGGTGATCATCCCGGCCAGCTACGACCCCAGCCTCAGCGGTGCCTTCCGCACCGATGCCGCCGGCGTGGAGGCCCTCAATGCCGAGGCCTTCATCGATGCCCGGGTCCAGGAGGTGGTCGACAACCTGCGGGCGGTGATCGTCGCCCAGGAGTCGGAATGGTTCGGCGTCAGTGAGGTGTTCCTCAACGGCAACCGCAACCCCGGTGTGCGCAGCGAGGAGACCAACCTCGGCAACCTCACGGCCGACGCCAACCTCGCCTACGCCCGCCGGATCGACCCCGGCGTGGTGATCTCGCTCAAGAACGGCGGCGGCATCCGCAACTCCATCGGCCAGTCGACCATTCCCACCGGTTCGGTGACCGGGGTTCCCGAGCTGCTGCCCACCGCGGCGGTGTTCGACGCCCAGGGCAATGTGGTCAAGCCGGAGGGCGGCATCTCCCGCAACGACATTGCCAACGCCCTCAGCTTCAACAACGGCCTGTCCCTCGTCAGCGTCAGCCCCGGCGAACTGAAGGCGCTGATCGAGCACGGCATCGCCGCCGGCATCAACCAGGGCCGCTTCCCCCAGGTGGGCGGCATGGCCTTCAGCTACGACCTCAGCCGGCCCGCCGGCTCCCGGGTGGTGAACCTGGCGATCCAGGACGAGGCCGGCAACGATCTCGACGTCGTGGTGCGCAACGGGGCAGTGGTGGGTGATCCGGCCCGCAGCTTCCGCATGGTCACCCTCGACTTCCTGGCCAGCGGCGGCGATGGCTACCCCTTCGCCGCCCTGTCCAACCCCGACCGGGTGAACATCACCCAGCCGGGTGGCGCCCCCCGCACCGGCGTCGCCACCTTCGCCGCCGACGGCTCCGAGCAGGATTCCCTGGCCGAATTCCTGGCCGCCAACCACTCTCCCGCCAACCCGTTCACGGCGGCCGACACCCCTGCCGCCCTCGACAGGCGCCTGCAGAACCTGTCGGTGCGCGGCGATTCCGTCATCGACCCGGTGATCACCCTCACGGGCGGGGCGGTGCTGGAGAACCTGCCGGCCGACACCCTGGTGGGGGAGCTTTCCGCCATCGACCCGGACGGGAGCGACACCTTCAGCTTCTCCTTCGCGCCCAACGGCAACCCAGGCGACCTCTTCCGCCTCGACGGGGATCGCCTGCTCACCACCGCTCCTCTGGATTTCGAGGCGGCCGCCACACGCAGCCTCACCCTGCGTGTCACCGACGGCGACGGCACCAGCTACGACAGGCCCTTCACCATCACGGTGACCGACCTGGCCGAGGGCGCCGCCGTGCAGGCGGCGGTGATCAACGCCCCCGGTTTCTCGATCACGAACGCTGTGGGCGGCAACCCGCAGGGATCGGTCCCCAGCGGTCGGCCCCTCGCCACCGGCTCCCTGACAAGCGTCCAAACCGCCCCGATCTTCCTTCCGGGGGAGAGCGACCCTCGGGCACGGATCGAGAACAACAGCTACTGGAACTCCCTCAAGAACCTCACCCTCGGCGCCGACTTCTGGACGCCGTCCCTGGGCACCGACCTGCTGGTGGCCAACTTCGTGGATGTGCGCTGGGATCTGTCAACGGCGCCGTCCCTGGACTTCAATCTGCAGGTGGTGGGGGCCAAGCGCGGCGAGGTCGACTTCGGCACGGGCAACGACACGCTCACCTGGCTGTTCCACAGCAATGGCTCCGCCAGGCTCAACACGGCCACGGTGTCAGGCGGCGACGGCAACGACGTGCTCCGCTTCGCGGCGGTCGGCAGTTCCGTTCTCGATGACGTCCTGCTGGCTGACAATGGCCGGCCCGCGGGCAACGGCTCCCAGTGGAACGCCACCTACGACGGCCGCTTCAGCACGGCCTTCGCCAACGGTGGTGAGGGCGATGACCGCATCGAGACGGAAGGGAACGTGCGGCTCAGGGCCGATGGCGGCGAAGGCCGCGACAACCTGACCGGCGCGCGCCGCAACGACACCCTGATCGGTGGTTTGGGGGAAGACACCCTCACGGGTGGGGGCGACGACGGCAGCTTCCGCTACAGCGGCCGGGGATCCTCCCGCCGGGTGGTGGTGAGCGGCGGCGACCTGATCGACCTGCAGGCCCCCGGCGGAGGCGGTGACGGGGCCGCCGACACCGTCATTTACGACGTTCAGAGCGGCGGCGTCGACCGCGTCGTGGGCTTCGAGGCCGGTCGTGATCAGCTGCTGGTGATCGGTGGGCTGGGAACGGCCCAGGTGGCGGAGTTCGGCAACGGCACCTTCGTGAGCTTCTCGGGCCGCCCGCTGCAGGGCGTGCTGCTGGAGGGTGTGAGGGGTCTGAGCGTGGGCGGAGCCGGCGACGACATCCAGTTGCTGGCCTGAGGGGCGTTCCCGTCGCCGACCGGTTCGTCCAGCTTCTCCTCTCCCTTGATCACGGCGTCGACTTCAGTGTCGGCGCCCTCAACAGCCAGGCCAACCTCGCCTTGGTCTGAGGTCGTCCGGGAGGCCCTTCCCCTTGCCAGGGGTGCGGCCTCCATCCACACCTGCGGGTTCCCTCTCGGAATCCCTGCGTCTCCGTTTTCTTCCCCGCCTACCCCCCCCCGGACCATGCCAGCCCTCTTCACCGGCCTATACAGCCAGAGCTTCGATGCCCTGGCCCTTTCCGGCTCCGGGAACGGCTGGGCCAACGACGTGACCCTGCCGGGGTGGCACCTGTTCCGCCAGCCGGCGGCGGCACCCGTCGCCCTTGCCACCTACAACGCCGACAGCGGCACCGGCAATGCCGGTGCCTTCGTGAGCTACGGGTCGACGGGCAGCAGCGACCGGGCCCTGGGGGGGCTCGGGTCGGGCGGCAGTTATTTCGGTTCCCCTTCCAGCGGTTCGCTGGCCGGCTGGTTCGCCCTGGCACTCACCAATGCCAGCGGGGCGGCGATCGCCAGCCTGGATCTCTCCTTCAACGGTGAGCAGTGGCGCAACGGCGGTAATACCACGGCCCACACGATGGAGCTGCAATGGGGCTTCGGCGCCAGCTTCGAGCAGGTGGGCCTCTGGACCACCCCGGGGGCCAGCTTCAACTGGACCTCGCCGCTGACCGGCAGCACGGCTGGTGCCGTCGATGGCAACGGCGCCGGCCGGGTGGCTGGCGTGGGCGGCAGCCTTGACCTCTCCGCCAGCCCGTGGGCGACCGATGCCACCCTCTGGCTGCGCTGGGCGGAGATCAATGATCCCGGCAACGACCACGGCCTGGCCATCGACGATGTGCGCCTGTCGGTTGCCACACCGCCGGGGCTGCCTGAGGTGTCGATCGAGGCCATCGACGCCACGGCCAGCGAATCCGGCGATGGGGCCAGCCTGCGCATCAGCCGCAGTGGCTCCACGGTGGCGCCCCTGGAGGTGTCGATCAGCCTGGTCAGTGGTGCCGGGCTGGCGGAGGCCGTCGACCTGGCCAGCCCCCTGCCGGCCTCGGTGCTGATCCCGGCGGGGGCGGTCAGCGCTGATCTGGCGATTGCGGTGTTCGACGACGTCCTCGACGAGGGCACCGAGACCCTGCGCATCGAGTTGACCGCACCGGCGGGCTACACGGTCGCCAGCACGGCGGGCAGCGCCTCCATCACCATCACCGACAACGACCGCATCAGCCTGATCTCCGAGGTCCAGGGCAGCGGCGCCAGCAGCCCCGTGGTTGGCCAGAGCGTGACCCTGAGGGCCGTGGTGGTGGGCGACTTCCAGGCCGCCGCCGAGCTGGGAGGCTTCTATCTGCAGGAGGAGACCGGCGACTGGGACACCAGCGACCTCACCTCCGAGGGGCTGTATGTGGCCTACCCCCTGACGGGCACCAACGTCGATGTGGTGATCGGGGACCGGGTTTTGCTCACAGGCAGCGTGGCCGAGCGCTTCGGCCAGACGGCGATCACGGCCGTCAGCGCCCTGACGGTGGAAGCTCAGGGGCGCCTGGGCGACACCCAACGGGTCGACATCCCTGACCTGCTCGCCCAGCGCAGCAGCGCTGTCGATCTGGAGCCCTACGAGGGCATGTGGGTGCGCTTACCGGAAACCCTCAGCGTCAACGGTCTGTTCGGCCAGTTCCGCTTCGGCGAGGTGGAGCTCAGCGCCGGGGGCCTGCCGCTCCAGCCCACCAATGTGATGGAGCCGGGGCTGGCGGCCTTTGCCGCCGAGCAGGCCACGGCTCTGCGTGAGCTGGTGCTCGACGATGGCAGCAACAGCGCCTATCGGCCCGCCGCAGCGGCCACTCCGGCGGCTCCGGTGCGCGACCAGCTGCTGCGCCGTGGCGACACCATCTCCGACGTGGAAGGGGTGCTGGGCTTCGACTTCGGCAAGTACCGCTTGCAACCCACCGCGCCGCTCAGCTTTGAGACCGGCAACCCCCGCCCCGCGGCGCCGGCGCCGGCCGGGGCCGGGCTGCTGCGGCTGGCCAGCTTCAACGTCCTCAACACCTTCACCACCCTTGACGCCCCCGGAGCGACCACGGCCACGGGCCTGGACCCCCGCGGCGCCGACACGGCCGAGGAGCTGGAGCGCCAGCTCACCAAGCTCACCGCCGCCCTGGTGGGCCTGGAGGCCGATGTGATCGGCCTGATGGAGCTGGAGAATGACGCCGACGACGCCACCCTGGCCGCCATCGTGGCCCGGCTCAACGCCGCCCAGCCCAGCGGCTCGGGGCGCCTCTACACCTTTGTGCCCACCGGCCTGCTCGGCAGCGACGCCATCAAGGTGGGGCTGATCTACGACAGCCAGGCCGTGGCCCCCACCGGCCCGGCCCAGGTGCTGGACAGCGCCGACTTCACCGATCCCCTCGCCACTGGCAGCCCGCTCAACCGGCCGGCCCTGGCCCAGGGCTTCCGGGAACTGGCCAGCGGCGAAGTGCTCAATGTCGTCGTCAACCACCTCAAGTCGAAGGGCAGCGGCGGTGCCACCGGAGCCGACCTCGACCAGCGGGATGGCCAGTCGGCCTTCAATGCCACCCGCACCGCCGCCGCCAGCGAACTGGTGCGCTGGATCGGCACCGACCCCACCGGCAACGGCGACGGCGACTGGGTGGTGCTGGGCGACATCAACGCCTATGCCAAGGAGGACCCGATCGCCGTGTTCGAAGCGGCGGGCTTCCGCAACGCCCTGCCCACCTTCACCGCCGAGCCCCCCTCCAGCTATGCCTTCTTCAACCCGGTCGACATGAGCGGGGCGCTGGATCACATGCTGATCTCCCCGTCGCTGGTGAGCCAGGCGGTGGCGGCCAGCGAGTGGAGCATCAATTCCGCCGAGGGCGCCTTCCGCGATTACAACCTCGACACCAACAGCAACGGCAACGCGGCCTCCCGCGACTTCTTCGCGCCCGATCCGTACCGCACCTCCGACCACGACCCCCTGGTGCTGGACCTGGATCTGGGCAGGGCGCTGCCCGCCGGACTCGCCTTCTCCCACGGAGTCGCCTCCGGCGATCCCTACGCCGATTCGGTGATCCTCTGGACGCGGATCACACCGCCCGCCGGTTTCGCCGGACTGGTGGACGTGCAGTGGGAGGTGTCCCGCAGCGCCGGTTTTGAGGTCGGCTCGATCGTCGACAGCGGCGTGTTCACTACCAGCGTCGCCCGCGACTGGACCGTGAAGGTGGAGGCCGACGGCCTCAGCGCCGACACCGTCTACCACTACCGCTTCCGTGCCGGTGCGGCGGAGTCGATGGTGGGGCAGACCAAGACCCTGCCGGTGGGCAGCGGCCCGGTGCGGCTGGCGGTGTTCTCCTGCGCCAACTTCACCGCCGCCGAGGAATTCCTCGCCTACGCCCGGGCCGCCGCGGTCCACGCGGTGAACCCCTACGACGCCCTGGTGCATCTGGGCGACTACATCTACGAATACGGTCCCGGCGGCTTCAACGAGGCGGAGGACGCTGCCGGCAGCCGCGGCTTCCTGCCCGAGCGCGAGATCGTCAGCCTTGACGATTACCGTCTCCGTTATGCCCAGTACCACACCGATGTCAATCTTCAGGCTCTGCGGGCCGCGGCGCCGCTGATCGCCATCTGGGACGACCACGAGACCGCCAACGACAGCTGGGCCGGTGGCGCCCAGAACCACCAGAGCGCCACCGAGGGCGACTGGATCGCCCGGCGCGACGCCGCCCTGAAGGCTTATCACGAGTGGCTGCCGATCCGGGAGCCCGGCCTACGCCAGAGCGGGGACGGGGCCACCGCCCTCTCCCCCCTCACCCAGGGCTACCGCTCCTTCGAGTTCGGCGACGTGCTGGCGCTGCACATCCTCGAAACCCGTCTCACCGCCCGCGATGAGCAGCTGGAGTACCCCGACGCTGCCGCCGTGCAGGCCCGCATCGACGCGATCCTCGCCGACCCGGCCCTGCTGGCGGCCTATGCGGGCCAGCTGGGGCTCACCCCGCCGGCCTCCCCCGCAGCGGTTCCGGGCTTCGCGGCCGCCCTGGCACCCCTGGTGACCCAGGAACTGGTGCTGGCCACCGTGCAGCAGGCCTGGGGCGATCCCGGCCGTGATCTGATCGGCGACGCTCAGTTGGCCTGGCTGCAGGAACGCATGGCCGACTCCTCCGCCGCCTGGCAGGTGCTGGGCCAGCAGGTGCTGATGCAGTCGATGGCGGTGCCGGCGGAGCTGCTGCTGGATGCCGGCAACCCCGCCCTGCTCGACAAGTACGCCGCCCCGCTGCAGAAGCTCGCCACCGGCACCCCGTTCGATCAGCTGTCTGCGGCAGAGCAAGCCCTGTTCGCCGAGGCCGGCAAGATCCCCTACAACCTCGACGCCTGGGATGGCTACGGGGTGGAGCGGGAAACGATCCTGCAGAGCGCCCTGGCCTTGGGCAAACGGCTGATCAGCCTGGCCGGCGACACCCATAACGCCTGGGCCGGCGCGCTCGACACGATGACGGCGGGCACCGGACCCGCCGGTAGCCTGGCCGGCCTGGAGTTCGCCAGCCCCGGGGTCACCTCACCGGGGCTGGAGAGGTATCTCCCCGGCGCCGATGCCTACATCCGGGCGAACTACCCCGCCGTCGACGGCCTGGACGGCCTGTTCATGGGGTACATCAATGGACTGGCCTACGCCGATGTGAACCGGCGCGGTTTCCTCGATCTCACCGTCACGACCGATCAGGTGATCGGCGACTTCCATCTGCTCTCCGGCATCGATCCCATCACCGACCAGCCCGCCTGGGCGATCGAGACGGTGACCGGTTCGGCCGACTTCAGCCTGTCGGTGAGCGGCGATTCCGTCATCGACCCGGTGATCACCCTCACGGGCGGGGCGGTGCTGGAGAACCTGCCGGCCGACACCCTGGTGGGGGAGCTTTCCGCCATCGACCCGGACGGGAGCGACACCTTCAGCTTCTCCTTCGCGCCCAACGGCAACCCAGGCGACCTCTTCCGCCTCGACGGGGATCGCCTGCTCACCACCGCTCCTCTGGATTTCGAGGCGGCCGCCACACGCAGCCTCACCCTGCGTGTCACCGACGGCGACGGCACCAGCTACGACAGGCCCTTCACCATCACGGTGACCGACCTGGCCGAGGGCGCCGCCGTGCAGGCGGCGGTGATCAACGCCCCCGGTTTCTCGATCACGAACGCTGTGGGCGGCAACCCGCAGGGATCGGTCCCCAGCGGTCGGCCCCTCGCCACCGGCTCCCTGACAAGCGTCCAAACCGCCCCGATCTTCCTTCCGGGGGAGAGCGACCCTCGGGCACGGATCGAGAACAACAGCTACTGGAACTCCCTCAAGAACCTCACCCTCGGCGCCGACTTCTGGACGCCGTCCCTGGGCACCGACCTGCTGGTGGCCAACTTCGTGGATGTGCGCTGGGATCTGTCAACGGCGCCGTCCCTGGACTTCAATCTGCAGGTGGTGGGGGCCAAGCGCGGCGAGGTCGACTTCGGCACGGGCAACGACACGCTCACCTGGCTGTTCCACAGCAATGGCTCCGCCAGGCTCAACACGGCCACGGTGTCAGGCGGCGACGGCAACGACGTGCTCCGCTTCGCGGCGGTCGGCAGTTCCGTTCTCGATGACGTCCTGCTGGCTGACAATGGCCGGCCCGCGGGCAACGGCTCCCAGTGGAACGCCACCTACGACGGCCGCTTCAGCACGGCCTTCGCCAACGGTGGTGAGGGCGATGACCGCATCGAGACGGAAGGGAACGTGCGGCTCAGGGCCGATGGCGGCGAAGGCCGCGACAACCTGACCGGCGCGCGCCGCAACGACACCCTGATCGGTGGTTTGGGGGAAGACACCCTCACGGGTGGGGGCGACGACGGCAGCTTCCGCTACAGCGGCCGGGGATCCTCCCGCCGGGTGGTGGTGAGCGGCGGCGACCTGATCGACCTGCAGGCCCCCGGCGGAGGCGGTGACGGGGCCGCCGACACGGTGATCTACGACCTGGTGGACGGCGGAGTGGACCGGGTCAGGGGCTTCGAGGCGGGCCTGGACCGGCTGCAGGTGATCGGTGGGCTGGGAACGGCGCAGGTGGCGGAGTTCAGCAACGGCACCTTCGTGAGCTTCACGGGCCGCCCCCTCCAGGGTGTACTGCTCGAGGGGGTCAGGGGGCTCAGCCTCGGCGGCGGCGTCGACGACGATATCCAGCTGCTGGCCTGAGGGGCCTGGATTCATCGATCGATTCTATTGGCCCCTGTGGGGATCTGATTTCGATGACCATGTGATCGGCTTCAACCTCAGTCAGATCGTCTGATTGCAGCGGCATCGGCAGCCGGGGCTGGGATGGCAGGATTTTTGCCTGCTACGCTTTGACTGTCGCTTGTTGGAGATGAATATCAAGTCCCAGGATCTTTCGGACTTGTTCAGAAGGAGTTGCTTACCACTGTTCCTCATTGTGGCGCTCATTGTCTCCTTCGCCGGGATCCTGAGTCAGAGCGGTCAGGTGTCTGAATGGCCCATGGATCAGTCCTTTGTAACGCGAGCGGATCTGCGCCTCTATCGACTGCCGACGGGCTGGGTCTTTCAGTATCCTCGCTTCAACTGGTCTGGTGGGGTCTCCGCCAGCTTACTGATCGGTGTCTACAAATTGGTTGTTTCTCCTGCCCCGGAGACGCTCAACTGGCATGCCAAGGGCATCACCACCCTGTTGTTTCTTGGATCCTCGTATTCGCTCTGCCTGCTGTTCATCCGCCACTGGCTCTTCCAGGTGCTGGCCTTTTCTGTCATCGCCAGTTCCGCCCTCCAGTTCGCCGAGCCCTCCAGTGACATCATCGCGGCGTCCTTTTTCGCCCTGTTCATGCTCTCCGTGCGCCTGGGCTGGCCGCGGCTGATCTCCTCTGGTCTGCTGATTCTTTTCGGCGTCTCCAAGATCCAGTTGCTCGTCTGCTCCCTGGGGGTGGGTGCCGTCTGGTACTGGTGGGACGTCCGGGAGAACCGGTTGAGATGGCAGATTCCACTGGGGATGGCGTTCTGGCTGCTGCTGCTGATGGCTCCCGGCTTCAAGCTCTATGGCATTGACATGGTCCGAACGGTGAAAGGGCTGCGCACCTTCGCTTCCTCCTATGTCTTCGTGTTCAGCCCCCATCAGTTCTCGTCCGCTTCTGAATCGCTGGCGGCAGGTTCCAGCAATTGGCAGGTTGTGATGCGCTCGGTTTTTCCCGGTGCCCGTACCGTAAGCGATGTGATCCTTCGGTATCCGAAGAAGTATCTCGACTTTCTGTTGGTGGCCGGCGCCTACGGCGCGTTTTCGGTGCTCCAGACCATGGGGTTGATGCTGATTCCCTTCGTTCGTGCCTGGCGACTCGGGGCCTTCCCGGCAGCCACCTGGCTGAGCCTCCGTCTTCTGGCTGCGTCGGCCGTCTTTTCCCTGCTGCCACCGCTGCTGCTGAGATTCATCAGTCCCCGCTATCTCGCCGTGGTCTTCATTCCACTGGTGGTGCTCTCCGCCGCCGCCGCTGGAGCCGACCGGGCACCCAGATCCCTGAAGATCACGTTCCTGATCTGTTCCTTGCTGACGGTGATGCTGAATCTGGCCCTGTTCGGCGACCGCCTCATCCGGTCACCCCAGATGCCCTTCGGCTGAGGGATCGGCGCCGGGCGCCCTTCCGGCTGGAGCTGTGGGCGGGAGCTGAGCCATGAAAAAACCCTGCCGAGGCAGGGTGGGCAGGACAGGCGGAAAACGACCATCCCGGGATCCGAGACTCCGGGATGGTCGATCCTCGGTGAACTCATCCGACGCTCCAGACGCCACCGGCGATGTTGGCCAGCGGGGACTGGATGGCGGTGCTGCACAGGAACCAGGCGAAGGCGGCGCCGCCGCAGCCACCCAGCCAGAAACCGCTGGCGAACTCCGCCCAGCCGGCTTTGGTGAACAGGTCGGCCGGGGGGTTGTCGATGGTGGCGTCGGGGGGCTGGACGTTGGGGCCACTGCCGGCGGTGCCGTAGATCGACAGGCAGATGGTGAGGATCGACACCAGGCCGATGGTGGCGAGCAGGCCGGCGGTGCTGGCGAACTCTGTGGCGCGCAGGGGGCCGGTGTAGGCGAAGGGGCCATAAAGTAAGTAGCCGTGGGCCATCCCTACCTCAAGACCGCGACGGTTGGGCGAGAGGGAAGGCCGGTAGGCCGGCAGGGCGTTGAGGAAGGCCTTGGTGAAGTAGCTGCTGTTGACGGGGGTGGCCAGATTGCCGACGGTCGGGTCGGCCACGGGGGTCACGGTCATGGGAAGCGGATCGGGGGGTCGTCGGATCGGGGAGTCGGGGGGCGGCGAAGGACGCTGGGGCCGGGGCCGGTCGTCAGTCGGTCGCCTCGATCACGTTGAACAGCAGGGCCATGGCCACAGCCGCGCCGAGGATTCCCACCAGGGGAACCATCACGGACGGCATCCAGGCAACGGCAAATTCACCAGTCATGGCTTGGCCAATAGGAACCGCCGGTACTGTACGGACCACGTCCTGTCCGGCTTCTCGGGGACGCAGGGGGCGACATAAAAGTTCAGCCAGGTCCGTTCAGCCAGGTCCGCCCCGGAGGGTCTCGCGCACCCGGTAGATCGGCCGCCCCTGGCTCTCATGGTAAGTGCGCATCTGCAGTTCCGCCAGCAGCCCGAAGCTGAACAGCTGCACGCCACTGAGGATCGCCAGCACCGCCATCAGCAGCAGGGGACGGTTGCCGATGTCGGCCCCCAGCAGCAGCTTCTCGCCCACCAACCAGGCGGCGATGGCCAGACCCGCCAGCAGGGCCAGCAGGCCGGCAAAGCCGAACACATGCATCGGCCGGGTCAGGAACCGCTTCATGAACCAGACCGTCAGCAGGTCCATCAGCACCCGGAAGGTGCGATCGATGCCGTAATTGCTGCGGCCGTAGCGGCGGGCCTGGTGGGACACCCTCACCTCGCCGATCCGGGCCCCCTCGATGAAGGCCAGGGCCGGCAGGAAACGGTGCAGTTCCCCGTAGAGGTTCATGTCGCTGACCACCTCGCGCCGGTAGGCCTTCAGGGAGCAGCCGTAGTCGTGCAGCCGCACGCCGGTGACCCGGGCGATCAGTCGGTTGGCCAGCAGCGAGGGCAGCAGCCGGTCGAGGGCCCCGTCCTGGCGCTGCTGCCGCCAGCCGCTCACCAGGTCGAGCTCGTCCTGCTCCAGGCGTGCCAGCAGCATCGGGATGTCGGCGGGATCGTTCTGCAGGTCCCCGTCGAGGGTGACGATCACCCCGCCGACGCTGGCGTCGAAGCCGGCCGCCATGGCCGCCGTCTGCCCGTAGTTGCGCCGCAGCAGCACGGCGACCAGTTCGGACACCCGGCTGGTCAGATCCCGCAGCACCGCCGCCGTGCCGTCCTTCGATCCGTCATCCACCAGCACCAGCTCAAACGTTCGCCCCAGGGGCCGCAGGGCCGCCAGCAGCTTCTCGACCAGGTGGGGCAGGCTCTCCTCCTCGTTGTAGAGGGGGACCACCACGGAGAGCTCGGGGAAGCGTTCGGCCGCGGGGGGGTCGGAACTGTGGGCCAGGGCCGCCCGCGCCATGACCGATCCCCGAAACGCGTGGGCTGAACTTACCTCAGGGGGGCAGGGGGCTGCCGTCGTGGCTGTGCATCACCCGTCCGGCGCCCCGCAGCTCGGCCCGGTAGTGGCAGGCCACCGGATCGGTGTTGCGGGGGTTCAGGTCGTCGATGCCGAGGCCGTCGCGGCCGTGCTGGCGCCCGGAGCTGTGCAGGTAGCGTCCGCCCCCCAGGTGCAGGGCCACGTGGGTGCAGCGCCGCGGGGGGCCGAAGAACAGCAGGTCCCCCGGCAGCAACAGGCTGGTGACCCCGCTGGCCACGGCCACTGGGCGGCAGAAGCGCTCCTGCAGGTAGGCATCGCGGGGCAGCCAGATGCCGGCCTGGGCGAAGGCGGACTGCACCAGGCCCGAACAGTCGAAATCGGGCCCCAGGGTGCCCCCCCACAGGTAGCGGTTGGGGCGGTGACGGGCGGCCTCGGCGAAGGCGAGCACCGCCTCCAGGCGGGCGGCGATCCGGTCGCGATCGAGGCGGGGCAGCGGCGGCAGCGAAGCCACGGGCTGGCCATGGCGCTCCAGGGCCGCGGCGTCCACCCAGCAGGGGTAGCCGTCCCCGTGCAGCCGCACCCGCAGACGGGTCCGGGAGCCGCCACCCCCGGCCCCCCCCAGCACCGTCAGCTGCCGGCCGGCGTGGATTTCGGTGGCCAGCCCGGGGCCCTGCGGCCGGCTGTAGGCCGGCAGTGGCTGGGACAGGGTCCAGAGACGTCCCGGCGCCGGCAGGGTGCCTAAGGTCGCCATCGCAAGGTGCCGCCGCTGATGGCGTTCTACAGCCCGGATCCCGCCATGGGCGAGGCCCTCCGCCAGCTGATCGGCCGACTGGAGGAGGAGGGGCGCCCGGGGCTCGGGGAGCAGCTCTCCGTCACCTGGCTTAGCTACGGCGAGACCCTGGTGGGGGCGGCCGAGGGTCTGGGCCAGGAGGAGTTCTGGGGCCGGACCGTGTCCGGCGCCTCCTGGGCGGGCCCGACGCCGCGCTATCCCGCCAGCGTCGTCAAGCTGGTGTACCTGGTGGCGGCCGAGGCCTGGCTGCAGCGCCAGCTGATCGAGGACGGACCGGAGCTGCGCCGCGCCCTGGCCGACATGGTGCGCGATTCGGGCAACGACGCCACCAGCCTCGTGGTGGACCTGCTCAGCGGCACCACCAGTGGACCGTCCCTGCCGCCGGCGCGCCAGGCCGCCTGGTGCCGCCAGCGCCAGCTGGTCAACGACTGGCTGGCCCGTCTCGGCTGGAGCGAGGTGGCCGGGATGAACGCCTGCCAGAAGACATGGGCGGAGGGCCCCTATGGCCGCGAATGGGACTTCTACGGCCCCCGGCTGGAGAACCGCAATCGCCTCAGCACCGACTTCACGGCCCGCCTGCTGCATGCCGTGATGGCCGGCGCGGCCGTCTCCCCTCCGGCCTGCCGCCGCATGACGGCGCTGCTGCGCCGCTCCATCGACCCCCGGGCCAGGGCCGCCGATCCGGAGAACCAGGTGGATGGCTTCCTCGGGGCCGGCCTGCCCGAGGGGGCCCGGCTGTGGAGCAAGGCCGGCTGGATGAGCCAGGCCCGCCACGATGCCGCCTATGTGGAGGTGGACGGCCAGGCGGCGATGCTGCTGGTGGTGTTCAGCGAGGGACGGGCCCGGGCCGCCGACGAGACCCTGCTGCCGTCCCTCGCCGCCGCCCTTCTGGCCGCCTCGCCCCAGTGACGTCCCCGCCCCTGGATGTGCTTCCCCTCGCCCTGGGGGCGGCGGTGAGCCCGATGCTGCTGGTGGGACAGATGCGCACCCTCACCGCTCCGGGATCCGGCGTGCGCCGGAGCTGGGCCTACCTCGCCGGCAATGCACTGGTGGTGGTGGTCTGGGCGCCGCACCCGGGCGGCATTCGCTGGTGCGCTCCTTCGGGCTGGGGATCGCCCTGATGGCCGGCAACCTCACCTCCCTGGTGCTCTACCTGCCGGCCCTCCAGGACCTGGCCCGTGCCGGACTGCCGGCGGCCACCCTGGCGGGCCTGGTGCTGGCGGTGAGCCTGGTCACCCTGGCGCCATCGCTGCTGCCGCCGCTCGCCCTGCTGAGCACGGGGGCGTGGGGACGGTCTCGCCTCGAGCAGCTCTGCCGCTGGACCCTGGCCCACCAGGGCCTGATCAACGGCGGGCTGTGCCTCGTCTTCGCGGTTTACCTCGGCTGGAGCGGCCTCGCCAGGCTCTGAGCTGACCTGTCGAGCGGGGGCAGGAGGGCCCGTGGGGACGGCCCGGGAGGGCCTGGAACGGAGAGGGAGGGATTCGAACCCTCGACAGAAGTTGCCTCCTGTAACTCCTTAGCAGGGAGCCGCTTTCAACCACTCAGCCACCTCTCCAGTGGCTCAGCGAGCTTATCAGGGCTCCGACTCGGCCCCCCCCGGCGCCAGGGGCGTCTCCGGGTCCGGGGGCACGGCCAGGCGTGGCAGGCGGTGCTTGAAGCCGCACAGGATCTCCCAGGGGATGGTGTTGCAGCGCTCGCTCCAGTCGATGGGGCTGATGATCTCCCCCTCCTGCTCGCCCAGCAGGGTGACGATGCTGCCCACCTCGATGCCCGGGGCTTCGGTGGCGTCGATCACCAGCTGGTCCATGGTGATGGCACCCACCTGGGGCAGGCGCCGGCCGTCGAAGAGGACGTCCATGCGGTCGGAGAGCTGGCGCGGCACCCCGTCGGCGTAGCCGATCGACACCACCGCCAGCCGGCTGGGCCGGCTGGTGCGGAAGCGGTGGCCATAGCTCACCCCGACGCCCGCTCCCACCTGGCGCAGCAGGGTGACGCGGGCGTGGATCTGCAGGGCCGGCCGCAGGGGCACCACGCCGGCCAGGTGGGCCGCCGGAGGCTGGCCGTAGAGGGCCAGGCCCACTCTGACCAGGTCGTAGTACTGGCCGCGCCCCCGCAGGGTGGCCGCCGAATTGGCGAGGTGCCGGCAACCGGCCGCCAGACCCTGCTCCGCCAGACAGGAGAGCACCGTCTCGAAACGCTGCTGCTGGAGGGCATTGAGGCCGTCGTCCTGCCCGGGGGCGGCATCGGCGCAGGCCAGATGGGAGTAAACGCCCGCCAGCTCGATGGCCTCCATGTCCTGCAGGGCCGCCACCAGCCGCGGTCCCTCCTGCCAGTCGGCGCCAAGGCGGGCCATGCCGGTGTCCAGTTTCAGCTGCACGGGCATGGGGCGGCCGCTGCCGCTGGCCAGGTTCTGGCAGAGCAGGGCTTCACGCATGCAGCTGAGGGTCGGCATCAGCTGCCAGCGCAGGCAGCTGCGCAGCTCCTCGGGCTGGGTGAGATTGCCGAGCACCAGCACCGGCGCGGAGATGCCGGCGCGGCGCAGCTGTAGCCCTTCGCCCAGGGTGGCGACCCCGAAGCAGGCCGCCCCCGCCTCCAGGGAGGCGCGGGCCACCGCCAGGGCGCCGTGGCCGTAGGCGTCGGCCTTGACGACCGCCATCAGCTGGGTGGCCGGACCGATGTGGCGCCGCAGGGCCCGCACGTTGGACTGGATGGCCGCGGTGTTCACCTCCACCCAGGCCCGCTGCCGCGACTGGCGGGTCTCCTCCGTCGCACCGGCGCTGGCGAGCGAAGAGGAGGTGGTCATGGGCGCCGCCGCAGGGGGTGAACCATGGACATCATGGGAATCCCGTTAGCATGCCGTGTAACCAGCGGACGGGAATGGGCCACGTACTCGTTCTGAATGCGTCCTACGAACCGCTGAACATCACCACCTGGCGCCGCGCCATGGTGATGCTGCTCAAGGGCAAGGCCGAGGGGCTGGAACACGACACCGAGCGGTCCATCCGTCCGGACCATTTCCTGCCAACGGTGATCCGGCTGCGCCAGTTCGTGCGGGTGCCCTACAAGCCCCTGCCCCTCACGCGCCGCAACGTCTTCCACCGCGACGGCCACGCCTGCCAGTACTGCGGCTACAGCGGTGAGCAGCTCTCCATCGACCATGTGGTGCCCCGCAGCCGGGGCGGCACCGACGTCTGGGAGAACGTCACCACCGCCTGCCTCCCCTGCAATGTGCGCAAGGGCAATCGCACCCCCCGGGAGGCGGGCATGCCCCTGGCCCGGGAGCCCCGTCGTCCCCTGGGCAGCCTGAGCTTCGAGGCCAACCGCCGCATCCGCTCCGGCCAGCACCAGGAGTGGGCCAAGTACGTCATCGGCGCCTGATCGGCCCCCTCAACCGCCGCTGCCGGTGGCTTCGAGGGCGAGGGCCTCCAGACCCTGCCGCTGCTCCTCGGCGATGCAGGCCCCGATCAGGTCGTCGATCTGGCCGGCCAGCACGGGCTCGAGCGAGAAGTTCCGCCCCAGGCGGTGGTCGGTCACCCGGTTGTCCTTGGCGTTGTAGGTGCGGATCTTTTCGCTGCGGTCGCCGCTGCCCACCTGAGCGCGGCGCACGGAACGCTCGGCGGCGTTCGCTTCCGCCAGCTGGCGCTCGTAGAGCTTGGCCCGCAGGATCTCCATGGCCCGTTCCCGGTTCTGCAGCTGGGAGCGTTCCTGGGTGCAGAACACCCGGATGCCGGTGGGCCTGTGCAGCAGGTCGACCGCCGTCTCCACCTTGTTGACGTTCTGGCCCCCGGCGCCACCGGAACGGGCCGTGCTGATCTCCAGATCACCCGGGTCGATCTGCACCTCGACCGGGTCGGCCTCGGGCATCACCGCCACGGTGGCGGTGGAGGTGTGCACCCGCCCCTGGGATTCGGTGGCCGGGACCCGCTGGACGCGATGCACCCCAGCCTCGAACTTGAGCCGGCTGTAGACCCCGTCGCCGCGGATGGCGAGGATCAGCTCCTTGTAGCCGCCGAGATCGGCCTCCGAGGCGCTCACCGGCTGCACCTGCCAGCCCTGGCCCTGGGCATAGCGCTCGTACATGCGGGCCAGATCCCCCGCCCAGAGGCTGGCCTCATCGCCCCCGGCACCGGCGCGGATCTCCAGCATCACGCTGCGCTCATCGCGAGGATCCGTGGGCAGCAGCGCCAGGGTGAGCCGCTCGTTGAGGGCGCCGATCAGGCCCTCGAGGCTCACCAGTTCCTCGCTGGCCAGGGTCGCCAGTTCCTCGGTGGCGGGGTCGTCGCGGTGGGTCCGGAGCAGGACGCGGGCCTCCTCGCGCTCCTGCTCCAGCTTGCGCAGTCGCTGGTAGTCGTTGACCAGGGGCTCCAGCCGCGACCGTTCACGGGCGATCGCCTGGAGCCGGGCCGGGTCGGCGGCGACCGCCGGATCCGCCAACTGGCGCTCCAGCGTATGGAAGGTTCGGCAGGCGGTGTCCAGCCGGGATTGCAGCAACTCGGAATCCATGGGAGGCCCCTGCGACACAAGAGGCCGGGCGCGTCATGCACCCGGCCGTGGCAGCCCCGGACCCTCCAGGGGGCCGGCGAGCCGGGCGAAACCTCAGGCTTCGGCGGCCGCTGGTGCTTCTTCGGCGGTGGCGGCAGGCTCAGGGGTTTTGACGGCCTTGGTGGCCTTTTTGGTACCCGAGGCGGAGTCGGCGCTGCCCATGCCGTACTTGCGCATGAAGCGGTCGACCCGGCCCTCGGTATCGAGGATCTTCTGAGTCCCCGTGTAGAAGGGGTGGTTGCCGCTCCACACGTCGACCGTGATCTCCGGCTGAGTGGAGCCGGTGGTCATCACCACCTCCCCGTTGCAGATCACCTTGGCGTCCGGATACCAGGTGGGATGGATGTCGGCTTTCGGCATGACGGGAATCAGCGCTTGGAGAACTGGGGAGCCTTGCGGGCTTTCTTGAGGCCGTACTTGCGACGCTCCTTGGCCCGGGGATCGCGGCTCAGGTGGCCCTCGATCTTGAGCGGCTTGCGGTTGTCGGGAGACAGATCGCAGAGGGCGCGGGCCGCACCCTGCTTGATGGCATCGGCCTGGCCGGTGAGGCCGCCGCCACGCACGTTGACGAGGAGGTCGTACTGGGCCTCCAGACCCAGGGTCTGCAGGGGAGCCTTGACCGCCGAGAGATAGACGGGGTTGTAGTTGAGGTAGTTGTCACCGGGGCGGCCGTTGATGGTGACGCTGCCGCTGCCGGGAACCACCCGCACACGGGCGACGGCGGTCTTGCGGCGGCCTGTGCCCCAGTAGACGACGCGGTTGGAGGTGCTGGTCATTGGGCGGCGGCGGCGGGATCGAGGGCGAGGGGCAGGGGCTGCTGGGCGGCGTGGGGATGCTCGGCCCCCTTGTAAACCTTCAGCTTGCGGAACAGCTGGCGTCCCAGGGCATTGTGGGGAAGCATGCCCTTGATGGCCTTCTCGATGATCCGCTCGGGCAGGCGTGCCTGCAGGTGCTCGAAGGTTTCGGTCTTCATGCCGCCGGGGCGGCCGGAGTGGCGGCGGTAGATCTTTTGGGTGGCCTTGTTGCCGCTGACGCGCACCTTGTCGGCGTTGATCACCACCACGAAGTCACCCGTGTCGAGGTGGGGGGTGAAGGTGGGCTTGTTCTTGCCCCGCAGCACCTGCGCCACTTCGCTGGCGAGTCGGCCGAGGGTCTGGTCCGCTGCGTCGACCAGGTACCACTGGCGCTCGAGCGAATCGATGGGGGGTGGGGTTGTCTTGTTCATCGCGCCGGCGGGCCGGTTTGGGGTGAGCCCATCGCAGCAGGATGGGTCGGGACAGGGAGATTCGACCCTACCGTGTCGCCGGATCCGGAGAATTCGGAGAGGCATTTTCTGCCTGGTGCCGCCGGACGGGGCTCCCTGCAGGGTGCTCAACCGATCGGATCGCCGAGGAGAGGATCGTCGTAGGACGGATCGGCGGGAGGATCGTGCGATTCCAGTAGAAATCGCGGTTGACAATCATACCAGGCAGCCTCAGGGAAGATCCGCTGGGGGTAGCCCACCCGCAGCAGGCAGAGGCCCTGGGGCGGTGCGGCCTCCTTCACGGCGTGGCGGTCGCCGCTGCGCCAGCGGTGCAGAAACTCCTCGGCCGCCAGGCGCCCCTCCCCCACCGCCACCAGCTGGCCCATCAGCAGGCGCACCATGCCGTAGAGGAAGCCGCTGGCCTGCACCTCGGTGACCAGAAGATCGCCACGGCGCTCCACCAGGACCTCCTGGAGCGTGGTGCGGGCATGGGCGCGGCGGCTGCCCGCCCGCTGGAAGGCGGAGAAATCGTGCTCGCCCAGGAGGGCCTCCAGGCAACGGGCCATCCGCACCTCATTCAGGCGCCACTGGTAGCGGTGCCAGCTCCAGGGTTCCAGGAACAGGTTGGGGGCGCGGCCGTTGTGGATCGTGTAGCGATAGCGCCGGTAGGTGGCACTGAAGCAGGCGTGCCAGTCGCCGGGCACCTCGGTGGCCGCCCGCACGCGGACCGTGGACGGAAGGCGGCCGTTGAGGGCCTTGGCCCAGCGGGGCACAGGGATGGGGCCGACGGCATCGAAGTGCACCACCTGGGCGGCGGCATGGACGCCGGTGTCGGTGCGCCCGGCGGCCACAGCCCGGGCCGGTCGGTGCGGGTCGAGGCCCGCGATGGCGGCCTCCAGCGTCTCCTGGACACTGCTGTGGTGGGCCTGCCGCTGCCAGCCGTGGAAGGCGGCGCCGTCGTACTGCAGCGCGAGGGCGATCCGTTTCAGACCAGTGCGTTCAGACCAGTTCGATGATGGCCATCTCGGCGTTGTCACCGCGGCGGCGCACCGTCCGGATGATGCGGGTGTAGCCACCCTGGCGGTCGCCGTAGCGGTCCTGGGCCTTGGCGAACAGGGAGTGCACGAGCTGCTTGTCGTAGATGTAGCCGATGGCGCGGCGGCGGGCGGCGAGGGTGCCGTCCTTGGCCAGGGTGATCATGCGCTCGGCCTCGTCACGCAGCGCCTTGGCCCGGGCCTTGGTGGTGGTGACCCGGCCTTCACGGATGAGCTGGGTGGTGAGGCCACGCAGCATGGCCTTGCGTTGGTCGGCGGGGCGTCCCAGCAGGGGGACTCGGCACTGGTGTCGCATGGTGGGGACGGGGCGGGTGGCGAAACGGGGAAGGGGGAAACCGCCCTTCAGCCGCTGGTGCGGCTCTGGGGCAGGGAGATGCCGATCCTCTCGAGGGCCTCGATCACCTCATCGGCGGACTTGGAACCGAAGTTCTTGATCTCCAGCAGGTCTTCGTAGCTGAAGCCCATGAGGTCGGAGACGGAGTTGACCTGGGCGCGCTTGAGGCAGTTGTAGGCGCGCACGGAGAGGTTCAGCTCCTCCAGGGGGATCTGGGCCTCGGCCGAGGGCTCGGGCTCCAGGCCGGGCTCCTCGGTCATGGTGAGGGTGGCCAGGGGCTGGAACAGGGTGATGAGCTGGTTGGCCGCCTGGGCCATGGCGTCGTCAGGGGTGACGCTGCCGTTGGTCTCGATCGTGATGCGCAGGCGCTCGTGGGCCGAACCGCCTTCACCGACCGCGGTCTCCTCGACGGTGTAGTTGACCCGCCGGACGGGCATGAACACCGCGTCGATCTGCAGCAGGTCGATGGCGGAGGTGTCTTCGTTGTGGCGATCCACCGGCCGGTAACCCACGCCCCGCTCGACATGCACCTCCATCTCCAGGCTGTGGCCTTCGGCCACGGTGGCGATCTCGCGGTCGCCGTCGATGACCTGCACCTGGGGGGAGAACTGCAGATCGGAGGCGGTGACCCTGGCCGGACCGTTCACCTTCAGCCGGCCGATCTCCAGGTCGCGGCTGCGGCTGTTGACCGGCACCGACTTGCAGTTGAGCAGGATGTCGAGGACGTCCTCGCGCACCCCGGGCACCGTGGCGTACTCGTGGTTGACCCCGGAGAGACGCACCGCCGTGATGGCGCTTCCCTCGAGACCGCCGAGGAGCACCCGGCGCAGGGCGTTGCCGAGGGTGGTCGCCTGGCCCCGGTCCAGGGGGCCGATCTGGAAGACGCCCGTCTGGGAACGGTCGTCGGCGACCTGGTGCTCAACCCTATCGATCTGGTAGTGCAACACGGTCTGTGGAGGTGAAAAGGGAACGGTGGCCGCGATGGCGGCCCGGGGAAGGGTGGAGGCAGGCCGGCGGCGCTCCGGCGGCTCAGACCCGGCGGCGCTTGGCCCGGCGGCAGCCGTTGTGGGGCAGGGGGGTGACGTCGCGGATCAGGGTGATCTCGAGACCGGCCACCTGGAGGGCGCGGATGGCGGTTTCACGGCCGGAACCTGGGCCTCGCACCAGCACTTCGATCTGACGCATGCCCTGCTCGAGGGCCCGACGGGCGGCGGCCTCGGCGGCGGTCTGGGCGGCGAAGGGGGTGCCCTTGCGGGCTCCCTTGAAGCCGCTGGCGCCGGCGGACGACCAGCTCACCACCTCACCGGCGGTGTCGGTGATCGAGACGATCGTGTTGTTGAAGGTGCTCTGGATGTGCGCGACCCCATTGGGCACGTTGCGCTTGGCCTTCTTGGGGCCGGTCTTCTTGGCTGGTTTGGCCATGGCGGTGGCTCCGCGGCTGCGGAGAGGTGATCGGAGGACTGGGGGGGAGCCCCGGTGACGACCTCCGGCAGGGGAGGGCGGCGGGGCTGGGGCCGGGAGCCCGGGAGCATGGAATTCCGCGAGGATCCCTGGGCCCTGGGGCAGTGCAGGCGGGGAGGGGGAACGGGCCCGGGGGCCCGGACCTCACTTCTTCTTGCCGGCGACGGTCTTGCGGGCGCCGCGGCGGGTGCGGGCGTTGGTGCGGGTGCGCTGGCCGCGCACGGGCAGGCCCATGCGGTGGCGGCGTCCCCGCAGGCAGCCGATGTCCTGGAGGCGCTTGAGGGCCATGCCCTCCTCGCGGCGCAGGTCACCCTCGAGGACGAAGGAATCGGCCGCGCCGCGCAGCTTCTGCACGTCACCGTCACTGAGGTCCTTCACCCTGATGTCGGGGTTGACCCCCGACTTGGCGAGGATCTTGCGGGCCCTGGTGAGCCCGATCCCGTACACGTAAGTGAGTGAGATCTCAACCCTCTTGTCACGAGGGATATCGACACCGGCGATCCGAGCCACGTCAGGAAACGATCAGAGGGCAGAGGGGGAGGCGGCCGGAGGCGGCCGCTGTGAAGGCGTGAGGGGTCAACCCTGACGCTGCTTGTGCTTCGGGTTGGTGCAGATCACCATGACCCGGCCGTGGCGACGGATCACCCGGCACTTGTCGCACATCTTCTTGACTGAGGCACGCACCTTCATGGGCGTTGTGCTCTCCGAATTTGCAAACAGCTACCCTATCACATCACTCCGTCAAGCTGGCTACGATCCTCGCCTCAATCTCCTCGACCGTGCCCGAGGCCTCCACGCTGCAGAGCAGGCCCAGCTGGCGGTAGTGGTCGATCAGGGGGGCGGTCTGCTCCTGGTACACCACCAGGCGGTTGCGGATCACCGCTTCGTTGTCGTCGGCGCGGCCGCGGGTGAGCAGGCGCTGGATCAGCACCCCGTCCTCCAGCTCCAGCAGCAGCACCCGTTCGATGCGCTGGTCGAGCTCCGCCAGCAGGCCGTCGAGGGCCTCGGCCTGGGCGAGGTTGCGCGGGAAGCCATCGAGCAGCCAGCCGCCCGTGTGGCCCTCCAGGCGGCGGCGCACGATCGCCAGCACGAGCGCATCGCTCACCAGCTCGCCGCGGGCCATCACCGCCTCCGCTTCCTGGCCCAGGGCGGAGCCCGCCGTGACTTCCGCCCGCAGCAGTTCTCCGGTGGAGAGATGCAGCAGCTGGTGGCGTTCGGCCAGCAGCTCGGCCTGGGTGCCCTTGCCGGCGCCGGGGGGACCGAGGAAGAGGAGTCGCTGTTTCATGGGGAGAGTCGACAGGGGGAAGGGGCCTACTGGCGGACCAGTCCTTCGTAGCGCTGGGAGATCACGTAGGTCTGGACCTGCTTGGCGGTGTCGATGGCCACGCCCACCAGGATCAGCAGGGAGGTGGCCCCGAGCCCCTGGAAGGTGCGCACCTGGGTGGCCCCCTCCACCGCCGAGGGGATGATGGCGATGGCGCCGAGGAACACGCCCCCCAGCAGGGTGAGCCGGTTGGACACCCCCGAGAGGTGGTCGGCCGTGGCCGAGCCGGGCCGGACCCCGGGGATGGCGACGCCGGAGCGCTTCAGGTTGGTGGCGATGTCCACCGGGTTGACGGTGAGTGAGGCGTAGAAGAAGGCGAAGCCGCAGATCAGGGCGAAGTACACCAGGGCGTAGAGCCAGGGGGTGCTGCTGGTGGGATTGAGGTAGCCCGCCACCCGGATCAGCCAGGGGCTCTTGGTGAGGTTCGCGATGGTGAGGGGCAGGAACACCACCGCCGAGGCGAAGATGATCGGCATCACGCCGCCGGCGTTGAGCTTCAGGGGCAGGTAGCTCTGGCGGGAGGCCAGGGTGCTGGCACCCCCCACCTGTCGCTTGGCGCTGACGATCGGAATGCGGCGGCTGCCTTCCTGCAGGAAGATGATGCCCACGATCGTCACCAGGAAGACCAGCACCAGCACGACGATGCCGCCCACGGTGGCTCGGTCGCCGCTCTGGGCCAGCTGGATGGTGGAGCCGAGGGCCTTGGGCAGGGTGGCGACGATGTTGATGAAGATCACCAGCGAGGCCCCCTGGCCGATGCCCCGCTCGGTGATCACCTCGCTGATCCACATCACCACCATCGATCCGGTCACCAGGGCCAGGCTCGTCTGGACGACGAACAGCCAGTCCGGCAGGCCCGGCAGGGCGTACTGCCGCAGGATCAGGGCGAAGACGATGCTCTGGAGGATGCCCCAGCCCAGGGCCACGTAGCGGGTGATCTGGGCCAGCTTGCGGCGCCCGGCCTCCCCCTCGTTCTTCTGCAGCTCCTCGAGCTGGGGCAGGGCTGCCGTCATCAGCTGGATGATGATCGAGGCGTTGATGAAGGGCAGGATCCCCAGGGCGAAGACCCCCAGGGTGGAGAGGCCGCCGCCGGTGAAGATGTCGAGGAAGCCGATCAGCTGGCCCCCCTGGCGGATGAAGTCCTGGAAGGCGACCCGGTCGATGCCGGGCACCGGGATGTAGATGCCGAGTCGCACCAGCAGCAGCAGGCCCAGGGTGGTGAGCACCCGGTCCCGCAGGCCCTTCGACTGGACCAGCTGGACGAGGATTTCAGCGGCGCTCGGATTGCGCCCCCGGCTGAGGAGCATGGCGATGTCGGGAGTGGGGGATACGGGTCACTACGACCGGAGCCGCCTGCCGCAGCACAAGGCTACGGGCAGGCGGCTCGCGGCTGGGGGCGGGGCGGGGCCCGGCCTCAGTCGATGATCTCGCACGTGCCGCCGGCGGCTTCGATCTTGGCGCGGGCCGAAGCGGTGAAGGCGGCGGCCTGGACCGTCAGTTTCACCGTCAGTTCGCCGTTGCCGAGCACCTTCAGCGGGTAGCGGGGGCTGGTGACCAGACCCGCCTGCTCGAGGGACTCCAGGTTCACCGTGCTGCCGGCCTTCAGCTCACCCAGCCGCGACACGTTGATGACGGTGTAGTGGGTGGGGTTGATGACCGGGAAGTGCTTGAGCTTGGGGATCCGGCGGTAGAGGGGCATCTGGCCGCCCTCGAAACCGGGGCGGGTGGGCCGGCCGGAGCGGGACTTCTGGCCGCGCATGCCGAAGCCGCAGCTGGCGCCCTGGCCGGCGGCGATGCCGCGCCCCTTGCGCAGCTTGCGCCGGCGCGAGCCCTTCTGGGGCTGGAGACTGTTGAGAGAGAAGGACGTCATGGCGGGCCTCAGGAGTAGATCTGCTCGAGGGAGATGCCCCGCTCCTTGGCGGTCTCCTTGTGGGTGCGCAGGCCCTCGAGGGCCTGCATGGCGGCGCGGGCGTTGTTGAGCGGGGTCTTGGAGCCCAGCCGTTTCGCCAGCACGTTCTTGATGCCGGCCAGCTCGAGCACGGTGCGGATCGAACCGCCCGCGATCACCCCGGTACCGGGGGCGGCCGGCCGGATCAGCACGCTGGCGGCGCCGTCGCGGCCGTTGCTGAGGGTGGGGATCGAACTGGTCCGGGTGAGGGGCACCTTGACCAGATGCTTCTTGCCGTCGGCCACTCCCTTGCGGACGGCGCCGATGACATCGCCGGCCTTGCCAACGCCCACGCCCACCTGGCCGCGTTCGTTGCCGACGACGACGATGGCCCGGAAGCTCATCTTCTTGCCGCCCTTGACGGTCTTGGAGACGCGGCGGATCTGAACCACCCGCTCCTGCCATTCGGAGTCGCGTTCCTGGCCGCGGCGGTTGTCGCGGCCGCGGCCGCCGCCGCGGCGGTCACCCTTGGCATCGCCCCGGCCACCGCCTCCCCGGCGCTGCTCCTGCTGGCCTTCGGCAGCGGCGGGGACGTCGGAGGCCGCAGGCACGGCGCCGGTCTGGATCTGGTCGTTGGTTTCGGTCATGGTGAGAGCAGGGATCAGAACTGAAGGCCCGCTTCCCGGGCGGCGTCAGCAAGGGCCTTGACCCTGCCGTGGTACAGGTTGCCGCCGCGATCGAAGACCACCTGCTGGATGCCCTTGGCGAGGGCGCGCTGGGCGACGAGCTGGCCCACCGCGATGGAGGCCTCGCAGTTGGCGCCCGCCGTGACGCTGGTGCGCAGGTCCTTGTCGAGGGTGGACGCGGCACAGAGGGTGTTCTGGGCGTCGTCGTCGATGACCTGGGCGTAGATGTGGTTGTTGGAGCGGAACACGGCCAGCCTGGGACGCTCGGCGGTGCCGGAGAGCAGACGACGCAGGCGGCGGTGACGCTTCTGGGTCTGCTGTTTGCGGGAGAGGGTAGACATGGGGGATCAGACGGAAGACGCTCGAGCAGACCTCATTTCTTGCCGGTCTTGCCGGCCTTGCGCAGAATCCGCTCACCTTCGTACTTGATGCCCTTGCCCTTGTAGGGCTCGGGCGGACGGATGCCGCGGATCTTGGCCGCCTCGTTGCCCACCAGCTCCTTGTCGGGGCCGGAGACGAAGACCGAGGTGTTGTTCTCGACCGAGAAGGTGACCCCCTCGGGAGGAACCATCTCCACCGGGTGGCTGTAGCCGGCGCTGACCACCAGTTTGCGGCCCTGGACCTGGGCGCGGTAGCCCACGCCGACGATCTCGAGCTTGCGGGTGAAGCCCTGGCTGACCCCTTCGACCATGTTGGCGACGAGGGTGCGGCTGAGGCCGTGGCGCTCCCGGGAGCGGCGGTGGTTGCTGGTGGGACTGACCAGCAGGGTGCCGCCTTCCTGGCTGACGCTGACGCCCTCCGGGAGAACGCGGCTGAGTTCCCCCTTGGGACCCTTCACGGTGACCGAAAGGCCGTCGAGGCTGACGGTCACCTTGTCGGGGATGGGGATCGGGGCTTTACCGATACGAGACATGGAACAACTCCTGGGATCAGTAGACGTAGCAGAGCACTTCGCCGCCGACGCCCTGCTTGCGGGCATCACGGTCACTCATCACACCCTTGGAGGTGGAGATGATCGCCACGCCGAGGCCGCCGAGAACCTTGGGCAGCTGGCGGGTGTTCTTGTAGATGCGCAGGCCGGGCTTGCTCACCCGCTGCACGGAGCGGATGGTGGGCTGGCGGTGCTTGCCGCTGTACTTCAGCTCCAGCACCAGGTGGCGCTGCACGCCTTCGCCTTCCTCGGCGACGGCGCCGATGAAGCCTTCCTGCTGCAGGACGCTGGCGATGCTTCGGGAGAGCCGGGAGGCAGGAATCCTGGTGCGCTCGTGGCGCTTCTCACTCGCGTTGCGAAGGCGGGTGAGCATGTCTGAGATCGGGTCGTGGTTGGCCATGGTCGTGTCCGGAAGGGGGCTCAGGTATTGCGGAACGGCATTCCCATTTCGCGGAGGAGGGCCCGGCCCTCTTCGTCGTTACGGGCGTTGGTCACGATCGTGACGTCCATCCCCCGGATGGCATCGATCTTGTCGAAGGAGATCTCGGGGAAGATGATCTGCTCCCGGATCCCCAGGGTGTAGTTGCCCCGGCCGTCGAAGCTCTTGGGGCTGACGCCGCGGAAGTCGCGGATGCGCGGCAGCGCCAGGTGGATGAGACGCTCCAGGAAGGCATACATCCGCTCACCCCGCAGGGTGACGGCCACGCCGATCGGCATGCCCTGGCGGATCTTGAAGCCGGCGATGGCCTTCTTGGCGCGGGTCACCACCACCTTCTGACCGGTGATGGTGGCCAGCTCGGCGATCGAGGCCTCGAGGGCCTTGGCGTTCTGGGCGGCTTCACCGAGGCCCCGGTTGACGGTGACCTTGACCACCTTGGGGACCTCGTGGACGTTGGAGAGGTTGAGATCCTTCAGCAGCTTGGGCTGGATCGTCTCCCGGTAGCGCTGTTTGAGTGACATGACGGGGGGATGGGGGGGCGCTTCTGGACGTGGTCAGAAGGCGGACGGGGGAGGGAGGCAGGAACGGGGAACGGGGCAGGTGTTCGGGGCGGTCAGTCGAGCAGTTCCCCGGTCTTCTTGAGGCGACGCTTCTTGCTGCCGTCCTCCTGCACGACGATCTCCACCCGGCTGGCCACCTTGCTGGCGGTGGAGTACAGCATCACGTTGGAGGCGTGCAGGGAGGCCTCCTCGGTGACGATGCGGCCGGTCTCGCCCTCCTGGGTGGGCTTGACGTGGCGGGTGCGCAGGTTGATGCCCTGCACCACGACACGGTTCTCATTGGGCAGGGTGCGCAGCACCTCGCCGGTCTTGCCCTTGTCCTTGCCGGCGATCACCTGGACGGTGTCGCCCTTGCGGATGCGCATCTTGATGCGCTGGACGGGCCGGGCCTTGGGGGTTGCGGTGGCCATCTCAGATCACCTCCGGGGCGAGGGACACGATCTTGGTGAAGTTGCGCTCACGCAGTTCACGGGCGACCGGCCCGAAGACCCGGGTGCCCTTGGGGTTGTTGTCGTTCCCCAGGATCACGGCGGCGTTGTCGTCGAAGCGGATCGCGTTGCCGGTGTCACGCCGCAGCGTGGCCCGGGTGCGCACCACCACGGCCTTGACCACATCCGATTTCTTGACGCCCATGTTGGGCATGGCGTCCTTGACGGCGGCCACGATCACATCGCCGACGTGGGCGTAGCGACGGTTGGTGCCGAGCACCCGGATGCACTGGATGCGCTTGGCGCCGCTGTTGTCAGCGACGTTGAGGAAGGTTTCCTGCTGAATCATGGGGGGTCCTCAGCCGGCGCTGGTGGTGGAGAGAACCTCGGCCACGGCCCAACGTTTGGTGCGGCTGAGGGGGCGGGTCTCGGTGATCCGGACCCGGTCACCCACGCGGCAGCTGTTGGCTTCGTCGTGGGCTTTGTAGCGGGTGGTGCGGCGGACGGTCTTCTGATAGATGGGATGGGGGAAGCGGTTTTCCACCGCCACCACCACCGTTTTGTCCATCTTGTCGCTGACGACGGTGCCGACCCTTTCCTTGAGTGCCATGGGGATCGAGGGGGAATCAGGAGGCGACGGTGGAGCGCTGGCGCTCCTGCTGCACCGTCAGCAGGTGGGCCAGCTTGATGCGGGCCTCCTTGAAGCGGTGAGGGTGCTCCAGACGGCGGGTGGCCTGCTGGAAGCGGAGGTCGAACAGTTCGCGACGGACGCCGTCGATCTGTTCGCCGATCTGGGCGTCGCTGAGCGAACGCACGTCGGTGATGGTGGGACGGGCCATGGTCAGGACTCGACGGCGAGGGCGGGTTCGGGGGCGGTGGCCTCCGGTTCGATGCCGGCAGCCTCCTGATCGGCCAGGGCGAGGAACTTCGTCTTGACCGGCAGTTTGTACTGGGCCAGCCGCATGGCCTCCCGGGCGATCTGGGGGGTGATCTCGGGACCGCCCATCTCGAAGAGAATGCGGCCGGGCTTGATCACGGCCACCCAGAATTCCGGGTTGCCCTTACCTGAACCCATGCGGGTCTCGGCCGGCCGCATGGTGACAGGCTTGTCGGGGAAGATCCGGATCCAGATCTTGCCCCCCCGCTTGACGTAGCGGGTCATGGCGCGGCGGCTGGCCTCGATCTGGCGGGAGGTGATCCACCCGCACTCCTGGGCCTGCAGGGCGAAATCGCCGAAGGCGATGGTGTTGCCGCGCGTGGCGATGCCGCGCATGCGGCCTCGCTGCTGCTTACGGAACTTGACGCGTTTTGGACTCAGCATGGTTCAGGCCTCCTGATCACTCCTCGTTGGAGCGGTCTTCGAACTGTTGCGGCCGGCGGTTCGCCCGGCGTTTCGGTGCTCCACCCACGGGCAGCTGGTCCTGCTGACCGGGAAGCACCTCCCCTTTGAACACCCAGACCTTGATGCCCAGGACCCCGTAGGTGGTGGTGGCCACCTTGGTGGCGTAGTCGATGTCGGCGCGGAGCGTGTGCAGGGGCACCCGACCCTCGCGGGTCCACTCCGTCCGGGCGATCTCGGCACCGTTGAGGCGGCCGCTCACCTGGAGCTTGAGACCCAGCACCCCGGCCCGCTGGGCGCGCTGCACCGCCATGCGCATGACGCGCCGGAAGGCCACCCGCTTCTCCAGTTGCTGGGCGATGTACTCGGCCAGCAGGAAGGCGTCGGCGTCGACCCGCTCCACCTCGACCACGTTGATGCGCACCTGACGGTGGGCGTCGCCGACGGTCTTCTGGATGCCGGTGCGCAGCTCCTCGATGCCGCTGCCCTGGCGGCCCACCAGAACGCCCGGACGGGCGGTCTTGAGTTCCACTTCGAGCTGATCGGCCTTGCGGGCGATCAGCACGTCGCTGATGCCGGCGGCGGCGTACTTCTTGTTGATGAACGACCGGATCCGGTCATCCTCCTGAAGGAGGACGGGGTAGGTCTTGCTTGGGGCGTACCAGCGGGAGCGGTGGTCCTGGGTGATCCCCAGGCGCAGGCCGGTTGGATGGATCTTGTGTCCCATCGGGCGGTGTCCTCGGGGGTCAGTCGGTGAGCGCTGCCACAGCGATGCTGATGTGGCAGGTTTGCTTTTTGATGGCGTAGGCGCGGCCCTGGGCCCGGGGCCGGAACCGCTTCAGGGAAGGTCCCATGTCGGCGCTGGCCTGGCTGATGACCAGGGTGGCCGGATCGAGGCCGAGGTTGTGCTCGGCATTGGCGACCGCGGAACGGAGCACCTTGGTGATCGGGCCCGTGGAGCGGTAGGGCATGAACTCGAGCATGATCAGGGCGTCGCGGTAGGTGCGACCCCGGATCTGGTCGAGGACCCGGCGCACCTTGGACACGGAACCGCGGATGAAGCGGCCGTGGGCCAGGGCCTGGGTGTCGGGGCTGGTGGTTGCCATCGGATCAGCGGCCTCCCTTCTTGTCTTTGGTGTGACCGCGGAACGTGCGGGTGGGGGCGAATTCGCCCAGCTTGTGGCCCACCATCTGTTCCGTCACGTAGACGGGCACGTGGGCCTTGCCGTTGTGAACGGCAATGGTGTGGCCAATCATCATCGGCAGGATGGTGGAGGCGCGTGACCAGGTCTTGATCACGGTCTTGTCGTCGGCGGCGTTCTGCTTCTCGACCTTGCGGAGCAGGTGGTCGGCGACGAACGGGCCTTTCTTGAGTGAGCGTCCCATGGCGGATCAGGCGAACGGCAGAGCGGTGTGGGTCATCAGGAGTCGCGTCCGCCACGGCTCCGTTTGGAGGTGCGGCGTCGTTTCCGCAGCACGAACCGGTTGCTCGGCTTGTTGCGCTTGCGGGTCTTGAGGCCCAGGGCGGGCTTGCCCCAGGGCGTGACCGGCCCGGAACGGCCGATCGGTGCCCGGCCCTCACCACCACCGTGGGGGTGGTCGCAGGGGTTCATCACGCTGCCGCGCACTTCCGGACGGCGGCCCAGCCAGCGCTTGCGGCCGGCCTTGCCGAGGCTGGTGTTGCGCTGCTCGGCGTTGCCCACCTCACCGAGGGTGGCGTAGCACTCGCGGCGCACCAGCCGCACCTCGGTGGAGGGCAGCTTGAGGGCGACGTAGTCGCCTTCCTTGGCCACCACCTGGGCGCTGGCCCCGGCGGTGCGCACCATCTGACCGCCGCGCCCGGCGTAGAGCTCCACGTTGTGGACGCTCGAGCCCAGGGGGATGGCCGAGAGGGGCAGGGCGTTACCGTTCTCGATCGGGGCGTCGGGGCCGGAGATGACGCTCTGGCCCACCACCACGTTGGCGGGAGCCAGGATGTAGCGCTTCTCGCCGTCGGTGTAGTAGAGCAGCGCCAGACGGGCGTTGCGGTGCGGGTCGTAGTGGATCGCGGCCACCTTGGCGCTCACCCCGTGCTTGTCGCGACGGAAGTCGACGATGCGGTAGAGGCGCTTGTGGCCCCCGCCGCGGTGGCGGCAGGTGATCACGCCGCGGTTGTTGCGGCCCTTGTGGCGGTGCTTGGACACCACCAGGCCCCGTTCCCGGTTCTTGCCCGTGATGTCACTGAAATCAGTGACGACCAGCGTGCGGGTGCCGGGGGTGTTGGGCCTGTAGTTGCGGATTGCCATGACGTTTCAGACCCCTCAGGACTCAGGGAACAACTGGATGGCGTTGCCTTCGGCAAGGCGCACCACCGCTTTCTTCACCTGGGCGCGTTTGCCGGCGAAGCGCCCCACCCGACGGGTGCGGCGGGGGGGATTCATGGTGCTGACGCCGACGACCTTGACATCGAACAGGTGTTCGACGGCCGCCTTGATGTCGGGCTTGGCGGCCCGATGGTCCACCTCGAAGGTGTACTGGTTGATCTCGATGGCGCGGGTGGCCTTCTCGGTGATCAGCGGGCGACGGATCACGTCCGCCAGCCGGCCTGCAAAACGCTCAGACATCGCCGTAGACCTCCTGAATCTTCGCCAGTGCCTCTTCGCTGAGCACCAGCTTGTTGGCATGGAGCAGATCGAACACGTTGAGCTGATCGGCGGCGATCAGCTTCACCTTCTCGAGGTTGCGCACCGAGCGGGAGACCACGTCGGAAGCGTCGTCGAGGATCAGCAGCACCTTGGCGCCGGCGTCGATGCCGAAGCGGGCCAGGGCGGCGGTGATCTCCTTGGTCTTCGGGGTGTCGAGCCCCTCGGCGAAGCCCTTCACCACGGTGATGTCCGCGACGCGGCTCATCAGGGCGGTGCGCAGGGCCAGGCGGCGCTCCTTGCGGTTCATGGACACCGCATAGCTGCGGGGCTTGGGTCCGAAGACCACGCCGCCACCGGGCCGCAGCGGGGTGCGGATGGAACCCTGGCGGGCGCGGCCGGTGCCCTTCTGCTTGTAGGGCTTGCGGCCGCCACCGGCCACCTCGGCCCGGGTGAGGGTGCTGGCGGTGCCCTGACGGGTATGGGCCAGCTGGCGGACCACGGCGCGATGCAGCAGGCCGTTGGCGGATGTCTCCTTGGCGACCTTGAGGTCAAGGGGAGCCTTGCCGCTCTCCTTGCCCTGCCAGTCGCGGATCACACAGTCAGTCATGGGTGTTCTCCTCAGTTCGCGGCGGGGACGCCCACCCGCCGGGCCGGGCGGATGTCGAGCAGGGCACCGGGCTTGCCGGGAACCGAGCCCTTCACCACAAGCAGGTTGCGTTCCGCATCCACCTTGAGGATGGTGAGGCCGCGGGTGGTGATCTGCTTGCCGCCGTAGCGGCCGGCCATCCGCTTGCCGGGGTAGACCCGACCGGGGGTGGTGCCGGCGCCGGTGGAACCCGGTTCGCGGTGGTTCTTGGAGCCGTGGCTCATCGGACCGCGGCTGAAGCCGTGGCGCTTCTGATAGCCCGAGAAACCGCGGCCGATCGTGTCGCCGCTGACGTCGACCTTCTGGCCGGGGGCGAAGTCACCGACGGTGACGGCGGCCCCGAGCTCGAGGCCGTCGATGGCCTCCAGCCGGTACTCCTTGAGGTGTCGCAGGGGCGCCTCGCCGGATTTGGCCAGGTGGCCCCTGGCGGGCTTGTTGACGAGCTTCTCGCGCGTCTCGCCGAAGCCGAGCTGCACCGCGGTGTAGCCGTCGGTGGCTTCGCTTTTGAGTTGGGTGATGCGGCAGGGACCGGCTTCGATCAGGGTGACCGGGACGGATCTGCCTTCTTCGTCGAAGAACTGGGACATACCCAGCTTCTTCCCAAGAATGCCGATGGACATGGGAGGGAGAACAACACCAGCTGGACGGCCGCGGCATGCCGCCAGGGATCTGGGCCGAGGCCCGGTATCCGTGGGGGCCCGCTGGGCGGCGGGGGGCTGAATTCGAGGAATCGCAGATTGACCCGAGGGTCAGGAGCTAGCGAGGCGAATCAGCGGGCTGGGACTTGCCGGAAGCGGGAATGCCTCTGGCAGTATCCCGACGGTCACGGCAGCGGCTGGCGCTGCTGGAGTCGTACGGGCCGAGAAGGGCTCGTCACCACTGACAAACCCCGTACCGTTCACTGGAGGCCCGGCTAGCGGACGGGCACAGATCATCGGCACAAGAAACAATAATACCTCACGGTGTGCATCACCACCCGGCGGACCCTCTCCGGCTGTCAGACTCAGCTCTGACTCGCCTGCCGCTCCCGATGCCCCTGCTGATGACCGGCCGCGGTTTCCGCATCGAGCTGGAGCGCTGCGGTGCCCTCGCCCTGTTCGTTCCGCTGGAGGGCGGCGCCGAGACACGGCTGCTGCGGCGGCTGCGGGCAGCCGGGTACCGGGCCCACCTCACCTCCGCCAGGGGGCTGGGGGATCCGGAGGCCTACCTGCTGCAGCTGCATGGGATCCGGCCCCCCCACCTGGGCCACCACAGCGTCGGCCGGGCCGCCGCCGTGGGCGAGGTGCACCGGGTGATGCCCCTGCTCGGCCCCCAGCTGGCCGGCGACGGCCCGGTGCTCCTCTGGCTGCTGGAGGGCCAGGTGCTGAGCAGCTCCGAGCTCGGCGCCCTCTGCGAGCTCTGCCGCCGCGAACCGCGCCTGAAGGTGGTGGTGGAGATGGGCGGAGCCCGCGCCCTGCGCTGGCAGCCCCTGGAGCAGCTCCTGCCCGCCTGAGCGGAGACCGAGCGGTCTCCACCCCATAGCCTGGACCCGTTCCGCGGACTCCAGCCCCTTGAGTGAGCGGCTCGGATTGATCTGGGGTTCGGCCTTCTTCGCCGGCTCCCTGGCCCAGGCCACCGCCTGGCTCACCGGCCAGCCGGCGGTGGTGCTGCTGCTGGCCGTCGGTCTGCTCACAGGCCATGCCGGTCTGGACCTGGTCCATCCCGAGAACCTGGGCGCCGGACTGGAGCCCCTGGTCGGTCTGCTGGTGAGCCTGGTGCTCTTCGACGGTGGGCTCAACCTGCGCCTCGCCGGCCGCGATCTGCAGCGTTCGGTGCTGCAGCTGGTGCTGGTGCGCCTGGTGCTGGGGCTGCCCCTGGCGGCCCTGCTGGCCCACCTCCTGGCGGGCCTGCCCTGGTCCCTGGCGCTGGTCTACGGCGCCATCGCCCTGGCCACCGGCCCCACGGTGGTCACTCCGATGGTGCGCCAGCTGCGCCTGGCTCCGAAGCTCGGCCAGCTGCTGGAGGCCGAGGGGCTGATCCTCGAGCCAATCAGCGCCGTGCTCGGACTGCTGCTGATCCAGGTGACCCTGGGGGACCTGGGCAGCTGGCAGGAGGTGGCCTCCCGCCTGCTGCTGCGCCTGGGGGGCGGCGTGGTCCTCGGAGGTCTGGCCGGGCTGCTGCTCTCGGAGGCCCTACGGCGGCTGGGCGCCGTCGCCGTGTCCCGGGGGGCCGACGGGGCGCCAGCCGCCGGGGGGAACGGGCTGGAGCTGCAGCTGACCCTCGGGGTGCTGTTCCTGATGTTCAGCGGCTGTGAGGCCCTGCTGCCGGAGTCGGGCCTGCCGGCGGCGGTGGGCGCCGGGGTGGTGGTGGGGCTGCGCCTCGACGCGGCCGCCACCCAGCTCGACGAGCTGATCCGCCAGCTGGCGATGCTGGCCATCACGGTGCTGTTTCCCCTGCTGGCGGCCGATGTCTCCTGGGCGGAGCTGAGTCCTCTCGGCCTCGGCGGTCTGGCCTGCGTGCTGGGCCTGATGCTGGTGCGCTGGCCGCTGATCCAGCTCGCCGGCATCGGGCTCCCCAGCCTCGACTGGAAGGAGAAGGCCCTGCTCAGCTGGATCGCGCCGCGGGGCATCGTCACCGCGGCGGTGGTGAGCCTGTTCGCCCTCGAGCTCGACCGGGCCGAGGTCCCCGGCGGCGCCACCCTCAAGGGGCTGGTGTTCCTGACCATCCTTCTGACCGTGGGCCTGCAGGGGTTCACCGCTCCCTGGCTGGTGCAGCGCCTTGCGCTGGCCCAGCCCGATCCGGCTCCGGAGCCACCCGGAAACGGCTGAGTGCCCCCGGTGGCAGGATCGATACGCTCCCCGCACGCCATCCATGGCTGCCTCGCTCCGGGGCCGCGCCCCGAAGCTCCGGCACGACCCCGAGCGGGCTCTGGCCGCCGGCGCCTGGGTGAAGCTGATCGGCGGGGCCAGCAACCAGGATCTGGCTGCCATCGAGGATCTGGCCGGCATCCATGCCCTGGCCGGGGTGCACTGCATCGATGTGGCCGCCGATCCGGCGGTGGTGGCTGCGGCCCGGCGGGGCATGGCCTGGGCCGAGGCCCGGGGCGCGGCCCGTCCCTGGCTGATGGTCAGCCTCAGTGATGGTCTCGATCCCCACTTCCGCAAGGCCTGGTTCGATCCGGGCCGCTGCCCGCCCGCCTGCCCCCGGCCCTGTGAGCGGGTCTGCCCGGCCCTGGCCATCGGCGGGAGGGGGGTGGCGGAGGAGCGCTGCTATGGCTGCGGCCGCTGCCTGCCGGTCTGTCCCCTGGGGCTGATCGAGGAGCGCAGCCAGGTGCTGGACGCGGCCGGCGTGGGCCCGCTGCTGGCACTCCTGGCCCCCGACGCCGTCGAGCTCCACACCAGGCCGGGGCGGCTGGGGGCCTTCGCCGAGCGGGTGGCCCAGCTGGCCGCCAGCGGGGTGCCGCTGCACCGGGTGGCGGTGAGCGCCGGGCTGGAGGCTGGCGCCACGGTGGATGGGTTGGCGGCGGAGCTGTGGCAGCGGTTCCGCCTGCTGCGCGGGGCCGGCTTCCGGCCCCTCTGGCAGCTGGACGGGCGCCCCATGAGCGGTGATGTGGGGGCCGGCACGGCCCACGCGGCGGTGGGGCTGCTGGAGCGGCTGGGGCCGCTGGCGCCGCCGGGCCCCCTGCAGCTGGCCGGCGGCACCAATGCCTCCACCCTCCCTCTGCTGCGGCGCTTCCCACGCCGGCGCGGTGGCGCCGCCGGCGTGGGGTTCGGCAGTGTGGCCCGTGTGCTGCTCCAACCCTGGCTGGTGGAGGCCCAGGGGCGTGGCCGTCGGCTGCTGGATTGCCCCGATCTCTGGCCCGGCGCCCACGCTCAGGCCCAGGGCCTCATCCAGCCATGGCTGGCAGCCGATTCCGACGCCTGAGCCGTCGACTGTCGCCGCTTCAGCCCGTTGGCAGCAGTCGCTGTGCCGCAGCCCGCAGCGCATCCTCGGGCCATGGCGCCACGGTGGCCAGGATCCACAGGTCGAACGCTCTCGGGCGCCGCCGGCTGGCGCATTGGGCGAAGCCTGCTGCCCGCATCGTCGCCTGCAGCACCTTGAGGGTGAACCCGCAGCGGTGAGCCATGTACAGATTGCCGGCCTCCAGCGAGGCGCGGTGGCCGTAGATCATGTCGAGGGGGGTGATCGGTCCCATGCCGCTCCTGTAGGCCGGATCCACCAGCCGGTCCTCCGCTACCAGGGCCGCGATCGTCTGCAGATCGGGGCAGGTGATCACCGCGATGCCGCCTGGACGCAGGACGCGCCGGAACTCCGCCAGGGCCCTGGGGACCTCATGGGCATACAGGTGCTCCAGGTTGTGGGAGGAGAAGACGGCGTCCATCGAGCCGTCCGCCACCGCTCCCAGGTCCGTGAGGCTTCCCACCAGGTCGGGTGTCACGTCAGGGTTGATGTCGAAACGCACCTCCTGCCATTGGCTGCCGGCAAACGGGGTGCGGTCGATGTGTTTCGATCCGCAGCCGACGTGCAGCAGGGTGCCGTGCTCGGGAAGGGCATGGGCCATGGGGCGCGGTGCGGATCGGTGGTGGGCGCGCCTAATCTGACGCCACCGAACGATCGCGAGCCGCCCGGGGCGCTCGCTCGATCAGGCCCATCGACAGGAGCTTGCTGCCCTGCCATCCCCACCCTCCTCCTTGCCTCCGGCCGGGGTCACGTTGCTGCCCCAGCGGGTCGCTGACGACCTCGACCGCCTGCTTGCCGTGCTGCCTGAGTCCGTGAAGCGCGGGCTCGCCGCCGGTGGGGGGTCCGAGCAGCTGTTGGAGGTGGTGCTCGATCTGGGCCGGCCGCCGGAGGCCCGCTTCCCCGGTCGCACCGTTGACCTGGACCCACGGCCCATCGGTCGCGACGACCTGGCAGCCGTCATCAGCCGCCTCGGTCCGTTCGGCGGTGACAACCGGGCCGGTATCGAGCGCACCCTGCACCGCATCAGCGCCATCCGCAACCGTACCGGCGACGTGGTGGGCCTCACCTGCCGGGTGGGCCGGGCCGTGTTCGGCACGGTGGCCATGGTGCGCGACCTGCTGGACACCGGCGAGTCGCTGCTGCTGATGGGCCGCCCCGGGGTGGGCAAGACCACGGCCCTGCGGGAGATCGCCCGGGTGCTCGCCGACGACCTGCTGCGCCGGGTCGTGGTGATCGACACCAGCAACGAGATCGCCGGCGACGGCGACATCCCCCATCCCGCCATCGGCCGGGCCCGGCGCATGCAGGTGGCCCGCCCGGAGCTGCAGCACCAGGTGATGATCGAGGCGGTGGAGAACCACATGCCCGAGGTCATCGTCATCGATGAGATCGGCACCGAGCTCGAGGCCCAGGCGGCCCGCACCATCGCCGAACGGGGCGTGATGCTGGTGGCCACCGCCCACGGCAACGAGCTGGCCAACCTGATCCGCAACCCCACCCTCAGCGATCTGGTGGGCGGGATCCAGTCGGTGACCTTGGGGGACGAGGAGGCCCGCCGGCGCCGCACCCAGAAGACGGTGCTGGAACGGGCCGCCGAGCCCACCTTCCCCCTGGCGGTGGAGATGCACAGCCGCCACCGCTGGCTCGTCCACCGTGACGTGGCCGGCACCGTGGACCTGCTGCTGCGCGGCCAGCCCACCCACCCCCAGGTGCGGGAGCTGGGGGGCGATGGACGGCTGCTGCTGCGCGACGACGGCCCTGTCCGCCCCGCCCCGCCTCCCGCCACGGCCACCGCCGCGGCCGCGGCCGCGCCCCGGCGGCCTGGCCCCGCCTCCCTGGCGGTGGTGCCCCTGCCCGATCCGACGGCTCCCCGGACGGAGGCCGTCCCTGCCCCGGCGGTGCCAGCCCTGCGGGTCTACGGGGTGGGGCTGGAGGTCCGGCAGTTGGAGGAGGCCGTGCGCCTCCACCAGCTGCCGGTGCAGGTGGTGGAGGGCCCGGAGCAGGCGGATGCGGTGCTGAGCGTGCGTGGCGAGCTGGGACGCGACCCGGAGCTGCGTCGCCAGGCCCGCGATCTGGGTCTGCCGATCCTGGTGATCAAATCGGACACCCCCCACCAGTTGCAGCGGGCCATGGAGCGCCTGCTGGAGCGGCGCCGGGGCGACGGCGGGGCAGAGGGGGAGGCGGCGGCCGCACCGGCCCGCCTCGATGACGCCCATGCGGCCCTGGAGGAATGCCGGCTGGCGGTGGAGCGGGTGGTGCTGCCCGAGGGCCGGCCGGTGGAGCTGCTGCCCCGCAGCGCGGCGGTGCGGGCCCTGCAGGCCGAGCTCGTGCACCATTACCGGCTGCGCAGTGCCGTCTTCGGGCGCGGCCTGCAGCAGCGGCTGCGGGTCTTCCCTGCCTGAAGGGGCCTGACCGCCCGGGGGGGCGGCGAGTTGACGAAGGACCAGCCGCTGTGGGTAACTAGCAAGGCGTCGGTCGTGGACCGACGCCTGCCCCATTCCATGGGCTTGATTGGGCCGTCGCCAAGCGGTAAGGCATCGGGTTTTGGTCCCGACATTCCTAGGTTCGAATCCTAGCGGCCCAGTTTTCTTCCCCCCTCTCGCCCGTGCCTGAACGCCCGTTGCTGGTGTTCGATTTCGACGGCGTGCTGGTGGACGGCATGGCCGAGTACTGGTGGTCGGCCCGGCGGGCGGCCCTGGCCCTGGTCGCCGGCCGGGCTCCGTCGGCGGACGCCGGACGCGCCGTCCCCTCTGATTGGCACCTGCCGGAGCAGGCGCCACCGGGGTTCGCCCTCCTGCGCCCCCTGATCCACAAGGGCTGGGAAATGGTGCTGATGGCCGCCGAGCTGGGCCGGGCCGACCTCGACATCGAGGCCGCCCTGGCCGATTACGACACCTTCCTCGGGGCGGCGCTGGGGCGCTGGGGCTGGTCGAGCGACCAGCTGCAGCAGGCGCTCGAGGATCTGCGGGCCGAGGCCATCGCCGCCGACCCCGACGCCTGGCTGGCCCTGCACCGCTTCTACCCCGGCGTCGAGGCGCGCCTGGGGCGCCTGGCGGCGGAGGGGGCCGACTGGGCGGTGCTCACCACCAAGGGCGGGGCCTTCGCCGCCCGACTGCTGGCCGCCGCCGACCTCACGCCCCTGGCTCTGTACGGCCACGAACAGGGCAGCAAGCCCTCGGTGCTGGCGCAGCTGCTGGCCGGGCGCGACCCCGTGGAGCGCCCCCTGTGGTTCGTCGAGGACCGACGCCCCACCCTGGAGCTGGTGCGGCGGACGCCCGGGCTGGAGGAGGTGCGCTGTTATCTGGTGTCGTGGGGGTACCTGGGCCCGGGGGACGGGGACGGCCTGGCCCCCCTGGGGATCCGCTGGCTGGAGCCCGCCGGCTTCGAGGCCCCCCTGGCGCTCTGGCCATGAACCGCTAGAGTACGCCCGTACTACACGGGATTGATACGCCGGCCTCTCCGGGTGGCACTGGTTGTCCAGAGGTCGCAGGATGGCTCCCGGTTCCGGCCCCCTCTCCCCCTTCCCGCCGGCATGGCTCCAGCCTGCTGCGGCCCGTTCCATCACCCACCCCCACCATGCCTGCCGATTCCAGGGCCACGGCTGCCGCCGCCGCCGCTTCTTCCTCCTCCGGTTCCAGCTCCTACGTTTCCGCCGCCGCCCCCGGCGGCGATCCCCGGGCCGCCGCGGAGCGCGACAAGGCCCTGGGCCTGGTGCTCACCCAGATCGAGCGTAACTTCGGCAAGGGTTCGATCATGCGGCTGGGGGATGCCTCCCGCATGCGGGTGGAAACGGTCCCCACCGGCGCGCTCACCCTCGACCTGGCCCTCGGGGGCGGCTATCCCAAGGGCCGGGTGGTGGAGGTCTACGGGCCCGAGAGCTCCGGCAAGACCACGCTCACCCTGCATGCCATCGCCGAGGTGCAGAAGCGCGGCGGCGTGGCGGCCTTCGTGGATGCGGAGCACGCCCTCGATCCGGTCTATGCCGCCGCCCTCGGGGTCGACATCGAGAACCTGCTGGTCTCCCAGCCGGACACCGGTGAGATGGCCCTGGAGATTGTCGACCAGCTGGTGCGCTCCGCCGCCGTCGACATCGTCGTTGTCGACTCGGTGGCCGCCCTGACGCCCCGGGCCGAGATCGAGGGGGAGATGGGCGATCTGGCGGTGGGCAGCCAGGCCCGGCTGATGAGCCAGGCGATGCGCAAGATCACCGGCAACATCGGCAAGTCCGGCTGCACCGTGATCTTCCTCAACCAGCTGCGTCAGAAGATCGGGGTCACCTACGGCAACCCGGAAACCACCACCGGAGGCAACGCCCTCAAGTTCTATGCCTCGGTGCGGCTCGACATCCGCCGCATCCAGACGCTCAAGCGCGGCACCGAGGAGTACGGCATCCGGGCCAAGGTGAAGGTGGCCAAGAACAAGGTGGCGCCCCCCTTCCGCATCGCCGAGTTCGACATCCTCTTCGGCCGCGGTATCAGCACCCTGGGCTGCCTGCTCGACCTGGCCGAGGAAACGGGCGTGGTCACCCGCAAGGGCGCGTGGTACAGCTACGAGGGCGACAACATCGGCCAGGGCCGCGACAACACGATCGCCTGGCTCGAGCAGAATCCCGGTCCGAAGGACGTGATCGAGACGCTCACCCGCCAGAAGCTCACTGAGGGTTCCGAGGTCACCGCCAACTCCATGAAGCCCCTGGCGGCGGCGGCCAAGCTGGCGGCGACCAAGCCCGCAGCCGATGCCGAGGCCGCCGCGATGGAGGAACTCCCCGCCGCCGGCTGATCCCGGCGTGGACCCGGCCCAGGCCCCCGGGACCTCCAGGGCGCCTGGTGCAGACGGGGGCCGCTGGGTTCAGGGCTGGGCCGACAGCGCCGATCCGGGGGCCCTGAGGGTCGCGGCGGTCGCGGCGGTCGCGGGCTGCAGCACCAGCACCACCCGCTGCAGTTCCTGGATGGCGTCGGCGCCCTCAAGTTTCACCAGCTCCTGCCCGTGGCGGGACTCCACCCAGCTGATGCCGAAATCGGATACCAGCAGCCGCACCATGTGGTTGTCGCCCAGGTCGGCGACGAAGGAGGCGCCATGGCCGTCACGGCCATCGCCGCAGGTGTAGCAGGTGGCCACATGGCCCTGTTTCCGCAGGGACACGGCCAGGGCCTGGAGGCTCAGGATCAGATCCTCAACGGCCGAGCGGTACTGCTCGGCCAGCCGGAGAAACATGGGTCGTTCCCATCACGATCCGCAGATCATAAGGATTTCTTCCGATTCTTGCCAGGCGCCCGGGCGCCGCAGGGGGGCTTGGTGGGGAGACCCGGACGAGTGGCCCGCTCAGCCGTCGGCCAGGGTCCACCAGCCGGCCGCCGGGCCGATGAAGCGCACGGTCACCCAGAACAGGGCCAGGGCACCGATGCCGATCCAGGCCCCCTTGGTGGTGATGGCCACGAACCGGGAGGCCTGGTTGCGGGTCAGGGGCAGCCAGGGGGTGATGCGGGGCGAGGTGTCGACGGCCTTGGCCTTGCTGGCGCGGGGTTTGTCGCGGGGCGGCAGACCCTGCTCGGCCCGGCGTTTGGCTTCCCCCATCGGAGGTTCGGTGGCAACTGGCAGCAGGCTAGGAGCCGGGCCGCAACCGGGTCAGGACCACCCAGGGCTCCAGGGCGGTGAACACCAGCCGCCCCCAGCTGCGGCCCCGCAGTCGCCCATCCAGCACCGCCAGCCGGCCGCCGCTGCGGCGCAGGCCGGCCACGCCGCGCTGCAGCCGGTTGAGGGCCTCAGGCAGCAGCAGTTCTCGGAACCAGTCACGCCCCTGCAGGCGCAGCACCCCCACCCGGGCCGCCGTCAGCGGATCCTCCAGGCTGGCGATCGGCAGCAGGCCCACCACCACCTGACAGGGCAGGGGCAGGCGCGGCTGGTGCTCGAGCCACCAGCTCCAGCTGCAGCACACCACCCCGTTACTCTCCGGGGCCAGGTTCTGGTGGCCGACCCGGCTGCCGAACTCGGCGGCCAGGCCGCTGGCCAGGCCCAGGCACAGGGCCGGATCGTCGATCAGCACCACCGAGAGGCCGCTCTGGCCGAGCACCAGCCGCCGGCTCTGCTCGAGCAGGTGCTCGGCGTACTGGGGACTGTTGGGCAGCGGCTGGCGAAGGGGGGCGTAGAGGGGCAGGGGGTCGGACAGCGGTGGATCGGCCAGATCCAGCACCACCGCCGGCTTCAGGCCGAGAGCGGCGCCGGAGGCGGGCTGGCCCTCCGCCGCCCGCCCGGTGGCCAGCTCCCCGATCAGCACCGCCCCCCGTCCCACCAGCAGGCCGGCCAGCTCGCCCAGCGGCTCCAGGGGCTGGCGCAGCAGGGTCCACTGCAGCAGGGACGGATCCACCCGGGCCCAGCTGCTCCAGCCCGCCCCGGCGCGCAGCCAGCGGGGCCAGGGCTCCGGCAGAGGCTCCAGCAGCCGCAGCAGGTGGCGCAGGGGGGCCTCGTCGTCGTCGGCCAGGGCCACCAGTCGCTGGGGCGAGCGGGGATGGGCGAGCACCCGGCGACTGAGCCGTTCGTGCAGGCCCAGCAGGCAGGCTTCGGCGCTGGGCTGGACACGCCGCAGCTGGTCCCAGTGGCGGGGCTCCAGCTCCACCTGCAGGGCTTCGCGCAGGGCCGCCTCCAGCGTCTCGGCCTCGGGGATCACCAGTTGCCGGTCCCCCAGCTCGCCGCTGGTCCAGGCCGCCACCAGTTCGCGGTGGTCGAGCAGCCAGAGCGGGGTGCCGGCGGGGGCCCCGGGACCTTCCCAGCAGGCCAGCTCCAGCCCCACGCGGCGCAGCCGGGGCCACTCCACCCGCAGCAGCCGCTGGCGCAGGGCCGGGGTCACCACCAGGGCCAGGGGAACGTCGCTGAGGGCCAGGGGCACCAGCAGGCTGATCCACCAGCTGGGGGCCGTGCCGGGGGCCAGGCGCACCAGGGTGTGGTCGGCCCGGCGCAGGCTGCGGGCCACCAGCCGGCTGAGGGTGAGGTGATGGGGCCAGCGTTCTCCCCCCTCCCGCTGCAGGAGGGCCTTGAGGTGCTGGTGGGCGCGGACTTCCAACATCGCCGGATCGTAGGAAGCTGGCCCCAGCCGATCCGCAGCGACGATGACACCCCTCTGGCAGCGTGAACCGGTGGGGGTGGTGGGCCTGGGGCTGATCGGCGGCTCCCTGGGACTCGATCTGCTGGCGGCGGGTGCCCATGTGCGGGCCCTGGTGCACCGGCCGGACACCGCCGAACGGGCCAGGCAGCGGGGGCTGGCCAGCGTGGTGAGCACCGATCCGGCCGTGCTGGCGGGCTGCGGACTGGTGCTGCTGGCCCTGCCCCTTGACCGGCTGCTGGAGCCGGACCCCGCCCTGCTGGCGGCCTTGCCGGCCGCAGCGGTGATCACCGATGTGGGCTCGGTGAAGGGTCCGGTGCTGCGCCGCTGGCGGCAGCTGCTGCCGGCGGCCGGCGCCGGCCCGGCTGCGTCCCGCTTCGTGGCCTCCCATCCGATGGCGGGCACGGCCCGGGCCGGGGTGGAGGCGGGAGAGAGCGGGCTGTTCCGTGGACGCCCCTGGGTGGCGACCCCGGCGCCCGACACGGATCCGGCGGCGCTGGAGGCGGTGCGGGAGCTGGCGGAGACCCTCGGGGCGCGCTGGCTGTGCTGCGATGCCGAGGCCCACGACCGGGCCGTCGCCCTGATCTCCCATCTGCCGGTGCTCGTCGGGGCGGCCCTGCTGCAGGCGGCCGAGGCCGGGGCCGGGGAGGCCGGCGGGGCGCCCGAGGATGGGGCCGGCCTTGTGCGGGCCCTGGCCTCCAGCGGCTTCGCCGACACGACCCGGGTCGGCGGCGGCAACCCGGAGCTGGGGCGGTTGATGGCCCAGGCCAACCGGCCGGCGCTGCTGGAGGCCCTGGGGCACTACCGGCACGCCCTGGCCGGCCTCGAGGCCATGGTGCGGGAGGAGGACTGGCGTGGGCTGGAAGAGTCGCTGTCCCTCAGCCAGCAGTTGCGACCCGGCTTTCTCTGACCGGCGGATGCCGATAGGCTCCGAGCCACATCGATCCCTCCGGACCCGGCGATGAAGACCAGGCCTTCGTGACCGTTCACGCGCATCCGCGGCACCCGTGGGGCCGGTGGCGGCGGTGGCATCCGCAGCCGTCGGATCCGGCCCGGCTCCTCCCCGGGCACTGCAGTGTTCGTGGGCGAGCAGCGGCTGGCGAAGGTCCAGATCGATGTCATTCACTACGACGCCCAGGGCAGGTCGGAGCATCGGGATGTCTCGGTGGACGGCTGCGCCGAGGCGGTGGCGGAGGGCAGCATCACCTGGATGAACGTCAGCGGTGTCCATGACGTCGCCCTGGTGGAACGTCTCGGCGCCTGCTTCGGCCTGCATCCGATGACCCTCGAGGACATCGCCAACACCACCCAGCGCCCCAAGGTGGAGGAGTTTCCGGAGTACGTCTTCATGGTGTTGAAGATGATCGCCTTCAACGAAGACACCCAGACCATTGATGTCGAACATGTCAGTGTGATCCTCGGCGATCACTTCGTGATGTCCTTTCTCGAGGATGACGGCGACGTCTTCGATGGGGTGCGGGAGCGGATCCGTGCCTCCGCTGGTCGGATCCGCTGGATGAAGGCCGACTATCTCGAGTATTCCCTTTTGGATGCCGTCGTCGACCATTACTTCCTGGCGGTGGAGCGCATGGGAGACATCCTCGAGGAGGTGGATGATCGGCTCCTGGAGGATCCCCGCCCCGGCGACATCAAGGAGATCCACAGCCTCAAGCGATCCATCCTCAGCCTGCGCAAGGCGGTCTGGCCGATCCGGGAGGAGGTGGCGATGATCGTCAAGAGCGAGTCGTCCCTGGTGACGGCGGAGAGCCGTGTGTTCTGGCGCGATCTCTACGACCACTGCATCCAGATCATCGATCTGGTCGAGACCCACCGGGACATCCTCGGGGGCATGCACGACACCTACCTCTCGATCCTGAGCCATCGGATGAATGAGGTGATGAAGGTGCTGACGATCATCTCCACGATCTTCATCCCCCTGACCTTCATCGCCGGTGTCTACGGGATGAATTTCAAGGAGATGCCCGAGCTGGAGTGGCGTGGAGGCTATTACTCGGTGTGGGGTGTGCTGATCGTGATCAGCATCTCCCTCTATCTCTACTCTCGCCGCAAGCAGTGGCTCTGAGGACCGTCACTCTGGCGATGGTTGCTCTGGAGACGCCGCTCGTCCCAGTGTTGCTGTAGCCATCGCCACTGATTTAGGTTTTTCTTCCTTCCCGCTACGGATCGTTGCCGTCCCTGATGCTGTGTGGGCGGTGGCCGGCACCGTTTCTAGCCTGGCTCAGGATGCGGTGAAAGCGTGTGAGCTTCCTGAGTGATGCGATGCAGCTCCTGAGGGACGCCGGCACGGCGGCGGGCCTTTCCGAAGGGGCCATCCAGTGCCATGCCGGTTGCTACCGGGAGAACCTCTCCCGCTGCAGCGATGCCATGCTCCAGTACGAGCGGGTTTGGTTGCAGCAGCAGCTGCGGGTCCTGCGGGACTGCCAGGGCCACCCAGTGCTGATGGCGCGCGTGGGTGGCGAGGAGCGGCTGCACGCTCTGGTGTCCCAGAGCGTGCTGTTCCAGCTGCTGCTGCAGAACGAGTTCGCCCGGCGCGGCCTGACGCCCGAGGAGCCCCGCGGACCGGTGGTGGCGGCCGAGGAGGCCTGGGAGATCACCAGCGTGCAGGTCAAGCGCGAGTGGGGGATCCTGCCCACCTGAAGCGGATCGCCCTGCTGCATCTGGGGCGGATCCACGACGAGACGCCGGCGCTGCAGGCCTGTCTGGCCCGGCGCGGTATCGCCAGCGAGCTGGTGCCCCTGCCCCCCCTGGCGGCGGACAAGCGGGCTGGGGCCAATGACGCCGGTGATCCCGACTGGGGCCGCTTTGATCTGGTCACGGTGCGCGACTGCCGCGACAGCCATCGCCATGGCGATTTCCTGCCCCGCGTCAGGGCCCTGGCAGAACATCTCGAGCGCCTTGGGGTGCCCCTGGCCAACCCCCTGCCGGTGATCGAGGCCGGCCATGCCAAGAGCGACTACCTGCCCCGGCTCGCCCAGGACGGGGTGGATCTGATCCCGAGCCGCTGGCTGCCGCGGGGCTGGTGCGGTTCCCTGGCGGAGCTCCTGAACGCCGCCGGCTGGGAGGAGGCGGTGCTGAAGCCGGCGATCGGCTCGAAGAGCTGGCACACCTACCGGGTGCGTCGCGAGGGCGCCCACCTGGCGATCACCGCGGCCGACGGCAGCCGGCCCGTGGCGGCAGGGGCGGTCGATGGCTGGCTGGCCCGCCTGACTTTGGAGGGGGAGGTGTGTCTGCAGCGGTTTCTGCCCGCGGTCTGCCGGGAGGGGGAGTTCAGTGCCGTGGTGCTCGGCGGGCGTTTCTCCCACGCCGTCGCCAAGACCGTGGCGGCTGGCGGCTGGATCGCCCACGAGCGCTTCGGCGGCACCAACACCCTGCGGCAGGAGAGTGCGGCGGAGCGGCGGTGGGCCGCGGCGATCGAGGGGCACCTGCGCCGCCGCTTCGGGGTGCTGCCCTACGCCCGCATCGACGGCATCCGCGATGGGGCGGGTGAGCTGCTGCTGCTGGAGTGCGAACTGGTGATCCCGCGCCTGTTCCTGACCGAGGGCGAGGCCTTCGACCGCTATGCCGAGGTTCTGCTCGGTTCCGCCGGCACCTGCATGGCCTGGTAGCCGTCGAGGGTGGGGGGGGCGTTCTCGGGCAGGTCCTCGGAGCGCAGGGCGACCGCCACGCTGGCCACCCAGGGGCGGGTCCCGGGATCGGTGGGGAACACCAGCACCACGGTGCCGGCCGAGGGGGTGGTGGCGGGATCCTCCGCCACGATCTCCAGGGCCATCCGGGTGCGGCGGCACTGCAGGGCCCGGGCCTCCAGCAGGGCCACGAATTCGTCGGTGCTCCAGCGGGCCTCGTTGCCCTGGCAGGGGAAGCGCTCGCTGAGGCCGGCGGCGCCCAGCTCCTCGATGGGGCTGCCGCGGCGGCCATCCCAGACCAGCAGCAGGTTGGCGTCGTGGCCGAGGGCGTTGTGCTCGACCCGCTCGCGATCGAGCACCAGCCGGCGCTCAAGGCCCTGCTTCTCGGCGGGCATCGACAGACACACCTTGAGGGCCTGGGCCACCTCGCAGCTGCGCCCCTCGCAGAAGCCCCGGTGGGCGGTGAGGATGTCGTCGGCGGCGGCCACGATCTCCAGGGCCGGGAGGCTTCGGGTCAGCTCCTGCATCATCGCGTTGAACAGAACACCCCCATCTCCGAAGGGGCCGCGGTCCGGATCGGTCGCCTCCAGCATCTGATCGATGGCGGAGCGCACCAGCTCCCGCCTCCAGGTCAGATACGTCATGGGGGTGGTCTCCGGGTGAATTTTTTTCAGTGTGTCCCCAGCGGTGGAATGCAGCCACGCGCTGTTACATTCTCCGGTTTTTGTATCAACAGTTACGGTCCAAAGTGTTGGATCCGTGATTTTTAGTGCGCCCAGCCAGGGCCCCTCAGCGGGTTCCCCTCAGCCGGTGACCTGGCGTCGCAGCACCAGCAGGGGGGTCTCGCCTTCGAAGCCCTCGTCGTAGGCGGTGTCCTCCAGCTGCCCCTGCCAGCCGGGGGGCAACGAGGCCAGCAGGGGCTCCACCCAGGGGTGGACCCGGGGGCGCCGCTCGATCGTGTGGGCGGGGTAGATCCGCACCTCCCGCCGGCTCACCCGCAGCAGTTCGGCCAGGGCGAGGCGATGCCAGTCGAGATCGAAGTCGGGCTGTTCGCTGAGTCCGCCGTCGGCGATCGAGGCGTAACTGAAGAGCAGATGGCCGCAGAGCACCAGATCGAAGCTGGCCGCCTCGAAGGGAAGGCGGGGCAGGGACGCCGCCCGGTAGGCCTCCAGCTCCGCTGGCGGAACCGGGACAGGTCGAAGTCCAGCGGCAGCGAGGCACTGCGGGCCAGGCGCTCCATGGTGAAGGCGACGTCGTCAGAACACCACCCGCGGCAGATCCATGGCCGGAGCCCATTGCGGTTCAGGCGCTACCCCCCGGCTAGGGGGCCGGGGCGCGGCGCAGGCTCAGGGCGATGGCGCCGTCGGCGCGGCGCAGCTCTAGGGCGTCACCCTCCAGCCGCAGGCTGACGGCCGTGGGCAGGGCGGCCAGGAACTGCCGTTCCTGCTCCATCACCCCGGCGCCCGGACAGCTCCGCCGGGTGGCCACAGGGGCGCCGATGCGCACGCGGCTGCTCCAGCTGCACCGGGGCGGTGAAGCGGTTGCAGCCCGCCGAACCGGCCAGCCAGCCGCCCTCGAGGAGACGCAGCGACAGGGAGGTGCCCAGGATCGGACTCACCAGGGCCTGGCGGCCGTTGTTGAAGCCCGCCACCCGCCAGCTGCTGCCCACCAGCAGCTGCGACTGGGCCCGCAGCACCAGCAGGGGCCGGCCGTCGGGCCCGACCAGGCGCAGGCGCTCCCCGACGAGACGGAAGCCCCGGCTGGCCCTCAGGGCCGTCTGGAATGCCTCCGCCTGCTGCATCACCGCCGGCGGGCAGGCCATCTTCGTGCTCATGCCCCGGGGCGACACCTGCAGGGCCGTGCCCCGCACCGTCACCTGGGCGCCATAGCGGTTGCAGCCGTCGCTGCCCGCCACCCGGCCGCCCTCAAACCGCAGGGTGAGGCTGGTGCCGGCCAGGGGCGGGCGTTCCCCCAGCCGCTCCACCACCCAGGCGGTGTTCTCCAGCCGGGCGGCCGGCTGGCCCGGGGCGGGCGGCGGGCTGGAGGCGAGCGCCGCACCCCAGGGAGCGGCGGGCAGGAGCACCAGCGCCGAGACGGCGGCTGGAACGGCCAGGGGATGGCGCTGTCGGTTCGCCTGCATCGTGATCCACGGCATCGTGATCGACGGGGCCTCAGGAACCCAGCCGGGCGGCGATCCAGGCGCCCATGCCGCCGGTGACGGGATGGGGCGCCACGTCGCGATCGAGCCACCAGAACGAGAGAGCCAGCACGTTCAGGGCGAGGACCAGGGCATAGACCCGCCAGCCTTCCGGCAGCTTCATGACGCGGCTTGCGACCGCGTCGACGATAGATCCGCCGGCGCTGGCCCGGCCCCTCAGGCCTCGGGCCGCCGCGGCAGCCGCCGGCCGGCGGCGTCGCTGAGCCAGCGCGGCAGCCGTTGCCGGTCGATGGGCCGCAGGGTGCGCAGGTCGACGCTGGTGTCCACCAACCGGGGGGGGCTGCCGATCAGATCCAGCACGGTGAGCGTCTGGAAGGGGGCGGCGCTCTGGCCCAGCAGCCGGCGGGGGCCGCTGCCCATGGCTCCGAGGTGGAACAGGTCCAGCTGGCCCAGCCGGGCCGGGAAGTAGGCGTGCTGATGGCCGCTCACGTAGGCCTCCACGCCGTGGCGCTCCAGCAGCAGCTGCAGGGCCGCCGGCTGGGCCAGCACTTCCCCCGGCCGGTCGCGGCCCTGGCTCACCGCCCGCAGCGGCAGGTGGCCCACCACCAGGCGCCGGCCGGCGCTGCGGGCGGCGGGGCTCTCCAGGACCCGCTCCGTCCAGCGCAGTTGCTCCGCCGGCACCTGTGCGGTGGAGGCGTCCCACACCAGCAGGAAGGCCTCCTTCCGGCGGATGGCGTAGTGGAAGGGGAAATCGCCGCTGTCGACGAACGTCAGGCCGAGGGCGTCGCGGCGCGAGCGCCAGAAGCGGGCCGCCTCGCGGCGGTCGTCGTCGAAGAGGAGGCGGCCGCCGGAGCGGGCGCCGGAGGCGTCGTGGTTTCCCATCGCCGGGGCGAACGGCAGGCCGGCCTGCCGGAGCGGACCCAGGACGCTGCGATCGAAGCCCGCCCACATGGCGGCCAGCCGCTGCCGACCCAGCCCCGCCTTCTGGCCCGCCACCATGTCGCCGGCGCAGATCACCAGATCGGGGCGCAGCGTGGGGATCAGGGCCACGCCCCGGTGCACTTCGGCGATGTAGGTGGTGGAGCCGTAGGAAGCGTTGAGGTCGCTGATCAGCACCAGGCGGGTGTCGCCCCGCGGCGGGCCCACCGGGCCTGGGGTGGCGGCCAGACCTTCGGCCAGGGCCCGGGCCGGCCGGCTCGCCTGCCAGAGGCCCGCCCCCAGGGCCAGGCCGGAGAGGGTGAGCAGCTGGCGGCGGCCCAGGGTCGGCGGCATGGCGGCACGGCGGCAGGTGGGCAGGGCGGCGGGGCGGCGATCCCCGGCCCAGGTTGGACCCTCAGGGGCCCTGACGCCGGAACCCGTAGCCGGGATACGTGAAGCCCCTCACCCGGCCGGTGCGGTCGCTGCGGAAGGGCACCGCCACCGGGGAGGAGATCACCCCCGGCCAGAGCAGCTGGAACGTCTCGCCGTTCCAGGGGGTCAGCGGGGCCCGGTAGCGGGCCGGTCCGGCCAGCACCTCCAGGGCGCCGTCGCGTTCGGCCACGGTCCAGGTGCCCCACAGGTCGCTGACGTAGGTGCCGGTGTAGGCCGCCAGGGGACAGGAGGGTGGTTTCGGATCGGCGGGCCGGGGCTCCACCGCCAGCAGCAGGCCCTCCAGGTCCCTGGCCTTGGCGCGGATCTGCGGCTGCAGGTCGGCCTCCGGCAGGGCCGTGAGGTTGCGGTTGGCCAGGATCGCCACCGCGAAGCGCTTCTGGGGCACCACCATCAGCAGGGTGCGCACGCCATCGAGGGCGCCGCCCTTCTCCAGCACCTTGAGGCCGTTGTAGTGGTACATCCCCAGCCGGGGCTGTAGTCGAAGCCGGAGTCGGCATCGATCGGGGGAAACTCGGCGAAGCCGGGCTCCTCGGCGATCACCGGCTCGAACTGCGCCGCCATGGCCGCCTCCGAGAGCACCCGCCGGCCGTCGAGCTCGCCGCCGCGGGTCAGCATCGTCAGGTAGCGGCCCAGGTCGCCGGCGCTGCTGGCGAAGCCGCCGGCGGCGATGAACAGGGCGCTGAGGTTGGGGGGCACCAACTGCAGGCGCCCGTTCACCACGGCGTGGGAGCGGCTGACGTCGGTGAGCGCCCCTGGGCCGGTGCCGTCGCCGATCAGGGTGCTGGCCACGCCGGTGCGGCCCATGGCCAGGGGTTCGAAGATCAGGCGGCGGGCCAGGGCCGGGAAGGGCTGGCCGCCGGCCTTCGCCGCCAGCTCGCCGGCCAGGAAGAAGCCGATGTTGGAGTAGGCGGGGCGGTGGCGGAAGGAGGTGGCGGGCTCCACGTAGCGGATCCGGCGCAGCACGCCGGCGTCGCCGTAGCCGAGGTGATCGAAGAGGTCGCCGAAGAAGGGGGGAAAGCCGGCCCGGTGCACGAGCAGGTCGCGGGCGTTCACCCAGCGGCCGGCGTAGGCGCCGTGCAGCTGGAAGTCAGGCAGCAGCGACACCATCGGCTGCTCCCAGGTGAGCCGCCGGCGATCCACCAAAGCGGCCATGGTGGCGGCGGTGAAGGTCTTGGAGACGCTGGCCAGCTGGAACACCGTGTCGGCGGTGGTGGGGGCGCCGGTGGCCAGGTCGCGCACCCCGAAGCCCTCCGCCAGCGTCAGCCGCCGGTCCTGCACCAGGGCGATCGCGGCTCCGGGGACGGCTTGGCCAGGGCCCAGCGGCCGATGCGGCGGGCCTCGGCGGCGTCCACGCCGCTGCCGGGGGCGTAGCCGGGCAGCCCGCCGGCGGCCACGGCCCGGCACATGGGCACCGCCAGGGCCAGGGCCAGCAGGACCACCCGCACGCCAGGGAGACGCTTCATGCCGCAGGACTCGGACGGTGACGCCCCAAAGTCTGGCCAGCGGCGGGCCAGCTGGCCCGCGCCAGCAGGCCGTGGGCCGCCGGCATGTAGTAAGGCGCCAGGCCCGTGGCCCCCAGCAGACCGCCGGCCACGGCGATCGCCAGCGGCGGCCAGAAGCCGGTGGGATCGAGCATCAAGGGCAGGAAGCCCACCACGGTGGTGAGCGTGGTGGCGACCACGTGGCGGGTGGCGTGCTCCACCACCACCGCGGCGGTGGCGGCGGGGTCACCGCGGCGGGCCACCGGATCGCTGCGGATGGCGGTGAGCACCACGATCGCGTCGTTCACCGCCAGCCCGATCAGCCCGAGGGTGCCGAGGATGGCGGTGAAGCCGAACGGCGATCCGCTGAGCTTCAGAGCCAGGGCCGCCAACCCCACCGACACCAGCGCCACCGTGGAGAGCAGGTTGGCGACCGCATCGCCGCGGGCATCGGCCTCGCCGCCGTAGGCCAGGCTCACCCCGGCCGGCAACTGCCAGCCCTGCCGCTCCAGCTGGCGGCGGAAGTCCCGCAGCACGGTCGCCGGCAACGCGCCCGCCTGCAGGAAGGCCTGCACCGTGTTGACCCGCTGTCCGTCGCGGCGCTCGATCGCCGCCAGCTCCGGCTCCAGCCGCAGCCCGGCCAGGGCCCCGAGGGGAATCGGTGTTGCGCTGCCGGGGGCCACCAGGATCCAGCGAGGCCACCTGCGCCAGATCGCTGCGCCGGGCCTCGGCCACCTGCACCCGCACCGGCAGGGTGGTGACCCGCTCCAGGATCGAGCCGCCGACGCTGCCCTCGAGGCCGGCCTGGAGCTGGCGGGCGATGGCGCGGTTGTCGAGGCCGCTGCGGCGGGCCTGCTCCTCATCCACCGCCAGGGCCAGACGGGGCAGAGCCTCGCTCAGGCTGGCGGCGGTGTGGGTCACGGGTTCCAGCTGGGCCAGGTGGCCATGCAGTTCGTCGCCGTTGCGGCGCAGCAGTTCCAGATCGGCCCCTTCCAGCCGCAGCTCGATCGGCGCCTCGAAGGGGGGGCCTGTTCCAGCTGCTTCACCAGGATCTGGGCCTCCGGGAACGCCCGATCCAGCTCCTTCTGCAGGGAGCGGATCGTCCGTCGCACCCCCTCGGCCCTCCGCAGCTGCACCAGGCCCTGGGCGTGGTGGGGGGCGTTCTCCTCGGAGGCGATCACGTTGTAGAAGAACGGTGGGGCGCTCTCGCCGAGAAACCAGTGCACGTCGTCGACGTGGGGGTCCCGGCTGATCCGCTGCCGCACCGCCATGGCCAGGGCCTCGGTGCGCTCCAGGGCGCTCTGCCGGAGCAGCCGCAGCTCGATCTGGAACTGGTCCCGGTTGGTGGGTGGAAAGAACTGCTGCTCGAGGCTGCCGAAGGCCAGAAACCCCAGCAGCGGCACCAGCAGGCACCGCACCGAACGGCGCACCGCCGCGCCGGGGCCGTCGCCGGAGCGCAGCCGCTGCTGCACCTCGTCGACCACGACGATGGCGTTGTCGATCAGCAGCCCCAGGGCGATCATCAGGCCGGTGGTCGACATCTGGTGCAGGGGCACCTCCAGGACCCGCATCCAGCCGAACACCATCAGGGCCGACAGGGGCAGGGCCACCCCGACCACCAGGGCCGCCCGGCCGCCGAGCATCAGCACCGACACGGCCACCACCAGCAGCGAGCCGGTGGCCAGGTTGCCGATTCCCCCATCGAGGCGTTCCTGCACGTAGCGGCTCTGGTCGAGCACGGTGTGCAGCCCCAGTCCCCCGGGCAGGATGGCCCCCACCGCAGCCAGCTCGGTGCGGGCCTGGCGGGCCCAGAGGTCGACCCGGGCGTCGGCGGCCACCGTGGCCGACACCACCACGGCCGGACGGCCGCCCACCAGGGCCAGGCGCGAGGCGGGCCGGCGCACCCCGCGGCTGACGGCGGCCACCTGGCCGAGGTGCGCCCCGGCGCCGTCGGTGCCGGACTGCAGGGGGATGGCGCGAATGCGCTTCAGGGAATCGAGGGCGCCGTCCACCTCCAGCAGCAGCGCGCTGCTGCGGCCCCGCACCTGGCCGGCGGCCTCCTTGGCGTCGCTGGCGGCGATCCGCCCGGATCTCCTCGTCGGGTTCGCCGCTGAGCTCCACGCGGTCGGTGCCGGGCAGGGCGCGGAGGCGGCTGGCCAGGTCGTCGGCCAGCCGGGTGAGCAGGCCCAGGTTGGGGGGAGTGTCGAGCTCCCAGGCGAGGCCACCGCCGTGCTGCAGCGCTACCTGCCCCAGGCTCGCTTCGCCGACGTGGAGAACCCCAGCCGCTTCCACTGCCACAGCCGGGTGGCCCGCGCCTTCCGCGCCGGGCCCGTGTTCCTGGCCGGCGATGCCGCCCACGTGTGCTCCCCCGCCGAGGGGCACGGCATGAACGCCGGGCTGCAGGATGCCGCCAACCTGGCCTGGAAGCTGGCCCTGGTGCACCACGGCGTCGCGTCCCCGGCTCTGCTGGACAGCTACGGGCAGGAGCGGCGGCCGGTGGCGCAGCAGATCTGCCGTTCCGGCGACGCCACCGAGGCGGCCCACGGGCTGCGGGAGCCCGCCGAGCGCGCCGTCCGCGACCGGGCGATCGCCGCCCTGCAGGCCGACCCGGCGGCCCGCCGGCAGGAGGTGGTGGCCATGCGGCTGGAGGCGGCGCCCAGCCTGGGGCTGGGCCCCCTCACCCTGCTGGCGGTGCGGCAGGACGGTTTCATCGGCCTGCGGGCGGACGCCGATCACCTCAGGGCGGTGCGGCGGTATGGGGCGCTGGTGCTGGACGGTGAGCCGGGCCTTGGAGCAGCTGGCCGCCTGAACCCTGCCTAGGATCTGAGGAGTCGTTTGCGCCTCCGCAGGGCCATGCTCACCCTGCCCCGCCAGCTGAGCGAAGCGCTGCGGCTCACGCCGGCCCAATTTGCCGAACTCTGTGCGGCGAATCCAGAGGCGGTGCTGGAGCTGGCGGCGGACGGGCGGTTGATCGAGATGGCCCCTGCAGGCGGAGAAACCGGACGGCGCAACAACCAGCTGGCGGTGCAGCTGGGTCTGTGGGCCCGCCTGGAGCACGGCTGGTGCGTGTTCGACAGCTCCACCGGTTTCCTGCTGCCCGATGGCTCCGTGTTGAGTCCGGATGCCAGCGCCGTGCGGCTGGAGCGCTGGCAGGCCCTCTCCAGTGCTGAGCGCGAGGGTTTTCCGCCCCTGTGCCCCGATCTGGTGGTGGAGCTCGCCAGTCCATCGGATCGGCTGCCGGATCTGCGCCGCAAGATGGCCGCCTACCAGGCGAATGGGGCCCGGGTGGGCTGGCTGCTGCTGCCCGAAATCCGCGGTGTGGAGGTGTGGCGCGCCAGCGGCGAACCGCAGCGGCTGAAGGGGCTTGCCGTGCTCGACGGGGAGCCGGAACTGCCGGGCCTGCGGTTGGAGCTGGAGGAGATCTGGAACGCCTGAGCCCGGATCAGGCGCCGGACGGGTGCCGCTCTCCAGGATGGGGACCTCAGCGTCAGGGCCCTGCCCAGGCCGCGCCACACCCGAGAGACCCGTGCCGACAGACGTGCCCAGCACCGTGATGAGCAGAACCTTCGCGGACTTCGCCCAGCGGGCCGACTATTCGCTGCTGGATACTCTGCGGGCGGATCCCCAGGCCAGCGTCGACGGCCAGGATCACCGGCCCCGCCAGGTGTTCTCCGGCCACTACGTGCCGGTGACCCCTACGCCGCTGCCGGAGCCGCGGCTGGTGGCCCTCGGCGCCAGCCTGTTCCGGGAGCTGGGCCTGGGCGAGGAGCTGGCCCACGACGAAGGCTTCCTGCGCCTGTTCTCCGGCGACATCGGCGCGGCCACCGGTCCGATGCGCCCGTTCGGCTGGGCCACCGGCTATGCCCTGTCGATCTACGGCACCGAGTACACCCAGCAGTGCCCGTTCGGCACCGGCAACGGCTACGGCGATGGCCGGGCGATCTCGGTGTTCGAGGGTGTGTTCGAGGGCCGGCGCTGGGAGATGCAGCTCAAGGGCGGCGGGCCGACGCCCTACGGCCGCGGCGCCGATGGCCGCGCCGTGCTGCGCTCGAGTGTGCGTGAGTTCCTGGCGCAGGAGTTCATGCACGCCCTGGGGGTGCCCACCTCCCGCTCCCTGTCGCTGATCGTGTCCCGCTCCGAAACGGTGCGCCGGCCCTGGTACTCCCCGGACTCCCGTTCCTTCGATCCCGACATCCTGGTGGACAATCCGGCGGCGATCACCACCCGGGTGGCGCCGTCGTTCCTGCGGGTGGGCCAGCTGGAGCTGTTCGCCCGCCGTGTCCGCAGCGGGGCCCATCCGGAGGCGCTGCAGGAGCTGCGGATGATCGTGGCGCACCTGATCGAACGCCACTACCGGAGCGAGATCGATCCGGCGCTGGATTTCAGTGAGCAGGTGCTCGAGCTGGCGCGCCTGTTCCGCGGCAGGCTCACCGCCCTGGTGGCCGACTGGATCCGGGTCGGCTACTGCCAGGGCAACTTCAACAGCGACAACTGCGCCGCCGGCGGCTACACCCTCGACTACGGCCCCTTCGGCTTCTGCGAACGGTTCGACCCCCGCTTCCAGCCCTGGACCGGCGGCGGCCAGCACTTCTGCTTCTTCAACCAGCCGGCGGCGGCCGAAGCCAATTACACGATGTTCTGGAGTGCCCTGCGGCCGCTGCTGGAGGACGCCGCCGAGGCCTTGGCGCGGCTGGATGGGATCCACGGGGGCTTCGCGGCGGCGATGCAGGAGGCGCTCGAGTCGATGTGGGCCCGCAAGCTCGGCCTGGCGACCTACGACGCCGCCCTGATGAACGAGCTGCTGGAGCTGATGCTGCGCTCCCGGGTGGATTACGGGATCTTCTTCCGCCGGCTGTCGGAGATTCCCGCGGATGTATCCGCCCTCAGGGAGAGCTTCTACCAGCCCAGCTCCGAGGAACTCGATGGCCAATGGGGCGGCTGGCTGCAGCGCTGGCGGGAGCGGGTCGCGGCCGGCGGCGACCTCCAGGCCACGGCGGCGGCGATGCAGCGGGTGAACCCGGCCGTCAACTGGCGCGAATGGCTGGTGGTGCCCGCCTACGAGCGGGCGGCGCTGGGTGATTTCAGCCTGATCCAGGAACTGCAGGCCGTGTTCAGCCGTCCCTACGAGGCGCTCCCCCCCGAGCTGGAGGCGACCTACGACCGGCTCAGGCCCCGGGAGTTCTTCAACGCCGGCGGGGTGTCCCACTACAGCTGTTCGTCGTGACAGGACCATGGGCCCATGACCGTGGCCCGTAACGCGTCCACTAACCTCTCTTTCTGCTTCAGCTCCATGGCTGCCTATCTGGATCTCGACCGCCCCTGGCTGTCGGAGAAGCTGCTGGCCTGGCCCCTCCTGCCGAGCGTGGATCTGCGGCCGGAGTCCGCCCTCTCCCTGGGGCGTTCGAACTGCCCCTGCTGCTGGTGCGCGGCGCCGACGGCAGGAGGTCGGCCCACATCGATGTCTGCCCCCACCGGCCGGTGTCGTTCTCGTGCGGGGGCCAGCCGCCGCTGGTGAAGGGCTCGGTGGTGCGCTGCCCCTACCACTTCCAGGAGTTCGACAGTCGGGCCGCTGCGTGGCCACCCTCCACGGCGAAACCGGCCAGGCCGAGCACCTGGTGACGCTGCCGGTGCGCGAGTGGGGCGGTTTCCTCTGGCCGCCGGCGGGCCGGGCGCTGTTCTCGGGCGATCCGCGGGCCTGGCATGCGCCGGAGGTGGCCGAGGCCCTGGCGGCGGCACGGCTGCCGCAGGAGTTCGCGCGGGAGCTCAACGATGCCGGCCGCACCGACTGCCTGCCCCTGTTCCACTACCGCTATCCGGTCGGGCCCTGGGGGCTGGTGCTCACCAGCGGCATCGACCACACCCACGGCTTCCATGTGCACAGCATCGCCCGCACGGTGCATCGTCTGCGGCGCTGGATGGGCCAGGAGACCCTCAGCGGCCTGCACATGGTGTGCGACGACGACGAGCAGTCGGTGCTGGTCACTTACGCGCAATACCGAGAGAATATGCGGGCCGACTGGAAGGTGGGCGGCGCCCCCAATCTCTGGCTCAACAAGCTCGATGACGGCCTGCACCCGGCGGTGCTGTTCGTTCCCGACAGCCGCGGCAGCACCGTGCTGCGGGGGTGCCTCTACGCCGGGGGCGCCTGGCGGGGACTGCTCGAGAACGGACCGATGCGCAAGGCCCTGCACGATCTCTCCAACCACAACAACGAGGAGGACCGCCTCTTCATCGAGAGCCAGGCGCAGACGCTGCGAGATGGGGTGATCCCGGTGGGCAATGCCAGCGTCAACGCCGCCCCGGTGTACCGCTTCTTCCGCTACCTGGAGGCGATGACGGGCACGGCGATCCAGTTCGGCCACAAGCCCCGCCCCGGGGATCTGCTGGCTCAGGTGAGCTGAAGCAGCTCCTGGGCGATGGGCCGGTCGGCCTCGATCAGGTGCTCCCCCGGCGGCCAGGGCGCCAGTCCGGCGGGCATGGCCGTGAGGATGGCGCGGTCCTGATCGATCAACCCCTGCTCGAAACGCACCATCGCCTCGTCCGGAACGTCCTGCTCGCGGTCGTTGCGGAAGTAGAAGCGGGTCACCTGGGTGGAGGTCTCGTTGCGGGGCACGGCGTAGAGCACGATCCGCTGGCGCAGGCCGTTGGGCCAGGCCAGCTCGAGGCTCAGCCCCAGGGGCGCGATCCAGCGCACGGTGCGCTCCACCGTGAGCGTGCCGGCCTCTTCGCCGAGGGTGCTGGTGAGCACGGCGTTGTTGTGCACCTGCAGCGGGATGGAGAAGCGGAAGCCATCCGGCAGTTCCTCCAGGCCGCCGGATCGGATCGGGAATCGGGCTGGTGGCCTCCAGCAGGCCGCGGTGAACGAAGAAGTGGTGGAAGTTGTCGAGGCCGTTCTCGATCAGGCGGAAGGGGGAGCACTCCCATCGTTCCCAGAACCCCGGAATGAGGCGATGGGCGCTGTCGTGCTCCTCGGGAAAGCAGGGGGGCGGCAGCAGGGCCTCCCCGCCCGGGCAGACCCAGGCGTAGCCGCAGCTCTCGCGCACGGGGAGCAGCGGCAGGGCGCAGGCGGCGGGGATGGGACGCTCCGGCTGCTGGGGGATGGAGCGGCAGAGGCCGTCGCCATCGAAGCTCCAGCCGTGATACGGGCAGACGAGCTGCCCCTGCGGGCTGCGGCGGCCGCCCGAGAGGCGGGGGCAGCGATCCGGGGCGGCCCGCACCCGCTCGTCGCCGACGCGCCAGAGCACCAGGGTGTCGCCCAGCAGTTCGATGGACACGGGCTCGTGGCCCAGCTGGCCCAGCGGCAGCACCGGGTACCAGAAGGGACGCAGGCAGGCTGGATCGAGGCCGTCGTGAATGGGCCCATTCTCCGTCCGTTTCCCTGGCGCTGCGCCGTCCCGTTTCAACCCAGCCGTTCCTGGAGCCTCACCAGGATGGCCAGCAGCAGGGCCAGCGCCACCAGGGTTAGGGCCAGGGGCACCTGGCTGCCGCCGGGCAGCGTCACCACCAGGGCCACCAGCAGGGCCGTGCCCTCCTGCTGCAGAAAACCGGTGAGGGCCGAGGCCTGGCCGGCCCGCTCCGGAAAGGCCTGCATGGGCATCCCCAGGCCGAGCGGCACCAGCAGGCCCACCCCCGGCACCGCCAGGAGCATCGGCAGCAGCAGGCTGGCCGGATCGAACCGGCCCGCCACGCCCAGCGGCAGCATCGTGGCGCTGCCGGCCAGGACGGCCGCCACGCCGACCCTGAGCAGGACCTGCTGACCCAGCCGTTCCACGCTGCGGGAGAGCGCCAGGGAGCCCAGGAGATAGGCGGCGCTGAGGGAGAGGCTCAGGCTGCCGAAGGCGGCGGAGCTGAACCCGAAGCGGCGCTCGAACGCCAGGGGGCTGGCGGCGTCGAAGGCGGCCACCAGGCCGGTGCCGAGGGTGGCGATCAGCGCCGGCACCAGGAAGCGCGGGCCCCTCAGCAGTCGGCCGTAGCCGACGAGGCAGGCCCGGACGCTGGGGTGCGCTCCGGCGCCGGGCGGGAGGGCGCGTGTTTCCTCGAGGTGGCGGGCCAGATAGGCCAGGGAGAGGGCGCCAAGGAGCGCCAGCAGCAGATCGTCGCCGCGCCAGGACCCCAGCTGGCCGATCCAGCCGCCCAGGAACGGCCCCAGCCCGAGGGCCAGGGCGAAGCTGATCCCCACCACCCCCATCGCCCGTGCCAGCGGCCGGCCGCTGACCACATCCCGCAGGCAGGCCCGCGACACGCTGGTGCCGCAGCCGGCCCCCACCCCCCACCCCCTGCAGCAGCCGCAGCGCCAGCAGCACCCCGAAGTCCGCCGCCATCGCCGGCAGCGAGGGCAACGCCATGAACAGGCCCGCCTGGCCCAGGGTGATCCCCAGGCAGGCGTAGACGGTCTGTGGCCGGCCAGCCGTGGCGGCGCCCGTCGCCATCAGCGCACCCGCGAAGTGGAACGACTCTGCCGGGCCTGGCGCCGCCCGTGAGGTGCGGCCGGTGTGGCTGGGTTCGTGCCGGAGGACGCCTTCGCGGTGGATCCAGGGGGCGTCATCGCGCAGGATGCCGTAGCCGCCAGGCTTCTGCGCAGCAGTGGGCGGCTTCGATTTCGGCGCGGCTGTGGCGGCCTTGAACGCGCACCGGGATCGGCAGGGCCCAGGGCGGCGGGTGGAGGCGGCGATCGGGATCGTCGAGGAGGAGCAGGCGCGTTTGCCCGCCCCATTCCCGACCTACACGGCAATACACGCAACGAAGAAAGCCAGACATGCCATCGCAATGCTTCCAATCGGTGGTGGGGCAGGGCGACAGATACGAAGCAGCCCTTGAGCATGTGCGCTCCGCTCTTGCCTTTCACATCGAGACTTTTGGGATGGAATCCCTGATCTAGGAGGATCCTGTCGAGGAGGTTTTCCTGGCCGAAACCGTACTGGTTGGCTGATGTCGAAGTTTCCGGTGGATGTCTTCACAACACCAGCTAGGGCACCGGGGGATTGGTTCTCAGCACATCCAGCAAAGAGGTTTTCAAGCCAGGGAGGTCGTTCTGGATCGCATCCCAGAGAATCTGCTGATCCACGGTTTGGTAAACATGGATGATTCTGTTGCGTGTACTCAGGGAACCGGATCCACCGCCCCTACCATCTCCTCAGCACAGCGAGCGGGAAGCTATGTCGTGCCACGCCTGGCTGGTGGGGGGGCTGATCGCCCTCACCGGGGACCTGGCCCAGGCCCCACCGCCCCCGCCGCCGCCGGTCTCGCCTCAGCAGCCGCCTCAGGCGGCAGCCCGCTTCGGTGCCGAGATCCTGGGCAGCCCCGGCAACCGCACCCGCTACGGGCATCCCGGCGGGACAGCACCAGCGGCCGGGGCCGGAACCCTGCCGGCCGTCGGCCCCCCGGAGCGCCCCCTGACGGTGCCCGTCAACGAACGGGTGGAGTTCACTCCGACGATGGAGGAGGGGCCGTTCCAGCAGCCCACCCTGCGGGGCCTGTTCCGCTGGGATCTGCAGCAGCCCGCTTCCCGCTGAGGCGCCTCAGCCGATCGCCTTCCATATCGACAGGAGTCCGAAGGCCAGAAACAGGCCCCCACTGAGGCGGTAAAGCACCCTCTCGCTGATCCGGCCGCCGATCCACTGGCCCGCCCCCACCGCCAGCCAGGTGACCAGCGCATGGCCGAGGAGCGTGCCGGCCAGCAGGCCGGCGAAGCTGAACGCCGGGGCCGCCGCCAGGAAGATGGTGGCGAACTGGGTGCGGTCCCCGAGTTCGGCCAGGAACACCAGCACGAAGGCCTCCCAGATCACGGCGCCGGGACCCCGGACACGGCCATCGCTCTCGGCCGCAGCGATGGCCGCCTCCGCCTCGTGGGCCTCTTCCGCGGCCGCATCGGCCGGAAGGCGGGATGCATCGAGCAGAAGCTTCAAGCCGAACCCCAGGAACAGGACCGCCGCCAGCCAGGGAACCACGGCCTGGGGCAGCCACTCCCGGAGGCCGTATCCCATGCCCAGGGACAGCAGGGTGACCAGGGTGAGGGCGGCGAAGGCCCCCAGAAACACCCAGCGGGGGCGATGGCGGGCCGCCAGGATCAGCGCCATGAAGAAGGTCTTGTCGCCCAGCTCGGCCAGGGTGATGGCCGTGAGGCTGGAGCCGAAGGCGGCCAGGCCGGGATCACCGGCGGAAGGGAGGGTCATGGGGGCGTCGGGCACGCCGCCATCGGCGCTGGACATCGGGACCGGCCGCAGACGAGGGCGATGCCGGGAGAGTCGCTGGGGAGGCTAGGAGCGTGTCGCGCATAGATCCAGCAGGCACTCTCCACGGGCGAACCTGAATCTGACCAGATCTCAGTGACTGCAATGGATCTGGGCAATTAACTGAGGCATGCAGAAGCGCAAGACCTTTCGCCCCTGGCAGCCGGAGCAGACCACCCTGCTGCCGCCGTCGCCCCGCGAGTGGCTCTCCGAGGACCATTAGGGTGTATCTCCTGCTGGACCTGATCGACGAGCTGGATCTCTCGGCCATCCTGATTCCAGCTCAGGCCAAGGATCCCCGCGGCGAGAAGGGGTTTGACCCGCGGATGATGACGATGCTCCTGCTCTACGCCTACTGCGAGGGCATCGTCTCCTCCCGCAAGATCGAGCGTGCCTGCTACGAGGATCTGGCCTTCCGGGTGTTGACCGGTAATCAGCAGCCGGACCACAGCCGGATCAGTGATTTTCGCCGCCGCAACCTCGATGCGCTCAAGGGTCTGTTTGTTCAGATCCTGCGGCTCTGCCAGATCACCGGCATGGTGAGTCTGGGCCATGTGGCCCTCGATGGCACCAAGGTTCAGTCCAATGCCTTCAAGCACAAGGCCATGAGCCACGAGCGGATGCTCAGGGCGGAGAAGGAGCTGGAAAAGGAGATCAACGCTTTGATCCGCAAGGCCGAGATCCTGGATGCCCAGGAAGACCGCAAGTACGGCAAGGGCAACCTGGGCAGCGACCTGCCGGATGAACTGAGACACAAGCAGAGCCACCTCGAGAAAATCCGTCAGGCCCGAAAGGAGATGGAGGCGGAGACCGCTGCCGCTGCTGCGCGGCAGCGGCAGGAGGAAGCGGAGAAGGCCAGAGCGAAAGTGGCCTCAGCCGAGGAATCGAATGCAGCAGCTGCCGAGCAGGCCAAGCTGAACAGGAGAGCGGAGGCGACAGCCAGCAAGGTCAAGGCCGCCAAGGAGAAGGCGATCGAGGCTGCCGAGAACGCTGGGCTGGAGCCACCGGATCTGGAACGCCTGGAGGCTGACGCGATGCCCAGGCGTGGCCTGCCCGGAAAGCTGACGGCATACCCATGCACAAGACCCAGCGCCACTTCACCGATTCCGACAGCCATCTCATGCAGTCCGGCGGGTCCTATCTGCAGGGCTACAACTGCCAGCTGGCCGTCGACAGCGACCATCAGGTGATCGTGGCAGTGGGCGTGAGCAATCAGCCGCCGGATGCAGAGCACCTGGATCCCAGGCTCAAGCGGATTTCTGCCAGCGCCGGAGCATTGCCGGATGTGATGACGATGGATGCGGGCTACTGGAGTGAGGACAACGCCAACGCCTGCAGCGATCAGGGCATTGATGCGTACATCGCCACCGGTCGCCTGCCGCACGGCCAACCCCCTCCGCCGCTGCGGGGGCCTTTGTCCAGAGGTGCCGATGCCAAAGCTCGCATGGCCCGCAAGCTCAGAAGCAAGAAGGGATCGGCGATCTACGCCCAGCGCAAGGCGATCGTGGAGCCGGTGAACGGACAGATCAAGGAGGGCCGGGGCCTGCGCAGATTTCTGCTGCGAGGCCTGGAGAAAGTGAATGGCGAGTGGCACCTGATCGCGGCCACGCATAACTTGCTCAAGCTGTTCCGTTTCAGGCGAGCCCAGCAGCAGGTGCTGATGGCAGCGACGGGATAATGGGAAGAGGTAACTGCCTCATCCGCCGGACGACATCGCCGCCGCTCAACCAGGAACCCACCGGTACTGCCGAACAGAACCCGTGTTGTGCTTCCAGTGCTGCTGGTCGCTACGGACGACAAACTCCTAGGTGCCGGCTGGCCCAGGGCGGGCGGCGGCCGGCGGGCGCGTCAGCGGGGGGCCATCAGGCGCCGGCGAACAGCCAGAGGCCGAGGGCCAGCAGCAGCCAGCCCAGCCAGCCCAGTTCGAACAGGGGGGTGGCCAGATGCACCAGGGGCACCAGCACCCAGTGACTCAGGGACACCCCCAGCAGCACCACCAGCAGGAGTGGCAGCATCAGGCCCCTCCCGCGCCCGGCGCCGGGGTGGCCCCGGAGCGGAGCACAGCCCAGGGGTCGTCGCCGTGCTCCTCCCCCCGCCAGGCCAGAACGGTGCTGGCCTGTCCGGAACCGGAGGGCCAGGGCAGGGGCTCCAGCAGAGCCAGCCCGGGGAACTGCCGGGCGGCCTCCGCCGCGGTGGTGGCCGGGGGCTGGCCGGAACGGTTGGCGCTGGTGGTGGCGAGCGGGCCGCTGAGGCGCAGCAGCTCCCGGGCCCGCTGGCAGGCCGGCACCCGCAGGCCGAGGCTGGTGCCACCGGGATGGAGATGGTCGGTTAGGGCTCCGGTGATCGGCAGCACCAGGGTGACGGCCCCGGGCCAGCTGAGCCGGGCCTGCTCCAGCCAGGCCTCCTGCCAGGGCACCCCGAGGGCCTCGATCAGCTGGGGCAGGTCAGCCCCCATCAGGATCAGCGGCTTGTCGGCTGGCCGCTGCTTGAGGCGCCAGAGCAGGGCGGCCGCCTCCGGCCGGCAGGCCAGGGCCGGCAGGGTGTCCGTGGGGAACAGGACGGCCTCACCGGCCGCCAGGCGCCTGACCAGGTCGGAAGGACCGGTCATCGGGCGCCCGGTCTCCAGGCACTTGCGAAGCGGGCCCGACCCTCCAGGTCGGCATGGGCCGCGAACCGTTCCAGACCGGCGGCGCGCAGCAGCGCACCGACCGCCTCGCTCTGGTCGTGGTGGTGCTCCAGCAGCAGCAGCCCCCCGGGGGCCAGCCCCTGCCGGGCCCCGGCCACGATCGAACGGAGGGCCCTCAGCCCATCGGGACCGCCATCAAGCGCCAGCAGGGGTTCGTGATCGCGCACCACCGGCTCCAGCCCGGCCAGGGTGGCGCTGGGGATGTAAGGGGGGTTGCTCACGACCAGATCCAGCCTGCCCCACCAGGGCTCCAGCGGCTGCCACCAGTCGCCCGCCAGCAGGGTCACCTGGCGCTGCAGGTCCCAGCGGCCGAGGTTGGCGCCGGCCTGGGCCCGGGCCTCGGCGCTGGCCTCGACCGCGAAGCCCAGGCTGGCGGGAAGGCTGCGGGCCAGGGCGATGGCCAGACAGCCGGAGCCGGTGCCCAGGTCGGCCCAATGGCTGATGGGGGGGCCCGGCCGCTGCAGCTCCAGGGCCAGGTCCACCAGCAGCTCCGTTTCCTGCCGGGGGATGAGCACCCCGGGGGCCACCGGCAGTTCCAGGTCGCGCCAGGGGCAGCGGCCCACCAGGTACTGCAGGGGCTCATGGCTGCGGCGGTGGCGGCGCCAGAGGGCTTCGAGCGCCTCCAGGGGACAATCGAGCCGGATGGCGGCCTGAGGGTGGCACCAGAGCGACTGCAGCTGACTCCAGCGAAGCCCACCGCCCAGATCCAGCAACCAGTCGAGGTCGGCGGCGGCGCCGCCCCGGGCCAGCAGGCCGCTGCGCCACTCCAGCAGTTCGGCCCCCGTGACCGTCAGGGCCTCGGACCCGGGCGGCGAAGCGGCGGAGATCGGGGCGGGACCGGCCGGGGAAACCATGGGGGGAGCCTAATCAGGGGCGACGGCCTCAGCAGGGACGCCAGCAGAGGCCCGCTTCGGCCCGCAGCCGCCCGGACAGCTCCAGCTCCAGCAGCCGGGGCATCAGCTCGGCCATGGGGCGATCGAGGACCAGGCTGAGCTGCTCGAGGCTGGCGCCACCCCCCACCGCCGCCAGCAGCCCCTCGGCCGCCATCGCCTCGGCATCGGCCGGCCGGGTGGGCGCGGCCGGGTTGCGGGCGGCCGCCCCATCCCCTGCCGGGCCCGGCCCGGGGCCTCGGCCGGCCAGGGGACCGGGACCCAGCTGGCCGATCAGATCGGCGGGGAGGAGCAGGGGTGTGGCCCCCCTGGCCAGCAGCTGGTTGCTGCCCCTGGCCGAGGCCCGGCCGGCATCGGCCGGCACCACCCAGAGGGGCAGCTCCAGCTGCCAGGCCAGCTCGGCCGAATGCAGCGCCCCGCTGACCACCGGGCACTCCACCACCACCACCGCGGCCGCCATGGCCACCAGCAGGCGGTTGCGGGCGGCGAAGCTGCCGGGGCGCACGGCGGCCCCCTCGGCCAGCTCGCTCACCAGCAGGCCCTGCCTGGCCACCTGGCTCTGCAGCAGCGCGTGATGAAGGGGATAGGCACGACCCAGCGGTGTGCCCAGCACCCCCACCGGGGCCCCTCCTGCCGCCAGACACCCCTGATGGGCGGCCCCATCGATCCCCTCCGCCAGACCGCTCAGGACGGGCCAGCCGGCCTCGGCGAGGGCGGCACCGATGGCCTGGGCCATCGACAGGCCATGGAGGGACGGACGCCGGGTGCCCACCACCGCCACCGAGCGGCGACGGCCCAGGTGGGGCCAGAGGCTGCCCCGGCCCTGCCAGCACAGTTGCAGGGGAGGCCGCTGCAGCCGCCGCACACCCGCCGGCCAGCCCCGGTCGCCAGGCACGAGCACGCCGCGTCCATAGCGACAGCGGGGCGCGAAGGCCTCCAGTGGCCGGGGCCCCCAGCGGCGGCGGAAGCGCTCCACCACCGCCACCAGCCCCTCACCGAGGCCCGGCACCGCCGCCAGCTCGGCGGCGGAGGCCTCCCAGGCGGCGGCGAGCCCACCACAGCGGGACTCCAGGGCCCGCAGGCGCTGCCAACCGAGGCCGGGACAGCGACTCCAGAGCAGCCACCACAGCCGTTGCTGCCGGTCCCAGGTGGGAGCCTCCCCGTGGGGGAAGGCTCCCAGCACCAGATCTCCCATGGCCCGCGCCGACAGCCGAACAGCAGTACAAGTGTACTATCAATGAGGGTCGCCGTCGGCGGGTCCCGCCCGCAGGACGGCCAGGGCCTTTTCCAGGTCAGGCGGGAGCCGCCGCTGCAGCCGGCGCCGCGAAGTCCCCCCGGAGAGATCCACCAGCACCAGATCCACGCGGGCCTCGGCCGCCAGGGCCCCATCCGGGCCCAGCAGACGGCTCTGCCAGGGCAGCTTGACGCCCTCCCGCGGCAGCACCCGGCTGAGGATCTCCACTGCGTCGCCGTGGAACAGGGCCTGCCGGTAGTCGATGCGAAGGCCCACCACCGGCAGTTCCAGCCCCCGGGCCGAAAGGGCGCTGTAGTGGAGGCCGGCCCGGGCCAGGGCCTCGACGCGGGCCTCCTCCAGCCAGGCCAGGTAGGCCCCGTGCCACATCACGCCGGCGTGATCGGTGTGCTGGGGCAGCACCCGCCGGTTCAGGCACCACCAGGCCCCTTCCGAACACTGCATCACGGTCTTCACCACAGGGGAGTGCGGAAACAGGATCAGCCATAGGCTGAACCGGAGCCTCTTTGACGTCCGTGTTCCGCAACCTGCTGATCGCCGATTCCGGCAAGGGTCATGTGGAGGAGATGGTCCGCATCCTGCGGGACATCCCTCCCTGCCGCCAGGCCCGGATCAACCTGCTGCACGTGATTCCCGAGCAGGGGGGCCTGGATCTGGAGACCCATCGCCAGCAGGCCGAGGTGTTGATCAGGGAGGCCATCGAACGGCTCGGTCTCAGCCCCGGCGAGGTCAACACCCTGGTGCGGGAAGGTGACACCAAGCTGACCGTGCTGAAGGTGGCCGATGAGCTGGAGGCCGACCTGATCGTGATGGGCTCGCGGGGCCTGGGCAGGCTGCAGTCGATCCTGGGCAACAGCACCAGCCAGTACGTCTTCCAGCTCTCCACCCGGCCCATGCTGCTGGTGCGGGACGACCTGTACGTGAAGGCCATCAACCGGGTGCTGGTGGCCATCGACGGCACCGGGGTGGGCGATGACGCCCTGCGGCTGGCCTGCGAGCTGGTGCAGGGCATCCCCGGCGGCAGCCTCACCGGCATCCACGTCTCGCGCCAGGACATCACCCCCTCCCGCGGTGGCCGCACTCCCGGGGACGACGTGCTGCAGAAGGCGATCCAGCGGGCCCGCAGCTTCGGGGTGGAGATGAAGGGTCTGCACCGCACCGGCGACATCGCCCGCGGTGTGTGCGCCGCCGCCGAGGAGGCGAAGGCGGACCTGGTGGTGATCGCCTCCCAGGACCGCAGGCCGCTGGTGGCCCGGGCCCTGGTGGATCTCGACAAGCTGCTGGGCAGCTCCGTGAGTGACTACATCCGGGTGCACGCCCCGGCTCCGGTGCTGCTGGTGCGGGAGCCAGAGGGGCGGGCGCGCTGAGGCGGCCTCAGCCGCCCTGGCGGCTGTTGGTCTGGATGTAGAGAATGATCAGAAAGACGGCGGGAACCAGAACGAACAGGAGGCTGGCAACGAAGCCGAGGTCGTTGGTTTCCATGACTGCTGGAGAGGTTCTGAGAAGGTATCACCGCCCATCGGCGGGAAGGTCGCCCCCTTCATCGCTCGTTGCGGATGGAACGGCCTCCTCCTCCGGCTCCTCGGGGGCAGGGGGGACGGGCCAGGCGGTGGGCCCTTCCGGCAGGGGCTGGGTGCGGGCCCGCGCCAGGTCGCCCTCCCGGTCGGCGAGTCCCACCTGGGGCCTGGTGAGCACCATCACCGATTTCTGCACCAGGGCCTGACAGGCCAGCCGCCAGGTCTGGGGGCGCCGTCTCAGCTTGAGCTGCTCCACCGCCGTCGGCTCGGTCAGGGGGTTGGTCGCACCGCCCTCCACCACCTCCACGAAGCAGGTGATGCACTGGCCGCAGCCCCCGCAGTTGCCCAGCCGGCCCTTCAGGCCGTACAGCTCGATGCCCTCGCGCAGGGCGACCTCCCGGAGGTTCTCCCCCGGGTAGCACTCCACGTCGCGCTGCTCGCGCACGAACCGGATCACGGGCATGGCGGAAACCTCTCGGGAAACACGACGGCTCCCATTCTGAGACGCGCCGTTGCGGTCCGTTACCTGGGCCCCGTGGCGCTGCCCGCAACCCTTACCATCGCCAGCACGGATCGGTAATCACCGAGCGTCTCCTTAGCCGCCATCGCCCCGGCGACCGGCTTCGGCAACTGTCAACCCAGACCTGACCCCCCAATGGGATTGCCCTGGTACCGGGTGCACACGGTCGTGATCAACGACCCGGGCCGACTGCTGGCCGTGCACCTCATGCACACCGCCCTGGTAGCCGGCTGGGCCGGCTCCATGGCGCTCTACGAGCTCGCGATCTTCGACCCCTCCGACCCGGTCCTCAACCCCATGTGGCGCCAGGGCATGTTCGTCATGCCCTTCATGGCCCGCCTGGGCGTGACAGGCAGCTGGGGCGGCTGGAGCGTCACCGGTGAAACCGGCGTCGACCCCGGCTTCTGGAGCTTCGAGGGCGTGGCCGCCGCCCACATCATCTTCAGCGGCCTCCTGTTCCTGGCCGCCATCTGGCACTGGACCTACTGGGATCTCGAGATCTGGCAGGACCCCCGCTCCGGGGAGCCGGCTCTCGACCTTCCCAAGATCTTCGGCATCCACCTGCTCCTGGCAGGGCTCGGCTGCTTCGGCTTCGGCGCCTTCCATCTCACCGGTGTGTTCGGGCCGGGGATGTGGATCTCCGATCCCTACAGCCTCACAGGCCACCTCGAACCGGTTCAGCCCGCCTGGGGACCGGAGGGTTTCAACCCCTTCAACCCGGGCGGGATCGTGGCTCACCACATCGCCGCCGGCATCGTCGGCATCATCGCCGGCATCTTCCACATCACCACCCGTCCCCCGGAGCGCCTCTACAAGGCCCTCCGCATGGGCAACATCGAGACGGTGCTGGCCAGCGCCATCGCCGCGGTGTTCTTTGCGGCCTTCATCGTGGCCGGAACCATGTGGTACGGCTCGGCAGCCACCCCGGTCGAGCTGTTCGGCCCCACCCGCTACCAGTGGGATCAGGGCTACTTCAAGACGGAGATCAACCGTCGTGTCCAGACCGCCCTCGACAACGGCGCCACCAAGGAGGAAGCCTACGCCGCCATCCCTGAGAAGCTGGCCTTCTACGACTACGTCGGTAACAGCCCCGCCAAGGGGGGTCTGTTCCGGGTAGGCCCGATGATCAACGGTGACGGCCTGCCCACCTCCTGGATCGGCCACATCGCCTTCACCGACAAGGAGGGCCATGATCTCGAGGTCCGCCGACTGCCCAACTTCTTCGAGAACTTCCCCGTGGTGCTCGAGGACGAGCAGGGCATCGTCCGCGCCGACATCCCCTTCCGGCGGGCCGAGGCGAAATACTCCTTCGAACAGCAGGGAGTGACGGCCACCGTCTATGGCGGTGCCCTCAACGGCCAGACCTTCACCGATCCGGCCGACGTCAAGCGGCTGGCCCGCAAGGCCCAGCTCGGCGAGGCCTTCGAGTTCGACCGCGAGACTTACCACTCCGACGGCACCTTCCGCAGCTCCCCCCGCGGCTGGTTCACCTTCGGTCACGCCTGCTTCGCCCTGCTCTTCTTCTTCGGCCACATCTGGCACGGTGCCCGCACCCTCTACCGTGATGTCTTCGCCGGCATCGACCCCGATCTCGGCGAGCAGGTGGAGTTCGGTCTGTTCGCCAAACTGGGTGACCGTTCCACCCGGCGCCTGCCCGAGGGCTACGTGCCCCCGGCCGGCTCCACCCTCAGCTGACCGCCAGTCCCCCCGAGGATTCCCATGGAGAGCTTCGCCTACATCCTGATCCTGGCCCTGGCCATCTCGACGCTGTTTTTCGCGATTGCCTTCCGCGACCCTCCGAAAATCGGCAAGTGACCACCCTCACGGATTGATGCCACCCCCCGGGAAACCGGGGGTTTTTTCATGCCCGGGGTTGCCCCGGGGGGGAGCCCCCTTCTCTTTGTGCGCGTAGCTGTTTACACTCCGAGCACTTGGACGCGTGCCCGGGGATGCAATGTCCCTCCTGCCAACACACCGACAGCCGCGTTCTGGAATCAAGGGCCGCCGATTCCGGGCGCAGTGTGCGGCGGCGCAGGGAGTGCCTCAACTGTGATTTTCGCTTCACCACCTACGAACGGGTCGAGACCGTTCCGATCACCGTGGTCAAGCGCAACGGCAGCCGGGAAACCTTCAACCGCAGCAAACTGCTGCACGGTCTGCTGCGGGCCTGCGAAAAGACCGGTCTGGAGCCGGCCCGTCTCGAGGCGGTCGTCGACGACATCGAACTGGCCCTGCAGCAGCGGGTCGGCCGGGAGGTGAGCAGCAACGAGATCGGGGAGCTGGTGCTCCAGCGCCTGCGGGAGATGAGCGAAGTGGCCTATGTGCGCTTCGCCTCGGTGTATCGCCAGTTCCAGAGCGTCAGCGATTTCGTGGCCACCCTTGAAGGGCTGGGAAGCCGCGGCAAGGCCAAGAACCGTCTGGCGGTGGTGGGCTGAGCGCGGCACCACTCCCCCAGGCATTCGGCCAGCCGGCCCATTGATAGAGTGTCCTGATCAGCAACAAAGCTCCGCATCATGTTAATGCTTTTTAACGCATAAAAGCAGATGTCCTGCGGAAACTGTCTTTTGTGGCCTTATGCGGCACAGGTCGGCATCCCTGAACGACGGCAAATTGGCACTGCGGAGCTTCGTTGCTGATCAGGTAGAGTGTTAGATCGGGTGTGCGCTGCAGGCGGGCAGCGACCCCGTTCCTTCGCACTGCCACCGGCAGACCGCCCCAGCTCCATGACCCTCACTCCTTCTTCCGAAGCCGACACTCTCGAAGCCCTCACGCCGATCAGCAGCGAGGAGGCGGGCGACATCGAGGCCGGCAGCGATCTCGATCTGGCGATCCCGGAAGAGGTGCCCAGCGCCGACGACTCCAGCAGCCGTGTGAGCACACGGGACGGCGACGGTGTGGGTTTCACGCTGGACGAGTTCGCGGCCCTGCTCAGCAAGTACGACTACAACTTCAAGCCGGGCGACATCGTCAACGGCACCGTCTTCGCCCTGGAATCCAAGGGCGCCATGATCGACATCGGCGCCAAGACGGCCGCCTTCATGCCCCTGCAGGAGGTGTCGATCAACCGTGTCGAGCACCTCTCCGATGTGCTCGAGCCCGGTGAGGTGCGCGAGTTCTTCATCCTCAGCGAGGAGAACGAGGACGGCCAGCTCACCCTCTCGGTGCGTCGCATCGAGTATCAGCGCGCCTGGGAGCGGGTACGCCAGCTGCAGAAGGAGGACGCCACGATCTACAGCGAGGTGTTCGCCACCAACCGCGGCGGCGCCCTGGTGCGGGTGGAGGGCCTGCGGGGCTTCATCCCCGGCAGCCACATCAGCACCCGCAAGGCCAAGGAGGAACTGGTCGCCGACTTCCTGCCGCTCAAGTTCCTGGAGGTGGACGAGGAGCGCAACCGCCTGGTGCTCAGCCATCGCCGGGCCCTGGTGGAACGCAAGATGAACCGCCTCGAGGTGGGCGAAGTGGTGCTGGGCACCGTCCGGGGCATCAAGCCCTACGGCGCCTTCATCGACATCGGTGGTGTCAGCGGTCTGCTGCACATCTCCGAGATCAGCCACGAGCACATCGAGACCCCCCACACCGTGCTCAACGTCAACGATCAAATGAAGGTGATGATCATCGATCTCGACGCCGAGCGGGGCCGGATCTCCCTCTCCACCAAGGCCCTCGAGCCGGAACCGGGCGACATGCTCAGCGATCCCCAGAAGGTGTTCGACAAGGCCGAGGAGATGGCGGCCCGTTACAAGCAGATGCTCCTCGAACAGGCCGAGGACAACGAACCGATGGGTGTCTCCCTGGAATGAGATCTCACCGGATCCGCTGACGATGGCTCACCTTTCCCTGCGGGGTACCCCGCTGTTCTGCGGGGATCGCCCCCTGGAGGCGGTGCTGTTCGACAAGGACGGCACCATGAGCCACAGCGAACCCATGCTCGTGGCCCTGGCCCAGGCCAGGGTCTTTCACTGTCTGGCGCTGGCCGGGATGGCGGAGGCCGACCCGGTGCGCCACCGCGACCTGGCCGCCCTGCTGCGGCGCGCCTACGGCCTTTCCGATGACGGCGTCCACCCGGCCGGAACGATGGCGGTGGCCAGCCGCGACCAGAACCTGGTGGCCACCGCCACCGCCCTGGCCCAGGTGGGCCTCGGCTGGCCCGAAGCGCTGGCCACGGCCGAGGTGGTGTTCGCCCGCACCGATGGCCTGCACGGCCAGGGGAGTGCCCAGCGACCGACCCCCACCCCGGGCCTGCGGCCCCTGCTGGAAACCCTGCGGCAGGCGGGCGTGCGCTGCGCCGTGATCAGCAACGACCACGTGGAAGGCATCGAGGCCTTCCTGGCGGCCCACGATCTGGCGTCCCATGTCCAGGCTATCTGGAGCGCCGAGCATCACCCCCGCAAACCCGACCCCGCCGCCGTCCACGGCCTCTGCGGAGAGCTGGGCGTGGCGGTGGAGGGCTGCGCCCTGATCGGCGACGCCAACAGCGACCTGCGCATGGCGCGGGCCGCCGGCGTGCCGGTGGTGCTGGGCTACCGGGCGGGCTGGCGACGGCCGGCGGCGCTGGATGATTCCTTCCCCCAGCTCGACCACTGGCGGGAGCTCAGCGTGGTCGCGGGGGCCGGCGAAGCGGTGGGAATAAGCTCTCAGCCACCGACCGATCCCCTCCCCCTATGAGCCGTTTCGTCTTCACCTCGGAATCGGTGACGGAAGGCCACCCCGACAAGATCTGCGATCAGGTGAGCGACGCCGTGCTCGACGCGCTCCTGGCCCAGGACCCCTCCAGCCGGGTGGCCTGCGAGACCGTGGTGAACACCGGGCTCTGCCTGATCACGGGGGAAGTCACCACCAACGCCCGCGTCGACTTCAACACCCTGGTGCGGGGGGTGATCGAGAAGATCGGCTACACCGGTGCCCGTGCCGGCGGCTTCGACGCCCGCAGCTGCGCCGTTCTGATCGCCCTCGACCAGCAGTCGCCGGACATCGCCCAGGGTGTGGATGAGGCCGACGACCATGACGGTGACCCCCTCGACAAGGTGGGCGCCGGTGACCAGGGCATCATGTTCGGCTACGCCTGCGACGAAACGCCAGAGCTGATGCCCCTGCCCATCAGCCTGGCCCACCGGCTGGCGCTGCGGTTGGCCCAGGTGCGTCATGACGGCAGTCTCGGCTACCTGCTCCCCGACGGCAAGACCCAGGTGAGCGTGGTGTACGAGAACGACCTCCCCGTGGCGATCGACACGATCCTCATCTCCACCCAGCACACCGCCGAAGTGGAGGGCATCAGCGACGAGAAGGCGGTGCAGCAGCGGATCCGGGAGGACCTCTGGACCCATGTGGTAATGCCCGCCACCGCCGATCTGCCCCTCAAACCCTCCGAGGAGGGCACCCGCTTCTACGTCAACCCCACCGGCAAGTTCGTGGTGGGGGGCCCCCAGGGTGACGCCGGCCTTACGGGCCGCAAGATCATCGTCGACACCTACGGCGGCTATGCCCGCCACGGCGGCGGCGCCTTCTCGGGCAAGGACCCCACCAAGGTGGACCGCTCCGCGGCCTACGCGGCCCGTCATGTGGCCAAGGCCCTGGTGGCCGCCGGCCTGGCCCACAAGGCCGAGGTGCAGCTCAGCTATGCCATCGGCGTGGCCCGGCCCGTGAGCATCCTGGTGGAGAGCTTCGGCACCGGTGCCCTCAGCAACGCCGACCTCACCGCCCTGGTGCAGGAGCACTTCGACCTGCGCCCCGGCGCCATCATCGAAACCTTCGGCCTGCGGGAACTGCCCGGCCAGCGTGGCGGCCGCTTTTACCAGGACGTGGCCGCCTACGGCCACTTCGGCCGCAAGGATCTCGACCTCCCCTGGGAGGACGTGACCGCCATCGCCGCCACCCTGAAGCAGGCCACGGCGAGCCGTGTCAGCGCTGTATCTGGGAGTTGACCTCGGCAGCAGCGGCCTGCGCCTGGCCGTTCTTGCCGATGCCGGCGAGCCAGGCGGGGACCCCGCCAGCCCCGTCCTGGGCCTGCAGGCCCCCTACCCGGGCCGCTTCGAGGACCCCTCGGCCTGGCGCCAGGGCCTGATCGATCTGCTGGCCGCCGTGCCCGGCGAGATCCGGCGGCGGGTGGTGGCCCTGGCCATCGATGGCACCTCCGGGACCCTGCTGGCCTGCGGACCCGGAGGCCGCCTGCTGCCGGCACCTCTGGCGGACGCCCTCCCCTACCACCAGGCCTGTCCGGAGCAGGCCGGGGCCATCGCCTTGCTGCTGGCCGCGGACACCATGGCCTGGGCCGACCATCCGGCCTCCAGCAGCAGCGGCAGCCTGGCCCGGGCCCTGCGTCTGCTGGACCGGGCCAGGGAGATGGGCCTGGGAACGGGCCTGCTGCTGCGCCACCAGGCCGACTGGCTCATGGGCTGGCTGCTGGACGACTGGCGCTGGGGCGAGGAGGGCAACAACGTGCGGCTGGGCTGGGACCTGCAGCACAGCCGCTGGCTCGCGGGGGTGGCCGAGGGCCTGGGTGACGCTGTGCTGCCTCAGATCCGCAGCGGCGGCAGCCGCCTCGGCCGGCTCGCTCCGGCGGTGGCGACCTGCCTGGGCCTGCCCGCCGACTGCCAGGTGGTGGCCGGCAGCACCGATGCCAATGCGGCGGTGCTGGCCGCCGATCCCCAGGAGGGCGATGGCATCACGGTGCTGGGCACCACCCTGGTGCTGAAGCAGTTCGTGGCCGCCCCCCTGGCCGGAGCCGGCCTCAGCAACCACCGGGTGGGTGGCCGCTGGCTGGCCGGGGGTGCCTCCAACGCGGGCGCCGGCATCCTGCGCCGCTTCTTCGACGACGCCCAGATCGCCGAACTGAGCCGCCAGATCACGCCGGACCGCCCCACGGGACTGGCCCTGCGGCCCCTGAGCCGCCGGGGCGAGCGCTTTCCGGTGGACGACCCCGAGCTGGAGCCGATCCTGGAGCCGAGGCCAGCCAGCGATGCCCGCTATCTCCAGGCCCTGCTGGAGGGGCTCACCGCCATTGAGGTGGCGGGCTGGCGGCGGCTGCGGGAGCTGGGGGCGCCGGCCCTGCGGCGGGTGATCAGCGTCGGCGGTGGTGCCCGCAACAGCCTGTGGCGGGCCCTGCGGGCACGTGCCCTGGGGATCCCGGTGCTGAACCGCCCGAAACGCACGGCGGCCCTGGGCATGGCCCTGATGGCACGGGCCAGCTCCAGGATGGGGGCCGACTCCCCCTCGCTTCGGCCATGAACGAACGCCTCCGATCGATCCTCGCCATGGCCCTGTTCGTCGTGCTGGCGGGCTATGTCGGCTTCAGCGCCGTGCGGCTGGGTCTGCTGCTCTGGCAGCGGTTTGCCGGCGCCTGAGCCCAGAATTCCCCTAACCGACCGGAACCCATGGCCGCCGATCCCCTCACCGCCGCGGTGAGCGACCGCATCTGCAAGCACATGAACGACGACCACGCCGAGGCCGTTCTGGCCTACGCGCGCCATTACGGCGGCTGCACCGGGGCCCGCCAGGCCCGGATGGTGGCCGTGGAGCCCCAGGCGATGCGCCTGGAGGTGGACGGCACCAGGGTGGAGGTGCCCTTCGACCACGCGCTCACCGACAGCGAGGACGCCCACCGCACCCTGGTGGCCATGCTGCGGTCGCTCCCCGGGAAGGCTTGAAGCAGCGACTGCGCCGCCACCGGCGACGCCGGACCCCTGACCCTTCTCGCACGCCTGAGCCGGCTTCCGCTCGACTGGATCGCCGCCACCCCCTGCCCCCTGTGTCGTGGCCTGCAACCGCCGCAGCACGGGGCCGGAGCGGCCTGCCCGGACTGCCGCCGCAGCCTGCCGCTGCCAGCTGGGGCCATGAAGGGCAACGAGCCCCTGCTCTGGTGGGCGGCCGGGTCCTACGACGGCGAGCTGCGGCGGTTGCTGCTCGGGCTGCGGCAGCGGCCTGAGCCCGCCAGGGTGGGCGCCCTGGTGCAGGTGCTGGCGGAGGGGCTGCCCCAATGGCGGCAGCGGCCGCTGGTGGTGCCGGTGCCGAGCTGGAAACGGCAGGGCAATCCCCTGCCCACGCTGGTGTGCCGCCAGCTCGTCCACCAGCTCGGGTATCGCCGGGCCGACCTGCTGGAGCGGTCCCGGCCCGTGCTCGGCCAGCACCACCTCGGCAGGGCCCTGCGCCTGGCCAACCAGGAGGGAGCCTTCCGCTGTCGCCGCGGGCCCCGCCTCGGCGAGGCCCTGGGCCGGCCGGTCCTGATCGTCGACGACATCCTCACCAGTGGGGCCACCGCCTGCAGCGCCGCCACGGCCCTGGAGTCCCTCGGCTGGCAGGTGGTGGGACTCCTCTGCCTGGCCCGCACGCCCCGGGGGCGCTCCCGGATGGGCCGGTCCCCCAGCGGTCCGTGATCTAAGATCACTGCGTCGCTTCGGCGACGAGCCGGGATAGCTCAGTTGGTAGAGCAGGCGACTGAAAATCGCCGTGTCCCCAGTTCAAATCTGGGTCCTGGCATTGCGTGCGGACTGCTCTGCAGCCCATCACCATGCCCCATCAGCCCCCGACCTCCAGCCAGATCTTCAACAACGCCGACAGCTTCGCCCAGGCGTTCGATGAGGCCTGGCAGGAGCACAGTCGACAGGATCCCTCCCACGGGCTCTCGAGCGCCGAGAAGCTTGAGGCGATCCTCGGCCGGGTGGCGAGCCACCCCTTCGCCGAAGCCGATCCGGCCATGGCCCGCCAGGTGGGGGCCTTCCGGATTCGCCTGCTCGCCCTTTAGGTGGCGCCCATGAGCAGCTCCCTCGCCCGCCTTCTGCAGCTCCTGAGCGGTGGCTTCAGCAACCAGAGCCAGGCCTTCGACAATCCGCCCCTCTACGCCCACATCCTGGTCAAGTTCCGGCCGCTGCCCCAGCTGGCGCCAGGCTCGCTGCTGCTGGAGCAGTCCTACGCCATCTCGCCTGGCACGCCGTACAGGATCCGGGTGCTGCGCGCCGAGTGCCGCGACGGCGAGCTGATCATCCACAACCAGGCCCTGCAGGAAGAACAGCGTTTCTGGGGCGCCATCGAGGATGAGGGGCGACGCCGCAGCATCGCGGCGGCCGACCTCCTGCCCCTCGAGGGCTGCACTTATGTGGTGCGGGAGGTGGGCGACGGCTTCACCGGTGAGGTGGAACCTGGTTGCCGCTGCCTCGTGGAGCGCAAGGGCAGCCTCGCCTACCTGGTCAGCAGCTTCGAGATCGATTCCCGCGGCATGCGCACGATCGACCGGGGCCACGATCCGGCCACCCATGAACAGCTCTGGGGATCCCTGGCCGGCCCCTTCGAGTTCGAGCGCACCGACGACTACCGCGGCGAACTGCCCGCCTCCTGGCTGGAGATCTGATCGGGCAGGGGCCCATTCAGCCGGCGATCAGCTCGTCCATGAAGGGCTGCTCCCCCTCCTCCAGGAAGGGGTCGACCTCCTCCTGTCCCAGATCGAAGGGATCCGCCACCGGCAGGGAAGCCGGCGGCTCCTGCTGCAGCGCCGGCGGCTGCACCGCCTGCAGATGGCGGGTCGTGCCAGTGCGATCCAGACCCCGCAGGGCCGCCTCGATCCTGGCCAGGCGCTCTTCGGTGTCCCCGAGGCGCTCGTCCATGGCGGCCCCATGGGCGGCCTCGAGGTCGGCGACCTCCTCGAGCCGCGCCCCGATGCGATCCTCGTGGCCCCCGAGCCGTTCTTCAAGCTCCAGCAGGCGGTAGGTGAGCGCTTCGGCGACCTGGGACAACACCTGAAGCTGATCGGCCAATCGGAGGGAGGAGTCCTCGGGCGTGGACACAACAGAAGCCATGACGGCACCGGGATGATGGCCGGATGGTATCGGCGTGGGGCCGACCCGCCAGGGGTGACCCTGGCCGGGGGGTTTGTAACGATTCTGAAAACCCTGTCGTGGCGAGCGGACAGGCCCATAGGATCCGCCTTGCAGCCCATGATCGGGACGTTTCCTGCAGCCGTCCTTGAAGGCGTCCACGGATTGGCAGCGGCCATGCGCCCTGCCCACGTCCCCTGCCCACCGACCTTCTCTCCAACCGCCTCACCCCCCGGCACCCACGCTCATGACACTTGCCAACGCTGCCTATCTGGGCATCGAGCGTTTCTCCAGCGACCGCAACAAGGAAAACTGGACGAACGCAACGGAAAACGACAAGGCCGCCCTGATCCGCGCCGTCTACAAGCAGGTGCTCGGCAATCAGTACGTCATGGCCAGCGAGCGGCTCAGCGGTCCGGAGTCCCTCTTCAAGCGTGGTTACCTGAGCGTGCGGGAGTTCGTGCGCCAGGTGGCCAAGAGCGGGCTCTACAAGGCCAAGTTCTTCGAGAACTGCAACCCCTACCGGTTCATCGAGCTGAACTTCAAGCATCTCCTCGGCCGGGCTCCCCAGAACAAGGCCGAGATGCTGCAGCACTTCACGATCCTGCAGGAGCAGGGCTACGACGCCGAGATCGACTCCTACCTCGACAGCGCCGAGTACCAGAACCGTTTCGGCGAGGAAGTGGTTCCCTACCTGCACGGCTGGGACTACTCCTCCGGTCAGCAGGGCCTGCAGTTCTCCTACATGCTGCAGCTCACCCGGGGGGTGGGCGCCTCGGTGCGGGGCGATCTGCTCAAGAACCAGTCGCGCCTCAACCCCTCGGTGCATGCGGAAGCCCCCATGCCGGTGGTGAGCCCCAACGCCCGCGGCAGCGTCTTCCGCAAGGTCACCACCGACGGCATCACCCGCCAGGGGGTGGGTGCCGGCGAGGAGGGACGCACCTTCCGGGTCGAGATCTCCGGCTTCAACAACTACCGCCTGCACAAGCGCAGCAACCGGGTCCGCTTCATCCCCTTCAACAAACTGCTTCAGACCCAGCAGCAGATCCTGCGCGAAGGCGGCCGCATCGCCAGCATCACCCCGGTCAACTGAGCAGGTTCCACGTTCAGACCTTCCCCCCTACCCCTCCGAATCCATGAAGGTTTCCGCAGGTACCCGAGGCACCGGCCTCAACAGCTCCCGTCAGGTGGCCTTCACCGTCACCGGCGTCAGCAACAATGACTACTCCCGCACTGCGGACATGGTCATGAACGTGCCGTTCACCCGCATGAACGAGACCATGCGTCTGGTCCACGCCATGGGCGGCAAGATCGTCAGTGTCTCCGTGACCGGCGGCGGCACCGGTGGCGCCGAGGCACCGGCCCCCCGCAAGGGCAAGGCGAAGACCGAGGGCTGAGGCCCTCCTTCTCTCCACCGTTTCGCTGGGTCCCCTTTGAGGGGACCCATTTTCATGGGCCCGGTTCCCGGGTCGGGTCGCCGGTCCTTACTCCCATCCGCCGAAAGGGGCGTCCAGGCTGAACTCCGGAGGCCCCTCTGGCGGCCAGAACCATTGTGGTGGCTTGGATCCTGGCGGTAGTGACCATTTATGAAGGCACGCCCATCCATCGGACGCCGTCACCAACAATAGGTAGGTCTTTCGGAGCGATGCCCGGCCCTGGCCAGGCGATCATCGAAAGCAACGATGCAGTCGACGTCAGCCAGGCCTCCCCCCGGACTGACGCTCCAGACTCGACCCCCTTACCCACCCCATCCCGACGTTCGACGTCGAGAACAGGAGCTAACTCAATGTTCGACGCCTTCACCAAGGTCGTTGCTCAGGCTGATGCCCGCGGCGAATTCCTCAACGCTGGTCAGATCGACGCCCTGGCGTCGATGGTTGCCGAGAGCAACAAGCGCATGGATGCCGTGAACCGCATCACCTCCAACGCTTCCAAGATCGTCACCAACGCGGCCCGCGATCTGTTCGACCAACAGCCCGCCCTGATCGCTCCCGGCGGCAACGCCTACACCCATCGCCGCATGGCTGCCTGCCTGCGCGACATGGAGATCGTTCTCCGCTACGTCACCTACGCCATCTTCACCGGTGACGCTTCCGTCCTGGAAGATCGCTGCCTCAACGGCCTCCGCGAGACCTACCTCGCCCTCGGCGTTCCCGGCGCTTCCGTCGCTGAAGGCATCCGCAAGATGAAGGACGCGGCCATCGGCATCGCCAACGACCGCAACGGCATCACCCAGGGCGACTGCTCCTCCCTGATGTCCGAAATCGGCACCTACTTCGATCGCGCAGCTGCCGCTGTCGCCTGATCATCGGCTGATCCCCGTTCCATCTTCCGGTTCACCTTCTCTCCAACAACCTCCCCATGAAGACTCCCCTCACCGAGGCCGTCGCCGCCGCTGATTCCCAGGGCCGCTTCCTGTCCAACACCGAGCTCAACGCCGCCTTCGGCCGCTTCGAGCGCGCCAAGAACGCCCTGGAAGCCGCCAAGGCTCTTACCGCCAACGCCGACTCCCTGGTGAACGGCGCCGCCCAGGCCGTCTACAACAAGTTCCCCTACACCACCCAGATGCAGGGGAGCAACTACGCCTCCGACGCCCGCGGCAAGGCCAAGTGTGCCCGTGACATCGGCTACTACCTCCGCATGGTCACCTACTGCCTGGTCGCCGGCGGCACCGGCCCCATGGATGAGTACCTCGTGGCCGGTCTCGACGAGATCAACCGCACCTTCGAGCTCTCCCCCTCCTGGTACGTCGAAGCCCTGACCTACATCAAGGCCAACCACGGCGTCTCCGGCGATGCCGGCGTCATCGCCAACAACTACATCGATTACGCCATCAGCGCTCTCGTCTGAGCTCTATCGGCCATCGCTGTTTCCGGGTCCCCTGCGGGGGACCCTTTTTTTTGGTCTTTTTTCCGGATGGAGTCCTGACGGCCCAAAGCCTGCAGCTTCTCATCTGCTGTAACGATCGAACATCATCTCGAAATCCTGTGCGGAGTCCCTCATAGGATCCGGACGGTGCACCGTACGTGTGCAGTCCTCCCCCTTCCGGCCCGCCATCCATGACCCTCGTCAACGCGCCCTATCTGGGCATCGAACGCTTCGCGAACGACCGCAACAAGGAAAACTGGTCCAATGCGTCCGATCAGGATAAGAGCACGATCATCCGCACCGTCTATCAACAGGTGCTCGGGCGTCAGTACATCATGGAGAGCGAGCGTCTCACGGGCGCCGAGTCGCTGTTCCGCAACGGCTATCTGAGCGTGCGCGAGTTCGTGCGGGCCGTGGCCAAGAGTGGCCTGTACCGCACCAAGTTCTTCGAAAACTGCAACCCCTATCACTTCATCGAGCTCAACTTCAAGCATCTGCTGGGCCGTGCCCCCCAGAACAAGGCGGAGATGCTGCATCACTTCACCATCCTGCAGGAGCAGGGCGTTGATGCCGAGATCGATTCCTACATCGACAGCGCCGAGTACCAGGAGCGCTTCGGGGAGGAAGTGGTTCCCTATCTGACCGGCTGGGACTATTCCGCCGGTCAGCAGGGTCGTCAGTTCTCCTGGCTGATGCAGCTGGCCCGGGGCGCCGCGGCATCGGTGAAGGGAGACACCGCCGGCACCAACTTCCGCCTCGGCAAGGCCCTGCACCAGGACCGTGCCGTTCCGGTGGTGAGCCCCAACGCCAAGGGATCGGCCTTCCAGCCCAGCCAGGTGGCCAATGAATCGATCACCAAGATGGCCAAGGGCATCGGCCAGAAGGCCAAGGTGTATCGCATTGAAGTCACCGGACTCAACGAGTACCGCCTGCACAAGCGAAGCAACACGGTGCGTTTCGTGCCTTTCAACAAACTGCTGGAGGCCCAGCAGATGATCCACCGTCAGGGCGGAAGGGTCGCCAGCTTGAGCCCTGTGAACTGAGCGTCAGACCCTCGGCCATGCCCCTCCAGCCCCTTCGGCATCATGCCGAGGGGGCTTTTTAGTGGGCATGGCTGCAAGGGGATCTCGCCAGGATCACAGGTTCTGAATGTTCATCAAGGCACAGATAAGACAAGGCACGGATCAGACAGGCAGCCACCGATGACCCTTTGTAAACTTCACGGATCCTGGCGCGATTCTTTCAGACAATAAGTCCGTGCTCAGCACAGGTGAACGTCCTTGGCGTTCCACCCCCCTTACCCACCCATTACGACGTTCGACGTCGAGAACAGGAGCTAACTCAATGTTCGACGCCTTCACCAAGGTCGTTGCTCAGGCTGATGCCCGCGGCGAATTCCTCAACGCTGGTCAGATCGACGCCCTGGCGTCGATGGTTGCCGAGAGCAACAAGCGCATGGATGCCGTGAACCGCATCACCTCCAACGCTTCCAAGATCGTCACCAACGCGGCCCGCGATCTGTTCGACCAACAGCCCGCCCTGATCGCTCCCGGCGGCAACGCCTACACCCATCGCCGCATGGCTGCCTGCCTGCGCGACATGGAGATCGTTCTCCGCTACGTCACCTACGCCATCTTCACCGGTGACGCCTCCGTCCTGGAAGATCGCTGCCTCAACGGCCTCCGCGAGACCTACCTCGCCCTCGGCGTTCCCGGCGCTTCCGTCGCTGAAGGCATCCGCAAGATGAAGGACGCGGCCATCGGCATCGCCAACGACCGCAACGGCATCACCCAGGGCGACTGCTCCTCCCTGATGTCCGAAATCGGCACCTACTTCGATCGCGCAGCTGCCGCTGTCGCCTGATCATCGGCTGATCCCCGTTCCATCTTCCGGTTCACCTTCTCTCCAACAACCTCCCCATGAAGACTCCCCTCACCGAGGCCGTCGCCGCCGCTGATTCCCAGGGCCGCTTCCTGTCCAACACCGAGCTCAACGCCGCCTTCGGCCGCTTCGAGCGCGCCAAGAACGCCCTGGAAGCCGCCAAGGCTCTTACCGCCAACGCCGACTCCCTGGTGAACGGCGCCGCCCAGGCCGTCTACAACAAGTTCCCCTACACCACCCAGATGCAGGGGAGCAACTACGCCTCCGACGCCCGCGGCAAGGCCAAGTGTGCCCGTGACATCGGCTACTACCTCCGCATGGTCACCTACTGCCTGGTCGCCGGCGGCACCGGCCCCATGGATGAGTACCTCGTGGCCGGTCTCGACGAGATCAACCGCACCTTCGAGCTCTCCCCCTCCTGGTACGTCGAAGCCCTGACCTACATCAAGGCCAACCACGGCGTCTCCGGCGATGCCGGCGTCATCGCCAACAACTACATCGATTACGCCATCAGCGCTCTCGTCTGAGCTCTATCGGCCATCGCTGTTTCCGGGTCCCCTGCGGGGGACCCTTTTTTTTGGTCTTTTTTCCGGATGGAGTCCTGACGGCCCCGGGGATGGCAGCATTCCCCGAGTTCCCTTGCACGTGCGCAGAGCCATGGCCGGTGACGGCGAACCCATCAGCGAAGCCGAGGCCCTGGATCAGCTGCGCCAGACCGACGACCAATCGCGTCAGTACTACGCCGCCTGGTGGCTGGGGCGCATGCGCAGCCGGCACCCCGAAGCGGTTCCCCTGCTGCTGGCCGCCCTCACCCAGCGCCAGCCCCGGGACCCGGGCGCCGGCGTCGAGCACAACGCCGTGGCCCGCAACGCGGCCCGGGCCCTGGGCAAGATCGCCGATCCACGGGCCGTTCCCGAGCTGCTGGCGGTGCTCGAGGACGCCGACGACGGCCTGCGGGAGGCCGCGGCCCGCTCCCTCGGCGAGCTTCGGGCGACGGCCGCGGTGACGCCGCTCATCCGCCGCCTGGCCAGCGGCCCCGCCGTCGCCGGCGCCTGCCGCAGCGACAGCCCCCGGCTGCAGGAACCCTGCGAAGCCATGCTGGAGGCCCTGGGGGCGATCGGGGAGGCGCAGACGGAGGTGCTGGAGGTGATCCGCCCCTTCACCACCCACGACCGGCCCCTGGTCCGCAGCGCCGCCTGTCGCGCCCTGCTGCAGCTCACCGGGGAGACGGTCTGGGCGGACGAGCTGCTGCGGCTGCTGCAGCATCCCCAGCTGCAGGTGCGCCGTGCGGCCTTGATGGATCTGGGGGCGGTGGGATGGCGGCCCGCCCTGGAGCCGATCCGGAGCACCTTCGCAGAGAACAGCCTCAAACTGATCGCCCTTCGGGGGCTTGTCGAGCATGGTCGCGGCAGCGGGGCAGGCGGCGGGGCGGACAGCGATGATGAGGCCCTCCTGATGGCGATGGACGCGCTGCTGTGATGACGGCCGCAAACGGTGAATCCCAGCGGGCCGCCGATCGGATCCGGGCCTTCGAGCGGGCCGGCAGCGCCGAGGAGCTTGTGGCGGCCACCCGCCGGCTGACCGACTGCGACGACCCCCTGGCCACCGTGCCCCAGCTGGTGCAGGTGCTGGGGTTCAACAATCCCGGTGCCGCCGTCGCCGCCGTGGACGGGCTGATCGCGATCGGCCCCGGGGCCGTGGGCCCCCTGCTGGCCCATCTGGATGCCCACAACTACGGGGCCAGGGCCTGGGCCGTGCGGGCGCTGGCGGGCATCGGCGACCCGCGCGGCCTGGACGTGCTTGAGGACGCCCTGGCCACCGACGTGGGCCCCAGCGTGCGCCGGGCCGCGGCCAGGGGCCTGGGAGCCCTGCGGCTCGAGAGCCTGGCCGAGCAGGAGCGGGACGCGATCCGTCAGCGCTGCCTGGAGGCCCTGGAACAGGGTCGCGGCGACGGCGAGTGGGTTGTGCGCTATGCGGTGGCGGTGGGCTTCGAGGGCCTGGCCCTGCCCCTGCCGCCGCCCCATCCCCACCGCCACCGGGCCGTGGCGGGCCTCACCCAGCTGCGGCAGCCGGAGCAGGAGGAGGCCCTGGTGGTGCGTCTGCGGTCCGGTGTGGCCCTGAAGCGACTGGACACCCCATGACAGCCCCTGAACCCACCGCCATCCTGTTCGTCTGTCTGGGCAACATCTGCCGCTCCCCTGCCGCCGAAGGGGTCTTCCTGCACCTGATCGCCCGCGAGGGGTTGGACCAGGCCTTCACGGTCGACTCCGCCGGCACCGGTGACTGGCACGTGGGCCGACCGGCCGATCCCCGCATGCGTGACGCCGCGGCCCGGCGGGGCATCGTGCTGCCCAGCCGGGCCCGCCAGATCACGACGGACGACCTGACCCGTTTCGACCTCGTGCTGACCATGGACCGGGCGAACCTGGAAGCGGTGCGGGGCCTGGCCGGACGGGGGGAGGCCGCCGCCCGCATCGGCCCGGTCACCCGTTACTGCCGCCGCTACAGCGTCCAGGAGGTGCCCGATCCCTATTACGGAGGTGAGGAGGGCTTCGACCGGGTGCTGGACCTGCTGGAAGACGCCTGCACAGGCCTGCTGGAGGCCCTGAGGGCCGACCAGGGACCTGGTCAGGGGCGCCGCTAGGGGACCCGCTCCTGCAGGGGGGAGGGGCCCCGCCAGGCGTCCTCCGGCACCCGCTCGCGGAACAGGTCGACGAGGCGCTGGATCACGGCGTCGATCGCCAGGCCGTCGGTGACCACCTCCACGGCGTCATCCGCCCGGCGCAGGGGGGCCTCGGCGCGGCTGGAATCCCGGTGATCCCGCTCGGCGATCTGGGCCTCCAGTTCCGCCAGGGCCGGCACCGTGAAGCCGCGCTGGGCCAGATCCGCCGCCCGGCGGCGGGCCCGCTCCGCCGCGGTGGCGTTGAGGAACACCTTGCACTCAGCCTCCGGAAAGACGGCGGTGCCGATGTCGCGGCCCTCCGCCACCAGGCCGCCCCGTCGGCCCATGGCCTGCTGCTGGCTGGTGAGGGCTGCCCGCACACAGGCATGGGCTGCCACGGTGGAGACCTGGGCGGTGACCTCCGGTCCCCGGATCGCCCCGGTCACCTCGTGGCCGTTCACCCGCACCCTCTGCTCCCCGGCGGCGTCGCTCTCCAGCCGCAGGTCGAGGTCGTCGAGCAGCGGAGCGATGGCGGCGGCGTCGGCCGGGTCCACACCCCGGTGCAGCACCCACCAGGTCAGGGCCCGGTACATGGCGCCCGTGTCGAGATAAACGAGCCCCAGGCGGCGGGCAAAGGCCCTGGTGACCGTGCTCTTGCCCGCCCCGGCGGGGCCATCGATGGCGACGATCGGCGGGCGCTTCATCAGAAAGATGTGGTCGATCAGGCGGGTGGCGCCGCAGCGGGCCGCGGCGGCCAGCAGGGCCATCCCCGGGATCTCCGTCACCGGAACCAGGGTAAAGGGATGGACAAGCTCGACGTACTCCACGCCGAGACCCGCCGCCTCCAGCCCCCCGGCCACCGTGGCGGTGAGAGCGGCGGCGCTGTCGGTGCCGCCGCACCAGAGCGCCTGCGCGGCCCTCAGGGCCGCCGGCAGGGCGGCCGCCTGGTCACGCTCGGCGGCGCTGAGATAGCGATGGCGGGAGCTGCAGGCAAGCCCATCGGCCTCCCGCACGGTGGCGCAGCCCTGGACCGTCACCGGCAGGGCCAGATCGGCGACGACGCGGCGCAGGATCGTGAGCTGCTGCCAGTCCTTCTCCCCCAGCAGGAGGCGATCGGGCCGCACCAGGGCCAGCAGCCGGCAGACGACGGTGGCGACCCCCTCGAAATGGCCGGGCCGTCCGGGGCCGCAGAGGGAGCGGCGCAGGCCGGCCGGGGGGACCACTCCGGTGAGCTCCGCCTCGCCGCCGGGGAACAGTTCCGCCACCGAAGGGGCGAAGAGGGCATCGGCGCCGGCCGCCGCCCCCACGCCGGCATCGGCGGCCAGATCCCTGGGGTAGCGGGCGAAATCCTCGGAGGGTCCGAACTGCAGCGGGTTGACGAACACGCTCAGCAGCACCGCGGGCCGTCCGCCGGGAACCGCTTCCGCTGCCTTACGCAACAGCTGCTGATGGCCGGCATGGAGGCCGCCCATGGTGGGCACGAAATGGAGCGGCCGTCCGGCCTGGCCGCGGCGCCAGTCGCTCAGGTCACCCAGGGTCTGCAGCAGTCGCACCGAGGAAAAGGAAAAGCCCACCCGCCAGATTGGCGGATGGGCCGATCAACGAGCTGCAGGAAGGGGCTGGCGCCAGGACTCAGGGCAGGACTTCCAGCTTCACATCGGCGATGCCGCTGGCGGTGAGGCCGAGCTGCTGGGCGGCACCGTGGGCCAGATCGATCACCCGGCGCCCGTGGAAAGGACCGCGATCATTGATCCTCACAACGGTGGAACGGCCATTCGAGAGGTTGGTGACACGCACCATGGTGCCGAAGGGCAGGTTGCGATGGGCGGCGGTGAGGGTGCCGGGGCGGAGGACCTCCCCACTGGCGGTGCGATTGCCGAAGAATCCCGGGCCGTACCAGCTGGCCTCACCGGTGGTGACCCGCCCGGCGGAGGAGATCAGGTTGCTCGCCATGGGGACGGGACGAATCTGATCAACGAAGCGTTCCCAGTTGGAGGGAAAGTCGGCGGGTCGGATGGCAACGGAACTCCCTGGCGCCTGCATGGCAGTAAGGGAGCTGGCCTGGGCCGGAGCGATGCTGCTGCTGAAGAGAAGGGCGGCGGTGCCCAGGAGTTGAGTGACTCGCATGACAGTCGGAATGCACTGGCGGAGCAGACAACGGGGAAGGGACGTTCCTCGATGACCGACTTCGGGCGTTGACGACAACCGGGACCAGAAGCGGTGCTGGCTGAAGTGAACGTGCCCGAATTTGCCTGGTGAATTCCTTACAAAAAATGACGACCCCGGAAAGTTATCCGAAGTCCGCAGGTCCCCAGAGCCCCCCTTTCGCCCCCCTGGATCGATCAGTTTTCTTCATCTTTGCCACCCTTCCAGGCGTCCACTGGCCTGACTGGCCCATTGGCGCTAACGAAACATCAGTGGATTTAATGGCATCCATAAGCTGCGGCGATGGGCGCGTGGGGCAATCCTGAAATCGTCCACGTACCAGAGGCGTCCGAGGCCTTCCGGGCGTCCTGGGGCCCCGTGCCGATGCAGGATCGGTGCAGCGCTGATCCCCTGCCCCATGGACTATCGCTCTGCCGGCGTGGATGTGGCCGCCGGGCGCGCCTTCGTGGAGCGCATACGGGACAGCGTCGAGACGACGCGACGGCCGGAGGTGCTCGGTGGGCTGGGGGGCTTCAGCGGGCTCTGCCGGCTGCCGGCCGGGATGAAGCGTCCCCTGCTGGTGGCGGGGACCGACGGGGTGGGCACCAAGCTCGAACTGGCCCAGGCCCACGGTGCCCACCACGGGGTGGGCATCGATCTGGTGGCCATGTGCGTCAACGACGTGATCACCAGCGGCGCCGAGCCCCTTTTCTTTCTTGATTACATCGCCACCGGCAGGCTCGGCCCCGAGGCCATGGCCGAAGTCGTGGAGGGCATCGCCGACGGCTGCCGCCAGAGCGGCTGTGCCCTGCTGGGGGGCGAAACCGCGGAGATGCCGGGCTTCTACCGGGCCGGCCGCTACGACCTGGCCGGGTTCTGCGTGGCGGTGGTGGAGGAGGAGGACAGGATCGACGGGGCCCGGGTGAGCGCGGGCGACCGGATCGTCGCCGTGGCCAGCAGCGGCGTCCACAGCAACGGCTTCAGTCTGGTGCGGCGCATCCTGGAGTCCGAGAGCGTCGACGCCGGCACACCGCTTCCGGCCACCGGCCAGGGGCTGATCGACGCCCTGCTCACCCCCACCATGCTCTATGCCGCCCTGGTGAAGGAGCTGCTCCGCTCCGGGCTGCCCCTGCTTGCCATGGCCCACATCACCGGTGGCGGCCTGCCGGAGAACCTGCCCCGCTGTCTGCCGCCGGGGGTCCACGCCGTGGTCGACCCCGGCAGCTGGGAGCGCCCGCCCCTGTTCCGCTGGCTGCAGGAGAAGGGGGAGGTGCCGGAGGCCGACCTCTGGAACTCCTTCAATCTGGGGGTCGGCTTCTGTCTTGTGGTCCCCCCTTCGGCCCTGGCCGCCAGCCTCGATCTCTGCCGCTCCCTGGGCCACCGGGCCTGGGAGCTGGGCGTCGTCGCGCCGGGCGACCCCGGCGAGCCCCCCCTGGCCGGATTGCCGCACTGAGGGGCTGGGCCCCGGATGCACAGCTTTTCCTAGGGTCGACTGTGTGTTTGCCGACACGACCAGGCCCCCTCCCGCTCCGAAGAGTTCGTTGCCCGATGTTCGATACGTCCAGACGCATCACGCGCCGCCGCAGTTCCGCCGGCCCGATCCCGCCCCAGCGCCCCCAGCAGCCCCGTCCCCGCCTGCGGGACGGCATGACCCCGGTGCAGCGCGACGGCGCGGGCGGCCAGCGCCCCACCTTCCTGACCCTGCGGGACCACGGCAAGGTCTATGTGTCCGACCTGCCCCGCCTCTCCGACGGCCAGCTCATCCATATTCATAAGGAGGCCCAGGATGTCCTCGACAGCCTCAACCGCCGCCTTCAGCAGCTGGAGGACCAGGCCTTCCTGAGCGAGGCCGACCAGGACACCCGGATCCGGGCGACCACCAAGCGCGACATCACCCAGCGGTTTCTCAACTCGATCGCCCAGGAACAGGAGCTGCGCCGCTCCAACCCGGCGCTGCGGGCGGCAGCGGGCGAATCCCTGGCCCGCGCCTTCCTCGAACTGGCCCGCCATCGGCTGCCCGGCTCCACCTTCGACTCCCTCTTGCAGGAAGCCCTCAGCGCCTGCGGCCCCGGCGAGGACGGTGCCCTTGGCGGCGAACCGGCCGATCCCCAGGTGGTGCGGCTGCTGCAGCGGGCCGAAGCCCCCCAGCCGCGACCGGCGGCCCTGCCGGTGGTGCTCAGTCCCGACCCGGCGGAGGCCCTCAGCGCCTGAGGGTTTCAGCTGCTCTGGAAGGGGTTGGCCGGCATGCGCGCTTCGCAGCGCAGTGCCACCCGGTCCAGATCCCGGCGTTCCTCCTCCGCCAGGCACCAGGTTGTGGCGGCCGCCGCCGCTTCGGCCTGGGCGGGGCGACGCAGTCCCACCAGGGGCAGGGCGCCATGGGCCCGGCACCAGTTGATCGCCACGGCCGCCATCGGCGCCTCGTGGGCGCTGGCGATCCGCTCCATGGTCTGCAGCAGGGGCTGGATGCGGGGCCCCAGCCTTCGGAACAGCAGACCCCGGGGTCCCGCCGGCAGCGCCGTCCCGGCTTCGCCCGGGGGCCGGGCCAACAGCCCGAGGGCCAGCGGGCTGTAGGCCAGCAGCTCGATGCCCAGCTCCCGGCAGACCGGAGCCACCCCCTCCACCGTGAGCGCTTCCGGGGCCAGCAGGGACAGCTGGACCTGCAGACTGGCCAGCCGCAGGCCCCGACGGGCCAGCCGTTCGTGCACGCGGCGCAGGCGGCGCGGGCCCAGGTTGGAGACCCCCAGGCTGCCCACCCGGCCCTGGGCCACCAGATCCGCCAGTCCCTCCAGCAGCGCCCCCTCCTGCCAGGGGGCGTAGCGGGCCGTGCTCCAGTGCAGCTGCACCCTGTCCAGGTGGCCCCTGAGCCGCCGCCGGGATGCCTCGAAAGCCGCAGCGAACCCACGGCGACCCAGGCGCCAGGGGAACGGGGCCAGCTTGGTGGCCACGGTCAGCCCCTGGCGGCGGGCCGGCGTCAGGGCGTTCACGAAGTCGCCCAGGAGCGACTCGCTGCGGCCTCCGAAGCGGCCGGTGCCATAGGAATCGGCCGTATCGAAGAACGTCAGCCCCAGGTCGACCGCCCGGCGGAAACAGGCGGCCAGCTCGTCGTCCCGGGCAGGGTCGTACCCCCAGAGGAACTGGTTTCCCCAGGCCCAGGTGCCGACCCCGACCCCGGTGACGACCGACGGCCGCGGAGCGGGCAGGATGTCGGCCATGGCGATCACGCAGGTCCCGGTCCGTTGCCATGATCGACCCGATCCTCCCCCCGGGGACCCGCGATGACCATCCCCTCGGGCGTCGGGCCGACATCCGCCCCAAGCGAGCCCATCGCCGTGCCCGCTGCCGCCTCGGCGGCGGGCCCAGGCCCTGCCGCCGACCCGGTGCTCTGCCACCACTGCGGCCGGACGGCCCGCAACGGGATCAGCTGCCAGGGCATCTGCGTCGCCGACTCGGGCTATTGAAGCTCCGGCCCGGCCCGGCGGCCCTGGTGGGGCTGACCCTCCTGCTGGCCCTGGACATCAGCCGGGCACCCCTGGGGGCCCAGGACATGCCGGGCGACGACTTCGGCCGCTGGGAACGGAGCCTGCGCCGCTGCAGCGTCATCACCCCCTCCGTCACGGGCCCGGCGCCACCACCGGCCAGCTGCCGCCTGCTGCGCCTCGACCAGCAGATGCAGGGACTGCTCAGTGTCCGGTTCCTGCAGCCGGGTGGCCAGGGCTCCTTCCTCGATCGCCAGCTGGTCTTCGCCGGGGTGCTGGCGGAAGGCTCCCCCTCCATGGCGTGCCGCCGCAGCCGCTGCGAGCCGCGCTGGCCGTTGCGGCTGCGGGTGAGCGCCGTGGGGCAGGCGGGGTTCGGTGACGGGAGCGCCGCGCTGGGGCCGACCAGGGCCGAGCTGGCCAGCGGCCAGTGTCTGCTCGACGAACGCGCCTTTCGCTGCGAAGCCACCGGCCCCGAGGGACGGCAGTGGCGGGTGGAGGCCGCCCCCTGAGCGGCGCGGGCCGGAGACGGCGGTGGGACCAGGGAGGCGAAGCGGGAAGACGCAGATGACGATCGGCAACGAAGGCCATAGACAGGTCGTCGCTCTTCAGATTCTCTTTATGATTGATCCGTTCGGGAGATGGCCATGCCCCCATCCACGTCTCTGCTGGCCCTGGTGGGCGTCGTGGGCTTCGCCCTCATCTCCCTGCTCCTGGGCGTTCTCCCCTGAGCCGCCACGACGGACGTTCCGCCCGTCGGCCTGTCGACCAGGGACGCCTTCAGCCGCATCGATCAGCGAGACCCGGGGGGGGGTGAGGCTCGGGAGAGGGTTCAAGGCGGGAGTTCAGGGACGAGTCCATCGGCACCCTGCAGCGTTCCGTGCCGTTCAACGACATCGGCAGCGTCGTTGAGGTCATCGGTCGTCGATTCGGTGGCGGCCGCCAACAGCGAACGCCACGCCGGCGATACGGTTCATGTCCCGTTCTTCCAGGATCCGGCGAGCCTGCCCCCCGCCGATCCAATCGTGGTGAACGACATGCTGCAGCCGCTCCCCGACCGGGTGGTGCGGGATGATCTCGACCACTCCATGACGAAGGACCGCCGACAGATCGTCACCAACCGCGATCATCCGCCCCAGTCGCGTCGCAATCAGGCCATCGACGCGCTGGCATGGGGTCCGCTGCCCCTCGAGCTGCCGCCCTTCGAGGGAGACGCCTCCCCCCTGGTTCAGCGGGTGGTGCTGACGCCGGTGTCCATGCGTCTGCAGAGGAAGCGGACGGATCGGGGCAGGGTGAGGATCGGGGACGGGTCAGGATCGGGGAAAGTGGCCCGTTCACCCGCAATCACTCACCAGTTTCCGACTCTCTTGAGGGCGGTGTAGTACTCGATGATGGCATCCTCGAGGATGGCCCTGGGAGAGGAAGGAAGCTGAATGCGTTCGCGATAGACCTGGATCTTCTCAATCATTTCCAGACATTCCTCGCTGAGCAGAGCCACGAGCGGATCCGGCACTTCCGGGGAATTGGCTCCCACCGCAGTCCTCATCGTCATGTCCGCTGCAGTCTGCCACCGATGGGCGATCCCCGTGCCCGAGGCTTTCCCGCGCCGGGGAGCCTCTGCGGGGAGCTTCCGCCGGTCACCCGTCGTTGTAGAGGCGGCACCCAGATTCGAACTGGGGATAAAGGATTTGCAATCCTCTGCCTTACCACTTGGCCATGCCGCCTGCCGGGGAGCAAACTCCCCGCAGCGGATCGTATCAGCCATGGCATGTCCTCCCCCCGTCTGCTGGTTCTGAGCAACGGCCACGGGGAGGATCTGATCGCGCTGCGACTGATCGAGGCCCTCCGGCAGCAGGATCCGGGGCTCGAGGTTGCCGTGCTTCCGCTGGTGGGGATCGGCCAGGCCTACGCCGGCGCCGAGGCGGCCGGAGAGCTGCGGCGGGTCGGCCCGCAGCTGCCGCTGCCCAGCGGCGGCTTCAGCAACCAGAGCCTGACCGGGCTGCTGAAGGACCTGGCGGCCGGTCTGCCGCTGCTGAGCTGGCGCCAGTGGCGGATCGTGCGCCGCTGGGGCCGGCAGGGCCTGCCGATCCTGGCGGTGGGCGACCTGCTGCCCCTGCTGCTGGCCTGGGCGGGCGGCGGCCCCTACGGCTTCCTGGGCACCCCGAAGAGCGACCACACCTGGGCCTCCCCGGCTCCGGCCGGCTGGGGCCGCTCCCCCCTGGCCGATGGCTACCACCGGGTCAAGGGCAGCGAATGGGACCCCTGGGAATGGGCCCTGATGGGCCGGCGGCGCTGCCGGCTGGTGGCGGTGCGGGACCGGCTCACCGCCCGGGGGCTGCGCCGCCACGGGGTGCGGGCCGTCGCCCCGGGCAACCCGATGATGGATGGTTTCGCCCCGGCGCCGGCGCCGCCCCCCTGGCTGCAGGGACGCCGGCGACTGCTGCTGTTGCCCGGCAGCCGCCTGCCCGAGGCCCTCGGCAACCTGCGCGGCCTGCTGGAGGCCCTGCCGCCGGCTGATGGCTGCCTCCCGATCAGCGTGCTGCTGGCCACCGGCAGCCATCCCGATGCCGCCGAACTGGCCGCCCCCCTGGCGGCTGCGGGCTTCGCCCCCGGCACGCCGCCGGAGGGCTCGGGGGCCACGGCCCTCTGGCATCGCGGCCCCCTCGAACTGCTGGTGGGGCCTGGCCGGTTCGCCGCCTGGGCGCCGCTGGCGGAGCTGGGGCTGGCCACCGCCGGCACCGCCACCGAGCAGCTGGTGGGGCTGGGGGTGCCGGCCCTGTCGCTGCCGGGGCCAGGGCCCCAGTTCAAGGCCGGCTTCGCCCGCCGCCAGAGCCGGCTCCTGGGGGGAGCGGTGCAGCCCTGCCACGGCCCCGCGGAACTGCGGGCCCGGCTGCTCACCCTCCTTGACGACGACCGGGAGCGGGCCCGTCGGGGCCGGATCGGCCGGCGCCGCATGGGCCCGGCCGGCGGCAGCGCCCGGCTGGCGGCGCTGATCCGGGAGCGGCTGCTGCCGGGCTAAGGGGATGATGGGGGCGACCGCCCCCGCTTCCCCGCACCGATGCCCGGCATCCCCGACCGCAGCTTCAACGCCGCCTGCGGTCATCTGGCCACGGACCTGGGCATCAGCCTGGCGGCGGCCCGCCGCCGGGTGGAGATCCTGGCGGCCAGGGAAGGGCTCCGGGACACGGCCGCCAAGATCGCCCTGGCGGAGCGACTGCTAGAGGAAACCCGGGCCAGCGGCCTCGACCGGGGCCAGCTGTTCGACGGCCAGCTGCGGTCGGTGGGGGAGGACGATCACTTCATGATCGAGGACTGAGCGCTCCCGCCGGGCTCGTTGACGCCCCCCTTGCCGACCCCTTCAGTGTTCGAAGACCTGGGTGAACCGCTGCCGGTCGAGGGCGGAGAAGACGGGGACGCAGGCGAAGCAGCGGCGGGCCAGCTCCCAGCGCTCCTCCCGGCGTAGCATCACCTCCAGCCGGTACCGGGCGGCCAGCAGCCAGCGCACGTCACCGGCGGCATAGGCCAGCTGGCTGTTGCTGAGCTCCTCCACCCGGCCCCAGTCCGAACTCTGGGCCTGCTTGTCGAGTTCCACCCCCACCAGCTCGTTGACCACGTCCTTGAGGCCGTGACGCGGGGCGTAGGTGCGGGCCAGCCGGCTGGCCACCTTGGTGCAGAACACCGGCTCGACGGCAATGCCGAGGTTCTCCGCCAGCGCCGCCACATCGAAGCGGGCGAAGTGGAACACCTTCTCGATCGCCGGGTTCTCGCACAGGGCCTTCAGCCGCGGCGCCTCCGTCTGGCCGCGTGCGACCCGGATGCAGCAGACGTTGTCGTCGTCATCGCAGATCTGCACCAGGCAGAGGCGGTCGCGCCCATGGATCAGTCCCATGGCCTCGGTGTCGATCGCCAGGGCCCGGGCCTGGCCGAACAGCTCCTGCCAGTCGGCATCGAGGTCGTGGTCGAAGACAGCGAAACGGGCCGGCGGACCGGGGCTGGCACTGCTGCTGGAAGGGCTCTGGGCCATGGGGGATCGGGGGGGAGCCGGCCATCGTCGCCCACGGCAGCCGCCGACCGGGCCGGTCGGGCCAGAATGCGGACCCGATCGGCCTCGCCGCCATGTCCACCCTGGGTTCCACCCTGCTGCTCACCCTGCTGATGGCCATCGGGCTGGTCTTCTTTCTGAGGGCCGCCAGCAAGGACCGCACCACGGTGGTGGACGTGCGCTCCCCCCAGCCGCCCGTGCAGGTGCTCGACGGCCTCTCCACCTGGCTCACCGCCCGGGGCTGGCAGACCGAGGCCGGCGATCCCGAGCGCCAGCTGCTGCGGTTCCGCGGTCAGGTGCGCTCCAGCCTGCCCCTCGCCCTGCTGCTGTCGCTGCTGGGCAGCGTCGGGGCCGCCTGCCTGGGCCTGGTGCTGCGCCAGGTGCTGCCCTCCCTCGGCTGGTGGCCCCTGCTGCTGGCCCTGACCGGCCCGCTGGCCGGGGTGGTCTACCGGAAGCGGGCCGCCCGGCCCGAGTGCTTGGAGCTGCGCCTGATCAGCGGCGACGGCGACGCCGGCAGCACCCTGCGCCTGCGCGCCCACCGCGATGAACTGATCGCCATCGAGCGGGAACTGGGCCCCGGGCTCCAGCTGGCCAGCGACGGCTCCCTGCTGTCCTCGCCGATCTGAGCCGATGGGTTTCCCTCCCCCGTCCTGGCTGCTGGGGCCGGCCCTGCTGATCGGCAGCCTCGGCCCCCTGACGCCGCTGGCCCATGGTGCCGAAGCGGCGCTGCCGGCCAGCCCGATCCAGACGACGGCGCTGGCCAGCATGGATCCGATCACCGGTCCCCGCAGCCGCCTGGCCCGCGACTGGATCGGCCTCCGCGCCGTCGATCCGGACACCCCGATCCTGGTGCTGGCCGGCCATGCCGACTCCCAGGGCATGGCGGGGGCCGGCACCAGCGGTGCGGCCGTGGCCGCCGGGGCGCCGCCCATGCTTGCGGGCATCAGCGACGAGCTCTACTGGAACCTGGTCGTCGCGGAGGCGGTGGTGACCCTGGGCCAGCAGCGGGGGCTGCGCATCAGCCAGTACCGCCCCCCCTTCCGCACGATCCGGGACGGCGATCACCCCAGCACCAACTGGAGCGTGGGCCGTCAGCACGCCGCCGCCGGGGGCTACGCGCTGGAGATCCACTTCGATGCCTGGGGCCCCGACGGCATCGGATCGGGGCTGATCCCACCACTGCACCGCCCTTTCGGCTCCCTCGACGAAAGCCTGGCCGCGGCCTTTGGCGGCTTCCCGATGGCCTTCCGCGGCGGCCTCGGGGGACCCAGGCGCGGCATTGCCATCCTGGAGGTGGGCAAGCTGGAGGGTCCGCTGGAGCGCTCGCTGCGCGACCCGGCCACCCGTGCCGCCACGGTGGCGGCCATCGCCGAGCGGATCGTGACGGCCCTGGAGGTGGGCCTTGGCCGCAGCCCGGCCACCGCCCTCCCCCTCAGCCCACCGCCTGGTGGGGTCGGCAGCGCTCCTCCAGGGAAGGGTCTTCAAGCCAGTTCTGCGGACGAGTGAATAGGTCGGTCAGCAGGGCCTCGCGGCTGCCCGCCGCCGCCGTGTAGCCGTACTCCCAGCGCACCAGGGGCGGCAGCGACATCAGGATCGACTCGGTGCGGCCGTTGGTCTGCAGGCCGAAGATCGTGCCCCGGTCGAACACCAGGTTGAACTCCACGTAGCGGCCGCGGCGGTAGAGCTGGAACTGGCGTTCCACCTCGCCCCAGGGGATCCCCTGGCGGCGTTCCACGATCGGCACGTAGCTCGGCAGGAAGGCGTTGCCGCAGGCCGAGGCCAGGGCAAACAGCTGCTCCCAGTCCTGGTGGAGCGGCCCGACCGCGGCGCTGGCCGCCGCCGCCGGTCCTTCGGGGTCGCCTCCCTTGTAGAGCACCCCGCCCGGGTCCTGGTAGTCGTAGAAGATGCCGCCCACCCCCCGGGTCTCGCCCCGGTGCTTCAGGAAGAAGTACTCGTCGCACCAGGGCTTGAACACCGTGTAGTAGGCGGGATCCACCCCGTCGCAGGCCCTCTTGAGGGTGCGGTGGAAGTGGCGGGCGTCCTCCAGGAAGGGGTAGTAGGGGGTGAGGTCGGCGCCACCGCCGAACCACCACACCGGCCCCGCCTCGAAGTAGCGGTAGTTGAGGTGCACCGTGGGCACCCAGGGGTTGCGGGGATGCAGCACCATCGAGGTGCCGGTGGCGAACCAGCGGTGGCCCTCCGCCTCGGGGCGCTGGGAGAGGATGGAGGGTGGCAGCCGCTCGCCCTCCACCTCGGAGAAGTTGACGCCGCCCTGCTCGAACACGCGGCCTTCCTTCATCACCCGGGAACGGCCGCCGCCGCCCTCGGGCCGCTCCCAGCTCTGCTCCTCGAAGTCGGCCCCGCCGTCGAGGCTCGCGAGACCCGTGCAGATCGAATCCTGCAGGCCCATCAGCAGGGCCTTGGCGCGGCTGCGGGAATCGGCAGGTGGCATCTCCATGGAACGGCAGCGCGGCGGACGCGGAACATCCGCACACCTTTTCAGCCCGTCGGGGGGTCCCACAAGGGTTCGAGAGCGTCTGTCACGGGCTGGGCAAGGGGCCGCCCCTAGGATCGTCTTCCACCCCGACCCTGCCGCCGCCGCATGGCCAGCGCCGACAACCTCCTCGAGGCCCTGCAGCCGCTCCGCGACGCCGGCAGCGGCCGCAGCCTGCTGGAGCTGGGCTGGATCAGCGACCTGCGCCAGCAGGGCGGCCGGGCGGTGTTCCGGCTGGCCCTGCCCGGCTTCGCCAACAGCCAGCGGGAGCGCATCGCCGCCGAGGCCCGCGGCGCCCTGCTGGCGGTGGAAGGGATCGACGACGTGCAGATCGAACTGGCCCAACCCACCGCCCCCCCCTCCTCGGGACCGATCGGCGCCGCCGGCCACGGCCCCGGCGGGGCCCAGCTGCCGCAGCGGCAGGGCATCCCCGGCGTGCGCCAGGTGATCGCCGTCAGCAGCGGCAAGGGGGGCGTGGGCAAGAGCACCGTGGCGGTCAACCTGGCCTGTGCCCTGGCCGCCTCCGGCCTGAGGGTGGGCCTGCTCGATGCCGACATCTACGGGCCCAATGCGCCCACCATGCTGGGCGTGGCCGACCGCAGCCCCCAGGTGTCGGGCAGCGGCAACGACCAGGTGCTGGAGCCGATCGAGACCTGCGGCATCGTCATGGTCTCGATGGGTCTGCTGATCCAGGAGAACCAGCCGGTGGTGTGGCGCGGGCCGATGCTCAACGGCATCATCCGCCAGTTTCTTTATCAGGTGAACTGGGGCGAACGGGACGTGCTGGTGGTGGACCTGCCCCCCGGCACCGGCGACGCCCAGCTCACCCTGGCCCAGGCCGTGCCGATGGCCGGCGCGGTGATCGTCACCACGCCCCAGCAGGTGTCGCTGCAGGATGCCCGCCGCGGCCTGGCGATGTTCCTGCAGATGGGGGTGCCGGTGCTCGGCGTGGTGGAGAACATGACCGCCTTCATCCCGCCCGATCTGCCCGATCGCCGCTACCCCCTGTTCGGCAGCGGCGGCGGCCAGCGGCTGGCCGACGAGGCGGGCGTGCCCCTGCTGGCCCAGCTGCCCATGGAGATGCCCGTGCTCGAGGGCGGCGAGCGGGGCCGGCCGGTGGTGCTCTCGGCGCCGGACTCCGCCAGCGGCCGCGCCTTCACCGAGCTGGCCGGGCGATTGAGCGCCGGCTGCGCCCTCAGCCTGGCCCTCGCCTGAAACGATGGCGGTTCTCAGCCCCCGGCGCGGTGGGTTTGCCGCCAAGGGGGCGAAGCGGCGCGGCCCCGGCTTCGATCCCATCCTCTGGGGCATCCCCATCGCCTTGACGCTGCTGGCGGGGGCCCTGATCGCCAGCACCCAGCGCCAGCAGGCCACCACCGACTGGTATCAGCACTGGATCACCGCAGCGGTGGGCCTGGCGATCGCCGTACTGCTGGCCCGCGTGCCCCTGGAGCGCATCGCCCAGTTCCAGTGGCCGATCTACATCCTTATGGTGGTCAGCCTGATCGCGGTGCGGATCATCGGCGTCAGCGCCCTCGGGGCCCAGAGCTGGATCAACATCGGCGGCTTCTACGTGCAGCCGTCGGAGTTCGCCAAGGTGGCGGCGATCCTGCTGCTGGCGGGGGTGCTCTCGAAGTACCCGGTGGAGCGGCCGATCGACCTGCTGCGACCGGCGGCCATGATCAGCCTCCCGTGGCTGCTGGTGTTCGTGCAGCCCGATCTGGGCACCTCGCTGGTGTTCGGGGCGGTGCTGCTGGTGATGCTGTTCTGGGCGGGCATGCCCGCCTCCTGGCTGCTGCTGCTGCTCTCGCCCCTGTTCACGGCGATCATGGCCGGCACCCTGCCCTGGCTGCTGCTGGTCTGGATCCCGCTGATGGGCTGGGTGGCCTGGCGTTCCCTGCCCTGGAAGGCGGTGGGGCTCTCCCTGGTGCTGGCCGTCCAGGGGCTGTTCGCCGCGGGGACGCCCTGGCTGTGGGAGCACGGACTGCGCCCGCACCAGCGGGCCCGGCTCACCCTGTTCCTCGATCCGGCCCAGGATCCCCTCGGGGGCGGCTACCACCTGCTTCAGAGCACGGTGGGCATCGGATCCGGGCAGCTCTGGGGCACCGGCCTGATGAACGGCTCCCTCACCAAGCTGCGCTTCATCCCCGAGCAGCACACCGATTTCATCTTCAGTGCCCTGGGGGAGGAGACGGGCTTCATCGGCTCGATGCTGGTGGTGGTGGGCTTCGTGGTGCTCATCTGGCGCCTGCTGCAGATCGCCGGCCGGGCCGCCAGCGACTACGAATCCCTCGTGGTGGTGGGCATCGGCGCCATGCTGATGTTCCAGGTGGTGGTGAACATCAACATGACCATCGGCCTGGGACCGATCACCGGCATCCCTCTGCCCTTCCTGAGCTACGGCCGCTCGGCCATGCTCGTCAACTGCATCAGCCTCGGGCTCTGCGCCTCCGTGGCCCGGCGCAGCCGCAGCCTGCGGCGATGGTGGTGAGCCTGGGGGACCTGCGTAGCCTGCTGGCAGCCGGTGTCCCGGCCGGGCGGGTGGACGAGGACAGCGTGCGGCGCCAGTGGTGGGCCGCCCTGGCCACGCTGCAGGCCGACCTGCTCGGCGCCGCTCCTCCCCAGCCGGGGGTGTGGCTGGCGGCCCCCCTGCCGGCCCTCTACGAACCCTCGCTGCTGGAGTGGCTCGACGGCTGGGTCTGGACGCCCGCCGAGGTGGGCAACCTGATGCCCCCGGGGCTGCCGCTGCTGCCGGGGATGGCGCCGCTGCCGCCCCCCCCCGGCACGCCCCCCGGGGGAAGGGCCGGTCGGCCGGGGGGCTTCCAGCGCCTCACCCTGCGCGAGGAGGACGGCACCGATCCGCTGCTGGTGCTGATCACGCCGGCGGTTCAGGTGGCCCTGGCCCTCGACGGCCCCCCCCAGGAGCGCCGGCTGGTGGCGCGTTTCGACGCGCCGGTCCTGTCGGCCGCCCTGGAACTGCTCGATCGCCGCCTGGCCCAGGACGATCCGGTCGCGGGCCTGGGGCTGCGCCGCCGCCTGCAGCTGCTGGGCCCGCTCGGCAACGATCCCGACCTGGGCAGCCGCTTCTGGCCCCTGCTGGCCCAGCGCCTGGCCTCCATGGCCCCCAGCGTCACCCTGCAGCCACTCGTGCACGGGGAGAAGCGCAGCGAGGGCAGCGATGCCGGCAGAAGCGACGCCGTGAGCGGCGAACTGGCCCTGCTCGAGGCCCTCACCCATGAGGTGCGCACCCCGCTGGCGACGATCCGCACCCTGATCCGCTCCCTCCTGCGGCGCACCGACCTGCCGGCGGTGGTGCGCCAGCGGCTCGAGCAGATCGACGGGGAGTGCAGCGAACAGATCGACCGCTTCGGGCTCATCTTCCTGGCGGCGGAACTGCAGCGCCAGCCGGGCAGTGGCCAGCCCCTGAGCGACAGCGAACTGGCCCGCACGGACCTCAGCCGGCTGCTTCACCAGCTGGAGGAACTCTGGCAACGTCAGCTGGGCCGCCGGGACCTGCGGCTGGTGCTCGAGATCGCCGCCGACCTGCCGCCGGTGATGAGCGATCCCACCCGGCTCGAGACCATGCTCGGCGGTCTGATGGACCGGTTCAGCCGCAGCCTGCCCAGCGGCAGCGAAGTGCGGCTGCGGCTGCTGCCGGCTGGCTCGCGACTGAAGCTCCAGCTCAGCAGCGACGACCCGGAGAGCCGCGAGGCCGATGGGCTGGCGGCCGCCGTGCCGATGCCGGTGGGTCCGGTGCTGAGCTGGAACCCGGAGACCGGCAGCCTGCAGCTCAGCCGCCAGGCCACCCAGAGGCTCTTCCACCGCCTGGGGGGACGGCTCACCGAACGGGGCGGCAGCAACCTCACCGTGTTCTTCCCGGCCGCCGAGCGCGGCGGCTGAAGCGTCTGGCGGCGGGTTTGTTGACGGGTGTGAAGAGTCCGCCGGGGGCGTCCGGAAGCCCAAAAACACGGTGCTAGTTTCCGCCTGAAACGGTCTGCGAGCCATGCCTGATACGGCCCTCCACGGTCAACTTCCGAAGTCCATCGGCAGCACCGGTGGCCTGCTCAACTCGGCGGAGACCGAGGAGAAGTACGCCATCACCTGGAGCAGCACCAAGGCCCAGGCCTTCGAGCTCCCCACCGGCGGCGCCGCTGAGATGCATGAAGGCGACAACCTGATGTACTTCGCCCGCAAGGAGCAGTGCCTGGCCCTGGGCACCCAGCTGCGCACCAAGTTCAAGCCCCGTATCGAGGACTACAAGATCTACCGGATCTACCCCGGCGGCGACACCGAATTCCTGCATCCCAAGGACGGCGTCTTCCCCGAAAAGGTCAACGAAGGTCGTCCCATGGTGGGCCACACCCCCCGCAGCATCGGCGCCAACCCCAACCCCGCCAGCCTCAAGTTCAGCGGCAAGGCCACCCACGAGGCCTGAGCCCGACCGGCCAGCACCTATAACGGCGGGGCCGGCAGCCCCGTTTTTTTTGCCTGCCTGACGCCGTGATGCCCGGTTCTGATCGCAGCGCCTTCCTCTCCCGCATCGCCGCTGGGGAGGCGGGTGCCGACGCGGCCGTCAATCTCCTGCCCCTCTGGAAGCGCTGGCCCGCCGATCTGGAGACCCCACTGACCACCTGGCTGAAGGTTGGGGCGGGCGGCAGCCATGGCGTGCTGCTGGAATCGGTGGAGGGTGGCGAGCAGCTGGGCCGCTGGAGCTTCGTCGTCACCGACCCGCTGTGGACGCTCACCTGCCGCGGCGACCGGGGCGAGCGGCGCTGGCGCGACGGCCGCCGCGAACCGCTCCAGGGCAACCCCTTCACCCTGCTGCGGGAGGCGCTGGCTCCCCTGCGCCCCGGCCCGGTGGAGGGTCTGCCGACCGTGGCCCAGCTGTTCGGCTTCTGGGGCTACGAGCTGATCCGCTGGATCGAGCCCAGCGTGCCCGTCCACGAGGTGCCGGAGGGCGCCCCGCCGGACGGCTGCTGGATGCTGGCCGACAGCCTGCTGGTGTTCGACCAGGTGAAGCGCCAGATCACGGCAGTGGCCTACGTGGATCTCTCCGCGGGGGCCGATCCCGGTGAGGCCTACGACCGGGCGGCGGCCCGCATCGAGGCCCTCGAGGCCCGCATGCACGGTCCGCTGCCGACGCAGGTGAAGCCGCTGGCGTGGCACGAGGCCAGCGGCACCGAGCTGGCCACCCGCAGCAACCGGGACCCGGACGAGTTCCAGGGGGCCGTGGCGGCGGCAGCTGAGCACATCGCCGCCGGCGACGTGTTCCAGCTGGTGCTGAGCCAGCGGTTCGAGGCCAGGGTGACCCACGACCCCTTCGATCTCTACCGCAGCCTGCGGATGGTCAACCCCTCGCCCTACATGGCGTTCTTCAACTTCGGCGACTGGCACCTGATCGGCTCCAGTCCCGAGGTGATGGTCAAGGCGGAACCCTGCGCCGACGGGGTGAAGGCCTCCCTGCGGCCCATCGCCGGCACCCGTCCGAGGGGCGCCGATGACGCCGGGGATGCTGCCCTGGCCGAGGAGCTGCTGGCCGATCCGAAGGAGCGGGCGGAGCACGTGATGCTGGTCGACCTGGGCCGCAACGACCTGGGCCGGGTCTGCCGGGCCGGCTCCGTGCGGGTCAGCGAACTGATGGTGATCGAGAAGTACTCCCATGTGATGCACATCGTCAGCGAGGTGGAGGGGCTGCTGACCGAGGATCACGACATCTGGGATCTGCTGATGGCTTCCTTCCCGGCGGGCACCGTGAGCGGAGCTCCCAAGATCCGCGCCATGCAGCTGATCCATGCCCTCGAGCCGGAGGCCCGCGGGCCCTACTCGGGTGTCTACGGGGCGGTGGATCTGGCCGGAGCGCTCAACACGGCCATCACCATCCGCACCATGGTGGTGCTCCCCCACCCCGAGGGCGGCTGGCGGGTTCAGGTGCAGGCCGGCGCCGGGATCGTGGCCGACTCCCGGCCGGAGGCGGAGGAGCAGGAGACCCGCAACAAGGCGCGCGGCATGCTCAAGGCCCTCGCCTGCCTGGAGCCCCTCCCGGGCGAAGGGGCCGACGCGACGCCATGAGCGCCCCCCTGCTGCTGAAGGGCTTCGAAGTGGAGATGTACACCGGCCGGTCCGACGGCACGGTGGTCGGCTGCTCCGCCGAAGCGGCCGCCGAACTGGCGGGGTTCATGACCGAACCGGACCACCGCAACCTCGAGTACGTCACCCCGCCCGAGGCGCAATACATCAACCAGCTGGAGCTGCTGCTGGAACCGCGCCGTCGCCTGCGCCGCTGGCTCCAGCCCCGCCGGCTCACCCTGCTGCCGGGCAGCACCCTGAGCCTGGGGGACAGCCGCCGCTTCGAGCGCTCCGACCCCGATAACCCCTACCACGCCTACATCGAGGCCACCTACGGCACCCGGGTGGTGACCGCCAGCGTCCACATCAACCTGGGCGTGACGGAGATGGAGGCCCTGTTCACCGGCCTGCGGCTGCTGCGCTGCGAAGCCTCCCTGCTGCTCGCCGTCAGCGCCAGCTCCCCCTTTCTCGACGGGGAGATCACCGGGGCCCATTCCCAGCGCTGGCTGCAGTTCCCGATCACACCGCCCCTGGTGCCCCTGTTCCGGAACCATGGCCATTACATCGCCTGGATGGAGGAGCAGCTGGCCGCCGGGGCGATGCGCAACGTCCGCCACCTCTGGACGTCGGTGCGGCCCAACGGGGACGACCGGCCCCATGGCCTGAACCGTCTGGAGATCCGCATCTGCGACCTGATCGACGATCCGCTGCTGCTGCTGGCAGTCACCGCCTTCACCGAACTTCGCCTGCAGCAACTGCTGCAGGATCCCGGCGGCCAGGATCCGCTGGCCGCCAGCCGGTTCGGGGCCGCAGATCTGGAGGCCCTCGCCGACGCCAACGACCGGGCGGCGGCCCGCTCCAGCCTTGAGGCCCGGCTGGTGCACTGGCGCACCGGCGAGACGGTGGAGGCCCGCGCCTGGATCGCCGCCGAACTGGCGGCGATGGCACCGCTGGCGGCCGAGCTGGGGCTGACCCGCTGGCTGGCGCCCCTTCACGATCTGCTGGCCGGCGGCAACCAGGCGATGCGATGGCTGGCCCGCCACGGGCGCGGGGAAAGCATCGGTGCCATCATCGGCAGCGAGGCCGTGGCTCTCGAACGGCGGGAGAGGGCCCTGGACGCATGGCTGGCGACAGAAGCAGCCCAGGTTCCTGGAGGATCATGAACAACACCCCCGCGCCCACCGCCCCCATGCGGCTACTCCTGACCGAGCCCTCGGTCGTTCCCGCCGAGGCCTCGCCCGGGGTGATCCGACTGCTCACCGAGCGGCTTGAGCTGGTCGAGGATCTCTGGCAGACGGTGCTGCGCAGTGAATGTCCCCCCGAGCAGGTGGAGCGGCTGCTGAAACTCAAGGAACTGAGTGGTCCGCTGGCGCCGGGCCTCGACCCGGAGGCCCCCTCCGCCGTCGACACCGACGGCATCGTGGCCCTGATCAAGGCCATGGACCTGGCCGAGGGGATCGCCGCGGCCAGGGCCTTCTCCCTCTACTTCCAGCTGGTCAACATCCTCGAGCAGCACATCGAGGAGGACAGCTACCTCGAGAGCATCAAGCGGGCCCCCGCCCCCGCCAGCAACGACCCCTTCCTGCCCCCCCTGGCCAGCCAGAGCGACCCGGCCACCTTCCGCCAGCTGTTCGAGCGCCTGCGGGCCCTGAACGTGCCGCCGGGCCAGCTGGAGGGCCTGCTGCGGGAGCTCGACATCCGGCTGGTGTTCACGGCCCACCCCACCGAGATCGTGCGCCACACCGTGCGCCACAAGCAGCGGCGGGTGGCGGCCCTGATCCAGAAGCTGCAGGTGAACGGCCAGGGCAACCCGGACGACAATGACCGGCTGCGCCAGCAGCTGGAGGAGGAGATCCGGCTGTGGTGGCGCACCGACGAGCTGCACCAGTTCAAGCCGTCGGTGATCGATGAGGTCGACTACGCCCTCCACTATTTCCAGCAGGTGCTCTTCGACGCCCTGCCCCAGCTGCGCCAGCGCATCCGCGCCGCCCTGGCGGCCAGCTACCCCGACGTCCAGCCCCCCCGGGACGCCTTCTGCACCTTCGGCTCCTGGGTGGGATCCGACCGGGACGGCAACCCCTCGGTGACCCCGGACGTGACCTGGCGCACCGCCTGCTTCCAGCGGCAGCTGATGCTGGCCCGCTACATCCAGTCGGTGTCGGTCCTGCGCGATCAGCTCAGCATCTCGATGCAGTGGAGCCAGGTGAGCTCAGCCCTGCTGGAATCCCTGGAGATGGACCGGCTGCGCTTCCCGGAGATCTACGAGGAGCGCGCCGCCCGCTACCGGCTCGAGCCCTACCGTCTGAAGCTGAGCTACACCCTCGAGCGGCTGCGCCTCACCCAGCAGCGCAACCAGCAGCTGGCGGAGGCGGGCTGGGAATCCCCCTGTGATGGCTCCTCCGGTTACGAGGCCGGACTGAGCAGCCTGATGGAGCCGGCCCCCCCGCAGGAACTGCACTACGCCTCAGTGGAGGAGTTCCGCACCGACCTGGAGCTGATCAAGGAGAGCCTCGATGCCACCGGCCTGAGCTGCGAAGCCCTGCAGGACCTGCTCAGCCAGGTGCACATCTTCGCCTTCTCCCTGGCCAGCCTCGACATCCGCCAGGAGAGCACCCGCCACAGCGACGCCATCGACGAGCTCAGCCGCTATCTGCTGCTGCCGGTGCCCTACGGCGAGATGGACGAGGAGCAGCGCGTCGAGTGGCTGCTGAGCGAACTCAAGACCCGCCGCCCCCTGCTGCCGCCGGCGGCCCGCTGGAGCGCCCCCACCGCCGAGACCTTCGCCGTGTTCCGGATGCTGCAGCGGCTGCAGCAGGAGTTCGGCCGGCGCATCTGCCGCACCTACGTGATCTCGATGAGTCACACGGTGTCGGACCTGCTGGAGGTGGTGCTGCTGGCCAAGGAGGCGGGGCTGGTGGATCCGATGGCCCAGAAGTCGGCCCTGCTGGTGATTCCCCTGTTCGAAACCGTGGAGGACCTGCAGGGGGCGCCGGCGGTGATGGGCCGGCTGTTCGCCGATCCCTTCTACCGCCAGCTGCTGATCAGCAACAGCGATGGCGAGCAGCCCCTTCAGGAGGTGATGCTGGGCTACTCCGACAGCAACAAGGATTCCGGTTTTCTCTCCAGCAACTGGGAGATCCACCGGGCCCAGATTGCCTTGCAGTCGCTGGCCGATGCCCACGACGTCGCCCTGCGCATCTTCCACGGCCGCGGCGGCTCGGTGGGCCGGGGCGGCGGTCCCGCTTACCAGGCGATCCTGGCCCAGCCCAGCGGCACCCTGAAGGGGCGCATCAAGATCACCGAGCAGGGGGAGGTGCTGGCCTCCAAGTACTCCCTGCCGGAACTGGCCCTGTACAACCTGGAGACGGTCACCACCGCCGTGCTCCAGAACAGCATGGTCAGCACCCCGGTGGACGCCACCCCCGCCTGGAACGTGCTGATGGAGCGGCTCGCGGCCCGCTCCCGCGACCACTACCGCGCCCTGGTGCACAACAACCCCGACCTGGTGGGCTTCTTCCAGCAGGTGACGCCGATCGAGGAGATCAGCAAGCTGCAGATCTCCAGCCGGCCGGCACGGCGCAAGAGCGGCGCCAAGGACCTCTCCAGCCTGCGGGCCATCCCCTGGGTGTTCGGCTGGACCCAGAGCCGCTTCCTCCTGCCCAGCTGGTACGGGGTGGGTACGGCCCTGCAGGCCGAGCTCGATGCCGACGGCGAACAGATGGAGCTGCTGCAGCTGCTCTACCAGCGCTGGCCGTTCTTCCGCATGCTGATCTCCAAAGTGGAGATGACCCTCTCCAAGGTCGACCTGGAGCTGGCGGGCCATTACGTCACGTCCCTGGGACGTCCCCAGAACCGGGAGGTGTTCGGCCAGATCTTCGAGGCGATCGCCAGCGAGTTCGCCCTCACCCACTCCCTGGTGCTGCGCATCAGCAACCACAGCCGGCTCCTGGACGGCGACCCGGCCCTGCAGCTGTCGGTGGACCTGCGCAACCGCACGATCATCCCCCTGGGCTACCTGCAGGTGGCCCTGCTGCGCCGGCTGCGGGAGCAGAAACGGCAGCCGCCGATGAGTGAGGGGCCCGGCGACGGGCCGGGAGGCGGCGGCGACGGTCGCACCTACAGCCGCAGCGAGCTGCTGCGGGGCGCCCTGCTCACCATCAACGGCATCGCCGCCGGCATGCGCAACACGGGCTGATTCCCTGGACTCTCTGTTGATCCCCTTCCGCAGCCAGCCCCCGACCCCACGCCTGCGGGAGGGCTACGCCCTGCTGCAGCAGCACGACCCCGATCCGGCCGACCTCAACCACCTGCTGGTGGCCTGTGGCGATGGGCCCCGCAGCCTGGAGCGCTGGCAGCGGGTGCTGGCGCGCAGCACCTGGCATCTGGTGGTGCTCAACCCCGGCGGCCGGCTGGTCGGCTTCGTGCGCGCCACCAGTGACCAGGCCCTCAACGCCAACCTCTGGGACCTGGTGGCGGATCCGGCCGACCCCTGCCGGGATGAGGTGATCACGGCCCTGGTGCAGGCCGCTTTGGCGCGGCTGCGGCGGGAACTGAGCGGTTGCAGCATCTCCCTGTCCGCTCCACCCGAAGCCGTGAACGCCCTCACCCGGGCGGGCTTCGTGGTCGATCCCGGCGGCATCCGGGCGATGGGCCTCGACCTGCGGACGAGGGGCGAGGGGTGAGGGGGACTGGGCTGACGAGCATGGAGGGACTCGAACCCCCGACATTCAGAACCGGAATCTGACGCTCTATCCAACTGAGCTACATGCCCTGCCTCGGTACTTCCGGCCCCCTGGGGAACCTTGACCACCGATGGGCGTACCTTAGCGGCTGACCGCCCCAGAACCATCCGGCTGCACCGCCTGGACCTCCGGCATTTCCGCAACATCGACGGCCTGCAGCTGACGCTGGAGGCGCCCCGCCTGCTCGTGATCGGCAGCAACGGCCAGGGCAAGTCAAACCTGCTGGAGGGGGTGGAGCTGCTCACCAGCCTGCGGTCCCACCGGTGCAGCGTCGACCGGGATCTGATCGGCCACGGGCACCCCTGGAGCCGGTTGGAGGCCCTCACCGATGGGGCGGACAGCCTGCGTCTGGAGCTGCGGCGCAGCGGTGGACGCCAGGCGTTCCGCAACGGCAAGCGGCTGGAGCGGCAGCTCGATCTGATCGGCCCTCTGCGCTGCGTTGGCTTCAGCGCCCTCGACCTCGACCTGGTGCGGGGAGAGCCCGCCCTGCGGCGCCAGTGGCTGGATCGGGTGGTGCTGCAGCTGGAGCCGGTCTACGGAGCACTGCTGAGCCGCTACGGCCGGCTGCTGCGCCAGCGCAGCCAGCTGCTGCGCCGGGGCCTCGGCGGCGCCGGCGTGCGGCAGGAGTTGCTGGACGCCTTCGATGCGCAGATGGCCCTGGTCGGCGCCCGCCTGCACCGCCGCCGCCAGCGGGCGCTCCTGCGCCTGGAGCCGCTGGCGGCGGCCTGGCAGCAGCGCATCGGCGGGGCCGGTGAACCGCTTCGGCTCGATTACGTCAGCGGAACAGCGCTTGTCGAAGCCAGCGACGCGGAGGGTCCCTGGCGGCAGGCCCTCGAGGAGCAACTGCGTCAGCAGCGGCCCCAGGAGGAGCGGCTCGGCCAGTGCCAGGTGGGACCGCACCGGGACGAAGTGGCACTTCTGATCGGCGGCCAGGCCGCCCGGCGCTACGGCTCCGCCGGCCAGCAGCGCACCCTGGTGCTCGCCCTCAAGCTGGGGGAACTGGAGCTGGTGGGGCAGGTGGTGGGTCAACCGCCGCTGCTGCTGCTCGACGATGTGCTGGCCGAACTCGACCCGGGGCGCCAGCAGCTGCTGCTGGAGGCGGTGGGGGAGGGCCACCAGTGCCTGGTGAGCGCCACCCACCTGGAGGCCTTCAGCCCTGGCTGGCGGGCCCGCAGCCAGGTGGTGGAACTGCGCGGCGGAGCGCTGCTGGCCTGAGGCCCGAACCCCCTGCTGCCGCAGGCAGCCTGGCGAACCTCGGTTCCGAGCTCCGGCGCGTAAGGTGAATCCCGTTTGACAGGATTCGATGAACCAGCGCCTCTCCAGCCTGCATCCCAACCCGGGATGGAAGCCAGCCGCCTCCCCCGCCCACCCGATTGCACAGCCCGTCTCCACCCCAGGCGACACCACCGACGCAGTAGGGAAACACTGCATCCTCGAGCTCTACGACTGCGACTGCGCACGGCTCGACGACGAAGCTTTCCTCAGGGACACCATCACGACAGCAGCCAGACGTGCCGGTGCCACCCTGCTCAATCTCATCACCCACCGCTTCGAACCCCAGGGCGTCACGGGCCTGGCCTTGCTGGCGGAATCCCACATCTCCATTCACACCTGGCCCGAATCGGGCTACGCGGCCGTCGATGTGTTCACCTGCGGTGACCACACCATGCCGGAACGGGCCTGCCAGGTGCTGTGGGAGGAGCTCGGGGCCGGCCGCCACAAGCTGACCAGCTTCCGCCGCGAGACGCCGGAGGCTCTGGCCGACAGCCTCAGGGAACCCTTTCTCGCCAGCGCCTGAAGGTCGCCGCGTCGCTCTCCGCCGCCGGGGATGCGTTCTCCGGCAGCGTCCTGTCGCGCCGCAAAGGAAGCCCCTGGCGGCACCCGAGGACATTGGCGGCGCCGGTGGTGACGCCGTTCAGTCTCGCTCCGATGCCAGGGCGCGATTGAGCTTGCCGCTCACCAGCCCTTCCAGGTCGAGGGCGACGGCGGTGAACCCCATCCGCCGGAACGCCCCCACCAGCTCGGGCCGGAGATCATCGCGGGCCAGACGCTCCAGCGCCACCGGCAACGCGGCCGCGGGGATCTCGATACGGGCCGTCTCCCCCTGGCTGCGCACCCGCAGTTCGGGGAAACCTCTGCAGCGCAGCCAGTCTTCGGCGGCGGCCACCCGCGCCAGCCGCGTCGCGCTGATCGGATCACCGTAGGGGAAGCGGGAGGCGAGGCAGGGCTGGGCCGGCTTGTCCCACCAGGGCAGCCCCAGGGCTCGGGAGAGCCGGCGCACCCCCGCCTTGTCGATGCCGGCCTCGGCCAGGGGTGAGCGCACACCGAACTCCCGGGCGGCCCGGATCCCTGGCCGATGATCCCCGAGGTCGTCGAAGTTGACCCCATCGAGCACCTGGGCGCCGCGAGCGGCGGCGGCGGCGATCGGGGCCAGCAGTCGGTGCAGCTCCCGCTTGCAGGCATAGCAGCGGTCCTCGGGGTTGCTGCGGTAGGCGGGGTCGGCCAGCTCCGCGGTGGCCACCTCCCGGTGGCGCAGACCCAGCCAGCGGGCCTGGTCGCCGGCCTCCCGGCGCAGGTGGGGAGCCAGGGCCGGCGAGACGCCGGTGACCGCCAGGGCCCGCTCCCCCAGCCGGTCGCCGGCCAGGGCGGCCACCAGGGCGCTGTCGACACCGCCGGAGTAGGCCACCACCACCTGGGGGAAGCAGTCGAGCTGGCGGCAGAGGGCCTCCAGGCCCCGCTCCAGCGGGGCCGGCAGGGCTTCGAGCAGGCTGAGGCGGCGGATGGCTGGCATGGGGTCGATCCTGGCAGGGCTGGGTAGCATCCGGGCCAGATCCACCGTCGATGCACCCCGCCACCTGCCAATGCCCCCCGCCGCCCGCAGCACCCAGACCCCGCAGCGCGGCACCGGACGGGGCATCGGCATCCGCACCGCCGCTGGCAGCGACGAGCGGGCCCACGGGCAGCTGCACGTCTACGACGGGGAAGGCAAGGGCAAGAGCCAGGCGGCCCTGGGGGTGGTGCTGCGCACCATCGGGCTGGGCATCTGCGAGCAGAAGCGCACTCGGGTGCTGCTGCTGCGCTTCCTCAAAGGCCCCGGCCGCGCCTACGACGAGGACAGCGCCATCGAGGCCCTGCAGCAGGGCTTCCCCCACCTCATCGACCAGGTGCGCACCGGCCGCGGCGACCACTTCAGCGCCGAGGAAGCCACCCGCTTCGACCATCTGGAGGCCCAGCGGGGCTGGGACATCGCCAAGGGGGCCATCGCCAGCAACCTCTATTCCGTGGTGGTGCTCGACGAGCTCAACCCCGTGCTCGATCTGGGCCTGCTGGACACCGAGGAGGTGGTGCGGACCCTGGCCACCAAGCCCGCGGGGATGGAAATCATCTGCACGGGCCGGGGGGCACCGCGCCAGCTGGTGCAGCTGGCCGACCTGCACTCGGAGATGCGTGCCCACAGCGGCCCCCAGCAGGGTCTGGAGGGTCTGGAGATCTACACCGGGGAAGGCAAGGGCAAATCCACCAGCGCCCTCGGCAAGGGGCTGCAGGCCATCGGACGCGGCATCAGCCAGGACAAGAGCCACCGGGTGCTGATCCTGCAGTGGCTCAAGGGTGGGGCGGGCTATACCGAGGACGCGGCCATCGCCGCCCTGCGGGAGAGCTACCCCCACCTGGTGGATCACCTGCGCTCGGGACGGGACGCCATCGTCTGGCGTGGCCAGCAGCAGCCGATCGACTATGTGGAAGCGGAACGGGCCTGGGAGATCGCCCGGGCCGCCATCGCCAGCGGCCTCTACAAGACCGTGATCCTCGACGAGCTGAACCCCACCGTGGATCTGGAGCTGCTGCCGGTGGAGCCCATCGTCCAGACCCTGCTGCGCAAGCCCACCGAAACCGAAGTGATCATCACGGGACGCTGCAAGAGCCGGCCGGCCTACTTCGATCTGGCCAGCGTCCACTCGGAGATGGTGTGCCACAAGCACTACGCCGAGCGGGGCGTCGACCTCAAACGCGGCGTCGACTACTGACCCTGAGGGTCCGGGGTGCCCACCGGGCCGGTGCCGACCAGGCCGTTGGCAATCAACGGGTCCCGGGCCCATCGGCCTGATCCGGTCCAACCGCATCATCTTCGAGCATCTCCACCTCCTCCGAGGCGATGAAGCGTCCCAGCAGCAGGCCCACCAGCAGGGCCACATAGAGGGTGCTTGCGACGCTGAGCAGGATCGCGAAGCGCTCCCCCACCGCATTGGCCGGTAGAACGTCGCCATAACCCACGCCGGCGATGGTGACGAAACTGAAGTAGGTGAGTCGATCGAGCATCAGCTGGTGGCTGACGCCCGCGCCGAGGCTGAAGCTACCGGGCACGAGCACCTGGGTGGCCGTGGCCAGCACCCCGCCGGTGAGGCCCAGATGCAGATAGCCCGCCGCCGCCCCGGCCATCACCTGAGCGTTGACGCGGGGCACCCGGGCCAATACACGCACCAGTCGCATGGAGGTGGCCAGGAAGAACAGGCTCAGCAGCACCATCTCCGCGGCCCGGAACAGCCCCCCATGCCAGGTGCCGGTGAGCACCGGCAACCAGAGCCCCAGGCCACCCACCACCCCGATCCAGCGGAAGAGCTCCTGACGCAGCCGGGCATAGGACGTGACACCGATCATCGGCAGGGTGAGGATCGACTGCAGGATCAGCAGGTTGAAGACCAGGGCCAGAAGGACCTGGCCCGCCCATCCCCGCGTCGCCGTGAAGGGCATCACCAGGATGGGAAGCAGGGCCGCCAGCAGGAGCGGCAGGAAGCGCTTCTCGAGCGCGATCAGACGGCGGACCTCATGGCGGCGGCGCTCCCGCCAACGCTGCCGGGCGAGGGAGGACGGATCAGTAGCGCGGAACGTCAGGATCCACCTCCTGGCTCCAGGCATCGATGCCGCCCTGCACGTTGACCCCCTCGATGCCGTGACGGCCGAGGGCGATCAGGGCCTTGGCCGAACGGCCGCCCAGCTTGCAGTGCACGTAGAGCCGCCTACCGCTCGCCAGCCGCCGCACCTCCTCGATCGCCTCGCCGCTCTCGATGCGATCCAGAGGCACCAGCACCGATCCGGGAATCACCGCGATGTCGGCCTCCTGCGGATTGCGCACGTCGATCAGGAGCAGATCCTCCATGCGGCCGTCGATGAGCGTCTTGAGCTCGGCCACGGTGATGGTGGGAACGCTGCCCGCCTCCTCCTGGCCGGGGGCCGAACCGCCCACGCCGCAGAACTCCTGGTAGTCGATCAGCCTGTCGATCACTGGCCGCTCCGGATTGGGGCGCAGCTTCAGCTCCCGGAAGCTCATCTTCAGGGCATCGAAGAGCAGCAGGCGGCCGCTGAGGCTGGTGCCGATGCCGGTGATCAGCTTGACCGCCTCGGTGGCCTGGATCACACCGATGATCCCTGGCAGCACCCCCACCACGCCTCCTTCGGCGCAGGAGGGCACCATGCCCGGCGGCGGCGGTTCGGGGAAGAGGTCCCGGTAGTTGGGCCCCCCTTCGAAGTTGAACACCGTGGCCTGGCCCTCGAAGCGGAAGATGGAGCCGTAGACGTTCGGCTTGTCCAGCAGCACGCAGGCGTCGTTGACCAGATAGCGGGTGGGGAAGTTGTCGGTGCCGTCGCAGACGATGTCGTAGCCGGCGATGATCGCGAGGGCGTTCTCGCTGGTGAGGGCCGTTTCGTGGAGATCCACCTGGCAGTGGGGGTTGATCTCGTGGATCCTGGCCTTGGCGGATTCGATCTTCGGCTTGCCCACCCAGCTGGTGCCGTGGATCACCTGGCGCTGAAGGTTGCTGTGGTCGACCACGTCGAAATCGACGATGCCCAGGCGGCCGACGCCGGCGGCGGCCAGATAGAGGAGCAGGGGCGAGCCGAGGCCGCCGGTGCCGACGCACAGCACCGAGGCCGCCTTGAGCCGCTTCTGCCCCTCCATGCCGATCTCCGGCAGGATCAGGTGGCGGGAGAAGCGCACCACCTCATCGGGGCTCAGCTGGACGGCGCTGGTGTCGGGAGGAAGCATGGCAGCGAAGGCCCACGACGCTCGAATCATCCATTCTCCACGCCAGCGGCCGGGGAGGGCCCTGCTCCGGCAACCACCAGCAGGCCAGGGACCATGCCCCTGGCTCGGACAGCGGTGGCACGGACATCAGTGGCGCGGCGGCGCCATCGGCCTGACCCAGGATCAGCATCACGGTGGGGCCGAAGGTCAGGGAGCGATCCAGGGCGGAGGGCACCGGCGCCGAGAGCGGATGGCTGTGGGCCGAACCGAGAACGGTCAGGCTCCTGGCCCGGGCCCACTTCTGCGCCTGCAGCTGCTCGCGCGGGTCGAGGGCGAATCGGCGGCGACGCTCCCCTGACGGCTCCCAGACGTTGAGACAGGGCCAGACGTGGTCGACGCGCCAGGGGTTGCGGCGACCCAGCAGCAGGGCACAGCCCTCCTCGGGGGCGGCCGCCGGCAGGACGGCCTCCAGCATCGTCAGCGCCTGCCGACCGAGGCACAGCTCCTCTGGCGTCCCTGGCTTCACACCGGTACGTTATGCAGCATTCCGTCCGGAGGTTTCTCCTGCCATGATCGACAGCACGACCGAGGTGAAGGAGTCCTCCCAGGAAACCACCGCAGCCCCTGCCGCGGACGTTGATTTCGCCGAGCGTTACAGCGAAGTGATCGGCAAGGTCAACGCAACCCTCGACAAGGTCGACTGGAGCCAGGTGGGCCGGATCGGCAAGGCCACCGGCGTGCTGCTGGCCGTGATCGTGGCCCAGATCCTGATCAAGGGGGTCCTCGATACCATCAACCTGCTGCCGATCGTTCCCGGTCTGCTGGAACTGCTGGGTCTGGTGGTGGTGGGCAGCTGGAGCTGGAGCAATCTCACCACTGGTGAGAAGCGCTCGGCCGTGATGGCCAGGCTCCAGGCGCTGCGCAAGGAATACCTGAGCTGAAACCGCCTGAGCTGAAACCACCCGTCGGCTACCCGGCCAGTGCCAGCAGGGCATCGATCCTCGACTGACTCTGGCTCACGTAGCTGCCGCCGAAAAGGTTGGCGTGGTTCAGCAGGTGATACAGGTCGTAGAGGTCGCGCCGCGAGCGGTGCCCTGACGGCAGGGGCCAGGAGGCCTGGTACCCCTCGAAGAAGGCCGGGGGAAAGCCACCGAACAGACGAGCCATGGCCAGATCCACCTCCCGGTCGGCCCTGTGGACCGCCGGATCGAAGATCACCCCCTGTCCATCGCTGGCGACGGCGGCGTTGCCGCTCCAGAGATCACCGTGCACCAGGCAGGCCTCTGGTCGGTGCATACCCAGCCACTGGGCCGCGCTCTCCAGCAGCGCGGGGGCTCGCCGCAGGGGATGGCCGCTGCTGGCCAGGTGATCCAGCTGGGGAGCCAGGCGCCGCTCCACGAAGAACCGTCCCCAGTCCGCATCCCAGCCGTTGCGCTGCGGGAAGGACCCGATGACGTTGTCCCGGGGCCAGCCGAAGGCCGCGGCCCCCTGGTCCCCCTCCTGACAGGAAACCGAGAGGCTGCGGCGGTGCAGGCCCGCCAGGCCGGCCCCCAGCCGGTGCCAGGCCGACGCTGCCGGCACCGATGGGACGCCCTCCAGGTCGAGCCAGGAGAGCACCAGAACGGCGGTACTGTCCGCCGTGCCGCAGGCCAGGGGGGCAGGCACCTGCGGGCCCTCGTCGCCCGCCGCCGCCGCCAGGGCTCGCAGCCCCTCGGCCTCGGCCTCCAGGAGCGGCAGCGCGGAGGCCTGGTTGGTCTTGGCGAACAGCCGGCGGCCATCGGCCAGATCCAGTCGCCAGGCGCTGTGGATGCAGCCCCCGGCCACGGGATGGCAAGCCGCGAGCCCTACGCCGAAGTTCTCAGCCAGCCAGGCAGGGAGGACCGCAGGTGAGGGCATCGTCGCACCGGGGGTAGCGATACGACGATGCCTGGTCAGGACGTCAAGAGGGACGATCTGCGGAGACGGACGCGCAGTTTCCGACTGATGCCATAGGCGGCACCAACCCCGAGGAGGGGGAGTGGTCCGGGGACCTCGGACGGGCCTCGACCGGGTTTCTGGATGTAGAGGTTATTGATGTCCTCAAGGGTGGCAAACTCGCCGGAGCCAACCAACCAGGTATCCACGATGTTCAGGGTGGTAAGAAATTGGTTGGCAGCAAAAGATGTGGTCTCGCCAACCCCGAGGGTGGCCAGGAGATCGGTGCCTGAGTAGATCTCCTTGGATGCCGAGAAGTTGATCCCGGCGGCCGTCAGGGCCACCGACTTGAAAGCCTGGTCGGAGTTGATGGCTATCGTATAGCTGATGCCACCAGATGTGTTAGGTCCTGTGCCGCCTCGGATGATATCCGAGCTGAACTCATAGATGGGTCCATTCACGCCAAAGTTGATCAGGACATCGCCACTGCCCGCCACATCGCCAGAGCAGATGATGTTGGAGATGGTCTTGTCTCCTGTCGTCAATGAGATGGTAGGGCCGCCCTGCAGGTCCGCGCATGTGGTTGAAGTGGCAGCCTTGGCCGGTCCCACCGAGAACGTGGCAGCAACAGTGGAAAAGACTGCAGCTCCGACCCACGCCTTGACGGGGCCATGATGGATCGACTTATCCCAGAACGTGGCGCGCGAGGCACGGGACTATTTAGGGCTTGCTGAATTTCATTTGCAGACCTTTCAGGTGCGTAAAGGGCGGCTCGCTCAGCCCGCACAGCCAAGCGTACGGGACATCAGTTTTACTCCTAGAAGCTGTCTAAACCGCCCACAGAGGCTCTGGACGACGCCAGGAAGCATACAAATAATGAATCAGGATGTACACGGATACAAAAATAGAGAACAAGAGGCGCAGCAGTCTCAAGATCTTCTCGGTGTTCATCACAAAGAATGCCATCGTGATCACCGTTCTTGATGTTTCTAGCAGCTTGGTCATGATTCGGTCCAGTCCATATTTCCGCTTGCTCGTTCCGATCCTTCCTTCGATCACGGAGCGCTTTCTCAAGTCTGATTTGAACAGCTCTTGTTGTTCGGCTGTCTGCACCTCGGCTTTTACCAGCTTCTTACGTGGACGCCCACTGAGTCTGATGCCATTAGCTGTGCAGAACGCCTTGTTCCCTGATGTCATATAAATCGAATCGGCACAGATTCTTGCTGGGTAGTAACCTCTGTCTTCCTTGTATTGCTCAGCGCGTTCGATCAGGTCGTTTGCTTCATTGTAGTTGTCCCAGCTGATCCGATCCACATCGACAAAGCCATTGTCGTCGGAAATCGAGATCTTGGCTCCGAACTCGGTCTTCTTGCCCGCCTTGCCTCTCACGATCGGTCGTACATGTGGCTTTGACAGATTGACGATCCTGTCATCGATACGACGGCTATCAGCGTCATACATCTCCTGCTGTTGGCGGTGGACTTCACTGGCGACCAGCAGCTTGCGATAAAG
>NZ_JACJSZ010000050.1 GCF_014698445.1 Microcystis elabens FACHB-917
TGGTTGCTCTACACGCCCCTGTCCACCTGTCTGCAGTGGAACCAGACCCGCAAACGCCTGGTGCCCGAGCCGGTGATCCGCGAGATGGCCGCCGCCCTGGCTGATCCGGTCTTTGGGCCGAGCCGGGCCGAGGGCTTTGCCGCGGTGGTGGCGGTGGTGCCCACCCACGGCCGCGAGCTGGAGGCCCTGCTGCGCGATGAGCTGGCGCGCCTCGATCACCGCATCCGCTCGGCCCGCAACCGCGAGCAGCGCTTCCAGCTGCATGGGTACTCGCGGCTGCTGGATCTGGAGCGGCTGCTGCACCTGCTGCGGCTGCTCACCTCCTTCCCCGAGCTCTCCGCAGCCGACCCCGCCACCCGCGCCGAGCTGGAGGCGATCGTGTCGCCCCTGCCCGAGGGGGATCTGGCGGAGCAGGCGGCGGCCTACCTGCGGCGGCTGCATGGCGAGTGCTACGGCGATGCCGCGGCGATCCGGGGGGATCTGGCCTGGCTGGAGGCCAACGGCTTCTGCAGCGCCGAGCCTGCCTTGGCGCCGATCCAGCTGGCGCCGCCCCAGCCTGAGCCACCCGCCACAGGACCCTGGCCTGGTGGGGTGAACGGTGGCTTCCCGCCCATGGGCGATGGGCCGGTATTCATGCGGGTGTTCACCCTGCTGCGCCACCTGTTGCAGCAACCCTTTGATCAGGCAGGCGGCGTGCCCCTGCCGGAGCACCTGATCGAGCGCACCGAGGCCATCCCCGGCGCCTACCTGCCTTCCGAGGCCGCCACCCTGCGCAAAGACCTCGAGAAGCTGCTCACCCCCTACGGCTTCCGCCACCGCAACGACAACGTTCGCCATGGCTACGCCATCGGCACCGCCCTGCTCTCGGCCCACCGGTTGCGGGAGATCCATGGGGTGGTGAGCCAGGCCGCCGGTCGGCTGGCCGATCCCACTGCCCAGGATCTGCTGGCTGAACTGGAGCAACGGCTCCAATGGGGCGGCATTGCACTCGACACGGCGACCCCGGTGCGAGCCTTCGCCAACCGCTCGATCGTGAGCAGCGCCCTGGTGCGGCCCGATTCCCTGGCCGCCGAACGCCAGGCCGAAGCGCTGGAGACGGCGATCGTGGAGCGGCGCCGCATCGAGCTGGAGCGCTACGTCTCGGTGGGCTCCTTTGCGGACAGCCCCAACGGCTCCTTTCGCGTGTGGCCGCTGCAGCTGCTGTTCCACAACATCGGCTGGTATCTGGTGTTCGAGGAAGACGCGATCGGCACCGGCGTGGGCCTGATCCGCAGCGAACGGATCGACCGTCTGGCCCTGCGCCGCAGCGAGCGGGGCAACCGGCGCAGCGACGAGGCCCACAGCCAGGCCCTGCGGCGTCTGGAGCTGCTGCTGCACCACAGCGGCGGCATCTATTTCGGCAGCGACCTCAAAACCCAGCTGCGGCTGGCCAGCCCCAATGCCCGGATCCGCGCCAAGCAGCTGGTGACGCTGCGCTTCTGCTGCCAGGGCTGGTGCTTTGCCTTCATCCGCGAGGGCCTGCAGCGCTACCCGATCGAGCACACCCGCTTCTCCAGGCCCCTGGCCGGCGAGCACTGGTGGCACCACCCCAACGCGCCGCATGTGCTGGAGCCCGGCAGCCCCTCAGACACGCACCCCTATCCGGTGGAGCTCGACCTGCCCCCCTGGACCGTGGAGCGCGACATCGATCTGCGCAAATGGTTGTTTGGTTTCGGGGCCGGCATCCGCATCGACAGCCCCGAGGCCTTGAGGGACGAGCACCGGCAGAAGCTGGAGGCGGCCCTGGCGGTGTACCAACCGGCCTAAACGGGCGCATTACAATGTCATGACAGCCAGAGTGGGTGGTGATGGCTCGCGATCAGGTGCTGCAGCTGCGGGCCTCTGCTGAGCAGCGCCAGCTGATAGATCAGGCCGCTGCCGCGGAAGGCATCAGCCGCACCGAATTCATCCTGCGCAGCTGCCAGGAGCGGGCGCGGGATGTGCTCCTCGATCGCACGCTGTTCTCCCTGACGCCGGAGCAGACCACGGCCCTGCTGGCGGATCTGGAGGATTCCGGCGCTGCCGCCCAGGATCAGACCAGCATCGAGCGCCTGCTCGACCTGCCGCTGCCCTGGCATGCGTCCGCCTGAGCCCCTCGGAGCGCAGCATCAGCTGGAAGGCTTCGACTGCGGCAACGCCGCCTTGAACCGCTGGCTGCAGCAGCGGGCCCTGGCCAATGAGCGCCAAGGGGTGTCGCGCACCGTGGTGCTCTGCCCAGATGAGGGCAACGCCGTGATCGCCTATGCCTGCCTGTCGGCTGGGGCGATCGTGCTGGCGGAGGTGCCCGGTGCCTTGCGACGCAACATGCCCGACCCCCTTCCCGTTGTCGTGCTGGGCCGGCTGGCGGTGGATCGTCGCCATCAGGGCCAGGGCCTGGGCCGCGCCCTCGTGGCCGATGCGCTGCGACGCAGCCTTGCCGCCAGGCGCCTGATCGGCGCCAGAGCCCTGCTGGTGCACGCGATCGACGAGCAGGCGGCAGCGTTCTACCGCTCGCTTGGATTTCGCCCCTCGCCGCTCAGTGCCTCGACGTTGATGCTGCAGCTCTCAGAACCAGCCAACTGACAGTCGCCCCAAGCCCCTACGCCACCCAGCTCATGGCTTACCCCAACATCGAAGCGATCCTGGAAGAAGGCGGCGACATCACGGTGGGGCGTGTCGGCCCGATCGAGTGTGTGGCCTCCGCCAGCACCAGTTACGACTGTCCGGTGATGCTGGTGCGACGCGAGGGGGAAAGCTTTGTGGCACTGCTGCGGCGACTGGATCGCTCGATCGCCAAAGCCTGGGAGCAGGAGATCACCATTGATGAGGTGAACGGTTGAGTGGCATCAGAGAACATCGCGAAAACTGATGTTTGACTGACAGATCAGCCCAACTCGGCACAGTCAGGGAGTAGATATGAATCCTCTCCCTATACTGGATGGCATAGGGTTGGTTGACCATGGCGCAGGGGATCATCGTTGACCTGGCGGTACCGGATGATCCGTTTCTGGACGTCTTCTGCTGTGGCCAGGCACGGGTTGATTACTACTTCCGCAACCGCGAATGGTTTGCCGAGCAAAGCAAAGGAGGGTCGCTCGCGACGTACGTCTTCCGTGCTGGAGAGGCTGGACCTGTTGTGGGGTATGCCGCCGTGAGCTTTCGCAACCAGCCCCATCCTGATGACGCGAGCAGCTCGAAGGCCAAGGTTTTGGTGATCTCGATGCTTGGTGTCGACCAAGCCTTTCAAGGCCAGATGAATCCCTCGGCAAAAGGTCAGTCCTACGCCGCTTCAGTCATGGCCGACCTCGAGGAACGCGCGCGATCCAAGGCGAATTGTGTTGCTCTGAAGCTATGGGTGCGCTCGACCAATGCGCGGGCAATCGGCTTCTATACGAAAGTCGGCTTCATCACGGATCCAGCCGGACCATTCCATCCTGATGGTGGCGATCCAATGCTGACGATGCGAAAGCTTCTGTGCTGAACTGGAATTAAGGCAGAGGCAAATCAGCCGACTCGTCGTCGCAATCAACAGGTGTCAGATCCCTGCGGCTGTTGCGATCGCGCAGGCCGTCCAAACGCGACCTCACGGCCTCCACGTCTTCCAATGGGAAGCGCCAGTGCCCCCCGGCGGTCTGAAAGGCACCAGGAAACCAGCCGCCCTCCAGCCAGTTCTTCACGGTGTTGGCCGACGACACCCCAAGCAAGGTGGCGGCCTGCTTACTGGTGAGCGGGGCAGCTGCAGTACTCGCGACCAGCCGATCAACCAGGTCGTTGCGACCAGCCTCCCGGAGGGCGGCGGTCACATCACTGAGGAGAGTGGGGCTGATCGCAGTCATGAGCCGATCCTACACCAAAGCGTCAAAACCGTCAGTCAGTGCTGCTGGATCGTTGCGCCACTACCGCCTTGTTCAGCTGCGTCGCCAAAGACTGGTTGTTCTCTCAGTTGAGAGAGCGAGCCCGGCGCTGCTTGCGGGAGGCCTGCTCGATGGTTTTGAGTTCCTCGGCCTCCTGCTGCAGCTCACCGGCGACGGACTCCAGGTCGTCTGCGGCGTCGCGCAGCTGGCTGCTCAGCTTGAGGCCCTGCTCAATCGAGGCGCTATAGGCCGCTGCCGCCTGATCAATCTCGGCGAACAGCTCTTTATATTCCTCCGGTGGGTTCCGGTCCCACTCGTCCATGGCGACCGCCGCCTGCTCCAGGACCCCCAAGGCGGAGCGCCAGCTGGCCTTGAGGCGGAAATCGAGATGTCGCAGATCCACGTTGGCTCGCTTGAGCTCCTTGGTGCTGGAGACCTTTGCCATGGTCAGGACCTGGCGCTTGAGGTCGGCCAGCGAGGGTTCTTTCTGCCGCGCAGGCCTGTCACCAGCCGGAGCTTTGGCGGTTGCCTTGGCCGCTGCCTTGTCTTTGGCGGCTGGCTTGGCTCCTTTCGCTGCAGGGGATGACGTGCGGGGCATGGTGCTCACTCAGCGAAGCCCAGCCCCAGCTGCTCACCGCCACGCAGTTGCTCCAGCTCCCGCCGCAGGGCCTGGCTTGTCTGCCGTTCGATCCTGAGGGCTTCGCTCAGCTCATCGCGCTCACGCCGATAGCGGTTGGTGTGAGCGACGCGGCCACCAAGGCTCTGATTGTTCTTGGCCAGTTGCTTGCGGCGCTCCACCTCAGCCTCGTAAGCACGCTGCAGCGCATCGAGCTCCTTGCGCAACTGGCTTTCAGCCTTGGATTGCTGCTGCTCCGTTCGCAGAACCTCGTTCTCCGCCTGCAGGGCATTGATCCGCGACTCCAGGCGACGGATGGTGCCATCCCTCCCTTTGAGGATGTCTTTGAGCTTGGCAATGAGGGCCAGCAACCCTCTCTCCTTCTGGCGGTGATCGAGGGCCTGTTCTTCACATTGGCGGGCGTAGTCACGCAACAGCCCTGTGCGGCGCTGCAGCACCTTGGCGGTGCACTCGTATTTGATGATCGCGATGACGCGGCAGCGCTCCAGTTCATCGAGTTCCTGAACAGCTTTCAGCCGCCGCAGTTCGTCGTAGTTGGTGCACTCATGCCGTAGCTCCTGGGTGGTGACATGCTCGCGAGCCCCCAGGCGCTTGAGGTTGGTCAACCGCACCCGGTCGTGCCAGTAATCGAAGAGAGCTTTCTGGTCTGCACCGCCGAGCATCCCAAAACCCTCCTGACCAGCACCAGATCGCCAACCGATCCTAAGGAGCGTCATCGCTGCAGGCCTCAGGGCAGAGGAGCCGGGCCTGCGCTCCGGCGGCTCTCCAGCCGCAGGATGCGTATGGCATGCAGGTCGGTCTCGGCAGACCACTGCACGGGCGGCTCTGGCTCCTGCAACGGTGGTTCTGCCGCCCCCGCCCGATGGGAGCTTGCGTCCATGGTGGCCATGAGCAGCAGCACCACCAGCAGCTCAGCCGCGAGGAGCAGGTCGATCTGGGGCATGGCGAGAAGGGATCAGGCGTCAGTGAGCACAGCCTCAGCCCCTCGGCCCCGTTCTGGATCAGTTCACCTGCGAAAGAGCAGCGGCTGCAGGCCGCCCTGGCGGTGTACGCGCCGGGCTGAGCCGGTGCTCGGGGCTGGGGACCGGGAGCGAGCCTGCGGCCTTGGGCGGACTGCTTCCGCTTTGTTCGGACGATTCCAGCGACATTGTGAAGATTGCCGCGGATCTGCAGCTCCTTCCGCATCCCTCCCGCCTCAGTCACCACGCGGGATGATTCCGGAACTATTCACCACACGAATAGATCCAGCCTCCGGTAAATCGCCGCACCTTGCAGCTGCATTCGGAAGATGGAAGCCGATGTGCTGCCTGGCATGGTCTTCCTGCCCCCAACCTCTGATTTCCCACCAGATCCGGAACCGCTGGAACGTGAGGTGCTCAACAGCACCTATCTGGAGCTGAGGAATTGCTACTCCAGCCTGATGCGCAGCCGGGCCCAGCATCGGCGCCTGGCCAACAAGGCCAAGGATGAAACTGCCCTCCTCAAAGAACGGATCACGGCCCTGGCCAGTCGTGACCTGCCCCAACGCAAGGAACTCTACGAACTTCTGGAGATCGTGACGACCATCGCCGGTGACATCGAAGATGCCGGCGATGATCTGGTGAATGGCTTTAGCCGCTACAAGAAAGGACGCCATACCTTTCAAGGCGGCGGCTATCTCGGTGATCTGATGCGGGCCGTGATTCATTTTATCAATCGCTGGGGCCGCACCAAGGACCGCCTCGGCGATCTCAAACAGAAGCAGCAGCAGCTGATCGACAAATCGAAAGATCTGCTGGGCACGCCGCCACTGCCACCAGGTGGCAACGGCCACGGACCCGCAATCGCGACAACCCCACCGCCTGGGGACGGTGTGCCGGAGCCCATCGACGTCAGCACGAACGGGAGCCAGCCCCAGCAGCCGGCCGAGCCCACTGACGCTCAGCTGCAGCCACCACAGCAACCGCAGCCCCAGCCGCAGCCCCAGGATCAAGCCAAAGGAGTCGATGACCATGGGTGAGATCGCCGACACCATGCGCTCCGCCCTACGTGAGCTGGCCCAGGCCGATGCCCGGCTCTATCGCGGCCTGGCGGAAGAGCTGGGCGATGGCGTCACCGCCGTCGAGGAAACCCGCGCCCTGATCCAGCCCGAGGGCGGCGCCCCCGCCACGGAAGCTCAGCTGCTGGCCCTGAAGAACGACACCCTGCAGGAGCTCTGCGCGCAGAGGGGCATCAAGGTTGCCAAGCGCGCCCGGAAGGACGTGATGGTGGGCCTGCTGCTGGCGGACCCCAACGGCCCGCCGCCTCTGTCCCTGCTGCCCCCTCCCAAGACCAAAACCCCTTCAGGTGGCAAGGGCACGGGAGCTGCGGGCGGCAAGGCCGGCACCGCTGAGCTCCAGGCCCTGGAGCAGCGCCTCGTTCGCTTGGAGCAACTGGTGCTGCTGATCGCTCAGCAGGTGGGCGTGGCCCCCGACGCGATTGAGCGGTTGCTGCCGCCGGCTGCTCCGCCAACCTGAAACTCCTCTGCGCTGGTCCCAGCTGATGACGGTGAACCGGGAGTCGCTGGAGAAGCTGGGCCGCTTCCTGCTGCGCGGCCTGCGCATCGGTGCCAGCACGGTGTCGATTGTGGAGCTGCTGCGCAACGACTGGACCGGCGGCATCAGTGCCGGGGTGGCCTGGCTGGTGTTTCTGCAGGTGGAACGGCGGCTGCCGCCCCTCAACCCAAAAAATGAGGATCGACGAGCGCAGCCTGCTGCTTCAGGACGAGCGGGGCTGAACGCTGCTGGTTTTCTCCGCAAAGCCCGAGCCCCTCGCAACAGAGTGCCCCCAATAGACGGGGACCCAACCACTGCCTGTCATGGGGTCTCCTGATGTGCAACGAAGCTCCGCAGTGCCAATTTGCCGTCGTTCAGGGATGCCGACCAGTGCCGCATAAGGCCACAAAAGACAGTTTCCGCAAGACATCTGCTTTTATGCGTTTAAAAGCAATAACATAATGCGGAGCTTTGTTGCTGATCAGGTGGGGTCTTGGAAATGCTCCGATTCGATCAGCGGTTTTGCTGGCCGGTTCAGACACAGCGCCAGCACGGGCAACACGCATGTGTTCGAGAGTTGGGTTCGGATGTCGGACAAGACCAAATGAACCACTTGGCATCTGAGCATCAGAGTGAGGCTTCGAAGGCGGCTGAGAGAGAATGTGCTGTAATGGCCACAGACACCAGTTGACAAGAATGGCAAACGACCCTGATGCCTTGATTCCAGCAGATTCCTCTGGAGCAGATGACGCGGGGCCTGTGTCTAACAGCACGATCACGATCGGCGGTGACAGCTTTGCGGTAGACCCAAGAGGAGGCTCCTTGAATTATAGTTTTACATTTTTCAATGGAAATGTAAATTATGGACAGACACCCTTTAATCTGTCTATTCAATATCAACAAAATGCCACGGGCTCTTACGTCGGGGCCTTCACAGATAGCGATGATCATTCCCACCCCTACGGAGTCAGTGCATATCTACCGACAGCAGAACCCAAAGCCACGGAAAACAACGGTTCACAACTTGATGACGCCGGTGGCATCTGGGACCTGAACCTTCCTTATCTGTTCATCAGCACAAGCAAGGTCTCCAAGTTTTACGGCAGTAATCTGATTGCGGCAACCGTTTCCCTCGGTGACACATCCTATCAAATCCTGATGGAGATGCCTAGCACATCCCAGGAGAACTACATTAGTGATTACACCAAAAGCTTGTTGTCTGCTGCCCAAAACACTAGACCCTTGTACAGCGTTGATGGGCGTCTGTTGAGTTTTTGCCCAGGGCCACAAGCTGATCAGATCGTTGTCCAGGACAAATACGGCACAAACTTTCTCTTCACCGCCACAGTTCTATATGGATACAAAGGCATCAACGTTTACGATCCCACCTACAACAGCTCCAACAACGCCAATGCCGACCAGCTCCTGGTTTATAGAATCAGCAATATCTTCTATGCCAATGGCCAAACCCTCAATTTCAGCTACACAGATCCAGCCTGGACAGGCACACAGCAACATACGCTGATCATTACAGATACGATTGGCAACACAATTGCCACGCTGGTCTTTAATAACTGCATCGGCACCGTCAACATCAGCAACCAAGCAGGCGAGCTGGTTCCAACCCATCAACTCAATCTGAGTCTTGGCGATTACAGAGTTTTCTCCATTACAGACCTCACCACAAACCGCTCTCTCAACTATCAATATGTCGTCAACCAGAACGTGCCCTATGGCTGGCAAAATCAGACATCTCTCTCAAGCATTCAAAATACCTATACTGGCTATGAGACGACTATTACGTATCAGCAATTCAACTCGAATCATGCGTACGATGCAGGGTGCACCCAGTTTTCACTCGGGGAAATCGCCGTTGATTCGGTGACCAACAAAGACAACACGGGTGGGTTGCTCAGCCAGGCTCAATACAATTTTTATTTCAGCAGTGGGGAGTCTAATTTTGTTATGCCCCAGGCTTCAGGTAAAAAGACCTATGCCTCGGGGCTGAATCACTGGCTGGACAACATCTTTTACCAGAATAAGGATTCTGATGGTTGCTCATCCTCCGATCGCGTTAAAGCCGTTGATCTCGGCTATAACACAACGATTACAACCACCTATCAAGATTCGAACCGAAATCGAACCCAATTTAGAATGTATGATTCGTTTGGGCGGTGCATTCAAGATGGGATCGCGAATCCATATGGAATATTAACACAAACCCTGCCTGAATATCAATACGCGACTACAGATTTACAGGGCTTATCATCCTTTGACAGCCTTCCCTTTGCTTACGGCTCGCCAGTCAAAACCATCAGTGGGATCAACTTGGCGACACTGAACGGTGTCATCATTGGCAGCGATTCCTACGATGATAATCCAAATCTGCTGAAGAAAGTACAGCAGTACACTTATAGCGACGCTGGCAATCCTGTTCAAGAGATCTCGCCACTGGGGCAAGTCACAGAATACACCTATCTTCCTGCCGAGCAGACATGTCCACCCAATGAACGGCTCGTGCAGAGCGTCAAAACCCACAGCATTGGCAACAACGGCGGCTCCTTTGTGCTGGAAACCCAGACGTTTGAAGCCTTCCGCATTGCACCGAGCGATGGTGGCCTGTTCATGCAGCAAGCCACTCTGCCTACATGCAATCAGGAAACCCATTTTGACTCAGATAGCAACATAACATATGTCTATCGCACAGACACAATGGGCGGCTATATCGGCGGCTATAACTATTCTGATGGAATCCAAGTGGGTCTCAATGGAATTCTGACGCAACGGGGCCAGGTTGATAACACGGGCGCCTCTGACATCACCTCACTGCAAAACCTGACAACAGCAGAATTTACCAATCTACCTGAAGCCAAGCAGCCGGTCTTGAGTATCAATTCCAGCATCACCGGCAGCACAAAAGAAGGGTTGACAACAACAATGAGCCGTGGTGGTTGCCTGCTCAATTTCATGGGCTATCCCCTGCAGCAAACCAATGCATTCGGCCAAACCAGCGTTCAGACCTATGACAACATCGGCCGACTGATCAGCCTGACCACGATGGCCGGCACCGAGTGGTCACAAACAACAAGCTATGTCTACGACTTGCCGATGGATCTAGAGCTGGTCAGCGGAGCGCTATACAGCCGACGTCAGACCGATTCCTATGGCAATATCCACCTTCAGCTCTTTGACGCTCGCCAACTTCATGTGGCCACTTTTCAGACGTTGAATGGTGGCAATCAAGTGCAGACAGCGGCCTATACCTACGATGATGCCAATAATTTAATATCCGCCACTCAATATGGTGACGGCTATGTGAAGGCAACGACTTATTACTATAGTCCTGGCACCAATCTCTTGATCGCCAGCTTGCCCAATGATGGCCTGGCCGAAGGGTGCATTCTCGATGCGCTGAATGGCATCACCCTCCGCTTTCGATACGCACCAGCCGCCCCGAATACTCCCACAATCATTGGTCAGATTTACGGACCAGTGAATGTCAGTCAGGTGGACAACATCACCCAGCTGCTGTTGAGCGATGGACTCCTCGACGCCAATGCGGCCAACGGGGCGCTGATGGGGTTTGATCTGGTCAACATTTCTTGCTCCACACCCTTGGTTGGCATAAGTGGTAATGATTGGGTCAAGAGTGGCCAAGCCGCGCAGCCTTTGCTGGCCCTTTACCAAGCCATGGCCCAATGTCCACAAAACGATCCACTTCCCGCAGACACATGTAATTGGCTGGAACTCAACACCTATGCCTACGATGAATGGAATCGGCAGATCTCCAAGACTCACTACACCTTTCTCAACCATGGTTCTGGATTCACGGCATTGCCAACACTGGCTGTTACGGTCAACAAGAAAAGTTTTCAGACGGCACAACGTGCTGTCACCATCACCTATCCTCAAGGTCAGTCGAAGACATGCACCTATAATTTGCTGAATGGCCTGCAAACTGCCACGCTCTCAGTCGATGGCATTTGCACGAATCTCGGAAGCTTCATCCATGATGGGTTAGGGCGCATTCTCAGCTACAGCGATCCACTAAATGGATCACAAAGCACGGCGACTTACACCCCAACAGGTCTGTTGAATAGCCGTACTGATGCCTATGGGAACACAACCACCTACACCTACGATCCGGTAAGTATCAAACTCATACAAACCACGATTGTCCCAGCAAATGGAGGGGATTCTGTTGTGGTGAGCCGACAGTATGACAACCACCTCAATCTCGTCTGGGCCCAGGATGGTCAGGGCAACAGCTGGCAGTGGTCCTTCTTCCCAAGCGGCCTGCTGGCCACGCGATCGATCAGCCTGGCGGCAGTGAATCCGAGTAGTCCGTTACAAACCAGCTTCAGCTACAACAGCTTCGGCGACCTGGTTCACGTGGCAGATCCCTTTCTGCCCTATCCCCAACAGGAAGGCAACAGCTGTTTGATGGTGCAAAGCAACAGCAGCAACCATGGGTTCAACATCTACCGGGATGACTGCGGGCGCGTCAGCCAGCTCCTCGCCGGATCGTTCCACGGTGTGAATCGCACCTTCCGTTACCATCCGGTCACTGGTCTCTTGATCAACGACAACCTGGCCAATCTGTCGCCAACCTTTGGCTGTGGAGATACGGGTTCCCTCTCCCTGAGCACTAGGTATGAATATGACAACAACCTACGCACCCTCAGCAAATTCATCAGCCGCTCTGACGCGGATGGGCCAGCTGCCACAGCCCAATTCAGCCAGACCTATGACACATCGAATCGTGTGGCATGCCGCCAGCAGAAGGATTTCCAAGGCAACCTTTTGAGCGAATGCTTCAGCTATGACCTGCAAACAGGCTATTTGATCGGCTATGCCAATGACGGCGGCTCAGCAGCTCCCTTCAGTGCCACGGCTGGCCTTGGCCCCATCATCGATGCCACCTACAGCTACGACCTCTACGGCAACCTGTTGGAGGTCAACCTTGAAGCTGCTGGGGGTTCTTCCGTTGGCGCAATGCGGCGCGGCTACAGCTACACCTCGCCCGATCCAGATGGCACCAATCCCAATCCCTTCCGCCTGCTGGTCATTCAGGAGACCATCACCCAAAACGGGACGACCAGCCAACACTCCGGCAGCTTCTTCTATGACCAAGCTGGCAACGTCATTCGCGATGGCTATGGCCGGACCTTCTCCTACGACGCCCATGGCCTGCTCCAAAGCATTCAGCGCGCTGATCAACAGCAGGAGATGTTGACTCGGGATGGTCTAGGCCGCATCGTTCAGCGCAACGCTCCTTGGCTGAACGGTACGGTTCATGACTTCGGCACAGCCCGCTTCCTGGAAGGCAATCAGCTTTGGCAAGCCCGATTTTTTGCTGGCACGGCCTGTTGTGTGGGCAATTTGAACAACGCTCCTCCAACAAGCGCGAACGCAGTTGTCGAGCAACCAGCCTTCTGGACGATCGAGGATCTCAGTCGTCAGGCGGTGAACACCCTGAGCTATGGAGGCAACAGCGCTGGCTTTCTCCTTCTCGACGCCACCAGCCACCTCCCCTATGGCGTTGCCACGAATTTGCAGGATCCCAACAGCGGGTACCCCGCCGGCATGGACAACTCCGACGCCTACCCCGAGTCGGTGATGGGAACGGCTCTAGGTGCCGATGTGGGCACAGGACTGATGCTGTTGGGTGACTACCGAGCCTTCGATCCCGTGCTGGGTCGCTTTCTGCAATGGGATGGGCTCTCACCCTTCGGCAAGGGTGGCCTGAACGGCTATGCGTACGCCGGCAACGACCCTGTGAACTTCTGGGATCCCAGCGGACACTACCAAAGCGCCAGGGCCAAACGGTATGGGCCCAAGCCTTTGGAGGCACATCACCACAGCGACGGTGGCTTCTGGGATGGCTTCCTGGCAGGGTTCAAACATGGCGTGAAGGCGTTTTACATGACGCCATACAACTATGCGAAAAGCTTCTGTGAAGATCTGGCGCATCATCGCTGGGTCGGCGCTTTGAAGATGGGTTTTGATGCCACCGCAGAAAGCATCATCCAAGCCGAAGTCGGTTTTCTGGGGACGATGGCGCTGCAGGAATTCATCACCATGAGCCCCTCCAACATCTTTAGCGGCAAGAGTCCCGTCAAAACAGACAGTGCTGGCCAGCGCAGTCCTTACCAGTGGGGATATGGCCTCGGCAACGAAGCGGGTGTTCTCACAGACACAATCGCTCTCGCGATCGTCACCTGGTTGGTGGGGCTAGCTAATACGGCAGTTTTCGATTCGATTGGATTGGAAACCTTGGAGTCTGCAGGCACGGAGACTAGCGCTGACCAACGTGTGAGCGGCGATGCTAATAATGTCAGCAGCCTGCGAATCTCCGAGACTACGAGTGGCCATTACGATCAAATCAACATTCGCACTAGTTACAACCTGCCGGAGAGTGAAGGAGGAGATGGGATCCGCCCTGAGAGTGAAGATTCTCCGGCAAAACCACCAAGTGAACTGCGCAAACTCACCAACCTTGTTTTTCGCAAGGTGATCCTCCCCCACGATCCCGCAGACCCCTTCCCCTGGGATGAGAACCTGAGCCTCGTTCAATGGGCCAAGGCGATGGTCACTGTCACAGGCGAGGCGATCTCCCAGACACGGCAATATTTGACCACACTCGCCTCCTGGGGAGGCACCTCCCAACCAACAGGCGAGAGCAGCAGCGGAGGTGCGTCATGGCGCACGAGCACCACCCACTCCGCAAACGATCAGGGATTGGATCCCCAACACCAAAACACAGCCACAGGACAGGATCTCACTCCTTATCTGCCGCCTCCCCCACCTCCGCTCAACTTGCCAGGTCGCTAGTAACTTCTTGCACATAGTCAGATCTGAAGTCGGGCTAGGGAGTTGGACCTCAGGTCGTACGTGCCCACCACAGCCCCGGCGGCATTCCTAGCCACCATCACCGCCTGATTCTGTTCCACCCAGGTCGCCTCGGCCTCGCTGATGGCTGAGTCGTGCGGGAAGGTTTCACCAGCTCGTAGCATCGGCTCCAGCAACGCCCAAACCACCGGCCAGTCGGCCTCATCCAAAGGGCGCATCTGCACAGGGGATCGGTAGGAGGTCAGAGCAGCGCACATGTGGCGCGGTGATTGCCTGGCCAACAGGAAGGCGCCCCGTGGGGGGCGCCTTAGCACCGGTTGCGGCGGTCACCTCCTCACACCAAGGACTGCCGGTCGGGTGTCTGTGGTTCACGCATGACCTGTCTTGGGCCTGCCAGGGAAGAAAAGGAGATCACGTCTGGGAGAAGAGATGCTCGGGGCTTGACCTTCTCGGTTGTGATCCAGGCACGGGTTATGCAGCCCGGGGGTTCAACACGCGGGAAACAGAGCTGGCGTATCGCTCTCTGCAGCTACGGGATGACGCTCGCGCCGCGTCACCGAGTTCACCTTGTGTGTGTCGCATCGTTGGCGCACCTCCGTTGTGCGCACCGGCTCGGGTGCTCCCTGGCCGGACTCTGGTGGAGGGTGAGGATCGGGTTGGCTCCCGGGCCTCCCCTCAAGTTCAAAGTACGCCCCTTTTCAGCTGGCGGTGGCCCGCTGGAGTGCCTCTTCCCGTACCTGCAGAAACCCAGTCAGTGCAATGCTTTTGAGGCGCTCCTCTACTCCTCAGGGATTCTGCGGCACCGGCGGTTCTATGCACTGAGCGCATGGATTTGCGGACTGCTGCATCAACGCGGCAACCTGAACCCTGCTCGGGCCATTCCTGCGAGCCACCCCGCTGATTGCCATGGGCTTCCGTCTCCGCCGTTCCGCCCGCCTGGGCCCGCTGAGGTTCAACTTCTCCAGCGGCGGACTGAGCTCGATCTCCGTCGGTGGCCGCGGGGCCTCCTTCAACATCCCGGTGAATCGCAGTGGTGGGCCCCGCACCACCGTGGGGCTGCCCGGCACAGGCCTGAGCTGGAGCGTGGAGCACACCCCTGATCGCGCCGCTGCGATCCCAGCCGGCCCTGCGGCGGGCCTGCCCAACAGCCGCCGGCTGCGCCCGGGGCAGCTCGATGCCCTCAAGCAGTCGTTGCTGGGAGTGCTGCGTCAGGAGCTGTTCGCTCCCGGCTCCTCCGGGGAGCAGCTGTGGGAGCACGGCCTGGTGAGCCGTCTGCTCGCCGATGGTTCCCTCGGTGCGCGCACCACGGGCCTATTGGCTCTGATCGAGACGCCAGAAGCGATGGAGGGCTACGTGCTGCGGTCCCAGGGCCAGGACGATGCCAAGCGCCGGGCCCAGCGCTGCATCACGGCCGTGCAGGAGGCCTCAAGGCTGGTTGCTGGGCGGGGCTGGCTTGCCTGACATTGCAAGGGCAGGTGCCCGCAGGTCCGGTTCCCCGTATCCGGCCGCACCTGCCAGAACGCCTGAGAAGACCAAGGATGGAGCCGGAAAGAAGGAGATACCCCCGCATGCGAGAGATCGTGTTCCGCGTTCTGGCTGAACGCCCCGGCCACCTGGAGGCCCAGGCCGTAGGCGCAGCCTTCTCCGCAGGAGTGACCCTGCCCATCCGCATCACCGCCCCGACTCTGGAGGAGCTGCAGCACGAGGCTCGTGAGGCGCTGATCGAGCACCTGGGGCCGGCCCACTGCACGGTGCGTGTGCACGTGCGTCGCGGCCCCAGTGCTGCCGTCAGCAGCATCCAGCCGGTAGGCCGTCCTGCAGCTCTCTGCCGCTGATCTGGGATGCCTGAGCCAGAGGCCACCGTCATCACCGGCTCGATCACCAGCACGCTCGTGCTGGCCGCCGACGATCCCGCCGCCCTGGTGCAGTCCTATGGCGCTCTGCTGGGCGTTGCGCCGCAGCCGGGCCTCAGCAGCACACACTGGCGGGTTGCGTGGCCGGCCGGCGGCTGGTTGGAGCTCTACGCGCCATCCCGGAACCGGCCGCAGCCGGGCCGGCGGGGTCGCCTGGCGCTGTGTCTGCAACGCAAGGACGATGGGCCGGGCGCCCTGGCCGTGCTCCAGGCCTGGATCAGCACGGCCCTGGAGCTGGGTGCCACCACAAAAGATCCGCCTCGCCAGGAACCGTTCGGCGCCGAGGCATGGCTACTGGATCCGGAGGGCAATCGCCTGCTGCTGCTGGTGAAGCTATCACCGTGAAGCCCCCTTCATGAATCCCTGTTGCCCCCCGTGAAGACCGGTGTCGTTCACGCTGCCGCCCTTGCTGGCTCCGCTGGGCGGGCCCATCGTGGCTGCAACGGGATTCGGAGGCTCCATTGATGGACGACACCCCCCCTGAGCAGCCAGTAGGAGCGCGCTGACGATCCGGCCCCTGCTCCAACACTCTCGACGGATCTACTGACGTTCCTGGCGTGTCAACCCAGTCGCCGTCCACTGCATCGCTCTAGGTGCCCCGGAGCCAACGGAACGTCCCAATCGACACCTGGCCCCAGGTGCCAGCGCCGGCAGCTCCGCCCACAACTGAAAATCACCTGATCTGAAAACGATCAAGGCTGTTGCCAAGCACAAACCCACGCACAGCTGCGCCCGACCCCCTTGGGACGGCACCACGGCTGAGCAGACAAAGGCCCGGGGCCAACGCTCCGGGCTTTGTTGTAGTCGAGATCAGCTCATCGCTGCATATCGGCCTCCCACCAACAAACCTTCGAGCTGAATCTGCTGCGGGATCCAATTCATCGACTGGCGATCGGAGCTTGATGGGACCTACCGGTGCTGCTGAATCGATGGGACACCAGCAGGATCACCAGGGCCACCAGCAACACCCATGGGGTGAGCGCCTGCAGCGGCCGGAGCAGGAGCAGGGAGTTGAGCCCGGGAATCACCTGCAGGAGCAGCCACAGCGCCAGGCCGATCGATCCACCCAGCTGACTGATGCGGCTGCGGGATTCGCCATTCAGCCAGACCAGCACGCCACCACCGAGCAGCAGCAGAGTGAACAACAGGCTGCGGCGATCGATCGCCGCCAGATCGGGCCACACCGCGATCGCCAGCGCGAGCGCGGCCATCACGCCACCCTGGAGCAGCGCCCGCCGCCAGGTGGCAGGCCCGAACAGCGGCGCCTGCGGCGGCCTCGGGGCCTGCTGCATCAAGCCTGGATGGGCGGGCAGAGCCTCAAAGACCACCGTGCAGGCCGGATCGATCACCAGATGCAGCAGGGCGATGTGCACCGGGAGCAGCAGCAGCGGCTGGCCTGGCACCAGCAGCGGCAGCAGGCTGACGGCGGCGATCGGCAGATGGATCGCCAGGGTGTACCCCAAGGCCCGGTGCAGGTTGGCCTCGATGCGGCGGCCCAGGGCGATCGCCTGCACCAGGCTGCTGAAGTCGTCGCCGAGCAGCACCAGATCGGCCGACTCCCGCGCCACGGCCGTCCCCCGCTTGCCCATCGCCACACCGATGTCGGCAGCCTTGAGGGCGGGGGCATCGTTGACGCCGTCGCCGGTCATCGCCACCACCTCACCGGCCGCCTGCAGGGCCTGCACGATCTGCAGCTTCTGCTGCGGCAGCACCCGCGCGAACACCGACACGCGGCTCAGGTCGGTCCCGCCGGCGGTTTGCAGGGCCTGCAGCTCCGCACCGGTGAGCACAGGTCCCGCCGGCAGACCCGCCTGCTCGGCGATGGCACGGGCCGTCTGCGAAGCGTCGCCCGTGATCATCACCACCCGGATGCCAGCCCCGCGGGCCAGATCGATGGCGGCGGGCACGTCGTGGCGCAGGGGATCGGCCAAGCCGACCAGGCCGATCGGCTCGAACAGGTAGTCGTGCACCGCCTCCGGGGGGGCCTCGCCCGTTGCGGATGAACCATCGCCGCCGGATGCCAGCCCCGGGTGGCGCGGGGCGCCATCGAGGCCGCTGGCCACGGCCAGCACCCGCAGGCCCTGGGCGGCCAGGTCTTCGGCGGCCTGCAGCAGGGCTGCGGAGCGTTCTGGACGCAGATGGCAGAGCTGGGCAATCGCCTCCGGCGCCCCCTTGGCAGCGACCTGCCACTGGCCGGCTGCATCGCACCACAGCTGGGAGAACACCAGCAGATCGGGCGAGAGCGGGTACTCCCGCAGCAGCGGCCAGTCAGGGTGCAGATGCTCGCTGTGGTGCAGCTCCGCCTGGGCCAGGCGCTCGATCGCCTGCTCCATCGCATCCACCGGATCGTGGCGGCTGGCCAGCAAGGCCAGTTCCAGCAGCCGGTGCCAGGGTTCCGCCAACGGCTCACCCGCCTGCCAGAGCGCGGCCTCCGGCCAGGTGAGCAGCTGCTGCACCGCCATGCGGTTCTCCGTAAGGGTGCCGGTCTTGTCGACGGCGAGCACGGTGGCGCTGCCCAGACTCTCCACCGCGGCCGGCCGGCGGGCCAGCACACCGATGCGCGCCAGACGCAAGGCACCGAGCGCCAGGAACAGCGCCAGCACCACAGGGATCTCATTGGGCAGCAGCGCCAGGGCCAGAGCCAGAGCCGCCAGCAGCGCCGTGCTCCAGTCGCCGCTGAGGCCGCCCTGCACCACCGCCAGCGCAGCGCAGAGCATCAGGGCCGCCAGGGTGAGCCGCGCGGTGAGGCGCCGGGTGTGGCGCTGCAGGCGCGTGGGCGGCGGCGTGACGCTGGCGAGGCTCTGGCCCAGGCGACCCAGCTCCGTGGCCTCTGCCACCGCCACCACCTCCGCCAGGCCCCGGCCGCTGGCCACCAGCGAGCCGGCACGGATCAGCTGGCCGCCCTGGGTCACCTCCACCGGCAGCGACTCACCGGTGAGCAGGGATTGATCGAGCCACAGCCCCACCCCTTGCCGCAGCAGCGCGTCGGCAGCGACCCGATCGCCCTCCTCGAGGCGCAGATGGTCGCCGACCTGCACCTGCTCGGGGGCCAGCTGCAGCTCCACGCCACCGCGGATCACGCGCGCCCGCGGGGAGGACAGACGCGCCAGCTCGGCCAGGGCCCGCTGGCTGCGGCGCTGCTGCCAGGCATCGAGCAGGCAGATCGCCGCCACGAACAGCAGCAGGATCAACGCCTCCTGCGCCTCGCCGATCAGCCCATAGATCAGCGCGCAGGCCAGCAGCAGCAGGTTGGTGGGCTCAAGGATCGCCATGGTCCTGATGCTGCTCAATCTCCAGGTCTCTGGCCCTGATGAAACGATCAGGTCCGGGGTCAGCTTCTGAGCTTGAGAGACCTGCGGATCTGATCAAGCCAGTTGCCGGGAAGGTCTCCCGAGCGCAGCTGCAGGCTGGCCATCGATCGGGCCAGCGGCAGGCCACCGCGCTGCAGCACCGAACCGACATGCAGGGCGATGGACAGGGCGATCAAGAGCCAGGCCAGCAGATGCACGCCATAGACGAGATGATCGAACTGCCCATCGCGCAGCCAGTCCTCGTCCATCAGCTTGCCGCTGCCCACCGCCAGGACCAGGGCCACCAGAGCAAGGGCATTGGCAGGCTGGCGCAACCGGGCCCGACCGGCCGTAAGGGCATAGAGGCCGAACAGCAGAGCGATCGGCCAGAGAATCACCCCCACCGTGCCGTGGATGTCGATCCACTCGCCGGGAAGCGTGATCGGCAGCCGCCCGAAGCGCCCGTCATGGGTGGAGTAGACGAGCAGGCCCGTGATCCAGGCCAGCGGCACCAGCAGGGCGGTGGCGCTATGCAACAGGCGCAGCAGCGAGGGTTGGTAGGGACGGGGCATGGCGGGGAACAGGATTGAGGACTCGGGGCGGCTGTCGTTCAGGAGTGAGGATTCCGGGGGCTCAGCCCTGCTCCCAGCGGAAGGTCTGGTCATCCCAGGAGGTGGGATCCTCGATCGGCTCGAGATGGGTCAGCACATGGGTGCGGGTGAGGGCGGTGGCGATCTCGTGCTCCAGCTGCTCACACAGGTCATGCCCCTGCTGGACGCTCCAGTGCCCGGGAACCAGGACGTGGAACGACACGAAGCGGCGAGAGCCGGCCACCCGGCTGCGCAGGGCATGGAAGCGGATGTGCTCCGTTTCGTGTGAGGCGAGCAGCTGCTCCAGCTGGCGTTGTTCTTCGTCGGGCAGCGAGCGATCGAGCAGACCGGAGGCGGTTTCGTGAAACAGCTTCCAGCCCGTGACGACGATGTTGAGCGCCACCCCGATCGCGATCAAGGGGTCAAGGATCGTCAACCCCGTCAGCTTCACCAGACCGATCCCCAGCACAACGCCGGTGGAGGTCCAGACGTCGGTCAGCAGGTGGTGGGCATCGGCGCGGAGGGTGATCGAATGAAAGCGATTGGCGGCTTTCAGCAACACCCAGGCCACCAGGCCGTTGAGGGCCGTCGCCAGCAGGGAGATGGCCAGGCCGAGGCCCACTTGCTCCAGCGGCTGGGGCTCCTGCAGACGGCCGATGGCGGCATGAATGATCGCCACGGCCGCCGCCACGATCAGCACGCTCTCCAGACCGCTGGAGAAGTATTCGGCCTTGAAATGGCCGTAGTGATGGGTGCGATCGGCTGGCTTGGCCGCCAGCGTCTGCGCCCAGAAGGCACCGAGCGCCGCCACCAGATTCACCCCCGACTCCATCGCATCGGAGAGCAGGCCCACCGAACCGGTCAGGCGCCAGGCCCAGGTCTTGAGAACGATGGTGGCCACCGCAGCGGCCACTGACAGCAGCATGAAGTGGCGGGGAGAGGCAAACACCATCGGGCTCGTCAGCAGACCTCAGTTAACCCAGGGCCTGCTTGAGCGAGAACAGACCGAACACCAGGAACAGGCCACCGCTGAGCCGATAGAGCAGTTTCTCGCTGATGCGGCCGCCGATCCACTTGCCGGCGCCCACCGCCAGCCAGGTGACCAGGGCATGCCCGAGCAGGGTGCCGGCCAGCAGCCCGGCGAAGGTGAAGGCAGGCGCCGTGGCCAGAAAGATGGTGGTGAACTGGGTGCGATCGCCCAGCTCGGCGAGGAACACCAGCACGAAGGCTTCCCAGATCACCGCCCAGGTGGTGCTGATGCGGTGGCGGCTCTCGGCCTCGTTGATCGCCTGCTGAGCTTCCTGCTCTTCCTCGTCCGCCTCATCGGCCCGCATGCCCTGGGCATCGACCAGCAGCTTCAGGCCGAAGCCCATGAACAGCACGGCTGCCAGCCAGGGCACCACCGTGGGCGGCAACAGCTCGCGCAGGCCATAGCCCAGGCCCAGCGAGAGCAGGGTGACAGCGGTGAGCGCCCCGAAGGCGCCGATGAACACGTCCCGGCCGCGGTGGCGCGCCGCCAGGATCAGCGCCATGAAGAAGGTCCTGTCACCCAGTTCGGCCAGGGTGATGGCGGTGAGGCTGGCTCCGAAGGCCGCCACACCCGGATCGGAGGGAAGAGGTGTGCTCATGGCTGCAGGGTGCACCGCAGCCCATGAGGAAGTCATGAGGTTTGCGGCTCGGGCGACGCTTCATGGAGCGTCCGTGGCGGGCAGCTCCACCACCAGCTCGCAGCGGCCCGCCCGGCTCTCGCCGATGCGCAGCTCGCCGCCGTGGCGGCGGGCGATGGCGCGGCCGATCGCCAGGCCCAGGCCGCTGTGACCGCCGCGGTCGGCGCCGCTCCAGAAACGCTCGAACACCTGCTCGCGGTCCTGCGGCGGGATGCCAGGGCCCTGGTCCGCCACCGTCACCCGGATCAGACGACCTGCCCTGCTCACCTGCAGCGACACCGTGCCCCCCTCAGGGCTGTGGCGGATGGCATTGAGGAGCAGGTTGGTGAACAGCCGCAGCAGCGGCTCGCTCTGTCCATGGAAGGGGACGCTCTGGGTTGCCGGGTCTGGGCTGAGCGCAAGGCGGACGGCACGGGCGGCCGCCTGGGGCGCGTAACAGCGGAGCAGGTCTTCCAGCAGCTCCAGCAGATCGAAATCCTGCAGCTCCGCCATGCTCAGCGGCCCGTCCAGGCCGGCCTGCTCCTGGCGAGCGAGCAGCAGCAGATCGTCGAGCAGCTCGCCCATGCGGCGGCTGAGGCCGTCGAGCTCAGCCCAGGCCAGGGCCGACTGCCGGCGCAGCTCCGGCGGCACCGCCGCCAGCTGGGTGCGCAGGGCGGTGAGCGGGTGGCGCTCTCACGGGCCCGCTGCGCCGCTATGGCCGGCTCAAGGGCCTGGGCCTGCCGGATCGCTACCACCTGTTCTTTCGCCCCTTTGAAGCGGAGGGTCGGCGTCTGCTGTTGATCCTCTGGCTGGGCTTCCCCCGCAAAGACGGCGACCGCAACGACTGCTACGCCGTGTTCTCGCGCCTGGTGCAGCGCGGCGAGCTGCCGGAGGACTGGGAGAGCCTGCAGCGCGAGCTCGACACCGGCTGAGGGGACAACGCCTGGCAAGGGAGGACATGCCCCTGCCGGCTGCAGCGCCTTGCGGAGTGTCGAGCCCCCTCAATCGTCCGTTGCAAGCAATCGGGTGCGGATTGACTGGGGCTCCGTCTGAGCCCCGTGTACTTCAATCTTGGGCCTTTCTTTGCCTGGGGGCTTGACGACAGCATCCCAAACTTCGAACGCGTTTCTATGGATGCCTTCTGCGTACCCGTTCAGAGGTCGTGACGCCCCGCCGCAGGACTGCACGCCTGATGGCCCATCGCTGAGCGATCAAGCAGCGGTGCTCTGTCTTGCCGAACTCAGGGCTCCGGCAGCAGGGATGGCATCACCCCACCGTGGTGATGGGCGATCCAGGCCTGTTCCAGGAACTGCCAGACATCGCGGCCCTGTTGCCTGAGGGTGGTGGTGACGGTGAGCAGGCGGCTGCGGCAGATCGCACCCTGGCGGGATTGCACACCATG
>NZ_JACJSZ010000051.1 GCF_014698445.1 Microcystis elabens FACHB-917
TCATTGCCCGAACCCGTAGTCCATGACCAACGACTCGGAGTAAGATTCATGTGGTGCTGAGCGCAGCACCCCGAGCGGACTTCTTTCCTGATAGGCGCCGCTAACGACTACTGAAGCAACCCCTGGACATACTCGCCTTTTGATCGCAGAGTATATATCACCTCCTTCCGATATGATAGAATCAAAGCCGGAGCGGCGTGCATCACCTTGCGAGGCTGAATTTGAAGTGACCAGCGATGCCGTTCCCCCGTCACGGGTAGTCAGAAATGCCGCCCAGAGAAAGAATGCCACTAGGTCGGTTTTCCCGGAACATTTGACGAAGCGCTCTCTCAGGAAGTCCGTGTATGAATCTGCGCTTGAAGCTGACAGACCTACACTTCCTGAGAATGGTGGATTTCCTATAACTGCGTCAAATCCACCGCCCAAAGGAGGGTACACCTCCGGAAACTCCAGATCCCAGTGGAAGGGCCGAATCCCCTTCTCCCCCTCGGCCAGCTGCGCGCGTATCTCCTGAATCGAAGCGGCCAGACCCGCATCCTCAAACGCCCCACTGAGCATCGCCAGGTACACCTGCTGCTTGTCTGCCCGCTCCTTGGGCTTCGGCGCATTGAAGAACGCCGCCACCATGAGGTCACCTGCCTGGCGTAGCCCTTCGCTCGCCGCAATCTGCTGCTTCAGTAGCTTACGCTTCTCGTCGTAGGCCGCATCGTCACGGCTGTCGAACGCGAAGCTTTCCCGCCGTTCGATCCCAAGCTGTTCATAGATCTGGTTCTGCTGGTTGAGGAAGCTCAGCTGCACCTCCCGCATCGCCGAGTGGATATCCTTCACGGAGTAACCCACTAGGGAATCCCCGCACTTCAACGCGTGATCCACAAACGTGAAGGGCAGGTCCTTGCTGAGAGTCACCAACCAGAGCGACAACTTGGCCAGGCTCACTGCAAAGGGATTCTTGTCCACCCCATACAGGCACCGCTGCGCCACCAGCCGGCGGGCATAGATGTCCTTGTCGTAGCTCTCATCAAACTCTGGCGGGAATCCCTCGCGCTCCCAGGCTGCCACCAGATGGCCTGCCAGGAAGCGGCAGGCCGCCACCAGGAAGGCTGCTGATCCCATGGCTGGATCACACACTTTCAGATCGAGCACCTGCTCTGCGGTGGGCTGGTGCTGGCACCGCTCCAGCCAGGGCCGGAATGCTTCGGCCACGATCGGCTCGGTGAGGGAACGCGGCGTGTAGTGGCTGCTGCTACGGCGTCGCTCCTGGGTGGGCTGAAGGATCAGGCTTCCCGCTTCCAGGCCACGCGGGGTATGGGGTGACAGTTTCTTGTCGAGCCCCAGGCAGAGCTCAGCAAGATTGCTGACCTGCTTCAGCGCTTGCTTCACCTTGTCCGGCAGGTTGAGCTTCACGCCGGCCTGTTCGTCCAGCCACTTCTCCCGCTTGGCTGGGCTTTGCGCGAGCAGCTCTTCCGCATTCACCACCACGGTGATCGTGATCTTCTGCCGCGGGGGCCGGTAGGTGATCCCCACGCTGGGGCCCCTGGCTTGTTCCACGGTGAAGCCCATGATCCCCTCGTAAACCGAGCCGATCTGCTCCACATCCACGGCCCGGTAGCTCAGACGCTCGCCATCGAGCCAGAGCAGCTTGCTGAGCACCTTCTCCACCACGTCGTCGCTGATGGCGGGGAGGTTGTCGAGGATGCCGTCGTCGTAGTGGCTCTCGCGTTCGCGGCCCTCGAGAAAGGGGTAGGCGTCTGGATCGAACAGCTCGCCGTGGCGCGCCGGCAGGTAGGCCAGATCGGCGCCGCCGCCGTCGTACACCAGCCGGAACAGGCTGAGCAGCGAGGCCCACGCGCCCCGCCGGCTCTCCATCGCCCCCTGGTGCTCATCGCGCTCCTGTCGCAGGCGATCGTCCAGACCGCTGACGCTGTAGTGCTGCCCGTAGAGGGAATCCGGCGGCATCAGGTCTTCGTCCTCGGCATACAGCAGGAACACCAGGCGCAGCAGCACCGTGATCAGGCCGCCATAGAGGTGATCCGGATCGGTGCTGGCCAGGTCGCCGATCACGGTGCGGCCACCATTTGTGGCGATGCGCTCGGCGGCATCGAAGCCCAGCAGCAGTTCCCACAGGGCTTCGAGCACCTGCTCGGCCAGGCGGGTGCTCACCTCGTTCTGTTCCTTGCGGCTCGCCGCCAGCACCACCGGCAGGCGCTGGTCGCTGCTGCCGCTGAACAGCCGGTCGACCCCCAGCAGCAGCTGCAGGGCGCCGAGCATCGGCCGGCCGGCCACCGTGGCCATCGGCTCCAGCGGGAAGGTGATGTGGCCGCTCGATTCACCCCGCGGCGCATAGATCAGCCGCAGCGCCATGCCGTTGCACAGCAGACCGATCGGGTGCTCGCTCTCCTTCAGCAGCCGCTCGAAGCGCTGCTGCGGCGTGGCCTCCCAGCCGGAGTCCCGCAGCGGTTCATCGAAGCCGGTGCCCAGCGGCAGCTCCTGCACCAGGGCCTGGAATGTGCCGTCTTTGCCTGGCGCCGGGATGGCGTGGGTGGGGCGAAGCACATCGCCGTAATCCGCCAGCTCCACCGCGATCGGCGCGGGGAAGTTCTCCTGCGGCACCAGATCATCGGCTTCCCAGCTGAGCAGTTCCGCGGCCAGGTCTTCGAAGCGCGGCACGGCCGTGATCACCTCTCCTGCGGGTGTCACCACTTCCTGGAGCAGATCCAGCAGCCGCCGCTGACTCTCGGCCAGGGCCCGCGGCTGGCTCTCGGGAAATAGGCCCAGCCGGGTGAGCACCACCGGCGCCACCACCAGGCCCACCGGTTGCACCAGGCCCAGCCATTCCTGGTGGGTGTGAACCCCGGGAGTGCCGTAGGCCATCAGCCTTCCCCTCCTGCAGTCACAGGCCAGAGGTAGAGGGCTCCGGCCGGCTCGACGCGATGGGTGCGCACCTCGAAGGTGCGGCGGATCAGGGCCGGCTGCTGCTCCACATCCCGCTCGATCGCAGCCAGCCTCTTCTCCCAGTAGCTGCGGTTCTCGCGCACCTGGCGCAGTTCGGCTTCAGCGAAGCCCAGCACCAGCTGGTCGTAGCCCTTGTCTGTGCGATTCCGGGTGCTGGTGATGCGCTCCCGCTGATCCTCCAGCACCTTCACAAACCGGCTGGCCTCCTCCTCCGCCCGCTTCACGAGTTTGTCCTCAGCCCGGGAGCGGGTGTCTTCCAGCCGCTGCTCCAGGGCCGGACGCAGCGCAGCCACATCAGCTGGCAACGCGGCCCGCAACTCGTTCTGAACCGCCTCGCCGGCCCGCAACCGCTGTTGCAACGAGCTCTCCAGATCAGCGATGGCCTGCTCGCTCTTTTTCTCGTTCAACACCCGCAGACGGCGCTGGGGATCGGCCGGATCCCATTCCGCTACCACCGCAAGCACCTCATCGTGCAGCCGCGCCGCGCTGTGGCCATAGAGGGAGAGGCGCGCCAGCAGGATCAGCTTGGCGGTGTCGTCGCTGGTGCCCAGCACCGCCGCGCGGCTGAGGCCGTCGGTCTGGAAGCCGCGCATCAGGAAGCGGTTCAGCAGCCGTGCCACCAGGGGGTGCTCCAGGTGCAGGTGCACCCGATTCGCATTCACCTCCTGCGGATCCTTGAACACCACCGGCTGGAGCTCGGTGTCCTGCCGCCACTGCCACAGCTTCTGCCCCGGCTGGCGGGGTGGTCGCAGGGCATCGAGCACATCTCCCCAGGCGGTCTCTCCCCCGGGGAGCTGGTCCGCACTGGGGAAGATCCAGGTGGCCCGGTCGGGATCGTCTGCGGCTGCATTGGGGTCGGTGGGCCGCAGCTGCAGGGCATCGCCGTTGCCATTGGAGCGGCCGCTGAGGTGCAGGCTGGTGTTCAGGGCATCACGGAACAGAGCGCTGCTGAGGTGCAGCCAGTCTTCTGATTTCTTCAGGGCCCGCTCCAGCTTGGCGATCTGCTCCTTGAGCTCCTCACTGCGCTCACGCGCATCCTCCAGCTCCTCCAGCAGCAGAGCCTGGGTGCGGTGGTAGGCCTCGTCCTGATCGACTCCCTCGATCTCGGCCATCAGCTTCTGCATCGCCGTGGGGTCGATCCCCTTGGCCAGCAGGTCGTTGAGCTTGCGGATCACCACGGTGGGCAGGCAGCCGAGCTCGTTCTTGATCTGCTCGGTCTTGGTCACCAGCGTGTCGAGCACCCGGTCTTCCGGCCGTTGCGGCAGAACGAAGTAGTGGCAGTACACCTCAGGCGCGCGCTGCAGGGTGCGATCGATACGGCCGTTGCGCTGCTCCATCCGTCCGGGGTTCCAGGGCACATCGAAGTGCACCAGATGGCGGCAGTGGTTCTGCAGGTTCACCCCCTCGCGGGCCGCATCGGTGGCGATCAGGATCCTGAGCGGGTCGATCTCCGGCGGGCTGTTGAAGCTGCGCTTGAGCTCTTCCCGCTTGTCATCGCGGATGCCGCCATGGAAGGTGCGCACCCGCTTCTCCTCTAGGTCGGAGCCGGCGATGCATTCGTTGATCTGGGTTTCCAGCCAGCGCTTGGTGTCGGCGTACTCGGTGAAGATCAGCAGCCGCTCGCCTTTCCAGCGAGCACCGGCCTGGCCCAGGTCAGGGCACAGGGTGGTGCGGATCCAGTCCTTCAGCCAGGCGATGCGGGCATCGGGCTCGTAGCGGGCCGCCGCGCTGATCCGCCGCATCTCCCGCAACAGCTCCCACTCCTCGGCGGTGACCTCCAGCCCGGCGGCGACAGCGGCGCTGTGCTGGTCATCCGCCTCCTGCAGCACGGTTGCCTCGTCGTCCTCGGCGCGCTCGTCATCGCTGTCGATGCCCTCGCGCAGCAGATCCAGGCTCTCCAACCTGCCGCTGCGCCGGGCAGGCGCCCCTGGGCCGGCGGCCTCGCGGCGCTCCAGGGTGGCGATGTGAACATTCAGGGTGCGGTGGAAGGCCTCGATCGAGCTCAGCAGCCGCTTCTGCAGATTCGACACCACCAGCAGCTCGGAGGCCAGCTGCCGGCTGGTGGCCTTGGCCAGCCGCTGGCCGCGGCTCTCGCGGTAACGGGCCAGCAGTTCGGCCAGCTTCAGTTCCGGTGTGTCGGGCGGGAGGTCGGCCAGCACCACCGGGTTCACATTGCGCTTTGGCAGATCCACGCACCGATCTAGCGGAGGTCCTCCTTGAGCCGCCGCACCAGCACCGTCTCCAGATCGGGCTTGCGCACTTTCAAGCCGCGGCAGAAGCGGGTGGGGTCGAGAATTTCCAGCAGGGCGGAGAAGCTGTTGCTGTGGCCGTTGTGGGGGGTCGCTGAGAGAAACAGCTTGTGCTCGAAGCGCTTAGCGATTTCTCGAATCGACTTTGTGAGCTTGGAATCGATGGGGACCTTCGAGCCACTGGCCGGCGCGGCGTTGTGGGCTTCATCGAGGATCAACAGCGCCTGCTTGCCCTCATCCCCCAGCCAGTCGCGCAGCGGCCCCGCATAGGCCTCATCCCGCACCAGCGCCTGGCTGAGGACGAAGCGGGTGTGGGTGGCCCAGGGGTTGATGCCCCAGCCCCGCTGCCGCCGCATGTCGGAGATCTACTGGCGGTCCATCACCGCAAAGCTGAGCCCGAAGCGGCTTTCCATCTCCCCCTTCCACTGCAGCACCACCGAGGGCGGCGCCACCACCACCACCCGGTGCACCTTCTGGCGCAGCAGCAGCTCGCGCATGATCAGGCCGGCCTCGATCGTCTTGCCCAGGCCCACGTCGTCGGCGATGAACAGGCTCACCCGCGGCATGCGCAGCGCCTTGCGCAGCGGCTCCAGCTGGTAGGGCTTCACGTCAATGCCAGCCCGCAGCGGCGCCTGGAACAGGCCCGGGTCGGTGCTGGTGACGCAGTTCCATTGCAGGGTGTGGAGGTAGCTCGCGAACACCTGCGGATCATCAAAGCCCCGCTGGCCCACTGTGTCCCAGGTGCTCTCCCCCAGCACCAGGGCATCCACCTCCCGCTCCCAGAACACCTCCAGCTTCTGGCCGTTGGCGTCGTCATCGAGGCAGGCCATGCGCACGATGGTGTCGCCACCCTCCCTCTCAGGCGGCTCCACTTCCTCCACCAGATAGCGGTGGCTGCGGCACTGGACCACGCAGCCGGGAGTCGGTTCAGGCATGGACCACCTCCAGCCCCAGCTCGTCCGCAGACCCCGCCAGGCGACGGCCCAGGGCACTGCTGGCTGAGCAGAGGATAGTGAGCTGATCCTGGGCCCGGGTCATCGCCACGTAGAGCTCGCGCAGGTTCTCGAGCTGCCGCTCGCTGTCAGAATCACTCAGGGCTCTGTCGAAGTCCTCGGCCCAGAGCAGGTAGACGCTCTTGAACTCCAGGCCCAGGGCCGACTGGGTGGTGAGCAGCCGGATGCCGGGGTTCTGGGCGCCGTAGCTCTGCTTTGTGACCTGATTCTCTATGACCCAATAGAGCTTTTCGCCAGCGAGGGTGGATGGGGCGAGCTGCCGCAAGGAACTGATGCGGTGGGCGCTGCGGCCTGTTCCGTAGCGGTAGAGCAGGGCGATGTCTTTAGCGGGATGGCCTTGCTTGAGTTCTTGGGTGCAGGCGGTGAGGGCCAGAGAAGCGATCGCCTGAGGTTGCTGCGCGATGATCAGCCGGGGTGGGGGACCTGAGCGCTCCGATTCCTCGGGAGTGACGACTGGGAAGGTCTCATCGGAGTCCGGTTCAGCGACGGCCAGTCGGGAGAGAACCTGCCAGGCCGAGGTGAGAACCTGCTTGGTGTTGCGGTAGTTCTTCTGCAGCTTGCGGGTGCGGCCCTTCGCCCTTACACCAACGGAGGCCCAGCTGAAGCGTTTGCGCCGCCTCAGTTTCTGGCTGGCATCATTCACGATTAGAAGAGATCCGTCTTCTGGATCTCGAAGTGCAGCCTTCAGCGCACGGAACCACGAGGGATGCATGATGTGGGCTTCGTCGACGAGCACGGCGTCGTAGCGGAGCTCTGGGTTGGCTTCCAAAGCTCCGAGGACTTTCTCGGAGATGGCATCGTCAACCTCGTCATCACCGAGACTCTCCCCATAGCGAGGCAGAGAGCCTGCGATCTTCCTGGCCCAGCCGTGGAAATGGAGGGCTTCGATGGTGCCTGCGTTACCACCGGTCGAGTCAGAATCCTTGACGACGGAGCGGATGTAGGCAGCGAGGGTGACGTTGTAGCAGGTGATCAGGATTCGGAACTCAGGGTTGTTTTCGGCCAGCCACCGTGCTCGTGCGGTCAGGATCAAGGTCTTTCCGGATCCTGCGACGCCGGAAAGGACACGATGACCTTCGCCCATCTGCTTGGCAGCTTTTTCCTGCTGCAGATCAAGCGTCTTGATGATCGTGGCATCCGCAGGCATGGGAGCTGGCAAGTTCCAGCTTGCGGGTGTGGCCGGCACTCGCCTGATCTGGGTGGAAGGATTCAGCACTGCCCGAATCGTCTGGATCTGGTCTTCCGTGAGCGGCGGAAAGCGGAACTTGGCCCGGCTGTCGAACAGGTCCCAGAACTGGCGCGTCACTTCGCGGTCGCTGAGGTCTCTCCATTCCTCAATGTCCTCGGTAAAGCGGATGGATTCGTCCGTGAACACAGTGGAAAGATCAGGACCCAGCAGATCACTCTGTTCGATTTCCTTGCGGCGCATGCCGGTCATCACAGCACAGCGGCCCAACGGAAAACTCAGCTTGCCCAGATGACTGGGATCTGTGTTCAGCAGGATCGGCTCCTGCTTGAGTTTGTCCATGAGGGCGTATTTGTAGCGCTCTGCCTGCTCCAGCGGGTGGTCGCTCACCTGTTGCCGAGCTGGAGAGCCATCTGTCGTGGGCCATTCGATCAGCACCGATTTGGAGTCGGCTTGTTTGATCATCCCCTTGGACCAGCCCTTGGTTTCCACCACAAGAAGCCCATGCGTGGCCGAAAGAATCACAAAATCTGGCCTGGATGTTGTGGCATTCGGCTCATGCCACACGATGAAGTCATCCGGGAGGACATCTCTGAAGGCGGCAAAAAGTCCCTTCTCGCCGCGGGATGCATCCTTCGGGATGCTGTCGGGGATCATTTCGGCCATGGAGGAGTTGGAGCTGGTCGACTGGGCCAGGCCTCGGGCCAGTACGGTTGTGAGGCACTTAAGTTAGGCCGAAACTGGGGAGGCTGCAGGTCTCCTGGAAGGCTTTGGGAGCGTGGTACCCATCCCTCCCCTGAGCGGTCTCTTGCCAATGAGCCCATCCCTGTTCCTTGCATAGCGGGATTGAGCACGAGGAAGGCATCTTTGGCATGAACCTCGAAAAGTGGGCAGGGGGGCTCGGGACACTGGCAGCAGGGCGATGATTGTTTCCACCACTCCACGCCCCCTCCCCAACGATCCAGATGAAACGCCTCTCCTGTGGCCTGGCCCTCGCCGTGGGCCTCGTCCTGGGCCTGGGCGCAGCGACAGAGGCGGCGCCCCAGGAGCCGGTGCTGCGGGTGGGCCTGGTGGATGGCGCACCGCCCTGCAGCTACCGGGAGGCGGGGGTGTGGCGGGGGCTGGCCGTCGACCTGTGGAACCGGGTGGCCACGCTGGAGGAGATCCCCTACGTCGTCTCCCAGTGGCCCTCGGTGCGGCAGATGCTGGAGGCCAGCCGCGAGGGCCGCCTGGATGTGGCGGTGGGTTGCATCAACGTCTCGCCCGACCGCCTGGAGCGCTACCGCTTCGCGCTCCCCTTCCAGGAGGACGGCCTGGCGGTGATGGTGGCCAAGAGCCGGCTGGATCTGGGGCGCTCCTTCCTGAGCGCCCTGCTGACGCCGACCCTGCTGCAGCTGCTGGGGGGCTACCTGCTGGCGATCGCCCTGCTCACCGCCGTCACCGTGCGGCTGGAGGCGCGCCACCGCCCTCCCGTCAGCGGCCGGCGCAACGGCCTGCGCCACGTCAGCAAGGTGTTCCAGGTGCTGGCCACCGGCCCGGGCAGCAACACGATCGTGACCACCATCCGCGGCAACGGGGTGGTGATCCTGGCCTACCTGGTGCGGATCGTCTCGGCGTCGCTGCTGGTGGGCTACCTCACCGTCAACGTGGCCAGGGAGATCCAGGGCAGGGCCAGCGGCGACATCCGCTCGCCGACCGATCTGCGCGGCCGGCGGGTGGGCGTGCGCGCCGGCACGGTCAGCGAAACGCTGCTCCAGGAACTCAACGCCACCGCCCCCGCAGGCGGACCGAAGGTCACGATCGTGCCGCTGGCCAGCATCGGCGCGGGGGGCGAACTGCTGGCGGCACGCCGGATCGATGCCCTGCTGGGCGACAACCTGCAGCTCAGCCACCTGCTGCTCCAGGAGGAGACGAAGGGCTTCCTGCCCAGCCTGGCACTGGAGGGGATCCGGCCCGAATCGCAGGCCTTCGCCTACGCCCAGGCCTTGCCGGAGGCCACCGCCAACCGCATCGACCAGGCGATCAGCGCCCTCAAGCGCAGCGGCGTGGTCAGCGAGCTGCGCCAGCAGGCGACGACCCGGGGGAATCCCCAGGCACGCTGAAGGCGGCGCTCCACCAGCGCTCCACCACCTCCGGGCTGCCGTACCAGGAGGGGCCGAAGGCGCCGCCATGGGCCACCCCCTGCAGCACCACGGGAGTGGAGCCCGCCAGCAGGGCCGAGGCCACCGGCACTAGGCCATCGCCCCGGCCTGTGGGATCGCCGGTGCTGTTGCGGTAGGCGGTGGGGGCCAGGCGCCGGGCCATGGGGGTGGCCGCCTGGAGATCCAGATCCCCAGCCACCGACACGTAGCGCACCCGGTCGGCGAAGGGGCAGCCCGGCAGGCGCTCCGCCACCATCTGCCGCAGCACCGTGGCCTTGAGGGCGGTGTGGGGGCTGCCCAGCATCACCAGGGTGTCGACCAGGGCCTTGCCGTCGTAGCGGCGCCCCTGGAATGGCGCGTCATCCAGGAACAGCCGCAGCATGATGCCGCCGGAGCTGTGGCCGATGAGCGTCACCTTGCCGGTGGGGGATTGCCGGGCCAGTTCGGCCGCCGTGGCCCCCACCCGATCGAGGATCCGGGCCCAGGCGAAGGCGAACACGGTGAGCAGCCACTCGGGTCTGCCCACCGACACCAGCCGCACCGGCTGGCCGGCCAGTCGCTCCAGCCGCGCCACCATCGGGGCATAGGCCTCGGGGCTGATCAGGAAGCCCCCGAGGATCAGGATCGGCTGGCGGGTCATGGGGGTGGGCTGGCGTCGCGGGACCGGTCTACCCGAGCCGTCTGGCCACATACATCCCGTAGCCGAAGTGGGCCTTGTGGGATTCGTAGAGCTGGATCTCGCGCTCTTCTTCGCTGACGAAGGCGCGGGCGGCTTCGCTGTGGCCATGCCGGCTCAGGAAGGCGTCGAAGCGGCCCTGCAGGGGCCGGTAGTAGTGATCAAGCCAGCAGTGCTGCGGCAGCACGAAGTAGCGGATCGGCGCGTAGCCGTGCTGTTCCAACTGGCCGATCTTGGTCGACGCCAGATCGATGTCGGGGTACTCCGTCTGCCAGTGGCGCTGGAGGTCCGCCGGCCGTGAAGCCGTGGTCCAGGTGATCTCGGACACCACCAGCAGGCCGCCCGGTTTCAGGAAACGGCGCCAGGCGGCAATCCCCTTCGCGAAGCCGATGTTGTAGGTGGCGCCCTCCGACCAGATCACATCCAGCTCCCCCTCCGCGAAGGGCAGGCTGTCCATGGAGGCGGCACAGGACGTGATCGCGGCCGCCACCCCCTGCTGTCGCGCCCGGGCTTCGAGCACGGCGAGGAACTCCGGCAGCCGATCCACCGCCGTGATGGGGGTGACCTTCCGGGTGGAGTGAACTCCCCTCAGCGCAGCCGGCCATCCTCCAGCGACAGGGTGCGGTCGGCGATGTCGAGGATGCGGCTGTCGTGGGTCACCAGCAGGATCGTGCAGCCCTGCTCCCGCGCCAGCCGCTGCATCAGCAGCACCACCTCGCGGCCGGAGCGGCTGTCGAGGGCGGCGGTGGGCTCATCGGCCAGCAGCAGCGGCGGCTCCCCCACCAGGGCCCGTGCCACCGCCACCCGCTGCTTCTGCCCGCCCGAGAGCTGGGCCGGCCTGGCATCGAGGTGATCCCCCAGCCCCACGCTCTCGAGCATGCGCCGCGCGCGCCGGTCCATCTCCGCGTCGCTGAGGGTGCCGCGCATCTCCAGCGCCATGCGCACGTTCTGGGTGGCGGTGAGGCTGCGGTGCAGGTTGTGGGCCTGGAAGATGTAGCCGTGCTCGCGGCGGGCCAGGGTGAGCTGCAGCGGCGAGGCCCCCACCAGCTCCCGCCCCAGCACCCGCAGCACGCCCCCCTGGGCGGACCGCAGCCCGCCGATCAGGGTCAGCAGGGTGGTCTTGCCGGAGCCGGAGGGACCGGTGAGCAGCACGATCTCACCGACGGCCACCTCCAGCGTCACATCGAACAGCACCTGGCGCCGCACCGCGCCCCGGCCGAAGTGATGGCTGAGCCCCTCGATCACGATCGCGCTGGCCATGGCGCCGGTCCCCATCAGAAGAGCTCGGCCGGATCGGCCGCCTGCAGCCGCCGGGTGGCGATCGCCCCGGAGGCCAGGCACATCACCAGCGTCAGCACGAACACCGTGGTGGCCCGCCCCAGGGTCATGGCGATCGGCAGGCTGGTGGCCTTGGCCGCCACCGCGTACAGCCACAGCGGCATCAGCACACCGGGGATGAAGCCCAGGGCCGCCAGGATCAGGGCCTGCTCCACCACCACCAGCAGCAGCCAGCGCTGGCGGAAGCCCATCGCCCTGAAGGTGGCGTACTCCTGCAGGTGGGCATTCACATCGGTGGAGAGCACCTGGTAGACGATCACCACCCCCACCACGAAGGCCATGGCCGTGCCCAGCCCGAAGATGAAGCCGACGGGGCTGGCCGTCCGCCAGTAGTTCTCCTCGAAGCGCACGAAATCGGCGTGGCTGAGCACCTGCACATCGTCCGGCAGGTGGCGCCGCAGCGCCCGCACCACCGGCGCCACCGGTTCGCCCGGCCCCAGGGTGAGCAGCCCGACACTGATGCTGCCGGCCTTCGCCCGCGGGAACATCCGCAGGAAGGTCTGGTCGCTGGCCATCAGGGTGGCGTCGGCCCCGAAGGAGGCCCCCAGCCGGAACAGGCCGCCCACGGTGATGGTGCGCCGCTCGATCTCGCTGGTCACCGTCTCGCCGCGTTCGAGGCGGGCGATGGCCGCGCCGTAGCGGCCCCGGGCACCCCGGTCGAACAGCACCGTGTCAGGCAGCTTGAGGCGATCGGCCTGGGCCCGCACCTCCGGCAGACGCAGCACATCGGCATCCGGATCGAACCCCAGCACCTGCACCGTGGCGCTCTGCAGCGTCTGGGGATTGCGCCAGTTCACCGTGCGGATGTAGAGCCCCTGGGCGTCCACCACCCCGGGCACATCCAGGGCCTGCAGCAGCCGGCGACGCGGAAAGGTGGAGAGGTTCTGGAGGTTCAGCGCCTTCGGGCTGATCAGCACCACATCGCCCCGGAAGGCACGATCCAGGCGGGTGTTGCTGTCGTAGAGGGCCGCCTGGAAGCCCAGCTGCATGAACATCAGCAGATCGGCGAAGGCGATGCCGGCGAGGGCCACCAGGAAGCGGCCGCGGTCGTGGCGCAGCTGCAGCCAGCCGAGCGGGGTTCTCATGGCCCGATCACCACCCGCACCTGCAGGTTGGTGTACCCCGCCGCCCGCCGGCTGCTCTCCGGCGTCAGCGGAGCGCGCACCTCCACCACCCGGTTGTCGGTGTTGGCGCTCGGATCGGTGTTGATCACGTTCTGGCGCAGCACGATCGCGCCGATCTGCCCCACCCGGCCCTGCAGCGGCCGGGTCAGGGCCGGGCTGGTGATCTGCACCGGCTGGCCGGGCCGCACCCGCGGCAGATCGCTCTCGTACACCTCCGCCACCGCCTGCATCCGGGCGGTCTGGCCCAGCTGCAGGATCCCCGCCGGCCCGGGGGCCTCCCCCGCCCGGGTCAACACCTGCAGCACGGTGCCGGCGATCGGGGCACGGATCAGGTTGTCGTCGCGGGCGGCGATGGCCCGCTGCAGGTTGGCCTGGGCCTGCTCCAGCACCCGCCGGGAGGCCTCCACATCGAGATCCACACCGCCGTCACCGGCGCTGCTGCGGGCCTGCTGGCGCGCCAGCAGCACCCGGGCCTCCTGCAGGGAGGCGGTGATGGTGTCGAGACTGAGGCGGCGGTTGTCGCGCTCCTCGGCCGAGACGGCCCCGCTGATGAACAGGCTCTGGTAGCGGGCGGCCTCGGTGGCGGCCGTGCGCTGCTGGGCCTCGAGGGAACGCACCCTGGCCCGCTGGCTGTCCTCGCCGCTGCCGGCATCGGCGCGGGCGATCGCCAGCCGCGAACGGGCCAGGTTCACCTCGGCCCGGGCCGCCACCACGGCGGCCTCCAGCTGGGGCTGGTTGTCCAGCAGGGCCAGCAGCTGGCCGGCCTGCACCGCATCGCCCCGCTCGACCAGCAGGGCCTGCAGGGTGGGCTGGCCGGCACCGGTGGCAGGGGCGGCGATCGTGCGCAGGGCGCTGACCGGCTCCAGCCGGCCCAGGGCGGTGACGGTGCGGACCGGCCGCTCGACCACCGGCGGCGGCGGCGGCGCGGGACGGCGCAGCAGGCCGATGCCCAGGGCCAGCACCAGGGCCCCGCCCGCCGCCACCAGCCCCAGCTGCGTCCGCCGCCCCACCATCGCGCCCTCCCGGCTGCAGTTACTATACGGTTCAGTTCAGTTTTTGAGTGGGACGCGCCATGCCCCCAGCCGACGCCGGTGGTGACGCTCCCGTCCCAAGCACCACCGCCGGCCCCAGCGCCCGCGAGCGGCGCAGCCGGCACAAGCGCCAGGCCGTGCTCGACGGCGCCCGGCGCGAGTTTCTGCAGCACGGCTACGCCGCCACCTCGATGGATCGCGTCGCCGCGGCAGCGGGCGTCTCGAAGGCCACCGTGTACGGCCACTTCGCTGACAAGCAGGCCCTGTTCCACGCCCTCACCGAGGCGATGGTGGGCGAGCGCCTCAGCGAACTGTTCGGCGCCTCAACCCAGCGGGCCCTGCCGGCCGAGCCCGCCGCGGCCCTGCGGGAACTGGCCGCCCGCTGCCTGGAGGGCCGCCACAGCCAGCCCCAGTTCCTGGACTTCCTGCGCCTGGTGATCGCCGAGTCGGAGCGGTTCCCCGAACTGGCCAGGACCTTCCTGGCCCAGCTGGAGCGCACCGGCGTGGGCCGGGTGACGGCGCTGTTCGAGGCCATCACCGGCCCGGCGGAGGCGGAGCTGCGGGCGCGGGTGTTCATGGGGGCCCTGGTGCACCTGATCCTGATGCAGGACCTGCTGCACGGCCGCGAGGTGGCCCCGGTGGACCGGGAGGCCTACGCCGAGCTGCTGGTGCGGCTGGTGAGCGCGCCGCCGGGAGCTCCCGGCTGATTCGGATGCTCTGGCGCTGCCGGCTTCAGCCGCGAGCATCCTGCAGCGGGCAGCCATAGGCGGTGAACGCCGCGTCGGCACTGAGCAGGGTGAAGGGACCGCTGATGGCCTGGGCCACGAGGAGACGGTCGAAGGGATCGCGGTGGTGCAGGGGCAGCTGCTCAAGCGCCAGCAGATGGGGGAGGTCGATGGGGAGGAGCTCAAAGCCGGATGGCTCCGCCCAGGCGATGGCCTCGCCAGCTGACAGGGGCATGTCGCTGCGGGCCAGGGCGTGCTTGATGGCGATCTCCCAGAGCGACACATGGCTGAGAAACACTGCGCTGGCCTGGTTGGTGATCAGCTCACGGCTGAGGGGCCCCAGCCTCGGGTCATCGGTGATGGCCCAGAGAAAGGTATGGGTGTCGAGCAGCAGGCGCATCAGCCCTGCTCGAACAGATCGGCGATCAGGGGATTGGCGCCATCGATCGACTCGGGCGCCACGAACTGGCCGCGGGCGAGGCCCAGCCGGCGGGGGCGCTCCGGGGCCTGCAGGCTGGTGAGTCGCGCCACGGGCCGGCCGTTGCGGGCGATCACCACCTCGGCTTCGGCGCCGGTTTCGATCGCCTCGACCAGGCGGGAGAGGTGGGTCTTCGCTTCGAGCATGTTCACCACCCGGCTGGGACGGGGCACCATGGCGACGGGCGGCTCAACCAGACCAGACTAGACCAGCCATGGCCACCCTGACGCTCAGGCGGGGAAGGCTGGGGGATCCGGGCGTTGGTACAGCCGCACGCCGGCCCGTTCGATGTGGGCCAGAAGGGCGGGATGGCGGATGGCCGCGAGGGCGGAGAGATCGATCACCCAGGGCAGGAGCAGATCATCGAGATCGGCGTCGATGCGGGACAGGGTGGCGTTGCTGATGGCGTGACCCGTCAGGGTGAGATCGATGTCGGAGGCCGGGCGGTGGCGACCAAGGGCTCTGGATCCGTAGAGGATCGCGGCCTCCACCTCGGGATAGGTGGCGAGCACCCTCCGGATGGCCGCCATGGCCGACTCCGGCAGGCCGATGGCCTGGGCAGACGCCAGCGGGGCCGTACTGATCATGTCCGGGATTCGCTGAGTGCCGCGAAGCGAACACGCAGGGCGTCGAACAACGGCGCAAAACGATCGATCACGTCATGGGCGATCGCGTTGGCCTGCTCGAGGTTGTAGGTGTGGGAAGACTGGTTGCGGGCCTTGATCATCGCCATCCAGCCCTCACCATCGTCGACAAGACCACTTTGGAAGGCCAGGCGCGTGGCATCGCGTGATCCAATGATGCCCTCGATTCCCTGATACTGCAGATAGTCCTTGAGCAGATTCCAGGCGAGTTCATGGGTGAACTCGAATCCCTGAATCAGCCCCTGCTGTTCCAGCTCGCTCAGCGGCCGCTGCTGCGCCAGCGCAACACCGCGGGCCAGCACCTGCAAGGCCCGCTCGAAGTTGTCAAACCGCTGGCGCCAGCGGGTGTCGGCCTCTGCCATGGGCTCAGGCTAGGGAATGGGCCCGTTCCTGCCCCTCGCCACCGAAGCCGCCGCCTCTGCCGAACGCATCCGCCGCAGGAACTCCCGGCCACAGGCCAGCTTGCCGGCCAGGTCGCTGTCGGGGTCGACCGCGCGCCAGAACGGCGTGACCGGCTCCGCACCGGCCTGCAGGCGGAGGTAGGAGCGCTCGGCCACGACCCGCAGGGCGATCCCGGTCGTGACCGGACAGGCGTGGTCGGCCCCATGCCGCGCGGCCAGTCTCTGGCGCAGGGCCGCCGCCGCCAGCACGGCCCCGGGCGCGATCTCGCACACTTCCGCATCGACGATCCGGGGGGTGACCACCAGCATCCGGGCCCCGGCGGGGATGCCCGCGAACGATTTCTCCAGCACCTTCACCTGGGGCTCCCGGCTGGCCTGGAACCTCGCCTCCCAATCGGTGCCCGCCCTATCGCCCATGGCTGGATGTTCCCGCCTGCGCCGCCTTCCAGTCATCCGTGAGCATCCCGGAGAACCCCCAGTTCTCGTCGTCGATCTCCTGGATGACGACATGGGTGTGCTCGGGCTTCTTGCCGAGCACACGAACAAGGGAATCCGTGATGTCCCTGACGATCTCGGCCTTCTGCTGCCGCGATGCACCTCGGGTGATCTGAACGTTCACATGAGGCAATGTCCTGCTCCTGGGGAGGGCGGTGCTTTGGCCTGTGGCCTATTCAAGGCTCCAGCGCCGCCACCGGCACCACGGCGATGCCATCGGCGCGCCGGTAGCCATAGCCGCTTCCGCAGACCACCGCCAGGAAGGCAGGTTCGCCGTTGCGCGCCGTATCGATCTGCTGGGAGAAGCGCAGCAGGCCTGCGGCAGCGGCCTCCACCTGGCCCTGGCCCAGCTTGATTTCGATCGCCCCCCAGCGGCCATCGCGCAGCTGCACGATGGCGTCCACCTCCACGCCGTAGTCGTCGCGGTAGTGGAACACCTCACCATCCAGCCCCTGGGCCAGCACGCGCAGGTCGCGGATGACCAGCGACTCGAACAGCAGGCCCAGCCACTCCAGGTCGTTGAGCAGGCGATCGGGGCTGCCGCCCAGGGCCGCCACGGCCAGAGAGGGGTCGCAGAAGTGGCGCCGGGGTGCCTGGCGCAGGGTGGCCTTGGAGCGCAGATGGGGGGCCCAGGCGGGCTGGTTTTCGAGCACCATCAGCCGCTCCAGGGCCTGCAGATGGTCGGCCACGGTGCGCGGGTCGAGCGGCCCATCGGCTCCACCGGCATCCGCCGCCAGGGTGGACAGGCGCACCTCGGTGGCCACGTTGCGGCCCAGGGAGCGCAGCAGGGCCCCCAGCCGCTGGGGATCCCGCCGCCGCCCATCCACCCGCTGCACGTCCACCTGCCGCACCTGCTCCAGGTAGTCGCGGGCGGCCCGTGAGGCCGCGGCCAGAGGCCGCTCCAGCTGGGCCGGCCAGCCACCGCGGCAGATGAGCTCGGTGAGATCCGCCACGCCCAAGCCTGGATCGACGCAGCTGGGCGGCAGGCCCTCGAGCAGGCCCGCCAGCGAGACACCTCCCTGGCCGGCGCCACTTTCCAGCAAGGTCATGGGGCGCAGACGCAGAAAGGAAAAGCGACCGGCTCCGGTATGGCGTTCGGCGTCATCGGCCGGCACCGCTGAACCGGTGAGCAGAAACTGCCCAGGCGCATCGACGGCATCCACCGCCCGGCGCACGTGGTTCCAGAGCGCCGGCTCCACCTGCCATTCGTCCAGCAGGCGCGGCCGGGGCCCCGCCAGCACCAGGGCCGGATCGACGGCCAGGGCCTGGCGAGCGCCGCTGTCCACATCCAGCAGCACAGTGGAAGCGGCCAGCTGCTGGGCCATGCGTGTCTTGCCGCAGGCTTTCGGGCCCTCGATCACCACAGCCCCGGCGGCGGCCAGGCAGGCCCGCAGCTCCGTATCGGCGATGCGGGGGCGGTAGCCGGAGGCCATGCGGCGGGAGCCAATGCATCGGATGCCGAGACTCTAATGCAGGAAAAATGGAGGTAGCGATGCAGGAAAGAACGGCCAGCTGATGCCGGAAAAGCCGCGTCCAGCCTTGGCCACAATCAGCCTGCCTCCCCTAGCGTTCCGCACCTGAGCGTTCAGCATCAGGGCAAAAACGCCCATGGGCCAAGCCACCGCAGCCGACCAGCATCCGGGCGAAGCACCACCGGCCAATCCCGACCGCTGGTGGACCCTGGCCGCCGTGGAATGCGGCAACTTCGTTGTCTACATGGACGGGTTCATCGTCACGCTGGCCCTGCCGGCGATGGCGCGTGAGTTCGGCGTCGGGCTGCCGGTGCTCAAGTGGGTGATCGTCGCCTACCTGCCTCATCGTCACGGTCACCCTGCTGCCGGCCGGACGGCTGGCCGACATCTGGGGCCGCCGGCGCATCGTCGTCCTCGGCATGGGGGGCCCGGTGGTGACGTCGGTGCTGTGCGCGCTGGCGCCGACGGTGGAGATCCTGATCGCCTTCCGGGTGCTCCAGGGGGTGGGCGGCGGCCCTGGCCCTGTTCGTGGCGTACGTCCTGCTGCCGCTGTACGCCCAGCTGGTGCTGGGCCGCTCGCCGGTGATGGCGGGGGTGCTGATCGTGCCGCTCTCGCTGGTGCTCACCGCCACGAGCCTGACGGTGAGCAGCCTGGTGGATCGGGTGGGGGCATGGCTGGGCGGGTCCGAGCTGGAGGCCTTTCTGGGGGCCCAGCGGCTGGCATTTCGCCTGGCGGCCGCCCTCGGCCTGGTGGGGGCGCTGATCTCCATGGGCGGGGCCGAGGCCCCGGCGGTTCACTGAGGGACCACGATCCAGCCGGTCTCCGGTTCGCCGTAGGGGATGCAGGGGCCACCGCTGGCGGTGTGGTGAGCCGCTAGGGCGCAGAGGGCGGCATCGATCCAGTCGATGCTGGTGAGCGGCGCCAGGTCGATGCCCGCCTGCTGCAGCAACTCGCGGCGCTGGGTGCGCTTCTGTGTGGCGTTGGCCTGGCCGCCGCGCCAGTGCCAGGTGATGGCGTGGGGGAAGGTTTCGAAGCAGGCCGGCGCCACGATGGGGAGCGCGGTGGCGAGCGGATGGGCGGGCTCCAGGGCCCGGTACAGCGCTTCGCCGCGCACATCCAGTCGTAGTAGCCGCTGGGGTGGCTGGCGGCGACCTGGCGGGTGGGCGAGGCGAAGCAGATGATCCCCTGCTGCCTCAGCTCCCGCTCGCAGGGTCGGGCGCGGCCATCGAGGCTCCAGCGGCAGGGGGCATCAATGGCGATCACGCGCGCCTGCACCACCGAGCGGCACCAGTGGGCGAGGGCCTCGGCGTCGCCGGTGGCCAGCTGGGTGGCGTAGGTGCCATCACGCAGGGCTACGGAGTGGAAGCCTTTGCGGGGGCCGCCCACGTCGATGCCAACGGTGGTGAGGGCGGGGGCAATGGAGGCGGCGGAGGCTCGGGTCTTGGTCACAAACGATCAGGGTCAGCGACGGGAAGAAGCTCCATGCAGTCGTTGAGACTGTTCTTCCGCTCCGTTCAGTCTGGAACGGTTTCACTACTCGCCGAAGAAGATGGTTGGAAACCAGCCGCCTCTGCCACGGCTTCGCCAAGGCCATCAAATGGCACCGCCTTCGGGCAGAGCCTGCGAAGCGTGCCAAGGGAGATTCTCTTTTGGCTAATGCAGGCTTGGTTGAGAACGGGCGTGCCGAGGACGTAGGACTCACACGGAGCTACGTCGAGAGGATCGATCGATGCCTGGTCGATGTGGGCATGCACGGCGAAAACGTAGACGTCCACTGGCCTGGCTGGTTCTATGGCCGACGTGTTCGTGGAGGCATCCCAACCGAGCTTGGGAGCGATGTCGAAGCCAACGCTCGAAAGCTTCTCCTGCGCCCAGGACTGGACGCAGCCCGAAGCCTTGACCTCAACCTTGATGCCGGAATCTGTTCGCATATCGTAGGCATTCCAATCTATACGAACGCCGCCATCGACGCCCAGTGCAAGCGCTACGTGAAAGTCAGCAAGGATCCCTCGCTGCGAGTTGCTGATGAGATCAGAGCCTGACCACTGCCAGAACCGCTGCAAGGAGACATCTAGAGGCAACCCATTCGCGTGCAGTTGCTCTGCTCCACTCATGAGCTAAGCTTCGATTCGCCCGAGGTGCATTGGTCAACGGATCGCACAAGAACGCTTGCCATCACCTGGCCGCACTGAGTATGGGGTCCGAGACCAGATCTCAAGGTGGCGGCTCAGGTGAATGGCAGGGTTAGTTTGCGTCATGGCAGCC
>NZ_JACJSZ010000052.1 GCF_014698445.1 Microcystis elabens FACHB-917
GGCCCTCAGATCACGGAGACTCTCAAGCCATCGGACGAACCGCTCTGTCTGGCGGACTTCAACCATCTACCAACTGTAGCCCCCTGGCTACGATCACGCAACACTCCCTTGCTGGGGCTCCTGCCAAGGATCACGCATCCTTCGAACGCTCCAGATCAGAAGCGGGCATGGGTGAACTGGGATGATAGACAACCCCTGCTCCCGTCTTCTGAATCTGGATGTTGGGCGTCCAACCTCCCTACCCCAGAGGATGTACTTCACCATTCACCACGATTCCGTATGAGATCCGTTGGTGCGGATTCCACGTTGGTCTGCGACTAAGCGGTAGTTCCACTACTGTAAGCGGAAAGGCGGAAAATGACTCAGCGTTAGCGCCACAGAGAAGCGCGAAGAACACTTCCGCAATTGACACCAACTCCTCAATGACCTGTGCCATGAACGACGCGAGCGGTTCGGCAATGGGAGTTTTACCAGGCCTGACGATGTCTAAGGACGGGGCGACTAGATCCATGCTTGGTAGGAGTTGAAAATCACTGACTTTGACATAGGTGTTGACCTTAGGGTGTTCAATCATATTCCTAAGGTCACGCATAAACAGTAGATATTCCCTTTTCTCTTTCATGAACAGTGCTAAAGGGTCGTCGTCCCCATGCTTCTGCGCTGCCACCACAGTCAATGAGTCGATCCACTTCTTCGATAACTCCTTGGGGTAAAAGAGGTGCGCTACCGCCTTCAACGTATCGATGGCATGGCCAATTTTTTGAGCGAACGCATCGCAGCGTTCTTTGGCGTTACCTAGAGCAGGCAGCGTAATGCTTCGGTCCTTCGTAACTACTTTGTTGGACCCAGCAACCGCCTCCTCAATCGCTTTCACCAACGCGGCACGAATCTCCGTCATCGCTACAATATCCCGTAGGTACTCAAAGGCGTGGGACCACGCCTCGCGCTCTGGGAAGCTAGTCCCGAGGTGCTTCGACTTGAACATCGTGTATGCAGTTAGAAAGATGCGAGCCACTTCTGGATCGTGAGTGCCGATTGATAGGAGCCGCTGCTGCGTGTTGGGGACAGCGGCATTAGTTCGTTCCGGGTCCACTTGGTCAGCCATCTGTATGGCGTAGATTGCGCGCTCCTTCACGATGTAGAGTGCGCTATCCATGTCGATCATCACTGAGGATGCGCCATCCTCGGGGGTGCCAATCTGCATGGATAGTGCAGATTCGCGGATCCTGTCGATAGATCGCCTGTCATCTCCGCGGTTCATACTCCGTGCAGTTCCGTATGACTAATCTAGATGCCCAACTACTAAATGGGTGGTTCCGTTATGCACCCCTTGAGCATCGGCGGTTGCCGCCTATGTCGCCAAAGCATTTCAGGTCAGGCCTATCACCCCTTGGCAACACTGATCTTCCGCTTGGGGCCGTTGACACGGCGGAGCATAAGCGGACCCATGATGCACCCGCTGCCAGCGCAGCAACCGAGGGCCCCCGGTGGCGCATCGAGGGCTCGGGGCTTGGGCTACGGCCACGGAAGGATTCGAACACCTCGGTCGGGTGGCGGCTGCCGCTGAGGCTTGCGTGGGCCGACAGGGTTCCCACCCCGCTCACCCCCGCGCACTACGCAGGGCAAACGGCACCGTGAGCAGCAGGCTCCCCCCGGCGACCACGAACAGCCCCGGCAGGGAGATGTCGATCAGCACCCCCGAGAGGGCCTGGGACAGGGGATCGAAGGCGACGCCGGCCAGCATGGCCAGGGCCATCACCCGGCCCTGCAGGGGTGCCGGGGTCTCCCGCTGGAACCAGGCCGTGGCCAGCACCCCCACCAGGCCGCCGCCGATTCCCATCGCCGCCAGCAGGGCGGCCGCCGTCCACCACTGGCCGGCCACCGCCAGCCCCAGCAGGCCCGCCCCCAGCCCGGCCGACAGCCAGCCCAGCGCGCCCCCCGGATGGGGCGCTCACGCCGTAGGCGGCCTGAAGCCAGCCGTAGCTGGCGGCGCCACCGCCGAAGCGCAGCGTCACCAGCTCCACCACGCCGATCACCACCGGGCCCAGCACGGCCAGGTTGATCATGGCGATCAGCGTCAGGCCCGTGCGGATCGCCCCGTGGCCCCAGGCGAAGGCGATCCCTCCCGCAGGCCCTGCCCCAGGCCCCCGTTCGGGGCCGTTGCCGCCGCGGCCAAGGAAGGCCGCACCTGCACGAAGCAACCCACGGCGAGCAGCAGCAGAGCGGTGTCGCAGGCCAGGGCTGCCGGGTAGAGGCAGGCCTCCGCCGCCCCGAACACGGCCGCCAGCACAAGCACCGGGCCCAGGTCGAGGGCGTCGCGGCTGGCCAGCAGGGTGAGCACCCCGGTGGCCGTCGCCAGGATCGTTCCGGCCCGCACCGCCAGCGTCCGGGGCGGTTGGCGGTCGCTGAGCACGCCGCCCAGCAGCAGCCCCAGGAGCAGGGCCGCCGCGACCGGCTGGTGGCCGAAGCCGGCGAGCTGGCCATCGCCTACCTGCGGCGGCGGCTTACGCCTGGCGGCCCGCTGGGCTGATCAGGCCCAGAGGCTCTCCAGGGTGTAAGGGCCGCCGGGCTTCACCCAGAAGGAGCCGTCGAGGAAGCGTCGGCTCCGGTCGAGCCCGGCGATCGCCTCCATGTCCTCGGGGGCCAGCTCCCCTTCGGCGGCGGCGAGGTTCTCGGCCAGCCGCGCCGGGGTCACCGACTTGGGGATCACCGCCGTGCCCCGCTGCAAAGCCCAGCGCAGCACCACCTGGGCCGGCGTGAGTCCCCGCTGCGTGGCGATCGTTGTGATGGTGGGGTCCTCCAGCAGCACCGGCTGGGCGGGGGGCCGCATCGGGGGGGGCAGGCCCGGGGTGCCCAGGGGGGAATAGCCCGTGAGGTGCACGCCGTGGGCCTGGCAGAAGGCGAACAGTCCGTTCTGCTGCAGGTAGGGGTGGAGCTCCACCTGGTTCATGGCCGGCCGGATCCGCGCCTGCCCCAGCAGGCCGTGGAGGGTGGCCATGCCGAAGTTGCTCACGCCGATGTGGCGGCACAGGCCCCGCTCCACGGCCGCCTCCAGCGCCGCCCAGGTGTCCGCCAGCGGCAGGTCGGCCAGGGCGATCAGATCGCCGGCACCCTCGGGCATCACCACCCCCGGCCGGAAGGCCACGGGCCAGTGGATCAGGTACAGATCGAGGTGGTCGAGCTGCAGATCGGCCAGGGTGCGCTCCAGGGCCGGCGCCACGTCCTCGGGGGCATGGGCGTTGTTCCACAGCTTGGAGGTGATCCAGAGCTCCTCTCGCTTCACCAGGCCGGAGCGGATCGCCGCGGCCAGGGCCTCGCCGATCTCGGCCTCGTTGCCGTAGATGGCCGCACAGTCGATGTGGCGGTAGCCCAGCTGCAGCGCCGCCGTCACCGCCGCCCCCACCTCCCCCGGCGGGGCGTTCCAGGTGCCCAGGCCGAGCATCGGCATGGCAGCGCCGTCGTCGAAGCGGAGTGTCTTCATGGCGGTGAACCCCAGTGGATCGTCACTCCACCCTGGCCTTGGCACGGAAGTCAACCAACGCGAAGCTGCGGGCCTCCGGCTTCGGCGATTCGATCACCAGCTGCAGGCGCTCCCCCTGCCGTCCGTTCTTGTTTTCCACCACCCTGCCGATCTCCCTGCCCTGGCCGTCGAGCACGGCGAACGTCACCTGGATGTCCCCGCAGGGACGCTCCAGGCAGGCCACTTCCATCACGTCGATGATGCCGCCGCCGTAGAGCCGGGGCTTGCGGCAGATCCCCTGGCAGCGGCGGGTGAACACCCCCTGATCCGATTCCACCCAGCCATCGGCGAGCAGGTCCTGGCGGCTCTCGCCCCTGCCGCCACCGGCCGGCTTCTCGGCCAGGGAGGCCCGCAGGCTGGCCGCCAGCCAGCCGGCACCGAAGCCCAGCAGCACCAGGGCCAGCATCAGCAGCCGCTGGAAGAACGGAAGGCTCGAGGGTCCTGACGCCGGCGGCAGGGCCGGTGGGGACGGGGGACGTCCCCCGGGGGGCACCGGCTCCATGTCGACGATCAGGTCTTCAACGGTCTTGCCGCTCCTGGCGTTCGGCTCGCTCTTCCCGGTCCTTGCCATCGTCGTAGGCCATCAGTGAACGGAACATCAGCCCGCCGCCGCTGCCGATCAGGGCGATCATCGTCAGCAGGTTCCAGAGCGAGGTGGGCTGGAAGCTCATGATCAGGGTCTGCAGGATCCCCACCGCCAGGGCCGCCACCGACGCCAGCACCAGGAACCAGCCCCAGCGCTGGTTGCGCAGGGCGAACAGCAGGCACACCCCGATCGTGAGCGGAATCAGCAGCAGGCCGAAGCCGCCGCCCAGGCCCTGGGACATCCCGAAGCCGCCGCCCCAGCCGCCCCCCCAGGCCGAGCCGGCACCACCCCAGCCCCCGGCGAAACGCCGGCCGAAGCGGAAGCCCATGCCCATCGGCACCGAGCTCACCATCACCTGGTTGAAGAACAGAAACGCGCCCATCGAAAAGAGCACGCCCCCCAGCAGGAAGCTGAAGAAGTCCCGGATCGGGTCCCTCGAGGCCATGCCACCGCCACCGGTTCCCCGTCATGGTGGCGGGGATCTGGGGGTTTGTCCGCACTTTGCTGAGCTACGGAGGCCACGGAAGTTCAAGACGGAGCCATCTGGAAGGCTCACCGTGCAATCGATGGGTAGGGCGGACACGAACTCACTGCCTCTCTCCGCGAAGATCTGGTGAACCTGATCCGAAACTCGGTGCCACCCTCCATGGCCCGCCCGGATCCTGGCAGGGAAAGGATCAGCGCCTCAGCAACGCGGCCATGGGGAGGCGTGGCGGCATCGGCATCGATGCATTGCGATCCCGGCAATGTGATTGCCCTGCATGTCGTCTGGCGTGCGACGGGACGTTTCAGCCACCCATCATCCTCCGCCCGTCCCTTCCCAGGCTCCCGGATCCAGAAAGGTCTCCGCCGGCAGCGGGCCCGCCAGGCAGCGTTCATCGCTGGGGTTGAGAGGTCCCGCCAGCAGCAGGGCCGCGGTGATGTGGGCCGAGGCCGGCAGGGCCGGCTGGTCGGGATCGAAGGCGGTGGGGTGGGTGACGCTGCTGGAAAAGCCGCGGAAGATCAGCAGTTCGAAGAGCTCCTCACCCGCACCGGAGGGATCCGGCTCCGGCAGCGGCAGGGTGCCCACCAGGCGCAGCACCCGGTCGGGCCGCTCGCGGCTGATCGCCTCCAGCGCGGCCAGCAGGGCGGCAACGGAGGGGGAGGGGGCCTCGGACGTGGCGTCGTCGGTCATGGGGAGCTGCGACGAACGGTTCAGAACTCGCCGGCCACGCGGCCCAGGCGCGGCAGGCGCACCACCAGCCACTGCAGCAGGCCCACCACGTAGGCCACCAGGGCGGCGTAGCCCACGAAGGCGGCCACCCCCGGCGTCCAGGCGCCGCCGAACACGAAGGCGAACACCCGGGCCACCACGCCATGCAGCCCCGCCGGCGCCTCCAGCCACACCCGACAGAGGCGCAGGCCGGCACCGGCCATGCAGGGCAGAGCGGTCACCGCCAGGCTCGCCCCCGCCAGCGACAGCAGGGTGAGGCTCCAGCGCCAGATGCGCAGGGTGAGGGGCAGGGCCCGCCAGGGGGGCATGTCGGCCAGTTCCTCGTTGAGATCCACCCAGAACCACAGGGTCGCCACCACCAGCAACGGCGCCAGCACCAGCAGCAGGAAGCCGGTGGGGCGGTTGTCGGTGAGCAGCAGCAGGGCGATCAACTGCAGGCTCGCCGCCTTCCAGTACAGCCCCATCAGCCGCACCAGCGCCTGCTCCCGGCGCAGGGCCGCCCAGACGAGCAGCACCAGCGGCAGCCCCACGGCGAACAGCATCCCCAGCCGCACGTCGAGCCAGACCAGGGAGCGATAGAGCTGTTCCGGCACGTCCGCTCGGTTCGGTAAGGCGCCATTATCCGTGTGCCCCCCAGGCGATAGGGTCCATTGATGGGTTCCCTCCCCTCCTTTCCCTGGCTGCAGCGTCGCCCCGGCGGCCCCTGGTGCCGCACCGCCCTCGGCCGGGATCCTTCGCTGCAGGGAGCCGTCAACCAGGTGTCCGAGCAGCTCCGCGGCGTTGGCGAGGCCGACCTGGCCCTGGTGTTCGCCTCCGCCAGCTACGCCAGTGACCTGCCGCGGCTGCTGCCCCTGCTGCAGCAGAAGCTCAGCGCCGCCCACTGGCTCGGCTGTGTCGGCGGCGGCGTCGTGGGCACCGATCCGGCCGGGGCGCCCCATGAGGTCGAGCACCAGCCGGCCCTGACGGTCACCCTGCTGCACCTCCCTGGCGCCAGCCTCCACCCCTTCGCCATCGACACCGCCGCCCTGCCCGATCTCGATGGTCCGGCCGAGCCCTGGCGCGAGCGGGTGGGGGCCGAGCTGGCGGAAGGCCAGTCGATGCTGCTGCTGCTCGATCCCACCGGCAGTGCCATCAACGACCTGATCAGCGGCCTGGATTACGCCTATCCCAACATCACCAAGGTGGGTGGCATCGCCGGACCCCACAGCGCCGCCCATGGCTCGCTGCTCTTCGACAGCGGCAGCGGCGGTGACACCGTCCACACCGGTGCGGTGGGTTGTCTGATCGGTGGCTCCTGGCGCCTCGATCCGCTGGTGGCCCAGGGCTGCCGCCCCATCGGCCCGGTGCTGGAGGTGGAACAGGCCCAGCGCAACGTGGTGATCGAAGTGAGCTGCGGCAGCACCCGCAACAGCCCCGTGGCCGCCCTGCAGTCGATCCTCACCGACCTCACCCCCGCCGAACGGGAGCAGGTGAAGCATTCCCTGTTCCTGGGCGTCGGGCGCAGCGATTTCAGCCTTCCCACCGCCGACCTCACCCCGCCGGCCCAGGCGGCGGGGTCATTCCTGGTGCGCAACCTGATCGGCGTCGATCCCCGCAACGGGGCGGTGGCGGTGGGCGAACGCATGCGGGTGGGCCAGAAGGTGCAGTTCCAGCTCCGCGACGCCGATGCCTCCCGTGACGAATCCCGCCAGCTGCTGGCCGGCCAGGCCCGGCGCCAGAGCGAGCCCCTGGCCGCCTTCCTGTTCGCCTGCCTGGGCCGGGGCGAAGGCCTCTACGGCGAGGCCGACGGTGATGTGACCCTCTGCCGGGAGGTGTTCGGCACCGTGCCGATCGCCGGTCTGTTCTGCAACGGCGAGATCGGCCCGGTGGGCGGCACCACCCATCTGCACGGCTACACCGCCAGCTGGGGATTCCTGGTGCCCAACGACCCACCCGGGGGCAGCGCCGCGCCGCTCTGATGGTGCGCCAGCACGTCAATCCCCTCAGCCGGATCCACCAGCTAGCCAGGCCCCTGCCGCCGCTGATCGAGCTGTTCGCCGACCCCTCGCTGCCGCTGCATCTCGACATCGGCTCCGCCCGGGGCCGCTTCCTGCTGGCCATGGCCCCCCTGGCCCCGCAACGCAACCACCTGGGCCTGGAGATCCGCCGGCCCCTGGTGGAGGCCGCCGAGGCCGACCGGCGCCGGGCGGGGCTGAACAATCTGCGTTTCCTCTACGGCAACGCCAACGTCAACCTGCCCGAGTGGCTGGCGCTGCTCCCCGCCGGGCAGCTGGAGCTGGTCACCCTGCAGTTCCCCGACCCCTGGTTCAAGCTGCGCCACCGCAAGCGGCGGGTGCTGCAGCCCGCCCTGCTGCTGGCGATCGCCGCGGCCCTGGCCCCCGGCAGCCGCCTGTTCCTGCAGAGCGACGTGGAGGCGCTGATCACCCCGATGCGGCAGCTGGTGGAGGCCAGCGGCGCCTTCGAGGCCGCCGGGCCCGAGGCCTGCGGCCCCGCCGTGAACCCCCTGCCGGTGGCCACCGAGCGCGAAGCCCAGGTGCTGGCCGAGGGCAAGCCGGTGCACCGCCGCCTCTACCACCGCAGCAGCGCCCCCCTGCCGCCCCTGGCCGAACTGGAAGCCCGCCTGGAACCCGGCACCGGTGGCGCCGATAATCGCCACGTCGCCGCAGCGGATTGATGGTGCCTGCTCCAGCTCCCGTGCCCCTGCTGCTGCGCTGGCAGGGGGTGCTGGCCGGCCTTCCCGCCGGCCGGCTCGGCGCCCACCTGCCCCTGCTGGCGGGCTGGATCCTCTGCGCCCTGATGGCCGGGCTGCCCCTGGTGACCCGTTCGGGCCTCAGCCTGCTGATCATCGCCTCCGCCCTGCTCTGGGTGGTCTGGGCCCTGCGCACACCCCCGGGCGCCATCGGCGCCATCAACGGCTGGCTGCTGCTGGTGATCGGCGTGGCCGTGGTGGCGACAGGCTTCTCACCGGTGCCCAAGGCCGCCCTGGTGGGGCTGGCCAAGCTGCTCAGCTACCTGAGCGTCTATGCCCTGATGCGCCAGCTGCTGGCCACCGCCCCGGCCTGGTGGGACCGGCTGGTGGCCGCCCTGCTGGCCGGTGAACTGATCACCAGCGTGATCGGCATCCGCCAGCTCTACGCGGCCCCCGGGGCCCTGGCCCGCTGGTCGGACAGCAACTCGGTGGCCGAGGGCACGGTGCGCATCTACAGCACCCTGGAGAACCCCAACCTGCTGGGCGGCTACCTGCTGCCGATCCTGCCCCTGGCCGTGGTGGCGCTGCTGCGCTGGCAGGGCCGGGGCCGGCGTCTGTTCGCCCTGGCCTGCCTGGTGCTGGGCCTGGTGACCCTGGTGCTCACCTACAGCCGCGGCGCCTGGATGGGGATGGTGGCCTCCCTCGGCCTGCTGGCCCTGCTGCTGGTGCTGCGCCAGACCCGCGACTGGCCGCCCCTGTGGCGACGCCTGTTCCCGGTGCTGCTGCTGGCCGGCGCGACCCTGGTGCTGGTGGTGCTGGTCGCCCGGGTGGAGCCCCTGCGGGTGCGGGTGCTGAGCCTGCTGGCGGGACGGGAGGACAGCTCCAACAACTTCCGCATGAACGTCTGGACCTCGGCCCTGGCGATGATCCAGGACCGCCCCTGGATCGGCATCGGCCCCGGCAACAGCGCCTTCAACCTCATCTATCCCCTCTATCAGCAGCCCAAGTTCAATGCCCTCAGCGCCTATTCGATCCCCCTGGAATTGCTGGTGGAAGCCGGCATTCCCGGCCTGCTGGCGGGGCTGGGCCTGCTGCTGAGCGCCGTGAAGGTGGGCCTGGGCCAGTGGCGCAGCAGCGCCCCCCTGGCCCTGCCCTGCCTGGCGGCCCTGGCCGTCTTCGCAGGGCTGGGGGTGCAGGGCCTCACCGACACGATCTTCTTTCGGCCCGAGGTTCAGCTGATCGCCCTGTTCAGCCTCGCCACCCTGGCGGCTGCCGCGGCGGATCCCAGCCCATGAAGCTGATCGCCGGCTTCGACGCCGGTCAGACCCACACCACCTGCCGCCTCGCCCTGGCAGGCGAAGGCGAGGCGCCCGGCGAGGGTCGGGTGATCGGTGAAGGCGATGGCCCCGGGGTGTCCCACCTGGCGGCCCCCGAAGGACCCGGACGCTTCGGGGCGGCCCTGCGGGAGAGCCTGGTGCGGGCCCGGGCCCATCTGGTGGACGCCCGCCATCCCGCCGGCACGGCCGTCCTGGTGGCAGCTGCCGTGGGAGCCAGCGGCATCGAACACGGCAGCGGCGTGCAGGTGCAGGGCCAGGCGCTGGCGGCGGAGGCCCTAGGGCTGGCCCCGGAACGGGTGGTGGTCACCGGCGACGAGCGCACCGCCCTGCGGGGCGCCTTCGGCGGGGGGGCCGGCATCGTGGTGATCAGCGGCACCGGCAGCATCGCCGTGGGCCGTGACGTCAACGGACGCGAGCACCGCTGCGGCGGCTGGGGCTGGCTGCTGGATGGGTCGGGTTCGGCCATGGACATCGGCCGGGACGGCCTGGCCCTGAGCCTGCGCATGGCGGACGGCCGGGCCGTCGATACCCCCCTGCGGCAGGCCCTCTGGGCCGCCCTCCACCTGGACCCGGGCGATCCCGGCGCACCCCAGCGGCTCAAGTCCCTGGTGGTGGCCGAAGGCTTCGGGCCCGCCGGCTTCGCCCGGCTGGCGCCGGTGGTGGATCGGCTCGCGGCCACCGGCGACCCGGAAGCGGCCGCGGTGATGGCGCGCAACGGCGAAGCCCTGGCGGCCCTGGCGGCGGGGGTGGCCCGGAGCCTGGGCCTGGTCGCTCCGGCGGTCTGCCCGATGGGGGGGGCGATCACCCATCTGCAGCAGCTGCGCCAACCGTTCACCAGGAGCCTGGGGGCAACCCTGCCCGGCAGCCGCCTGGTGACGGCTGCCGGGGATGCCTGCCAGGGGGCGCTGGCCATGGCGGCCGGGTTGTTGACGGGGACGCAGCCGGGCTGAGGCCTCAGCGGACCAGCAGACCGATCGGAGCGAGTGCCAGGGCTCCCCCCAGCACGGCCAGCAGCAGCGCCAGACGCGCCGTCCAGACCAGGGGCAGCCGGCGCATCACCAGGAACGAACCTCCGCTGACCAGCAGCGAGGCCGCCAGGGCGCCCGCCCACCAGCCCAGGGCGGTGCCATCCACCGGGGCTTCACCGCCGTGCAGCAGGGCGTGCAGGGCCACCGCACCGGCCACCAGGGCGCCGGCGAAGGCCAGCGCGGGACTCCGGCCGTCGCGATGGGAGCGCAGGATCAGCAGCGCCACCGCCGAGATGGCCAGGGCGGCCAGCACCTCGGCGAAGGGCAGGGCGAAGCCCATGGCCCCGGCCAGGCCCCCCAGCACCGCACCGGCCAGGCCCCAGAGCAGCAGCTGGGCCGACACGTAGGAGGCCGCCGCACCGACGCCGATCAGCAGCAGCAGGTGGTCCACCCCGGTGATGGGATGGAGGAAGCCGTAGCCGAGGCCACCGTGGGCCAGGCCGTGGGCCTGGGCCGGCTGGCCGATCAACAGGAAGCCGAGGGCCGCCGCCCCACCCAGGAGGGTCCAGGAGCGGAGGCCGGAGAAGTTGGTCATCGAGGTTCCCGGTCCGCGCCGGGATGGAAGGAACGGTTCACGGCGAGCGTTCTGGCTGAGGGTGACCCCATCACAGCTGCGGGACAGCGCCGGAATGTAGGGAGGGCGAACCCTGCCGAGCACCGGACTTTCCTCGTTTCCTCCCGGGAATGGACCCCAGGAACCGTCCATCCATTGTGCCGGCAGCCCGTGACGTTGCCGCCCGATGACCGCAGCTTCTGACCGGGAAGGGGGGAGGATGGCGCCCAGGAGGTTCCTCCCCTTCACGGGGAGGACGCAAGGAGGAAAGGCGGTGAGGGGTTGCCCGAGTCCGCCGCTGTCCCGCAGCTGTGATGGACACCAGGCTTCCCGGCCCGGCGTCCTCAGTCAGAACGCTCACCCCCACTCGAACCATTTCCTGCCGGCGAGGACCGGAGACTTTCCATGAACCTGCCTTCTCTGGCTGAGCGGCGCGGCGTCGGGCCCATTGCCCTCGCCGCCCTGGGTGCCCTGCCCCTGCTGCTGGCGGCCCCCGCCTCGGCGCACCACCTGATGGATCTCACCGGCATGAAGCCGGGCGTCCTCACCGGCCTGCTGAGCGGCCTGGCCCACCCGATCCTGGGCCCCGACCACCTGCTGTTCCTGCTGGCCATCGGCCTGGTGGGCATCGTCCAGCCCTTCCGCTGGGTGCTGGCCCTGCTGGGCTGCGGGCTGGTGGGCAACGCCCTGGGGCTGGCCCTGCCGGGCTTCCCCTGGATCGAGCCGCTGGTGGCCCTCTCGGTGGCGCTCACCGGCCTGGTGCTGGCGCGGCGCCTGCCCCCGGCCGTGCTGGTGCCCGCCTTCCTGCTGCACGGCTACGCCCTCAGCGGCGCCGTCCTCGGCTGGGAACCGGCTCCGATCGGCTTCTATCTGGCCGGTCTGCTGGTGAGCCAGAGCCTGCTGCTGCTGGTGGCCCTGACGGCCGTGCGCCGCTGGCGCCAGAACGCCTCCAGCGCTGCGGTGAGCCTCACGGCCGGCCTGCTGATGGGCATCGGCCTGGCCTTCACCTGGTCGGCCCTGGTGGCCTGAGCCTCAGGTGCCCAGCAGGGCGGTGCACTCCAGCCGCTCCTGGCTGGCGGCCCGCCGGGAGGCGCGCAGCCGGATCGCCTCCGCCAGGTACTCGGCGTCCTCGGCCACCCCGCAGAAGCGGGCCGAACCCCAGGTGTGCAGCCAGGGCAGGCCCAGCACGTAGAGGCCGGGCACCGGCGTGAGACCCCGCTCGTGGGCCGGATGGCCGGCGCCATCGAAGACCGGCACCTCCACCCAGCTGAAATCGGGCTTGTAACCCGTGCACCAGATCACGGCTGCCAGGGGCTCCGTGGCCAGGTCGAGGGGCTCCGCCGTGCCGGGGGGCGGCGTCCAGCAGGGGACGTAGGGGGGCTCCTCGGGGGCGCTGAGGCCCTGGGCAGCGATGAAGTCGTCGATGCTGCGGCAGATGCGGCTGTACACGGCATCGGCCCCGTCGAGGTTGGCGGCCAGGTCGCCGGCGAAGTGGATGCGGTCGTGGCCGAGGTCGGCCAGGCGGCCGTGCAGCACCATCCCCTCGAGGGCGCGGCGGCGCAGGTCGATCTCGCGGCCCCCATCCCGGCCGGTGAGGTAATGGTTGGTCTTGCCCCGCACCGCCCTCGGATCGGCGTGCTGGTCGATCGGCATGGCGTAGTAGCCCATGCGATCGAGCCAGTCGACCACGTCGCGGCCGCGGTAGCGGCGGGGGGAGCGGGGGGCGCTGCCGACGCTCAGGTGCACCCGGCGGCCGGCCAGGAAGAGATCTTCGGCGATCTGGCAGCCCGACTGGCCACTGCCCACCACCAGCACCGGTCCGGCCGGCAGCCGCCCAGGGCTGGTGTAGTCACGGGCATCGATCTGCAGGATCCCCTCCAGCAGGCGCTCGGCGAGGGGATGGCGCTTGGGGCGGTGGTAGCCGCCGGTGGCCACCACCACCTGGTCGGCCGCGATGGCCCCCTCGTCGGTGGCCAGCAGGAACCCCCTGCCGCTGGCCTGCAGGCGGTTCACCGCCACGCCCTCGCGCACGGGCACCTGGATGTGGTCGGCGAAGCGCTGCACGTAGCGGACGATCTCCTCGCGGCCCATGAAGCCCTCGGGATCGTCGCCGTCGTAGGGGAAATCCGGGAGCCGGCACTGCCAGTTGGGTGTGACCAGGCAGAAGGACTCCCAGCGCTGGCGGGCCCAGGCATGGCCGATGCGGTGGCGCTCCAGCACCAGGGGCCGCACCCCGCGCTTCTGCAGGCAGTGGGCGACCGACAGGCCCGCCTGGCCGCCGCCCACCACCACCACCGGGTGACGCTGCACCGACTCCGAACCCCTGGCCACAGCCCCCTTCCCTGGTCGCCAGCCGATGCTGGCCGCCCGGCCGGATAAGACATGTAACGACCGGCACCAATCGCCACGCACCTGATCGCGCGGATGCCCATGGCTGGCATTCGGTGGCATCGGCGACACAGCACAAAACTTCATCCGTGACACGGTCTCCTGTGCCGAATCCCCTCAGCCACCGTTACCCATGCCCCAGGTCAGCCGTCCCGCCAACCAGACGGGTGAGTTTCTCGTCGACTACGAGGAGAAGGTCTTCCCCGACGTCAAGGCCGAACCCGGTGAGAAGGCCCTGGTCACCTTCCACACCGTGGCCTTCGAGGGCTCCATCGGCCTGGTCAACCTGCTGCAGGCCAGCCGCCTGATCAACAAGGGCTTCGAGACCTCGATCCTGCTCTACGGCCCGGGCGTGACCCTGGGGCTGCAGCGGGGCTTCCCCAAGCTCGGCGACGCCGCCTTCGACGGCCACCTCAATTTCGGCGCCCGCATCCAGAAGTTCATGGACCAGGGCGGCAAGGTCTACGCCTGCCGCTTCGCCCTCCAGGCCCTCTACGGCCACGGCGAAGGCGCCCTCATCCCTGGGATCATCCCCATCAATCCCCTCGACGTGCTCGACATCGTGCTGCTGCACCGCAAGGAGGGGGCGTTCATCCTCGACACCTGGACGCTCTGAATGCCCGCCACGGTCACCGTCGCCGCCGCCCAGATCCGTCCGGTGCTCCACAGCCTGGAGGGATCGGTGGCGCGGGTGCTCGCCGCCATGGAGGAGGCGGCCGCCGCCGGGGTGGAGCTGATCGTCTTCCCCGAGACGTTCCTGCCCTACTACCCCTACTTCTCCTTCGTGGAGCCGCCGGCGCTGATGGGCCAATCGCACCTGAAGCTCTACGAGCAGGCGGTGACGGTCCCCGGCCCGGCCCTGGGCCGGATCACCGCCGCCGCCCGCCAGCACGGCCTGCATGTGCTGCTGGGCATCAACGAGCGCGACGGGGGCAGCCTCTATAACGCCCAGCTGCTGATCGATTCCGCCGGTGAGCTGGTGCTGAAGCGCCGCAAGCTCACGCCCACCTATCACGAGCGGATGGTGTGGGGCCAGGGCGATGGGGCCGGCCTGCAGGTGGTGCCCACCGCCCTCGGCCGCATCGGCGCCCTGGCCTGCTGGGAGCACTACAACCCCCTGGCCCGCTTCAGCCTGATGGCCCAGGGGGAGGAGATCCACTGCGCCCAGTTCCCCGGCTCCCTGGTGGGGCCGATCTTCACCGAGCAGACGGCCGTCACCCTGCGTCACCACGCCCTCGAGGCCGGCTGCTTCGTGGTCTCCTCCACCGCCTGGCTGGAGCCGGAGGACATCGAGCGGATCACGCCCGATCCGGTGCTGCAGAAGGCCTGCCAGGGGGGCTGCCACACGGCGGTGATCAGCCCGGAGGGCCGCTACCTGGCCGGGCCGCTGCCCGATGGCGAAGGGCTGGCCATCGCCGAACTCGACCTGACCCTGATCACCAAACGCAAACGCATGATGGACAGCGTCGGCCACTACAGCCGCCCCGACCTGCTGGGGCTGCTGATCGACCGCAGCCCCGCCCGCCAGCTGCATGAGCGGTCTGCCGAGCCCGCCGGCGAGGCGGCTCCGGGCCTGCCGCTGCTGGAGGAGCTGCACCATGGCTGAGCACGATCGCCGCGCCCTGGGCCGGCGGCTCACGGAACTGCAGGTGCACGGGGTGGTCGACCCGGCGGTGCCCGGCAACCCCGGCCGCCGCGGCGGCGCCGGCCCGTCGGATCACCGCGCCCTCAGCATCGACGGCACCACGGTGATGGTGCCCGTGTACAACGCCCTGGCCGGCACCTCGCCCTACCGGCTGGACACCGCCGCCGGCGGCGGCCTGCAGGTGAGCGACGCCGCCACCGCCCTCGCCGTGGAAACGCCACCCGAGCCACGCTTCTACGGCCTGGCCACCGCCGAGGGCATCCCCTACCGCTCCATCGCCCTGCTGCACGGCCGGGACGTGCTGGCCACCACCCTCCTGCAGACCTGCATCCGTTTCCGCGACCGCACCCAGTCGTGCCAGTTCTGCGCCATCGAGCAGTCGCTGGAGGATGGCCGCACCCTCGTGCGAAAGACGCCGGCCCAGGTGGCGGAGGTGGCCGAGGCGGCGGTGCGTCTCGATGGCGTGCGCCAGCTGGTGCTCACCACCGGCACCCCCAACAGCGACGACCGGGGCGCCCGGCTGATGGCCGAGACCGCCGCCGCCGTCAAGGCCCGGGTGGACCTGCCGATCCAGGCCCAGTGCGAGCCCCCCGAAGATCCGGCCTGGTACCGCCGCATGAAGGACGCCGGCGTCGACAGCCTCGGCATGCACCTGGAGGTGGTGGAGGACGAGGTGCGGCGGCGGATCCTGCCCGGCAAGTCGGAGCTGGGGCTGGAGCGCTACATGGAGGCCTTCGCCGAGGCCGTGGCCGTGTTCGGCCGCGGCCAGGTGTCCACCTACCTGCTGGCCGGGCTGGGGGACAGCGCCGCCTCGCTGATCGCGGTGAGCGAACGGCTGATCGCCCTGGGGGTCTACCCCTTCGTGGTGCCCTTCGTGCCGATCGCCGGCACCCCGCTGGAGGCCCATCCCGCCCCCTCCACCGACTTCATGGTGGCCGTCTACACGGCGGTGGGCGACCGGTTGCGGGCCTCTGACCTCAGGTCCGAGGCCATGGCGGCCGGCTGCGCCAAGTGCGGCGCCTGCTCGGCCCTGTCCCTGTTCGAAGCCGGCCCCGAGCCCGGCACCCCCTGAGCACGGCCATGTTCTTCATCGACCCCTCCAGCCACGACATCGGCCGCAGCGCCAGCTCGGCGCCGGCCGCCTTCACCCCCTCGGTGCGGCGGGGGGTGGCGATCGAGGCCGAGGACTTCCGCCTCTCGCCCACGGCCAGCTCCCAGCGCTTCTCCTTCCACCTGCTGCGGCGCGGCACCCCCCTGGAGGAGGGCTACTGGCAGCTGCGCAGCGCCATCTTCTGCCAGGAGCAGCACCTGTTCGAAGCCACCGACCGCGATGAGATGGATGGCCACGCCTATCCCATCGCCGCCCTCGACCACAGCGCCGGCAGCGGCAGCGGCGTGGTGGGGGTGGTGCGGATCCTGGAGGAACGGCCCCGCCTCTGGTACGGCGGCCGGCTCGGGGTGCACGGTGACCACCGCCGCCACAACCAGATCGGCAAGGGCCTGATCTGGAAGGCGGTGACGACGGCCAACGGCTGGGGCTGCGACCGCTTCCTGGCCACGGTGCAGCTCCTGAACGTGCGCTTCTTCCAGCGCCTGCACTGGACCTCGATCGACACGCTGGAGATCCGCGGCCTGCCCCACCACCTGATGGAGGCCGACCTCTCCTATTACCGGCCCGGCCACGAAGGGCGCCCCCTGGCGATGGGTGAGGTGGCCGTGGGCGAGTCGGCGGGGGTGGCGGCGGCGTGAGCCGCCCCGGGGCGCAGGATCCGGCCCCCCCGGACCTCCCGGGCCTGGCCACCCGGCTGCGCCGTCTGGCCGGCCTCAACGGCAAGACCGACATCCAGTCCCCGGCGGCCACCTTCCCCCACCAGCCCTTCCCCGACCTTGGGCCCGCCGCTGCTCTCGGCGATGATGCCGCCCTGCTGCCGGCCGTGGCCACGCCGCTGCTGCTGGCCAGCGAGGGGCTGGACCCGGCCCTGGTGGCCGCCGACCCCTGGTTCGCCGGCTGGTGCGGGGTGCTGGTGAACCTGAGCGACATCGCGGCCATGGGCGGCACGCCGATCGCGGTGGTGAACAGCCTCTGGTGCCGCAGCGCTGCCCAGGCGGAGCTGATCCTGGCGGGCCTGCGCCGGGCCTCGGAGGTGTTCGGGGTGCCGGTGGTGGGGGGCCACACCAACCTGCGCAGCCCCTACGACGCCCTGGCGGTGGCGGTGCTGGGCACGGCCGCCGGCCCGGTGCTCTCGGCCCGCGCCGCCCGTCCCGGCGACCACTGCCACCTGCTGATCGACCCCAACGGCGGCTTCCGCGGCGACTCCCTCTGCTGGGATGCGGCCACCGACGCCGACCCCGGGCGGCTGCGGCGCCAGCTGGCCCTGATGGCTGATCTGGCGGCCGAGGGGAGCGTCCATGCCGCCAAGGACATCAGCATGGGCGGCCTGGTGGGCACCGCCGCCATGGTCTGCGAAGCGGCCGGCTGCGGCCTGCGCTTCGATCTGGAGGCCGTCCATCCCCCGGAGGGGGTGGCGCTGGAGCCCTGGCTCACCTGCTTCCCCAGCTTCGGCTTCCTGCTCGCCGCCCGGCCCGATCAGGAGAGCCGACTGACGGAGACCGTCGCCGCCTGCGGCGGTCTGCTGCTGGCGAAGGTGGGCACGTTCACGGCGGAGCGCCGGCTGGTGCTGGAGGAGGAAGGCCGGCTGGAGGAGATCTGGCGCGGAGAGGCGCCGCTCACCGGGTTCGGGGCGCTGCCCTGATCACGCTGTCGTGATCGCCACCGCCGCCGGCACCGCCCTGGCGCACAATCCTTCCGGTGGGTGGTGGGAGGCGCCATGCCGGAAGTGGAGCTGACGCTGGAATGGCCGGACGGAGGCAGGAGCCGCCTCTACTCCCCGTCCACAGTGATCCTCGAGCACCTGGCCCCGGGCCAGACCGTGACGGTGGCGGAGCTGCGGGCGAAGGGCACCCTGGCGCTGCGCCAGGCCTCCGAGCGGGTGCGGGCCCGCTACGGCTTCGCCTGCACCCGGGCCGATGAGGAGGAACGGCGCCTGCTGGAGCAGGTCGCCCGCTTCGGGGATGTGGAACGGGTGGGCATCGCAGCGGGGTAGTCGCGGGCGGTCATCGGGGCGAGGTCGTCGGGGCGTCACTGCGCTTCCAACCGTTCACGCAACTTGTGCAGCGCCTTGCGCTCCAGATGCTGCACCTTGTGCTTCGTCAGACCGACCTGCTCACCGATCCGAGCCAGCGAAGGGGAGTCCTCCTCGGCGAAGCGAAGCCGCAGCACCCGGCGTTCCATCGGATTCAGCTGGGTGATTTCCTGATGCAGCCACCGGTAGTCGTCCCGCAGGCCAGGCTCGCTGGGGTCGCCGATGAGATCCGTGAGGCATAGCTCTCCCTCGGCACTGCCCAGGGCACGGTCGAGGGAGAGGGTCTGCAGATCATGGGAGGCCTGCAGCACCGTTTCCAGCCGTCGCGGGCTCGCCCCCAGCTGTGCGCCGATCGCCGCCAGCGACAGGGGCTCCGCCGAAGCCTGGCGCAGGGCATGGACCTTGCGCGCCAGGGCGGCCATCTGGGGCGGGATCCTGATCAGCCCCGACGACTCCTGGAGATGGCGTTGCACCGCCTGGCGGATCCACCAGGAGCCGTAGGTGGAGAATCTGTAGCCCCTTTCCGGCCGATAGCGCTCCACGGCGTGGATCAGGCCGAGATTTCCGGCCTGCACCACATCCATCGGGTCCAGATTCATCTGGCGCATGCGGTTGTGCTGCTGCTTGCAGATCGACACCACGAGGCGCAGATTCCCCGTCACCATCCGCTTGAAGGCCCGCCTGCCACGACGTTCTTCGCTTGACGTCGGTGCGGGGTTGGCGAGCCAGTCCTGCACCAGAGCGCCAAGATGTAGCTCTTCCGATGCTGTCAGCAGGGGAATTCGGCCGATGTTGCGCAAGTAGTCCCCAAAACAATCTGACATGAACCCAGAGGGGATAAGACGCGCCCATCAACGTACGACGAGCGAAATAGACCCCCGCGATCGGAATCTCCATCTGCCGCAGATCTGCAGCATCGCACGTCACAATTCAGCGATAGACAACCCTGCGGTTTGTATCAACAACATCAACGACGGCCCCACTCAGCTGCCGGCAACGGCGGCTGGAAGCGCGTGCAGGGCCTGGGTCTCCTCCGGGCCCAGCACCAGCTCCGCCGAGTCCTCCCCCGCCAGGGGCAGGCTGAGCACCAGGGGCAGGGCGTCACTGGGGCGGGGCAGCAGGGCCGCCATGTCGAACTGGGCCGACCCCTCCGGCAGGGTGCCGCCATCGGCGGGCACCAGCTCCTCGCTGCGGTTGGCCAGGGTCCATGAGCCGCCGACCCCGTCGCTGAGCAGCAGGGGCCGGCCGTGGTCGACGGCGATCCCAGGGGTGAGGGCGCTGAGGCGCAGGCGCTCGCCGCTGGGGTAGGCGGGATCCGGCTGCTCGAAGATCCGCAGCGACCAGCGGTTGTCGTCCCGGTCGCGCAGGCTCCAGCGCTGGCCGTCGTCGGCCCTGGCCCGGGCCGGCGCCAGGGTCAGCAGCAGCACCAGCAGCAGGGCCACCAGGGGGGCCGCCCACGACCCGGCGCCGGTGGCGGGGGATCCCGAAACAGGTTGAGCAGAAACACGCATGGGGAGCAGGCCCACCAGGAGGTCATTCAACGCTTTCGTTTTATCGTCCGGTAGCAGCAAGCGGCATGGTCGCAAGACAACGCCGCCGCCCCTCGTTCCCGGTCTGTCCATCTTCGGACTTGATTACCCATAAGCCTCCGCGACCCTGAGCTCCCTTTCGGTGCAAGGCATACAGCAGCAGACGGCATTGGCGATCCGTTCGGTCATCGCCGCCATCGA
>NZ_JACJSZ010000053.1 GCF_014698445.1 Microcystis elabens FACHB-917
AAAGCCTTGGTTCTCGCGGATTGAACTCCCACCGCTGCCTCCACCCACGGCGGCGATGGCAATCGCATGACGGTTTCGGATGAGATGTGTCCGTCAGTCAGGGTTATACCGCGATCAGTGAATCATCCATTTCAAGCTGCCAAATGGGCCTGAACACCTCCAAGAGGGCATCAGGCTTTTGCCAGGCATAGAACCAAGCACAGACGGTGACAAAAAAGAGGCGGAGGAGCCTCAGAATCTTCTCTGCGCACATCACTACAAACGCCATTGAGATCAAGGTCTTGGCACCTTTGGACAAACGCGCCATAATCAGATTCAGGGAATACTTCCTCTTCCCTGTTCCAAAGCATCCCTCCACCTCGTTGCGCTTCCTTTGGTCTGCGCTCACCTGCTGCTTGTGAGCAGCGCTGATTTCTGGATCCTTTGGTGGTCTACCCAACCGCTTGCCAGAGAGTCGTATTTTGTTTCTGGTGCAGAAGTTTCGGTTCTTGGTGTTGAGGTAGATGCGATCAGCACAGATGCGATCGGGGTAACAGCCGTATTCTTGTTTATACTTCTTGGCTTGTGCAATCAGATCTTCGGCCTCATTGTATGGATCCCAGCTGATCCGATGCAGGAAGGCAAAACCATTCCTCACAGAAACACTGATCTTGGCCCCAAACTCAACAGCAGATCTTGCCTTGCCGCGGACCATAGGCCGAACCTGTGACTGCACCAAATTGACGATCCGGTCGGGGATGCTGCGCGTCTTGGAGTAAAGCAGGATGGTTTGCTGGCGGTGCAGCTCGCTGATCACAAGCAGTTTGTGCCACCAATGGGTCTTTAGGCTGGAAAGCACTGCGCCAGAGGCGATTAGGGCATCTATGGCTTCAAGATTCCGCTGCAGATAGTCGAGCTAGCGACGTATTGCAGCTTTTATCTTGCGGCGGCGTGGTTTCTTCTGTTTGGCAACATTAAGAAAAACGGCACGTGCCTTTCCCCGATCATAGCGGGGCTTGTGTTTGCGAAAGTCTGAGTGCTGTTCACATAGATCATCGATGATCCGTTCGGTCGACTCCCTCGCCTCATTCAGCAGCTTCAAATCAGTCGGGTAGGTGATGTCGGCGGGTGTGCAGGAGGCATCGACCGTGAGGGTTCCCCAGGGTTTGCCTTCTGGCCAATCGGCAGGCTTCACGAAATTGTCGAGCGAGAGCTGGTTGCCTGCATCGTCATCTGGATCGTCAGATTCGTCGTCATCTGGGAGTCTCGCGATGGCCTCAATCACCATGGCCTTACCGCGCTCAGCGATCAGTTCGTTGACCCGACTGAGCTCTTCTTCTGAGAATCGCTTTCGGAAGTGAACCATCATCGATGGGTCAAATGGTGCCTTGATGGAATAGCTGGCAAAGCCAAGGAAAAACTGCATGTAAGCATTCTCTCTGATCTGCTCCACGGTCTCTTCATCGGTCAAGCCAAGCCGCTGCTTGATGAACAGCGCGCCAAACGCCAGCCTCACAGGCTTCGCAGGGGCGCCCGTTGTGGGACTGAACTGAGGCGCATAGGTTGCCTCCAACTCTTCCCATGGCATCAGAGAGGAGAAGAGCACCCAGCGGTTCTCCGGATCCAATGTGCCGCCGAAAGGCACATGGAACTCCTCGATTGAGAGCTGCCCGTTATGGTGCTTCCGGTACATCTGCGGCTTTCAGCAGTTGTAGCAATCGTGGATTGCCCTGATCGATGTCAGTTTATCGGCTCTCCATCGCTGAAACAAGCTGCGCTGCAGTCGATCTGGCTTTTTCAGGAGTCCCCAGGTATTGGCAGTTTCGCAAATACCTGCCAGGTATTCGCTGATGAGGCTCGACAGCCAATTCATGACCGACATACGCCGAGCTGAGAGCGTGAGCGACTCGCCCGTACTAGGGAGCTTCACCTGTCCGACAACAATCTGGTTCACCGCCCATCAACCTGATTGACACAGCGAGTCACATTGGCCTCGGGACGTCGTCGCAAGCTCGGCCCCTCTAGGAAGGGATCTACTGGGAGAGGATCAAGGCGCTGTAAGGTCCAATGCCGATGTTGCCAGCGGCAAATAGGCCATCCGTGTCACCCCAGACGGCTCTACCGGAAGTGGTGTCGTATCCGGAGGTATTGCCGAAATCGGGACCGAAGCCGTTCCAATCACTGTTGAAGCGGACGTACCAGGTGCCAGGCCGGGGAAAACCAATCGTATAGCTGGGAAATGTGTTGGAGCTGAAGTTGAGGACGATGATGACATCATCACCAGAACCACCATCCTGCCAGCGATGGTAGGCTATCACCTTGTTATTATCGTTGAGATGATAGACATTCACATGCTGGCCAAGTAGGCCACGCGTATTGCCGAAGAAATTCCGACGAAGCTGGATCAAGGCCTGATAAAGAGCCCAGATGCCAGCGAATGTGTCCGACTCAAGTCGGCTCCATTGGAGAGGGGTCGTGTCGCTCCAGCTGCCCCATTCCAATAACTCCTGACCCTGGAACAACATGGGAATGCCAGGTGATGTGAGCAGAAGGGCGGCGCCTAGGGTGGAGCGCTTGCGAGAAAACCAGCTGTCGGCATTACCTCGCCAGATCAATTCGGGGAGACGATAATGATCAGGCCGTTCGGCCGTATTCAATGAAGCGGCAACTTCGTCATGGGATTCAAGATAGATGATACGCTCGAAGGCATCAGTGTTGTAGCGTTGCAGTAAAGCATTGCGAATGTCACCCATGCTGCGCTGGGAATCTTCGCTTACAACGAGAGCCTGCCGTACGGGGTTCAGAAACTGAAGTGTCCATTGGCTGTCGAAACCTGCGCCGCCAATTGACGTATCACGAGTGATGAAGGAATTGCCGCGAATATCTTCCGCGATCATCAGCTTCCAGGGCTGTGTTGCATTTACTTCGTTGTTGATTGACTGCATCAACCCCCAGCCATCAGGGATATCGTTGAAGGGATCATCGTTATTTCCAAAGATATTTCTGATAAATGCCGTGGCGTCAAAACGCAAGCCGTCACAACGATACTCGTCCAACCACATTCGAATATTATCGCGAATGTAGTCCCTTACTTCCTGGCGACCATAGTCAGGCCGTGTATCACCGAAGGCAGTGGCACAGCGACGGTCATTGTAGAAGTAAATCCCTCCTTTGTCATTCTGATACCAACGTGTAAACCTCCAGAGATCAAGATCATTGGGCCCAAAGTGGTTGTAGACCACATCCATCAACACGGCAATTCCATGTTGATGGGCTGTAAGCACAAATTGCTGAAAATCTTGTGGTGTGCCGAAAGCATCCTCAATGGCAAACGGATGGGCCGGGTTGTATCCCCAGGAAAGATCTCCAGGGAACTCCGCCGCCGGCATGATCAGAAGCGCATTGATTCCCAGATTGCGCAGATCCGGAAGCTTTGCTACGACGCTCCGGAAGGTGCCGCGGCCTGGATCAATATCGTCATTAAAGGTACCAACATGCAACTCGTAGATGACAAGCTCGTTCCAATTAGCAATCTGGAAATGATCTTCTGACCAATCAAATGTCGGATCAACAACAACAGAGTTCCCGGCCGATGTCTTTACATCGCGGGCGTAGGGATCATTCTTCATTATCGGGGGAAACGTCCCCTCATGAATAACGAATTTGTATTCATCACCAATCTTGGCCTCCGAGACCAGCGTCGACCACATGCCGCCACCGTCATGGGACAGAAAATTGGCGTCCTCAGACCAGTTGTTGAAGCTTCCAGCCACGCTGACAGCATCGACATCGGGAGCCCAGACGCGAAAGAAAATGCCAGCATCGGTAGGGATTGCGCCTTTGTCTGTAATCATGTTAGTGATTATGGAAAGGGAATGAAGAGCAGGAGAATCAGTCGTATCCACCAAACATAAACAAGGAGCAGTCTTCGTCTGTGGTGTTCATGAGACCATGCAGGTTGCCTCCCTTGAGCATCGCCATGCTTCCAGATGTGAGCACACGTGCTTCAAAACAACGCTCTCGATTGTCAAGTCTCACCCAGTCACCGATCACCATCATGCCCCGTCCTGCCATCATTAGAAATACCTCCTGGTTATCACGATGACGGTGGATGCCGATCCCACACTCAGGTTTGAGAATGTGCAGATCCATATACTCAACAGCCATGAACTCTTCCCTCTGTTGCCCACTCATCACTTTTTGGCTGAAGGCGTTGAGATTCCATGGCTGCAGGGTGCGGCCCAACTCCATGCTGCCACTAAAGCCGAAATAGTTTGAAAGAAGATTGCGGAATTCCAGAAAACCCATTCCACCATGGGGATTGGGGCTGATGCCTACCTGAAGATACTGCTCCCAGCCCCTCTGAATCATATTGAATTCATAATGATAATTAGCGCCATCTTGCGAATCCCACACATCCTGGAGCGGCGTCGTCCATGCCACCTCTAGGTGAAGGGGAAGAATCGGGTGATATGTGGAGTCCGGGGCCACCGTGCGCATATCTCGATCTGCCACCAACTCTCTGGCAAAGGCGGCCGGGGTGCCGGTAATCAGATCAGGGCGCAGCTGAATCTCACCTCTGTCCCAGGCTGCCTGCCCCTTGGCTCCAAGCGAAAAGCGAAGATTGCCGTCACCGGTACCCCAAAGTTCTACTTCATAGTGATCGCTGCGCTCGTTGTAGGGTACATTCAAGATGACCGGTGCGCCGGACTGATTGATGGTCAGCCAGAGAAGGATGCGATCATGAAGCTGATGGCCGCTGGCCTTGGAAAGCTTGGAATCGGGGCCTCCCCGATAGGAGATACGTAGAAACGGCCCTGTCCAATTGCCAACAGTCATCAACCCCCTTATCACATGGGTGTCGGTTGTGTGGAAATCGGCGATGTTCTGCTTTTGGAAGTCATTCTTATCATCCTGCTGGGCTGGATCAGACACCTTGGTGTTCGGCGCGCTGGGCCCATAAAGAACAAGGTCATCAAAGGGGAATAGATACTGAATCGAATCGCTCAGGTAGAACTGACGCTCTGCCCCAAGCTCCGCCTCGCTGATGAGGGTCATCACGCGCAGGAGAGGATTGTTGTCGTTGTAGTTAGGGACCTCGCCGGGTGGAACTTCCCGGAACAGGTGCTGACCGTGAATGAGCATCATGGTGTGTTCAGCTGCTGTGATAGAGGAAGGCAACGAACTTCAAGGGCTCGGTACCAGGATTACGAATGCCGTGGATTCCTCCACTCTTGGTGAAGATCACGCTGCCTGGCTTGATGGGCAGCTCCTTGCATCGCTTGACGCCAACGCCGAAAATATGACGTTCGACTGTAGGAAATCCATCTGTGGCAGGATCATCACCTTCGCCCATATAGGCAATACCTTCTCCTTCCACAATATAATAGAGCTCCTCGGAGCCAATATGCTGGTGGGTTCCCTCCACCATGCCGGCAGGTATCGTGACCTCGTGAAAGAACACCACATGGGAGCCAAACTCCCTCTGAGTGAACCATTTCATATGAATGATGTTATTATCGCTTCGCTCAGGATCATCGTCATTCATGATCGCATTTAGATAGCGTACAGGTTGAACCTTGTCAGATTCAATAAACCAACCTCTCTGGAAATCAATGAGGTAGTTAAACGTGTCTATGGTGTTCTCAGATGAGCTGGGCTGTGTGGTAATTGGAACCTGAATCTTGCGCTCATAGTTGTTGTCCCATTCAGGATTGTTTATGGTATAGCCAAGCGGTAGGTCGCGATCATTTTCACGAAAAGCGAGCTCCAAGCGCTTGAGCCTGGAGGGATCAGCAATGGCGGCAGCGAGTTGGGTGTGGGATGTAATTGAACCCTGGGCACCCATCATGTCCAGAACCTTATAGTCATGGCTGGTGTTGGCGGGAGGTTCCAGGGTCTCCCAGATCTCAACCTGATAAGCATCAATCCAGGCGCAATAATGAAGTTTGAGAATTGTGCTGGCACTGTCAGCGCCATCAGGAAGCAGATTCACATAGGCCAACAGTTCATCGCGTATGAATCTATTCCTGATTCTGGCCTTTTCGACAAGGCGACTGGCTCGGTATTCGATACGGAGAAAGTGGGTGAGCAGTTGTCCATCCATGTAAACATCACCTTTTAAAACGCCAATATCACCCTTGCCGCGCACTTCATGGACATTGTAGCGATAACGGTTGCTGCGAGTGGCATTGAGATATTGCGCGTGATAAATCCTGTCTGGAAAAAAAACGACATGAAAAATCGAATTTTCCGGCTTGGTGCTCAGGACGTCAAAGCGTGGATCCATGGTTCAGAGCCTCGTCAGCAGGTGGTCAGCTACGCGGAAAGCGTTTGCTTCAATGGTGTGTGTGGGATTGGCGCCACCTGAAGTGGGCATGAAGCAGCCGTCGGTGACATAGAGATTATCAAAGTTCCAGGCACGGCAATGGGGATCAAGGACCGAGTCGTCGGGATCGGAACCGAAGCGTGCACCCCCCAGAATATGGTTGGCGATACGCGCAAGCGCATTGCTTGCGAGGTAAATTCCCCCCTCTTCGATCGCGGCTCTGTCGGGATTGGCATTCCCAAGGCGGAGCACTTCTTCACACTGCTGGGCCAAGACACTCATCAGATAGATGTCGTGGGAATGCCATATCTTGCGAATGTAGGCAACCTCACGGCCCCACTTATCCCTCACGGTGGGATGTAGCTCGATGCGATTCTGGTACAGGGGGACTTGATTGGCCATGAAGCTCACCGAAAGTCTTGTGCCGAAGTTCTCCCTGAAGAAGCCCAGTAACCCCTCTCCATGGAGCGGCCGACCGCGTTGGTTGCCGGGCACGCTGGGATCAATGGTTCCCCAACCACCGCTGTTGAAGGTCTGCCAGACGGTGTCAAGGTCCTGGCTGCCGTGGGTGCGACCAAGGGAGAGGGGGAGGGCCTGGTCGGACGTGTTGTTATAGATCGCCGCACCGGCCCAGAGGCCATGCTCGCGCAAAAAGGCCTCGCTGGAGGAGTAATCGATCGCCCAGTCGCTGTCCAGACTGACCGATTTGTCAAACTGAAGAGGAGGGAACTGGGGAGGATTTCCTACTACAATCGTTTCGGCGCCTCCGAAACAGTGGGTGAGGAAATAGTGCCCGAGCAGGTTGTTGGCGTTGATGCGTTCAGCAAAGGTAGGATCTGCCCGGGCGGAGAGTTGCAACAACCGCACGGATTCAATTGCCGAGCAGGCCACCACGACAATGGCGGATGGCTTCACCTCAAGTGTGCGCTCCCGGCCACCGGGGTCACGAAAAATCAGACGATGAATGCGGTTGGCATCGCAGGCGAGGTTGGTGACGACACAGTTGGTCCAGATCTGGAAATTTGGCAGTGACTCAATTGGCCCCAGCAGTGATACCCAGGTGCTTGATTTCAATCCCAACGGATCGCCATAGCGGTTGACATAGCTCGTTTTGATGGTTTCAGGATCCGTGGGCACCTTCCGACCGCTGGGAGCGTGGTCTTGGGTGATCACCGCGAGGGGTGTGCGGTAGGGCCCGATCGGCTTGTTGTTGTTCTGGTATTGCTGGCCCATAGTGACCATGCCAGCAAAGGCAAATTCACTTATCGGATTCGGCGCCAGAGGTGTCTGCAGATGATCCTGGCTGAAGGGTTTGAGCTGGTTGTCACTGGTACCGTTCAGGCCTACGAGCTCTTCAACCTGGCAGTAATAGGGCTCCAGATCCTCATAGCTGATGGGCCAATCTCTCGCCTCCCGCTGGATGTCCCCATTGGGATCCTCACGCAGGTCTGTGCGGCCCTCGTTGAAGCTCCTGAGCCGGAAATCAAGCGGTGCGTAGCGCAGGTGGACCGCCCCATACAACTGGGTTCCACCACCCACCACCTGAGCGGTATAGCCCTCCAATGTGGCCCAGTCGGCACCATCCTGATGCTCATAGACATGGGGCTCATCATTCAGATCCGGCTCCACGTGGCTGGAGTAGTAGGCCTGACCGGCATTGCCCACCCCGGGGATCCCGATCCGCTTTTCGGTACCGGTTGCGAACAACTCATCTCGCTTGAAGTCGCTGAGACCGTCCGAGTTCTGATACTGAGGCCTGAAGAGGGGCCCTTTTTCAAGCACCAGCACCGATTTGCCAGCGTTGGCAAGACGATGAGCGATCGGGGCCCCTCCCGCTCCGCTGCCGATGATAATCACATCGAAGTCATTCATGGTCTCGTGGTATCCGCAATGGGAAGAAGGGAAAGTCAGCCGTGATAATCGGTATTCGTTCCGAGTGGAGCTTCGATCGCCTGGCGCCAGTTGAAGGGAGCAACACCAGCCAGGAAGTGCCAGCCTGCGCCTCCTGCGTTGCCCCCATATTTCGGATGTGAGAATGCCCCAGTGTAGGTATGACGACGAAGCAGCTCCAGGAAAAACGGAGGATTGTCATAGCGATCAAGTGGCCAACCAGGCACGTTGCCTGAAAACATCTGGTCGTAGAGCTCGCCATACATCTCCGCAGGCATGTCGGATGGCTGGATGAAGGGATTGCGCTGGCGCAGCAAAATGTCGATGATTTCGAGGCAGATGGTATAGCTGATCAGATGATGCCTCTCATGCCTTGAGAGCATCTTATCGATATAGTTGACAACCCCAATCGACTGATCGAACCGATAGGCGTAGGGGAAGCGAGTGTTTCGGGCTTCTTGATCCAAAAAATTATAGTAAAAATCAAGAAACTGCTGACCTTCTGTGGTGCGAAGGGGGAGAATATGGTCCGTCAGTCGATCGAGCAAGGTGGCCTGCCACGGCTGAAGCGTGACCAGTTCTGTCGCCCCATCCGTGAAGAACATTGACCATGTTTCGCCATTGAGAAGGGTGCGCTCCTGAGGATTGACCGGATCATTGACGATGGAGCCATCAATGATGTACCTGTAGGTATGCACCTCCTGCTTCGGAATTATGACCGTACAGGCCTGGAAGCCAGTGGGCTCTCCCATGAAGAGAATCGGTTCCAGCGGAATGGTCTGGTAGAGGGGGTGAAAACTTCCCACGACCACAACCGATGGGGGCGGAGTGTCGATGGGATGGGTGGTGACAAACGTCACCCGGTTCAATTCGTCGTCTGAGGGAGAACGAGGTGCCGAGGAGTAGCTATCGATGAACGGGAAGCGCCATGGCTCGCTAATGCTGGCGCGCGGATCGCCTGGGAGAAATTGATTGTTGTAATTATGACGCGCCTCCTGGCTGCTGCGACTGAGCCTTTGAGCGCAGTGGTTGAGGACGTACTGATGATTGACAGGAAGAATCTTGGCAGCCATGGGTGGTAAGAGCGTTAAACGGGAGAGTGCTTATTACTCAAAATGTGCTGACATCACGATGCCTAGAACATTGTCAACTCTGGTTAATGGCAATACATCTTGCGACTCGTAGCTCCTATGCAATTTACCTATTCGGTGTTATGGCCGCATAAAGGAGGCTCGGGTTGGCGACCTCAGAAAGGATAATAGAATGCCTTTTCAGGGTCTTTGGCTGTATATCTGGATACTTTTTGCGGTAAACTGCAAAATCCTTACACATTGACATATTCTTGTGCTCGTTATTGTTTGGCGCGCCATGGAAGTGGCCTTGTTTGATGTAATCACTATGCCCGGGGGTGCCAGCATCGACCTGGGCAGCTAGCGGCTTCCGGTTTTGACCACTATCCCCACCTGCATCCATCTACTGGACAATCAAGACTTAGCGGCGATGGAATGCAGAAAGGGGGGCTTCCGCATGCCAATGCGGAATTGCCCAGCCGCCACTGCCTGGCCGCCCACGCATGCTTGGCCCATCCCGGCTTGTAGCCACGGTCCTGCTCGCGTTGAAGCAGGTCCTCGAAGGTCCGACAGCACGCGGCCGGGTGCGTGCGCCGGGGCCTCTGCTGCTGGTTGGGTTTGGGTCGGTGGCGGGCTGAGCCCGTGACTTCAACCAGCTCGCCCTCCAGTTGCAACAGACCGCGGCGCTGCTCATCACGCTCGTCGGCCAGAAACAGATGGCCGCAATCAGGGCAGACCTGTGCGGCGCTGGGGCAGCTGCAGAAGCAAAACGGGCAGTCCTTGATCGGAATCGAGACGCCCTCCCTGCGGCGCCGACCAGCCAGGTTCCACTCGCGCTCATCGGTGGGCAGGCCGTGCCGATGGGCGTTGCCGACGTGATCGAGGATCACGGCCTCCTGCTTCCCCGGAGCGGGACGCAGGGCCCGGCCGACCATCTGCAGATAGAGCGACAAGGAAGCGGTGGGGCGCATCAGGATCGCGCCGCCTACTGAGGGGATGTCGGTGCCCTCGGAAATGATCATGCAGCTGGTGAGCACCTCTACCTCGCCGGTGCCAAGCCCGGCGATCAGGCGTTTGCGCTCCTCGGCTGGGGTGACGCCGCTAACGGAGGCGGCCCGGATTCCCGCAGCGCGGAAGGCCGCGGCCATCTGCTCGGCATGCTCGATCGTGCAGCAAAAGCAGATGGCGGTGCCCGGGTGCAGTCGGCGTCGGTAGTGGGAGATGGCATCCCCGATGGCGGCCCGGTCCCCGTAGGCGCGTGCCGCCTGCTCCAGGTCGAACTCGCCCATGCGGCGGCGCAGTTTGCTGTTCCTGGCTCCAGGCCAGGAGAAGACCCGGGGCCTGGCGAGCCAGCCCTGCTCCACCAGCCAGGCGGCCGAGGGGCCGAGCACAAGGGCCTCGAAATAGCCGCCGGCCTCTACGCCCAGTCCCTTGCCGTCGAGGCGCTCGGGGGTGGCGGTCTTGCCGATCAGGTGGGCATCAGGCCAGGCCTCGATGATCCGGCCCCAGACATTGCCGGCCACCAGGTGGTGGGCCTCGTCCTGGATGATCAGATCCGGCGGCGGCAGCAGATCCAGTCGCCTCGCGACGGTCTGCACCGACCCCACCGCCACCTGCCGGCCCTGGAGCCGGATGCCGGGGGCGATTACATCCGGCTCCAGCCCCCAGTCCCGCACTGTGCCGGTGAGCTGCTCGATCAGCTCAGCCCGGTGGGCCAGCACCAGCACCTTCCTGCCCTTGCCGGCAGCGCCCTGGACGATGGCGCCGATGGTCTGGCCCTTGCCCGCACCGGTGGGCATGACAGCGCAGACCCGCCGGTGGACCTTGAGGGCCGCGCGGAGATCGGCCAGCAGCTGCTGCTGGTAGTCGCGCAGAACGATCGGGGCCATCAGGATCACAGGCGATCGGGACAAGAGCTAGCCGCTGGCCTTCTTTGGCTCAGCCTAGCGAGAGCTGGCCCAGGGCATTAGGCTGTAGTTCACGAGCGGAGTTCCCATGTCCGACTACGCCCTGCCGGTGAGTGTCTCGATCACCCAAGAGCAGCTGGCCTGGCTTGATGCACGCCGTCGGCACGGCTCCCTGAGTCGCTCAGCCGCCCTGCGCCAGGTGCTCGACGCGGTGATCCACCGTGAGTCCCTGGTGCCCGCACCTGATCGCGGCTCTACGGGGAACCAGGCGCTTGCCAGCCAGGGATGGTGACCGACATCCCATGGCCGATGCCATTGCTGCGGCCCGGGGCCGCTGGCCGGAGATCCTTGCTGCCCTGGCAGGGCTGAGCGACGCGGAGCTGAGCGATCGCCATCAGCCCTGCCCACTCTGCGGCGGGACGGATCGCTACCGCTTTGACGACAAGGACGGCAGCGGCTCCTGGTTCTGCAACCAGTGCGGCGGCAAGGACCAGCGCGGTGGTGCCGGCTCCGGCATGGACCTGTTGATGCGCCGGCAGGGCTGGAGCTTTGTGGAGGCCGCCCGGCAGGTGGAGGCCTTCCTTGGCCTGGTGCCAGATGACCAGAACACTGGTTCCGGCCAGGGTTCCAGCCGCAACGGCAAGCCCTGGCGCATGCCCGAGAAGCCCCCCGCCGATGCGCCGCCGCCGCCGTTGAACCGCGGGGCCACCGCCCAGTGGGCCTACCGCAATGGCGCCGGGGAAGTGCTGTTCTGGATCCAGCGGATCCGGCTGCGCAGCGGCGGCAAGGCCTTCCTGCATCGGGTCTGGCTGGATGGGGACTGGCATCGCCCAAGCCGCCGCGACGCCTTCACCTGCGACTGGCCGGCACCGCGGCCGCTCTACGGCCTGCCGGGCTTGGTCCAACGACCAGAAGCACCTGTGCTGGTGGTGGAAGGGGAGGGCACCGCCGATGCGGCCGCTCGCTTGTTCCCAGGCCATGTGGTGCTCACTTGGGCCAACGGCTCCAAGGCAATCGCCAAGGCGGACTGGACGCCGTTTGCAGGTCGTTCGGTGACGCTCTGGCCTGATGCCGATACCGCCGGGGTGGAAGCGATGCAGAGCCTGGCCGCCTTGCTGCATCCCCTCGACTGCCAGCTGCAACTGGTGGCCCTGCCGCCGGACCTGCCCCAGGGCTGGGACCTGGCTGATGCCGACTGGACGCCCCGGCAGGCCGCGCGGCAGCTGGCGAAAGCAGCCCAGCCATGGACACCCTCAGAGACGGGTGCTGATGGCAGTGGTAATGGGTCCGCCCCACCGCCTACTCCGGCAGCGGCGGCAGCCGCCAGGCCGGCAGCACCATTCCTCTGCCTGGGCTACGACGCCGACGCGAACTTCTACCAACCGGGCAGCACCGGTCAGGTGATCCGCCTGCCCCGCGGCTGCCACACCGCTACTCACCTGGTGGCGTTGGCTCCGCTGGAGTACTGGGAGACCCTGTATCCCAGCCGCCCCGGTGTCAACTGGCCGGCGGCGGCCAGAGATCTGCACAAGAGCTCCGCCGCCATGGGGATCTTTGCGGTGGAGCGCATCCGCGGTCGCGGGGCCTGGTGGGATGAGGGCCGCACCGTTCCGCTCACGGCACATCTACCAGCGCCTCAAACGCCTGGAGGGGCCCTGCGGCGTTCAGCCTCTGACCGTGGAAGAAGCGGCGGTGATCGTGAGCATCGCCAACCGCTTCCGCTGGGAGGTGCCCGCCTCCGGCACCCTGCTGCAGGGCTGGGTGGTGCTGGCGCCGATCTGCGGTGCCCTGCGCTGGCGGCCCCACCTCTGGCTCACCGCCGGTGCCGGCTCGGGCAAGAGCCAGATCCTCGATCGCTTTGTGGTGCCGCTGCTCGGCGACCTGCGCCTGTCGGTGTCGGGCGCCACGACAGAGGCCGGCCTGCGCCAGACCATCTGCTCGGACGCCGTGCCAGTGGTCTTCGATGAGGCGGAGAGCAACGAGAAGGGCGACCAGCAGCGGATGCAGGCGATCCTCTCGCTGGCGCGGGTGGCCAGCAGCGAGAGCAGCGCCGAGATGCTCAAGGGTTCCCCCAGCGGCGATGTCAGCCGCTACCGGGTGCGCTCGATGTTCCTGATGTCCTCGATCGCCACTGCTCTCAAACAAGGAGCCGACAAGAGCCGCTTTGCCCAGCTCACCCTGCGCAGCCCCACCGAGATGGGCCAGGAGGAGCGCGAGGCCCACTGGCAGAGCCTCGATCGCGATCTCGAGCGCTACATCACCCCGCAGCTGGCGCGGCGCTTGATCGCCAGGACCGTGTCGCTGATCCCGGTGATCCGCCAGTCAGTCGTGGTCTTCTCCGCGGCTGCCGCCCGCCACTTCGATTCCCAGCGCCTGGGCGATCAGTACGGCACCATGATGGCCGGGGCCTGGTCGCTGCTCAGCGATGCAGTTCCCAGCCAGAAGGAGGCCGAGGAGTGCATTGAGGTCCACAACTGGGACAGCTACAGCCAGAGCACCGAAATCCCCGACGAGGCCCGCTGCATCCAGACGATCCTGCAGCGGCAGGTGCGGGTGGAGACCGATGACAAGCCCGTCACCCGCACCATCGGTGAACTGGTGGAGCTGGCGGCGTGCCACAGCAGTTGCATCGACGTGAGCCCGGGTCTGGCGGCCCAGACCCTGGGCCGCCATGGCCTGCGGGTGGATCAGGAGCGCCTGCTGGTGAGCAACACCGCCAAGGCGATTGAGCACTTCCTCGTCGATACCGCCTGGCAGAACAGCTGGCCGGTGGTGCTGCTGCGCCTGAGCGGTGCGCAACGGGCCGGACCGGTGCGCTTCTGTGGCGCCGGCATGGTCAGCCGCGCCGTTGCGCTCCCCCTGGGCGTGCTGTAACCAAAAGCCGTTACAAAACGGCCAGATATAACAGCAGCGGTAACGCCCAGATCCCATGCACCGCAGGCGATCTGGGCCTCCGTAACGATGTGACGCTCCAGGGAGCACATAGAGCCCCCTATGAATTCAAAGACGAATGCACACCCGCTCAATCAGACACTGCTGCTTGCTAATGCCTCTATATCTGAAAAAGGGTTACATCGTTACAGGCACCCCCAGAAACCACTGCCGGCCGGCCATCTCGGCTGTTACGCCCACCGTCACACCGCGTCACAACTGAAACGTCCATGACCACCACCACATCCACCTGGCTTGAGCCCATCCCCGGCCTTTGGCGGGATGAGACAGCCCACCGGTACTGGCTGGGCGATCACCTGTTCCCGGTGTCGATCACCGGCGTGCTGGCCCATGGCCTTAGCGACACCGCCAAGCGCTCAATCGAAGCCAAGCGGGCGATCTGGGAGCCGCGCGGCACCACGGTGCACGCGGCCCTGGAGCACTACAGCCAGGCCCGTTTCCTGGTGGGCAAGAGCGCCAGCGAGGCCCTGCTGGAAGCCGAGACCTTGAGCGGCCATCACCAGTACCGGGACTGGATCCTGCCGCTGCTGCAACTGCCGCTCTGGGAGGAGGTGCAGGTGATCGCCAGCGAACGGCTCACCTGCTGCCTGGCCCGCAACGTGGCCGGGGCCTTCGATGGCGCCTACGTCTCGCCGGCGCTGAGCGAGCGGCGTGGCCGTGAGGTGCGAGTGCTCTACGACCTCAAGACCCTCTCGGCCCATGGCCGCCCTTATTCCACCGCTGCCCAGCTGGGGGGCTACATGGTGCTGGAGGCGGCTCAGGGGAACCACTACGAGCTGGGCCAGACGATCTGGAGCAAGCCCGGCGCAGCGTCCTGCAGCACCTTCTACAGCCGTGAGCAGTGCCTGGCGGCCTGGGCCGCGGCCTGGAGCGGCTATTGCTCAGCCCGCAGGCCGTTCTGAGAGCCAGGGCAGCCGCGAGCTGAATCAATGGGTTGGCTAGCAGATGCTGGCCGCTAGATTGAGCAGGCTCGGAATCATCCGAGCATTTGTTCTGGTGCTCCTCGATGGCGGACCTCCTGCTTGCTGCTTCCCCAGCGCCAGCCGCTGATGCGGTTGCTGACGCTGATCTCGACGCCCTGCTGGACGCGGTCACCGCGCTCAAGGCGCAGCAGAAGGAGCTGGAGCAGCAGCTCGAGCCGCTGTTGGAGGCCCTCAACACGGCGATGGCCAGCGGCCAGCTGGATCCCTCCTTCTCCCACAACGACTGGGCTTTCTCCCACAGCGCGGGGCGGTTGACCTACGACTTCCCGGTGGCGGTGCAGCAGATCGAGAAACAGCTCAAGGCCGCCAAGGAAGCAGCGATTCAGGAGGGCAGTGCCACCGAGAAGCGCGGCAACGCCTTCTGGACCATCCGCCCCCCGAAGACCCAGCCCCTGCCGTTCTGAGTTGATGCCTTTGCGTGCTGCCAACCAGTCCGCAGCTGATCCGGTGGAGGAGCTGCGATCAGCGCCCGATCAGCAGGACGCCGATGGTGAGTCGGTGTGGGCACCGGTGGCGGTGGATCCCAGCCGGCCGATCAGCCAGACCAACCCGCCGCGGCGGGCATCCCATCACGCCCAGACCCCCAGGGCCACTGCCGGGGAGGTGGAGCGGCGCATTGCGGAAGCGCAGCTCTGGATCGCGCAGCGGCTTCCTTTGGTGGAAATCAGGGCGAAAGCGGGCGAAAGCTGGGGGGTGAACAACATCAAAACGATCAATCGCTACCTCGACCTCGCTCGCGAGCGGATGGTTGAGGAGCTGATTACCGACCGCCGCCGCCACCAAGCCGAACAGATCTTTGCGCTGAACGAGTGCGCCCGCCGGGCCATGGACGCGGAGCAGTTCAGCGCTGCCGTGGGTGCCTTCCGGGTGATCGCCGAGATCGGCGGCCTGCTGCGGGCACCGATCAAGCCGCCGGAGCAACGGGCATGACCGTGAGCACCACCGCCACCGTGATGCCAGCGCCAGTACTCACGCCACATGCCCCTGCAGAAGGCGGCCTGCTGCTGAGCGAGCTCGACCCCTGGGGTGACGCCGGCCTGCTGCACCTGCCGGCCAGCAGCACCCCAACCCAGGCAGAACCCCAGACCCTACGCAGCTTCATTGCCGAGGCCTACCCCCGCTACGGCTTCCACCGCTGGGCTGACGTGCTGATCGATCTGCTCCAGCAGGTGGCCGATGGCCAGATCAGCCGGCTGATCGTCACCTGTCAGCCGCGGCTCGGAAAAAGTCTCCTGGTCTCGAAACTCTTCCCTGCCTACTTCTTGCAGCGCTACCCGCACCTGTTTGCGGCGATTGCGTCGTACTCAGCGGAGCTGGCCTATGCCCACTCCCGAGAGGCGCGCCACTTCTACCGGGTGACCGGCCACCTGCTGGCCCGCGACTCGTCTGCTGTGGGCAACTGGCTCACCCGTCAGCGCGGTGGCTGCATCGCTGCTGGTGTGGATGGCCCCTTCACCGGCAAGGGCTACAGCTTGGGAATCATTGATGACCCCTACAAGGGGCCCGGTGATGCCGCCAGCCCTGCTCTGAGGCAGAAGCTGATCGACTGGCTGCGCTCGGTGTGGCTCACCCGGGCTGAGCCGGCCATGGTGCTGGGACCAGACGGCAGGGAGCAGCCGAACCTCTCGGCCCAGGTGGTGGTGCTCACCCGCTGGGATCACCAAGACGTGATCGGCTGGCTGTACGAGCAGGAGCTGGGCGAGGCGCCCCAGCAGTGGACCGTGCTGGATCTACCGGCTGTTGCAGAAGAGTCGGCTGATCGCCCCAAGCTGCCGCCCACCTGCACTTTGGTCCCCGACTGGCGCCAACCAGGAGAAGCCCTGTGCCCTGAGCGGTTCCCCCTGCCGGAACTGCTCAAGATCAGGGCCCGTCTCGGTGCCTACTGGTGGGCAGCGCTGTATCAGCAGCGGCCCAGTCCGGCTTCTGGGTCCATCTTCCTACGGCAGTGGATCCGGCCGCCCTTCCCCCGCGACGGTGGCAACCAGCGCTCCTATGCCCTGCTGGCGCTTTCGTGTGACCTGAGCTTCAAGGGGGAGGCGGAGAGCGACTACTGCGGCTTCTGTCTGGCTGGTCTGCTGGCACCACCAGCCCGCTCTGCCATCCCCCGATCGGGTGAACCCCAGGGGCAGATGGCGCCAGCGGCACTTGAGATCGAGGTGCTCTGGGCCGCCCGGCACCGCTTTGGCATGCCGGAGGTGATCCGCTTCCTGCTGGGCTGCCTGCAGGCGCTGGAGCGACAGGGCCTCAGGCCCAATGCCGTGCTGATAGAGGACGCCGCCAACGGCCCGGCGGTGCTGCAAACCCTCCGGCGCCGCGTGCCGGGGATGCTGCCGATCACCGCGAGAGGCAGCAAGGAAACCCGCGCCCATGCCGTCGCTCCCCTGGTGGAAGCAGGTCAAATTCGCTTTCACCACCGCGCCCAGCCCTTGGTGGAAGAAGCGATCCGCTTTCCCAAGGGCAGCAAGGACCTGGTGGATGCCTTCTGCCACGGCGCCCTTTGGCTGGAGGGCCGCTACTGGAAGGCCCAGGGCATCCAGCCGGTGGTGACACCACTGCTGGTGAGTCGGTGAGGGGGATTGTGAGCGAGCTGGTGCTGCCCGCGGTGCGGGACTGTTGCACGCCATCCGTGATGGAGAGTCCACTCCCTGCCGTGCTGACTCCGGCTGCTGTGCAGCTGGTGCTGCCGACCACGGTTGTGCTGGTGGGTGATGCCGCAGGTGTGGCGCAAATGCTCAAGCAACGGCGCTATCGCCGGCCGGCGTGCCATGCGCGGGCAGAGCAGCTGGAGATAAGCCTCCATGCTCCAATGCGTCACCACCCAAGAGCTCAGGGGCAGCCGCTTCCGCGCTGCAGGCTGCGGCGGCAACGACCGGTGCGGCTACATGCCGCTGCTGATGCCCTGGCGCTGGAGCACATGGACCTGGCCGAGAAGATCGCCGGCAACTTCGCTCGGCGCACCGTCCACCCCAAGGAGGACCTGCTGCAGCTGGCAATGATCGGGCTGATCAAGGCGGCGCGCCGCTATGACCCTTCAAGAGGGCCCTTTCGACCCTACGGGCGCACGTATGCCAATGGGGAGATCACCCACTTTCTGCGGGACAACGGCTTTCTGCTTAAGGTGCCGCCCACCTGGCGGGAGCTCCATGCGCGGGGGCAGCGTTTGTTGACTTCAGGAGTAGGCGTGGGAGAGATGTTGGAGCGACTCGGGATTAGTCGCGAGCAGTGGATTCAGATCGTTGATGCTTGCTCAGTACGGGTGGTTGCATTTCCTATTGACTGAACTCTGCCCCTGAGTGGCAGGCAAAGAACTTGCGTTCGAGCAGCAGAGTGCTGATGGTGGACAGTTCACTCAAGGGCATTTTAGGTTTCAGTTTAAATAATACCCTTTCCAAGCATCCAGCTCATTACATCCTGATCAGCAACAAACCTCCGCAGACCTGAGCAGCCGCTCGGGCTGCGGTTTGCAACCGATTCCGGCCACGAGCAGACGCTGCAGCAAACTCTTCAGATT
>NZ_JACJSZ010000054.1 GCF_014698445.1 Microcystis elabens FACHB-917
CCCGCTGTTGCCGTCGTCTGGTGGCGGCACTGATTGCACTGGTACCTTTTGCGGCGGTCGTCGTGGATCACGCCGAAGCTCTCACTCTCCCCACACCGCTGGCAACGGAAGCCCTCGGGCCATCGGGCAAGCTCCAGGGCCGCGAGGCACTTCTCCTCTGTCCCATAGGCCTGAATGAATTCTGAGAGGGAAAACCCCTCCTGGTACTGAACCTTGTTCTGGGCCACGCGAGGGTCCTCCACTAGTTCACCAGTACCAACCTAGCGTCTGGTTGGCGGGTGGCCAGGGGCTTGCGGCGCTTTGTTGCTGATCAGGTGCCGCGTTGCCAGTGGGGATTCACCTGATGGCGCAGGCCATCGAGACTGACCGTATAACACTTGAGGCTGCTCACCAGAACGGCAATCGCCAACACCAGGAGCAGGCGATCGATGCGCCTGGGATCTCGCAGACGAAGGCAGCGCGTCCATCCAGCCCCAGCCAGCGCATGAAGCCATCGATCAGAAAGGCGGACCGCGGCAGATAGCCCGAATCCTCGATGATGCCCATCAGGACGTAGAACACGAAGATCAGGGGCAGACAGGTCGCTACCAAGCTCACCCCCAGTCAGCTGGCCTGGATCCAGTCCAGTCCGGTTCCCAGCAGGTCCTGCAGTGGAGCGGTGACGACGTAGAGCACCTGGAACACCGCCAGCACGATCGCCAGGAACAGCACCACACCCAGCAGGGGATGGAGCAGGACGCGATCCACCAGGCGGGTGCGGCGATGGAGCAGGCGCTCCGGCAGCGTCACGTGGCGGGCCACCAGGTCCTCCTGCAGCCGATCGTCCAGGGCCAGCCTGGGGATCACCCTGGCCGGCCACGGGCGCAGGGCCGGCGGGCCTGGGGGTCTCGCCCCAACGATGCAGCTGGTCGAGCAGGGCGGTGATGCCCTGGTTGTGCCTGACGCTCTCCGGGTGCACGGGCAGGCCGAGATCCTGGGACAGCCCCCGGTGATCGATCGCCAGGCCGAAGCGACGGGCCACGTCGCTCATGTTCAGCGCCGCCACCACCGGCAGGCCCAGCTGCTGGATCTGCAGCAGGAGCCGCAGCTGGCTGGCGATCTGGCTGGCGTTGAGCACCACCAGCACCAGATCGGGCGGCGTGTTGCGCAGGAAGCGCTGCACCACGGCCTCGTCCTCACTGCTGCCGCTGAGGTCATGGATCCCCGGCAGCTCCACCGTCAGGCCGGGCCAGTTGGCGATCTGCGCATCGCCGCCCGTGAGCCGGTTGTAGAGGGTCGACTTGCCGGTGTTGGGCATGCCCAGCAGGGCGACCTGCACCCCGGAGCCCGGCCCACGGCCAACCCCGGGGCCATGACAGGATCCGCTGCCGCCCCAGCGCCACCCGGCCCGTCGCTGCTGGCGACGCTCGGAGCGATCCCCGCAGGAGGGGCAGGATTCCGCCGGAGCAGGGGTGAGGCGCTCAGGAGCGGGCATGGGCACAACGGGCCGGTGGATTTATCAAAATCGGGATAACACCGTATTCGGATGCAGCGATGAACGCTCAGGCGCCTGCGGCGCCGCTGAGGCCGCCCTTGACATGGGCCAGCGCCGTCCCCTCCAGGAACTGCTGGTCCAGCAGCAGCAGGGCGGCACTGTTGTCGCCGGCCAGCCGCAGACGCTTGCGCACGAAGCGGGCCTCCGCCTCCTCCTGGAGCTGTTCAGCGACGAACCAGTCGAGCATGGCCGTGGCGCTGCGTTCCCCCACGTCCTCGGCCATGGCATAGAGACGGTTGATGGAGGCGGTGACCCCCTTCTCCATGTCGTAGACCTGATCGAACAGGCCCTGCACCGAGGGCCAGCTGCGCTCGGGCGCCTCGATGGTGGGCAGTTCCACCTGCTCATCGCTGTCGACCAGGTAGGCGATCATGCGGGCCGCATGGTTGCGCTCTTCCTGGCTCTTTTCGAGCATGTAGGTGGAGAAACCGGCCAGATCCTTCTCCCGCAGCCAGATCGACATCGCCAGGTACGTGTGGCCGGCCTGGAACTCTGCGGCCAGGTGTTGATTGATGGCGGTTGTGAGCTCTTTCACAGGCATGGCTGGGGGTGTCACCTCACCCTTAGCCAAGGCCCGCCGCCGCCGACCCAACAGGATCACACAGCACCTCGTAGCAAAAGCTACGCGCCCTTGCCGGCGTTGGCAAAGACACCCTCGGATGTCACTCTCGTGAACCCGCCCCTGCCCCCGCTGGCCAGATTGACCGCTTCCAGAGATCTGGCGATGACGAAGACATCCAGGTGCCCCGGGGGAGATGACCAGTTGCGACGCGTCCTCGCCCTGAACCACCTGCGGGACTGGTGCATGGATCGTCTCTCCATGCTCTCCCTGGATGGCCGGATGGAGGATGCCCGAGCCGTCACGGCCGAACACCTCGAGCTGCTCGAAGCGGTGGATGCCCGCCGCAGCCGATGGGTGACGATCGAACGCTGCGCCGCCAACTGGCCAGGAACAACGCGGTCGTCTTGCTTTTTCCCACACCTGATCAGCAACGAAGCTCCGCAGTGCCAGTTTGCCGTCGTTCAGGGATGCTGACCAGTGCCGCATAAGGCCACAAAAGACAGCTTCCGCAGGACATCTGCTTTTATGCGTTAAAAAGCATTAACATGATGCGGAGCTTTGTTGCTGATCAGGTTCCCACAAGGCTGGGTTGACAAGGAGGAAAGCCCCCGCATCCTCCGCTGGGTGGAGGCCGCTCCGCAGGACGGGCGGGAGCACGCTTTCGGAATCTGCCGGGATCAGAAGGCCACCTGAAGAGGCGTCCATGGAGCCTGAATCCCGCTCAGGTGAGCAGTCCCGCCATCTCCCGTTTCAGCTGATCGGCCCAGGAACGGAGTCGCTCCTCGGTGAGGTCGGGTTCGGAATCCTCATCGATCGGCAAGCCGCAGAAGCGTCCGTTGATGACGCTTTTTGACGCGTTGAACGTGTATCCATCCACGGGTACCGATCCCACCAACCGTGCCCCCGCCTTGCGGAAGGCGCTGTAGAGCTCCTCCATGGCATCACTGAAAAAGTCGCCGTAGCTCGAAGAATCGCCGGGGCCCGGAATTGCCACCGACTTGCCGGAAAGGTTCAGCGGCGGGATGGCATCCACATAGGAGTCCCAGGCCGTGCCGGAGCGGAAGGAGTCCGCGGCCGTGTTCCAGGTGGGAACACAGCAGATGATGGCCTCCGGCGCAGAGATCTCCTGTTCGGAACGGAGGCTGTCCACATCCTGGAGTTCAGCAGGAGAGCCCAGATGGGTCGCCAGGCGTTGGACGATGTCTTCTGTCTTGCCCGTGGATGTGGCGTAGAAAATGGTCAGCATGGAAGCTGTCAGCAGGATCCATCGGTCTACCGATCCCATCGGCAGCCAAGCTGGACAAGGACACGATTCCAGGTAGCGACGGCTACGGATCGCTGCCCCATGGAATGGGGACCCCAAGCGACCGGGGCTGCCCCAACCGGGCGATGCCAGCTCCCGGGGAGGGGTGTGAGCCGCAAGAGCGGGCACTGATCTGGCGGCCGAACAGGGGCTCAGGCGGGGCCTTCGGCCGCCTTGGCCTCGGCTCCAGTCCTGCCGGAACGCCCCTCTTCGCCAGCGGGATGAATCCTTGAACACCCGTTAACCTCTCCATAACACCAACGGTCAGAATGGGTTGCTATTCATAACTTGCCCCCAAATTGGCCACTATGACCTTCGCGAAGAAGGCCCTGATCCTCTCCGCTGCCGGCTTTGTCACGGCTGGCCTGGCGGTTCCGGTGATCGCCCAGAGCAATTCGATCAACGGTGCCGGGGCCAGTTTTCCGGCTCCGGCCTATCAGCGCTGGGCCGTTGAATTCGCCAGGGAAACCAAGAAGCAGGTCAACTACCAGTCGGTGGGTTCCGGCGCCGGTGTCCGCCAGTTCCATGCCGGCAGCGTCGATTTCGGTGCCACCGATGAGGAGCTCAATGCGTCCAAAGGTGAGTTCACCAAGGGAGTGACCGCCCAGCGTGGAGCCCTGCAGATCCCCATGATGGGCGGCACCGTCACCCCGGCCTACAACAACCCCGGCTGCAAGAATCTGAGGCTCACCCAGCGCCAGGTGTCCGACATCTTCCTGGGCAAGATCAAGACCTGGGACCAGCTGAAGTGCGGCAAGGGTCCGATCAACGTGGTGCACCGCTCCGATGGTTCCGGCACCACCGCCGTGTTCACCAACTCCCTCTCCTGCTTCTCCCCCGAGTGGAAGTCGAAGGTGGGGGCCGCCAAGGCCGTCAACTGGCCCGTCGGCGTCGGCGGCAAGGGCAATGAGGGTGTGGCCGGTCTGATCCAGAACACCCCCGGCTCGATCGGCTACCTCAACCAGGCCTTCGTGAAGGGCCGCATCACGCCCGCTTCCGTCCAGAACAAAGCCGGCAGGTTTGTGCTCGCCAACGACGTCACCGGAGCAGCGGCGCTGAACGGCATCAAGCTGGACTCCCGCCTAGGCGGTGAGGACTGCAACCCGGCCGGTGCCAACGCCTTCCCGATCGCCTCCTTCACCTGGATCCTGGCCTACCAGCGCGGCAACGGCGCCAAGGCCGCCACCATCCGCCAGTTCCTCACCTGGGGCCTCTCGCCCAAGGGCCAGAACATCGCCAAGCAGCTGGATTACGTGCCCCTCACCGGTGCCGTCCTGGCCCGGGCCCGCGCCGAGGTGGCCAAGATCGGCCAATGATCCTCCGACAAGTCCCCCCTCCTGGCGGGCTCAGGACGTCATTGGGGGGCTTCGGCCCCCTTTTTTTCGTCGCCGCAGCAGCGCCGATTCCCCTGCAGGCCGCCGTGGGACGGCCCGCAGGGGAGTGAGGTCACTCGCTGACGCCTTCGATCCGGTCCTCGATCTCCTGGTAGATCTCCTGGAGCAGGGCGATGTTCTCGTCGGAGGTGTCCCAGTACCCACGGCCATTCACCTCCAGCAGGGTGCCGACGATGCGGCGGAAGCTGTGGGGATTGAGATCCATCAGCCGTTGGCGCATCTCGGGGTCGTTGATGAAGGTCTCATTGGCCTCCTCGTAGACGAAGTTGTCGACGGCGCCGCTGGTGGCGCTCCAGCCCAGGGTGAAGTTGAGCCGCTTGGCCACCTCCCTCACCCCCTCGTAGCCGGAATCGAGCATCCCCTCATACCACTTGGGGTTGAGCAGCTTGGTGCGCGAGTCGAGGCGGATGGTTTCGCTCAGGGAGCGCACCTGGGCATTGGCCGAGGTGGTGTCGGCGATGTAGCTGGTGGGGGTCTTGCCGTCGTCGCGCAGGCCGGCGATCAGCTTGGTGGGGTCGGAGTCGAAGTAGTGGCTGACATCGGTCAGGGAGATCTCCGCTGAATCCAGGTTCTGGAAGGTGACGTCGGCGGTCTTCATCGCCGATTCGAACACCTCGCGGTTCTGGTTCATCTCGCCGGGGTTGTCGGCATTGAAAGCGAAGGTCTTGCGGGAGAGATACATCTCCTGCAATTCACCCTCCTCCTCCCAGGTGCTGTTCTCGACCGCCAGGTTGACGTTCGAGGAGTAGCTGCCGCTCGCATTGGAGAACACCCGGGTGGCGGCCTGCCGCAGGGAGATGCCCTTGGCAGCGGCCTGCTCCTGACTGTGCTTGCGCACGAAGTTCATCGCCAGGGGCTCATCGGCCTCGGCGGACATCTTCACCCCCTGGTCGATCAGGGCCATCTGGTTGATGAACAGGTCGCGGAACACCCCCGAGCAGTTCACCACCACGTCAATGCGGGGCCGGCCCAGCTCCTCCAGGGGAATGAGCTCGAGCTTGTTCACCCGGCCGAGGGAATCGGCCATGGGGCGCACACCGATGAACCACAGGATCTGGGCCAGGGATTCGCCGTAGGTCTTGATGTTGTCGGTGCCCCAGAGCACGCAAGCGATCGTTTCCGGCCAGGTGCCCTGCTCGGCCCGCTGGCGCTCGATCAGCCGATCGACCACCACCTTGGCGGCGGCGATCGCGGCCCGGGTGGGGATGGCCTGGGGATCGAGGGCGTGGATGTTCTTGCCGCTGGGCAGCACACCGGGGTTGCGGATCGGGTCTCCGCCGGGCCCGGGCAGCACGTATTCACCATCGAGGGCCCGCAGCAGGCTCTCCATCTCCATGTCGGCGCAGATCTGCTCCAGGCAGAAGCGCAGGTAGGCGAAGGTGCGATCCAGCTCGGCAACATCCACCTCGGCGAACCCCGCCTGGCGGCAGGCGCTCAGCCAGGGGGAGGGGAGGCGGTAACCGAAGCGCTCCAGCAGATCGAAGAACCAGCCGAAGTTGCGCCGCAGGGTGACGCGGCCGTCGGCGCCGGTGACCTCCTTGACCATGGCCCCGACGGCGGCGCGGCAGGTCTCGGTGATCACCCGGTTGAGTTCCACATCCGCCAGCACACCGGCATCGTTGCCCTTGTACACCTCGGCGATGGTGCGGCCGTGGCTCTCGGCCAGCAGCCCCGGCAGGGAGCGCAGGCCGTCCTCCTCCCGCTCCAGGGCGGCGATGCTCACCAGGGTGGCGATCGCCTCCTCGGCGGTGGGGGGCTTGCCGATCGTGTGCAGGCCGCAGGGCAGCAGCCGGCTCTCGATCTCCATCAGCTGGCGGTAGACGGCCCCCACGACGGCGTCCCTGCCGTCCGTGTCGAGCAGGGAAGCATCGGCGTCCGGCAGGGCCACGTCCTTGTCGAGATTGCACTGGCGTGCGGTTTCGATGATGGCGTTGACGATCTGCACCCCGCGGGAGCTCTCGCGCAGCTGCTGGTAGGAGCCCACCAGCTCGCCCAGCTCCTTGAGCCCCTTGTAGAGGCCGGCGTTCTCCGCCGGCGGTGTGAGGTAGCTGATCGTCGAGGCGTAGCCGCGCCGCTTGGCGATGGTGGCCTCCGAGGGGTTGTTGGCGGCGTAGTAGTAGAGGTTGGGAAGGGCGCCGATGAGGGAATCGGGGTAGCAGGTTTCGCTCATGCCCATCTGCTTGCCGGGCATGAACTCCAGGGAGCCATGGGTGCCGAAGTGCAGCACCGCATCGGCACCCCACACCTTCTCCAGATAGGTGTAGTAGGCGGCGAAGCCGTGGTGGGGGCTGGCGCTGCGGGAGTAGAGCAGGCGCATCGGATCGCCCTCGTAGCCGAAGGTGGGCTGCACCCCGACGAACACGTTGCCGAAGTGGCGGCCGTAGATGAGCAGGTTGGTGCCGTCGGAGTTGAGGCTGCCGGGGGGCTTGCCCCAGTTCTCCTCCAGCCGCTGCGAATAGGGGGTGAGACGCTCGTACTCCTCGACGCTCATGCGGTGGGCGATCGCCAGCTCGGGGGCCCCCTGCAGGGCCTCCGGATCGCTGAGCACCGCCTCCATCAGTTCCTTGGGCGTGCGGGGCATGGCCTCCACCATGTAGCCCTTCGCCTTCATCTCCTCCAGCACGCGGAAGATGGAGCCGAAGACATCGAGGTAGGCCGCGGTGCCCACGTTGCCCTTGTCGGGCGGGAAGCTGAACACGGTGATCGCCAGCTTCTTCTCGGCGCGGGGCTTGATCCGCAGCGAGGCCCAGCGGATGGCCCGCTCGGCGATCGCATCCACCCGGTCCTGCAGGGTGTGGGCCTTGCCGGTGGCGTCGTCGCGTCCCGACAGCACGATCGGTTCGATGGCGCCGTCCAGCTCGGGGATGGCGATCTGCAGGGCCACCTGCACCGGGTGCAGCCCCAGGTCGCTCTCCTCCCATTCCTGGGTGGTCTGGAAGACCAGGGGCAAAGCCACCATGTAGGGCCGGTTGAGGCGCTTGAGGGTCTCGATGGCCTTGGGATGGTCCTGCCGGGCCGGGCCACCCACCAGGGCGAAGCCGGTGAGACTCACCACCCCATCCACCAGCGGCTGGTCCGGGTTGAGGGGGTCGTAGAAGTAGGAGGAGACCGGACGGGAGAAGTCGAGGCCGCCGCAGAACACGGGGATCACCATGGCGCCGCGGTACTCCAGTTCCTGGATCACGGCCACGTAGTGGGCGTCGTCTCCGGTGACGATGTGACTGCGCTGCAGCACCAGGCCGATCACCGGGCCCCGGCGGGCCTTCTCGCTGAGGTCGGCGCGACTGGCGCTCCAGTTGAGGTATTCCTTGAGGTCCTCGAACATGCCCGGGGCCAGCGGGTGCCAGATGCCCAGATCCGGGAACACCACCGGGTCGGCCACGGTCAGCTGGGGCCGGCCCAACTCCGCTTTGCCGAACACGTAGCGGTCGGCCAGCATCAGCAGGAAGTTGCGCAGGTTGTCCGGCGTTCCCCCCAGCCAGTACTGGAAGCTGAGCATGAAGGAGCGGGCGTCCTGGGCCTTCTCCACCGGCAGGTACTTGAGCACCGTCGGCAGGGTGTTCAGCAGCTTGAGCATGGCGTCCTGGAAGCCCGCCCCATTGGCCTCCTTGCGCTTGCGCATGAACTGGGCGATGGCGCTCTTGCTCTGGCCCAGCTGGGCCATCGAGAAGGTGCCCAGCTTGTTGAGGCGCATCACCTCCGGCATGGAGGGGAACACCACCACCGCCTTGAGCCGGTCACGGTGGGGGGCCACGGCGTCCACCACCTTCTGGGCCAGATCCTCGATGAAGATCAGCGAGGCGATGAAGACATCGGCCGCCGCCACGTCGGCGCAGAAGTCGGCGTAGTTGGCCGGATCCCGCAGCTCCTCGATCAGATACCCGCTCAGCTCGATCGCCAGCGGGCCGTTCTGGTCGTTGAGGCCGGTGGCGGCGGTGGTGAGGGCGTTCTGGTACTGGGGTTCGAGCACCACATAGACGGCCTTCATCACCACACGGTCGTTGGCGCCATCGGTGGGGGCAGGGCTGACCCGGCGGCTGGCGGAACGGACCTGCGTGAACATGCGGCGGATGCGTTGAGCAATGTGAAGCAGCCTACGGAGCTCCCGTCGGGGACGCGATCGGTTGCAGCGCAGCGTTACAGGCTGCCGCCCGGCCGGTGGACCGGGCCACATAGGCTCGCCTGGAGTGCCAGCACGCCATGACCGCGACCTCCCCGTCCCCGCCGGCCCCGGCGCCGATCCCGGTGGTGGTGGCCGGGGCCCTGGGCCGCATGGGCGCCGAGGTGATCAAGGCCGTGGTGGCGGCCCCCGACTGCACCCTGGCGGGGGCGATCGACACCACCCCTGGCCGCGTGGGCGAGGACGTGGGTCTGGCCCTGGGGCTGGGGGACCTGGAGGTGGCGATCAGCGCCGACTTCGAGGGCAGCCTCTGCCAGGCGAGCCAGGCGGTGCGCCAGGCCGGCCCGGGCGGCGGCGCCGTGCTGGTGGATTTCACCCACCCCAGCGTCGTCTACGACCATTGCCGCGGCGCCATCGCCTATGGCGTCCATCCGGTGATCGGCACCACGGGCCTGAGCCCCGGGCAGCTGGCGGAGCTGGCCGCCTTCGCCGAGAAGGCCTCGATGGGGGGGGCGGTGGTGCCCAACTTCTGCGTGGGCATGGTGCTGCTGCAGCAGGCGGCGGCGGCGGCGGCCCGCTTCTACGACTACGCCGAACTCACCGAACTGCACCACAACCGCAAGGCCGATGCCCCCAGCGGCACCTGCCTCAAGACCGCCGAACTGATGGAGGAGCTGGGCAAAAGCTTCAACCCCCTCCAGGTGGAGGAGCACGAGAGCCTGGCCGGCTGCCGGGGCGGCCTGCGGGAGAGCGGCCTGCGGCTCCACTCGGTGCGGCTGCCCGGACTGGTGGCCCACCAGGAGGTGATGTTCGGCTCCCCCGGCGAGACCTACACCCTGCGCCACGACACGATCGACCGCAGCGCCTACATGCCCGGGGTGCTGCTCACCGTGCGCAAGGTGCGCAGCCTGGGCGGACTGGTCTACGGCCTGGAGCGGCTCCTGTGAGTTCCTCCTGCCCCTGAGCCGATGCTGATCCCCCTCAAACCCGGCGAGCTGTTCCGCCTGATCCCGGCGGTGGCCACCGGTCCCCAGTTCACCGCCTGCAGCGGCGACCCGCGCAAGCTGTTGCAGCGGGTGCTGATCTCGGTGATCGGCGGGGTGATCGCCCTGCTGATCAGCCAGACCCTGCTGTTCCGCAGCCAGGCGGGCCCGGTGTTTCTGGTGGTGGGCTTCGTGTTCCTTCTCTATGTGCTGTGGGGACCGATCCTGGAGGCGGGCCGGCGCAATGCGGCCCTGCGGCGCTACCCGGCGGCCGCGATCTTCGAGGGGGTGGTGGCCGACCAGTTCCGGCGCGAGGTGGTGGAGGAGCGGCGGGAGCAGGCCAACCGCCAGGGTCGCCTGGAGCTGGTGGAGAACCGGCGCACCTGGCTCTGCCTGGAACTGGAGGATGAGGACGGCTACCTGGGCCAGATCCGCTTCCCCTTCGAGAAGAAACACGAGCGGATCCGGCGCGGCATGGTGATCCGCTGCCTGGTGCTGAGCGAGCGCAGGGACTTCTCCCGCATCGGCGCCCTCTCCGATGGCTGGCTGCCGCAGCTGAAGCAGTGGGTGGGGGAGTACCCCTACCTGCTGCGGCCGGCCTTCGAGGAGCTCTGCCTGCGGCGGCTGGGGTGAGGAGGACTTGACGCCTTCGAAACAATGCGTTACAATTCTCGCAACACTTCTCAAGGAGTTCTCCCATGACCGCCGCCACCCCTTCCGCTCCCACCGCCCTCGATCGCTCCGCCATCCGCGGCGCCGCCGTCACCACCGAAGACGGCGGCCGCCTCAACGCCTTCGCCACCGAGCCCCGCATGGAAGTGGTGAGCGCCGAAAGCGGCTGGGGCTTCCACGAGCGCGCCGAGAAGCTCAACGGCCGCATGGCCATGCTCGGCTTCATCGCCCTGCTGGCCACCGAATTCGCCCTCGGCGGCGAGGCCTTCACCCGCGGCCTGCTCGGCATCGGCTGATCCGCACGCCCCCTCAGGGGGCTCCCTGCTCCGGTCCTCCGTCCGCGGCAACCCCCATCGCCGCAGCAGACTTTCTGTTGCGGCTTTTTTATGGCCATGCCCGCTTCGCTCCACGCCCTGGTCCGGGGTGCCGGTCCCACCGGCGCCCTGGCGGCCCTGGCCCTGGCCCAGGCGGGCTGGCGGGTGAGCCTGCGGGATCCCCTGACCCCTGAGGCGCTGCAGGCCCGGGGGCGGGCCTACGCCTTCACCCACTCCAGCCGGGAGCTGCTGCAACGCCTGGGCCTCTGGGCCGATCTGCGGCCCTCCCTTGTGCCCTTCCGCCGGCTGCATCTGCGCGACGTGGCCGCCGCATGCGATGTGGACTTCGCGCCCGCCGACCTGGGCCAGGCCGAAGCGGTGGGCTGGATCGGTTCCCACCGACCCCTGATGGCGCTGCTGCTGCGTCGCCTCGAGCGGCACCCCGCCGTTCGCCTGGAGCTCGGCGGCGAGGCGCCTTCCGCCGGCATGCACGACACGACAGACGCCGCCGACACGGTGGACGCCGACCTGCTGGTGGCCGCCGACGGGCCCGACTCCCCCACGCGGCGGGCCCTGGGCATCGGTCACTGGAGCCATCCATACCGCCAGTCCTGCCTGACGGTGCAGGTGGAGATGCGCGGCTGCGCCGACGACGAGGCCTGGGAACTGCTGCGGCCGGAGGGTCCCTTCGCCGTGCTCCCCCTCGGCGGACGGCGCTTCCAGCTCGTCTGGAGCGCGCCGGCGGCCCGCTGCCGCCAGCTGGAGGCCCTGGCCCCCCCGGCCTTCCTCGACCGGCTGGCGGGCGCCCTGCCGGACCGCCTCCAGCCTGATGCCCTGCTGGCGCGGCCCCGCGCCTTTCCGGTGGCCCTGCAGCTGGCCCGTCGCCTGCATCGCGGCCGCACGGTGCTGGTGGGGGAGAGTGCCCACCGCTGCCACCCGGTGGGCGGCCAGGGGTTGAATCTCTGCTGGCGGGATGTGGCGGTGCTGCAGTGGCTGGCGGAACGGGCCGCCCGGGGAACGCTGTCGCCGCGCCGGATCGGAGCCGCCTACGGCAGGCGCCGTTGGCCCGATCTGCTGCTCACCCTGCTGGCCACCGACCTGCTGGTGCGTGTCTTCTCCAACCGCCATCCCTGGCTGCTTCCCCTGCGCCGGCTGGTCCTCGCCGCCCTCGCCCGCGTCGATGCAGGCCGGGCCCTGGCCCTGCGGGCCATGACCCAGGGACCTTGTCGCCTGGGCCGGCCGCTTGCAGCATGGGTGGATGGTGATCAGCAGCTCTCCCCAGCCCCTGCCCTCGCCGGCCATGGTGCGCTTCCTGCGTCATCAGCTCGGCCTGAGTGAGAACGCGCTCCAGCTGGGCATCCGCCAGTCCCAACTGGAGCAGGCGCCGCTGCCGGCCGTCCTCTGGCGTTTCGGCCTGATCAGTCTCGAGCAGTTCGACCGCGTCCTGACCTGGCAGGACCAGCAGAGCTGAGGCTCAAGGGTCGAGGCTCACCCAGGCTCAGCTGTAGATGATCAGGGACTCGATCGGATGCTCCAGGGGCAGCCGGCTGCGGCCCTCGAGGGCCGCCAGTTCCGCCAGAAAGCCGAAGCCGCACAGTTCGCCGCCCGCCGCCTGCACCAGCTCGCTGCAGGCCGCCGCGGTGCCGCCGGTGGCCAGCAGGTCGTCGACGATCAGCACCCGCTGGCCGCCGGCGAGGGCATCGCTGTGGATCTCCAGCCGGTCGGTGCCGTACTCGAGGCTGTAATCCACGCCGATCACCTCACCGGGCAGCTTGCCCGGTGAGGTGATCGGCACGAATCCCACGCCCGTGATCGTGGCCAGGGCCGTGCCGACGATGAAGCCACGGGATTCGATGCCCACGATCAGGTCCGGCTGCACCTGATCACAGAGCAGGCCCAGCAGGCGGATGGCTTCGCCCCAGCCCTCCGGATCCCGCATCAGGGGCGTGAGGTCACGGAAGAGGATGCCCGGCTTCGGGAAGTCGGGGATGTCCCGGACCCAGGTGCGCAGATCGATCGAGGAAGGGCTGCTGGCCATCGTGCTGCAGGGTCGTGCTGGTGAAGGGACCGGTACCGGCGACGTGACGGATGGACGGCGCCGCTGGCATCATCGCAGTCATGGCCAAGGACATTTCGGACGCGGCGACCCAGGACCGCTCCTCCCGCCCCCTGCCCCGCAGGGGACTGGAGCGACTCGATCTGATGCTGCTGTGCATGGAGGCCCTCGACCTCAACGGCGGCGAGGCGATGGTCTGGCTGAGCGAGCAGCTGGGCTACGCCGGGCTCTTCCCCAACCGGGTGGAGCTGTGGAAGCGGCGCTGCCACAACCCCCTGCGGCGTTCCTGCCGGCGCGGCGAGGTGCCCGTCGCCGAAACCGACGCCCTGATCCGCATCCTCTGCGTCATGGCCGACCGCCTCTACCCGTTGCTGCGCTCCCTGCTCTCCAGCAGCGAGCCGGAGGCGGTGGCGCAGGAACGCTGGACCCTGTTCCAGGGGCGACTGGGGGAGCTGGTCCAGGAGCGGATGAACCCCCGCCGCAGCGGCGTCCAGAAACTCCTCGATCCTGTCGACGGAGCCGCCCAGCGCCTCCAGCTGGTGCAGGGCCTGAGCCTCTGCGCCGGCCACGGCGGCTTCGAGCGCATCAAGGCGAGCCTGATGGATGCGATGGCGTGACGGCGGCCGCAGCGGACCCCCCATGGTTCAGAGTTCCGTGATGAAGCAGAGCCTCGTCTTCGATCAGCTCAGCTGCCGACTTCAGGTGGAGGGTCTCCCCGACGTCTCCATCGGCCAGAGCGGTTCAGCCCTGGGCATCATCACCGGCTGGACCCTGCAGTGGCTGGGACGGCCCCTGCTGGAGGGACGCCGTGAGCACCTGCAGGCCCTGATGCAGGTGGTGCTGCCCTACGCCCGCCACCTGATCAGCGGTGTGCGCCGTGAGTTCACCATCGCCGGCGAACCGGTCGACATCGGCCCCCACCCCGAGGGAGGGCACCGTCTCCTGCTGCGCAGCAGCCAGCCCGACACCCCTCCCATGGAGGTGCATCTCGACGATGCGGAACTGGCGGATCTGGTGCGGGTGCTGGATCTGCTGCGCCTGGATCCCCGGGTTCAGCTGCCCCTGGCGATTCCCGATCCGGAGCCCCTCGGCCCCAGGGAACTGATGGAGCGGGTTCCCCTGCTCCGTCGCCTGACGGCGCCCCTGGGCGGAGCCGCGGCCCTGGCGGTCTCGGCCGCCCTGGTGCTGCTCCTGCCCCCGCCCCCCGTGCCTCCCGCACCGACTCCGGCGGTGCCGACCGCCCAGGAGGCCCCGGCCACCCCGCGTCCCTGAGCCGCCGCCGGCCGACAAGCGGTTGACGTCGGCCCGCCACTGGTCACACTGGGAAGAATGATCCAGCGCCCCCACACAGCGCCCCCCAGCCATGCGACGGGCTCCGCGATGGGCATGACTTCATGGCCATGACCTGGTCGGAACTGCGCCGGCGGGTGGCACGGCTCGGCGCCGCGCTGGACGTGGTGGTCCGCAGCGATCCGGAGGTGTGCGGCCTGAGCGGGTCCCGGTTCCACCTCACGCTCCACCACGGCGGCCAGGGCGACTGCACGGTCAACGACCTGTCCCTGATCGATTGTCCGAACGAGCTGGTGCTGATGGAGTTCGAGCGGTGGATGCGGAGTGCCGGCTATCCGCTGGAGCCCTGACGACCCCGCCATGCCCCACACCCCCCACCCGCTCCATCTGCCGACGCCGAGGGGACCGACACCGGGGAAGGGCCTGGAACTGCGCCGGCGCCGGCGCCGCCCCTCCTCCCGCTGGCGGCAGGTGCTGGCGGGCCTGCTGCTGATCGGGTCGGGAAGCCTGATCCTGGCCGGGCTGATGCAGTTGCCGGAACGGCTGGATGCGCTGCTGCTGGTCAGCAACGCCATCGCCAACCTGATCAGCGGGCTCAGCCGGCTCAGCATGGGCATCCTGCAGCTGGGCAGCGTCATCGTCGTGGCCCTGCTGGCCCTGATGGCCCTGCTGCTGCTGGTGGGCGGCGGCGTCCGTCTGGTACGGGGCCTCACCGCCCGGTCACGCCGTCCGTCCTGAGGCAGTGGCCTGAGCGGGTGGCCCGAGGCGGTGGCCTGTAGCAGTGGCAGCTCGGCCGGAGGGGGCCACTCCACGACCTCAGTGGTGGAGCTGTTGGAACCAGAACCCGGCCAGCTGCCAGGAGGAGGCCAGGAAGATCAGCAGGATCAGCCAGTTGAGCCAGGCGGGACGGTCGCGGTTCTCGAACATGGCGGCAGGGAGTCGCGTCCTACCCGTCGATCCTGCCAGTGAACCCGCCCCTCCAAGGGTCACGGGACGGCCGGTGGCACCGAACGGATGTCAGCGTTCCGCCCCCATGTCGAGCCACCACCACTCCGGCCCCGCCTCCGGCGCCCTGCTCTCCTGTCTGGGCTTTCCCGGCTGGGGGGGATGGCACCTGGTCGTGCCCAGCCGCGGGCAGCCGTCCGGCCTGGCCCGGCGCCTGCGGCTCTGCCAGCGGTCCGCGGGGGCGCAGCAGGGCCAGCTGCTGCCGGTCCTGCTGCGCCACGACGATCTGGAGCCCCTCGATCCGGCCCGCTGGCCCTGGGCGGGTGACCCCGCCCCGGCCTGGCCACGGGCCTGGGGGCACCGCTATCTGCTCATCTGCCGCTGGGGATCGGCCACGCCATTGCGGATCGGTGCCTGGAAGCGACAGAGGGACGGCGGGGGCTGGGAGCGACTGTGGGCACCCGTCCCCCTGCCCGACTTCCTGGAACGCTTCCCCGACCCCGCCGCTCAGGAGATGACCAGGGCCACACCCAGGCCGACCACCATCAGGGCGATGGCCCCCACGGCCCAGTAGGCATGGCCCTGGGCATCGGCCCTGGTCTCGCCGATCACCATCGTGCCTTCGTCGGCGTAGAGGTTGTCGTGGTTCTCGAGGTCGTGGGTGTGCATGGGGCCTCCAGCAAGCTCGTCGGACCTTTCCAACGTAGGAACGTCCGGCGGTCCGCTCCACCACCGCGACGAACCGACATGCCCCGCTCCGTGGACGGCGCCCCTGGGGACGCCGATAATGGTTCTGTCTGCAGATTCCCGTGCCGCCCTGGCTGCTGATCCTGATCGCCGTGCTGGTGATCACGCTGGTCGTCAACCCCACGGAGCGGGATTTCGTCTGGTACCGCAGCCTCCGGCGACCGGAGTGGATCAGCCGGCAGCCCTGGATCGCCCTGGTCTGGCCGCTGCTCACCGTCTGCTTCTACGGCTCGGCGCTCGTCTTCTGGCCGACGGCCGGCTCCTGGGGCTGGTTGGCGGCCTATGCGCTCCTGCTGGCGCTGCTGCGCACTCCGCTCTGGCTGATCTGCCGGCTGCACAGCCTCAGCTGCGGCCTGCCTGTCTGGCTGCTGAGCTGGATGCTGACCCTTGTTCTGGCCCTGATCGTGCGACCCGCTGCGCCCCTGGCTTCGGCCTTGCTGCTGCCGGTCCTGCTGTGGACGCCGGTGGAGGCCGCCATCGGCCTGCGGATGGTTGGATTGAATCGCAAGGAACTGCGGAGCGGCCGTGGACCCGATGATCGCCGCCCTGCTCGATCCCGGCGCCTATGACCATCCGGTGGAGCGCGTCGACTGCCTGGAGTCCCACATCTCCTGGATCCTGCTGACCGGAACCATCGCCTACAAGATCAAGAAGCCGGTGAACCTGGGCTTTGTCGATTTCTCGACCCTGGAGCTGCGCCGCTGGTTCTGCCAGGAGGAGCTGCGACTCAACCGCCGGTTGGCCTCCGACCTCTACCTCGGGCTCGCGGTGATCCACGGACCTCCTGAACGGGCCAGCCTGCGCGGCAGCGGACCCACCCTGGAGGTGGCGGTCCGCATGCGCCAGTTCCCCCAGAGCGCCCTGCTGGGTTCCGTTCTCGCCCACCATGGCCTCACCGCCGACCAGATCGAACGGCTGGCGGACGATCTGGCGGCCTTCCATGCCGCCGCCGCGGTGGCCGGCCCCGATGATCCCTACGGCACACCGGAGCTGGTGAAGGCGCCGGCGGTGGCCAATCTGGAGGTGCTGGCGGCCGACGCCGCCGCCGACGCGGCGGAGGTGGCGGCCCTGCGGCAGTGGACGGAGGAGAGCTTCGAGGCACTGCGGCCCACCTTCGCCCTGCGCCGCCGCCAGGGGCGCATCCGGGAGTGCCATGGGGACCTGCACCTCGGCAACCTGCTGCTGGAGGAGGGACGCATCCGGGTGTTCGACTGCCTGGAGTTCAGCCCGGAGCTGCGCTGGATCGACGTGATCAGCGACCTGGCGTTTCTGGTGATGGATCTCGAACACCGCGACCGGCCCGGCCTCGGGGCGGTGCTGCTCAACCGCTGGCTGGGTCGCTGCGGCGACTGGGGCGGCCTGCTCACCTGGCGCTGGTACCGGGTCTACCGCTCCCTGGTGCGGGCCAAGGTCTGTGCCCTGCGCCTGCGCCAGCCCGGCCTCGACGCCGGCACGGTCCAGTCGCTGCAGCGGGATCTGGAGCGCTATCTCCTGGGCGCCCGTCGCGCCACCGAGGTCCCGGCCCCGGCCCTGCTGATCACCCATGGGGTCTCCGGCAGCGGCAAGAGTCACCGGGCCCGCCAGCTCTGCCGTCGCCAGGACTGGATCCAGCTCAGCTCCGACGTGGAGCGCAAGCGCCGCTTCGGCCTCTGGGGCCAGGGGGACGAACCGCCGCTAAAGGGGGATCCCTACCGGCACGAGGTGAGCGCCGACCTCTACGAACGGCATCTGCCGGAGCAGGCCGCCGGGATCCTTGCCGCCGGGTATTCGGTGGTGGTCGATGCCACCTTCCTGCGCCGGGATCAGCGCCGGCGGATGGAGGATCTGGCCCTAGCCTGCGGCGTGCCGTTTCTGATCCTCGATTGCCGCAGCGCACCGGAGCAGGCGAGCCGGCGCCTCCGGGAGCGCAGCCGGCAGGGGGGTGATCCCTCGGACGCGGACAGGGCCGTGCTGGAGGCCCAGCTCAGGGACCGGGAGCCCCTCGAGGAACGGGAACGACCGCACGCGCTGGCTGTGGAGCAGGAGCTCACGGCCGGGGATTTGATCGCCCGGGTGCGGCAGCGGCTGGCGGGCTAGAACCACTCGGCCAGGGAGGCCTCGCGGGTGTTGACGTTGGCTTCCGGCGTGGAGCGGCGGAACTCCATGGTGATGCTGCGCTTCTGCTCGCCGTCGGCTGCCAGGGCCTCGATCGGGTAGAGCTGCTGGCCGTCGCGGAAG
>NZ_JACJSZ010000055.1 GCF_014698445.1 Microcystis elabens FACHB-917
TTCAACAACAGCCGCAGCCTGCACTTCTTCCTGGCGGCCTGGCCCGTGATCGGCATCTGGTTCACCGCCCTGGGCGTGAGCACGATGGCCTTCAACCTGAACGGCTTCAACTTCAACCAGTCCATCCTTGATGGTCAGGGCCGGGTGATCAACACCTGGGCCGACGTGCTCAACCGTGCCGGCCTCGGCATGGAAGTGATGCACGAGCGCAATGCTCACAACTTCCCCCTCGACCTGGCTGCCGCCAGCGCCACCCCGGTGGCCCTGACCGCCCCGACGATCGGCTGATCCCTCCCTCCGGATCACCTGGAACCTTCCGACCCCCTGCGCGAGCAGGGGGTTTTTTCATGGCGGCGCGGTGCGGCTGGGTAGGCTCCCTGCTTCGGAAAGCCCGATGGGCAGGGCGGTGCGATGGGCAGCAGTTTCGGTGATCTCTTTCGGATCAGCACGTTCGGCGAATCCCATGGCGGTGGCGTGGGGGTGATCATCGATGGCTGCCCCCCTCGGCTGCCGCTGGATCTGGAGCAGATCCAGGCTGATCTCGACCGACGCCGGCCCGGCCAGAGCCGCATCACCACCCCCCGCAAGGAGGAGGACCGGGTCGAGATCCTCAGCGGCCTGCTCGACGGGGTCACCCTCGGAACACCGATCGCCATGGTGGTCCGCAACAAGGACCAGCGCCCCGGCGACTATCAGGAGATGCAGGTGGCCTTCCGGCCCTCCCACGCCGACGCCACCTACCAGGCCAAGTACGGCATCCAGGCACGCAGCGGCGGCGGCCGGGCCTCGGCCCGGGAGACCATCGGCCGTGTGGCCGCCGGATCGGTGGCCAAGCAGCTGCTGGCCCGCACCCACGGCACCGAGGTGATCGCCTGGGTGCGCCGGATTCACACCATCGAGGCCAGCATCGATCCCGCCGGCGTGAGCCTGGCGGCGGTGGAGGCCAACATCGTGCGTTGCCCTGACCAGCAGACCGCCGAACGGATGATCGAGCGCATCGAGGCGATCGGGCGGGACGGGGACTCCTGCGGCGGCGTGATCGAGTGTGTGGTGCGGCGGCCGCCGGTAGGCCTGGGCATGCCGGTGTTCGACAAGCTGGAGGCCGACCTGGCCAAGGCGGTGATGTCGCTGCCGGCCACCAAGGGCTTCGAGATCGGCTCCGGCTTCGGCGGCACCCTGCTGCGCGGCAGCGAGCACAACGACGCCTTCCTGCCCAGCGACGACGGCCGCCTGCGCACCGCCACCAACAACTCGGGGGGCATCCAGGGGGGGATCAGCAACGGCGAGGAGATCCAGCTGCGGGTGGCCTTCAAGCCCACGGCCACGATCCGCAAGGAGCAGCAGACCATCGACGCCACCGGCGCCGCCACCACCCTGGCGGCGAAGGGACGCCACGACCCCTGCGTGCTGCCACGGGCGGTGCCGATGGTGGAGGCGATGGTGGCCCTGGTGCTGGCCGATCACCTGCTGCGCCAGCAGGGGCAGTGCAGCGTCTGGTGATCCGCCCGCTCAGGGCCGCTGCGGCAGTTCCGCCAACAGCTGCCGCAGCAGCTCCGGCCCCTGGGCGATCAGCGACGAGCCCAGGGCGACCGCATCGACCCCGGCCTCAAGCCAGGGACGCACATCGCCGGGCTCAAGGCCGCCGGCGGCGATGCAGAAGGGGAGCGGCGGTCCGAGGGGATCCCGCAGGCGCCGCCAGTGGCCGAGGCCCACGCTGACGGCGGGGAACAGCTTGACGATCGGACAGCCCAGGGACCGGGCCCGGTTCACCTCCGTGGGGGTCATCACCCCGGGGACCAGGGCGAAGCGAGCGTCCGCCGCCGTCGCCAGCAGCTCCGCATCCAGGACGGGGGAGACCCCATAGGAGAAGCCGGCGTCAAGGGCAGCGGCGAGGGCCGCGGGGCTGCAGATCGAGGCCGCCCCCAGATGCAGATCGGGGAAGGCGGCGATCAGCTGCCGGCATTCGGGGGTCCAGGCCGGGGATGGGCCCCAGGCGATCTCCACATGGCGCACCCCCAGGGCGGCCAGCTGCTCCAGCCGGGGAGCGAGAAGGGCTGGCTGCTCAGCGCGAAGCACCACCAGCAGGGGCTGGTGGTGCAGGGACTGGATCAGGGAGTGGCAAGGAAGCCTAGACGTAGGCCGCCACCGTCACATCGCGGGAGATGAGCAGCTCCTGCAGCTCCTCGGCATCCACCGTCTCCTTCTCCACCAGGAGCTCGGCCAGCTCGTCGAGGACGGCCCGGTTGGCCGTCAGCACCTCGGTGGCCCGGCGGTAGGCGTCGGCCACCAGCTGGGAGACCTCCTCGTCGATGGCGGCGGCGGTGTCCTCGGAGAAGTCGCGCTCGGCGGCGATGTCGCGGCCGAGGAACATGCCCCCCTGGGCGCGGCCCAGGGCCACCGGGCCCAGACGGTCGCTCATGCCGAAGCGGGTGACCATCTGGCGGGCGACGCGAGCCACCTGCTGCAGGTCGTTGGAGGCTCCTGTGGTCACCTCGTCCTCGCCGTAGACGATCTCCTCGGCGACACGGCCGCCGAGGGCCACGGCCATCTGGTTCTGCAGGTAGGCACGGGAGTAGAGACCCGATTCCATGCGCTCCTCACTGGGGGTGAAGAAGGTGAGGCCGCCGGCCTGGCCGCGGGGAATGATGCTGATTTTCTGGACGGGGTCGTAATCCGGCATCAGGGCGCCCACCAGGGCGTGGCCCGATTCGTGGTAGGCCACCAGGCGCTTTCGGCGCTCGCTCATCACCCGGTCCTTCTTCTCGGGGCCGGCCATGACGCGCTCGATGGCGTCGTTGACCTCATCCATCGACACCTCGGCCAGCTGGCGCCGGGCGGCGAGGATGGCGGCCTCGTTGAGCAGGTTGGCCAGGTCGGCACCGGTGAAGCCGGGGGTGCGGCGCGCCACCTTGTCGAGGTCGACATCCTTGGCGAGGGTCTTGCCGCGGGCATGAACCCCCAGGATCTGGAGGCGACCGGCGTAGTCGGGACGGTCGACCACCACCTGACGGTCGAAGCGGCCCGGGCGCATCAGGGCCGAATCGAGCACATCGGGGCGGTTGGTAGCCGCCACGATGATGATGCCGGTGTTGCCCTCGAAGCCGTCCATCTCGGTGAGCAGCTGGTTGAGGGTCTGCTCCCGCTCGTCGTTGCCGCCGCCGAGGCCGGCGCCGCGCTGGCGGCCCACCGCGTCGATCTCATCGATGAAGACGATGCAGGGAGCGTTCTTCTTGGCCTGCTCGAACAGGTCGCGCACCCGGCTGGCGCCAACGCCGACGAACATCTCGACGAACTCAGAGCCGGAGATCGAGAAGAAAGGCACCCCGGCCTCACCGGCCACGGCCTTGGCCAGCAGGGTCTTGCCGGTGCCGGGAGGGCCCACCAGCAGCACCCCCTTGGGAATCTTGGCGCCGACGGCAGTGAAACGGTCGGGGTTCTTGAGGAAGTCGACCACCTCGGTGAGTTCGAGCTTGGCGCCCTCGATGCCGGCCACGTCACCGAAAGTGACCTGGGTCTGGGGTTCCATCTGCACCCGGGCCTTGCTCTTGCCGAAGTTCATGGCCGGGTTGCCGCCGCCGCCCTGGGCGCGCCGCAACAGGAAGAAGAGGCCGCCGAGCAGCAGCAGGGGGAAGATCAGACTGCCGATCGCCTGCTGCCAGGCCGCCGGCTCCCGGTTGGGCTGCACGGCGATGTCGACGTTGTGGTCGGTGAGCAGCTTGAGGAGGTCCTTGTCGGGGGCAAGGTTGACCACGGCGCGCTGGCCGTCGATCTCCACCACCTGGGCGGTGCCGCGGTCGGGGGAGATCAGCACCCGCGAGATCTCGTTGGCCTGGACGGCCTCGACGAAGTCGCTGTAGCGCAAGGTGCGGGGGGCACGGGCCGGGTCGGGCCGCTCCAGGAAGGCGGTGCCCACGGCGATCATCACGATCACCAGGAGCACGTAGAGCCCCGCGTTGCGCCAGCGTTTCTTCACGACCCTGTCTCCTGAGTGAGAATGAAAGTAACAGAACGTTAATCGGCGTCCGGGGGCGGACGGGGCTCAGGATGCGGCCCTGAGCACCTCCACCACGCTACGGAAGGCAAACCATTCCGGGATCTCCTCACCGCCCCGCAGCATCTGGCGGAACTGGGTGCCGCTCAGCTTGCGGATGTGGAGCCCCCGGGCCTGGGCATGCTCCGCGGTGACATACCCCTCCTCCTCGGTGTAGACGAGGTTGAGGGAGGGCACCGTCTCCATGCCGAGCTCGGTGGCCTGGTCGCGGGCGAAGTCCTGGGCCTCGTAGGGGCCGTAGAAGTCGTCGCCGGTGAGGGACGATTTGCAGCCCGCCATGTCGCGGCCGATGATGAAGTGGCTGCAGCCGTAGTTCTTGCGGATGATCATGTGCTGCAGGGCCTCCCGGGGGCCGGCCATGTGCATGGCATAGGGCAGGTAGGCCCAGCGGATGCGGGGGTTGTCCACCTCGGCGGCCAGCCGTTCGTAGGTGGCGAAGCGCACCTCTCCGGCGATGTCGTCCTCCTGGGTGGGTCCGCAGGTGGGGTGCACCAGCACCACCGCACCCTTGCTGACGTTGGGGGCCTCGAGGGCGCGGGTGAACAGTTCGTAGTGCGCCCGGTGGATGGGGTTGCGGCACTGGAAGGCCACCACGTCCTGGCCCACCGGCAGGGTGGCGCGGACCTCCACCGGGGTGCTGCAGGGGAAGACGCGCCGGGGCAGGGCCAGCCCCTGGAGGCGTCCGCCCAGGTAGTAGCGGCCGCGCTCGCTGGCGATCATGCGCACCGCCGGGTGCTCCAGGGAGGTGGTGCCGTAGCAGCCCCTGGCTTCGAGCACCTTGTCAGGCTCCCAGCGGCTCTCCACGGTGAGCACCGCCAGGTCCTGGCCCTGGTAGGTGAGCAGCAGCCTCTGGCCCACGGCGACGGAGGCGTCGTCGGTGTCGAAGATGATCGGCAGGCCGAACAGGAGACCGCTGGTGGTGCGGTGGCCGGCCACCACCGCGTCGTAATCCTCCTGGTGCATGAAGCCGCGCAGGGGCGAGAAGCCACCCACGATCAGCAGCTCCACGTCGCAGGCGTTGCGGTGACTGCACTCCAGCACTTTGTCGACCGTGGCCCGGGCTTCCTCCAGCGCCGCGGCCCGCTGCTCGGGCGGCACCATCAGATCGACGAGGCTGCCGCCGTGGGGGGCGATCAGATCGGAGTGGGCGGCGGTGTTGGCGAGCGTCATGGCGACGGGCCGGGGGCTGAGCAGGGTATGAGTCATCCTCCCAGACCGGCGCTCGGCCATGAAAAAGGGCGGCCATGAAAAAGGGGCCCGAGGGCCCCTGGGATCAACGCCTTGTCGTGAGGGGAGCCAGGGGCGAAGCAAGGCCCCGGTCTCAGACCTGCTCGAGGCGGCCGTAGAGCTCGCCGGTGATCTTGACGTCGGCCACAGCCTTGGTGCCCATGTCGGTGTCGGAGGGCTGGATGGCGGTGAAGACACCGGCGAACTCGCCGGTGCTGGGATCGACCTTGGTGATCGAGAGATCCATGGTGCCGGAGCCATCCACATAACGCTTGATGGTTTCCCCGGTGAACTCGTCACCGGCGGGCACCAGACCCACGGCGCTGCTGTAGCCGGTGGTCAGGCCTCGACCCTTGGGATCGAGGAAGTTGCTGGTGCGGTAGCTGGGGGCGCGATACTCACCCTTGAGATCGGTGCTGGTGGAGAAGGAGGTGCCGTCGGCGGAGGCCTGGAGCTCCTTGCTGGAGAACATGAAGGGCACTTCCTCACCACCGGGCATCAGCACGGTGATCGGCTGGAAATCGATGCCGCCCAGCTCCTTGAAGGTGAGCTTGTCACCGCTGACCTTGAGGTCGCCGTAGACCTGATCAAGGCTCGAGGTGTAGCGGGTGAGGATCTTGCCGGCGACGAACTGGGCTTCCTGGCGTTTGTTGGCGGGCTCACCCTTCACGAAGACCTCGGAGGGGTGCATGCAGATCTCCCTCAGCTGGTAGCTGGCCGAGGGGTCCAGCGTGATGGTGCCGCGGGCGGAATCGGGCAGGGTCGGGCAGTCATTGGCCAGACCGGTGTTGTGGATGTCTTGGTAGGTGAGGTTGGCCCGATCAACGGCCTTGGCCCCGCCGCTGCATGCGGACACCAGGGTCAGGCACAGAGCCAGCACGAGGGCCAGCAGGGGACGGAAACGCATGGGGAGAAGCCGCAGAGACGGAACAGGAACCGGGCTGGCCGGGATCCTACCGGTGCAAAACGCCCATTCCCGGCGGCTTGCGTGGGCTCTCAACAACCTGTATGAGAGGAGGGATGTCCCTGAGCCGCACCCACCCGATCGACGAATCCACACCCGTCCAGCCCGCCTCCGACACCGAGCTCCAGGGGGCCCTCGACACCCTGCTGAACATCGCCGAGCAGCGCGCCGACCAGCCCGAAGCCCTGCTCGATCTGTTGCGCCGCATCGAGCACCTGCACCGCAGCATCCAGGACGGCCCTTTCCGCAGCAGCCTCCCCGGCGACCGCAACGGTCTGTTCACCCTGCTCGCCGAGATGGAGAGCAGCGGCGGCTGGCCCTACATCCCCCGGCTGCAGCTGCGCACGTTCATGGGTCTGCTGGCGCCGGAACCGGAGCCCTGAGGACCGCCGCCTCGGCGAGGGCCGAGAGCAGCCGGTGGGCCAGGGCCAGCTTGCCCATCGGCTCCAGGCGGCGCTCCCCTGAACACGGACCGAGCAGCCAGCCTTCGTTGCCGGCCGCCCCGAACCCGGCTCCGGGCCGGTCGATCGGGTTGGCGAACAGGAGATCGCAGCCCTTGCGGGCGAACTTGGTGCGGGCCTCCTCGAGCACCTCGCCGCTCTGGGCGGCGAACCCCAGGATCGCCTGGGCCGGCGGCCGGCGCCGCACCAGGGCCGCCAGCAGATCGGGCACCGGCTCCCAGCCCTCGGAAAGCGAGGCCTCCAGCGCCTCCTTGGGGAGCTTGCGACCCTCCGGGCGGCGACGCCGGTGGTCGGCGACGGCGGCGGCCATGGCGATGGCATCGGCGCCGTCCTGCAGGCGCAGCAGGGCCTCCTCCATGGCGGCCGCGGTGACGACGGGGTGGCAGTAGAGGCCCTCCAGCCAGGCCGGATCCACCGCCAGGGGGCCATGGACGAGGTCGACGGTGGCGCCGCGCAGGCGGGAGGCCTGGGCCAGCAGCACACCCATGCGTCCGGTGCTTGGGTTGGTGAGGCAGCGGGCCGGATCGAGGGCCTCCCGGGTCGGGCCGGCGCTCACCAGCAGGCGGCGCCCCCGCCAGTCGCGGAGGCAGCCGGCCAGCAGCACCGACTCCAGGGCCAGCAGCAGCAGCGCCGGGTCCGCCATGCGCCCGTCGCCCACGCGGTCGCAGGCCAGCAGCCCGCTGCCCGGCTCCAGGGGCAGCACCCGCTCCCAGCCCTCCAGCTCCCGCCAGTTGCGGCGCACCGCCGGGGCGGCCCACATGGCGCTGTTCATGGCAGGGGCCGCCACCACGGGGGCCTCGCAGGCGATCAGGGTGCTGGCCAGCAGGGTGTCGGCCATGCCGTGCACCCAGCGGGCCAGGCTGGTGGCGCTGAGCGGGGCCACCAGCACCACCTCGGCCCACTCGGCCAGGGCGATGTGCAGGGGCCTGGGCTCCCGGTGGCTCCACTGGTCGGCCTCGATGTGGCAGGGGGAACGGCTGAGGCTGGCCAGGGCCACCGCGCTCACCAGCCGCTCGGCGGCGGGACTGAGCACACAGCGCACCTGGGCACCCCGCTGGACCAGGGCGCTGACGAGCTGGGGCAGCTTGACCGCAGCGATGCTGCCGCTGATCAGCACGAGCACGCGCCGGCCGGCGAGCGGGTCGGCGGTAGCCGCCTCACTCCTCATCGAAGGGTTCCTGATCCAGCAGATGGACGTAGGGCTGGATCAGGTCGGGGCGGTGGATGGCGAGGGCCCGCAGCAGGTGCCAGTCGGCCAGGCCCGCGAAGGGGGTGGGGTAGTCGTCCTCCTCGAGACGCCGGGCGAGCTCGGCGATGGCCGGCTCATCGAAGGCCGCGAGCCGCTCGGGGGTGATGGACAGGCTGGAATCAACCAAGGGGACGGCCGCAGAGGGGGACGGGATGGTGATAATGGCGATCGAAGGGGAATTAGCTCAGCTGGTAGAGCGCTGCGATCGCACCGCAGAGGTCAGGGGTTCGAGTCCCCTATTCTCCATGGTCTCACCTCAAGCTGCCGACCTCGCCTGAGATCCCAGTTGTCTCAGGGGCACCTGGCCATAGGTTGGGTGCAGCTTTGGGTGCAGCGCTGGGTGCAGAGCAGTTCTCCACATGCCCCTCTGGCGGGTGCCCAGGGCCTGCCCTACGTGGTGATGCGAGGCGCGGCCCAGTTGCCCTACTACAAGCGCAGAGTTCCGGCTGAGCTGCGGGCCGTCCTCGGTCGCTCCACCTTCACCGCCAGGCTGAGCGGGGCCCCAGGGAGCCGGGAGTTTCGGCGCGCCTATGACCTGATCCACGGCCAGGCTGAAGCGGCGCTGGCGGGCGCGGAGGCCCTGCCCCGGCTCACGCCCCAGGAGCAGCTGGGGGTGGCGGGCCGGTGGGCGGCGTTGGCCACTCCCCAGACCAAGGAAACGGGCTTCGGGGCCACCGAGGCTCAGGCGGTGCTGCTGGCCCTCGATGAGCTTCAGATCGTGCTGCCCTTCCCCATCGGCGAGGAGTGGCAGGCGCCCCAGCTGGAGGGCAAGGAGGCCGACCTGGTGGAGGTCGTGCAGCGCATGGCGCGGCGGATCGAGGCCATCCCGCATCCCTGCTTCTGGCACCAGCCCGGGGAAGTGCTGCACTCGGACGATCTGCCCCCCCAGCAGGCGCTTGCCCACCTGGAGGGCACCGTCTCCGAGTGCCGGCAGGCGATCACCAGCTGGATCAAGGAGGCCCGCAAGCAGCTGAAGGCCATGGGGCTGACGGTGGCCGCGGCGGAAGTGCAGGCGGTGGCCCTGCGGTTGGTGACGACAGCGGTGCACCTGGCCAACCAGGTGGCCGAGATCGAGGCCGGCCGGATGCCCGACCCCCTGCCCGCCTTCCCGCCACCCCCGGTGAGGAATGGATCCCTCGGGGGAGGGGGGCGCCCCACGTTCGAGGTGGCCCTGGAGCGATGGGTGCGGCTGCGGCGGCCTGCGCAGAAGTCCCAGCTGGATGCCGCGGCCAGGTTGCAGGAGCTCGCCCAGCACACCGGCCACAACCGGCTGGAGCAGCTCACCCCTGCCGAGGTCGCCGGGTGGCGCGATGCCCTGCTGGAGGGGGGCGCTGCCAGCACCGCGAAGCGGAAGCTGGCCATGGTGCGGGCCGTGCTGGGGACTGCCGCCGGGGATGGGGTGACGCTGCAGGGTGGGGTGCTGGAGCGCCTGGCCGGCCGCGGCCTGAGGGATGCCACCGGCACCCGGCGAGAACGGCGCCCCTTCACCGAGGCCGAAGCGGCAACCCTGTGGCATGTCAGCCGGCAGCAGGGTGGCGGGCGGGCGCTGGATCGTTGGGCCTTCCCCCTGGGCCTGGCCCTCGGCGCCCGCCTCGAGGAGCTGGCGGCGCTGCGGCGGGAGGACGTCGGCCAGGTCGACGGGCTCTGGGTGGTGGCGATCCAGCCGACCACAGATCGGCGCCTGAAGAACGACAGCAGCGCTCGCCTGCTGCCGATGCCGGAAGCGTTGGTGGCCGAGGGGTTCGCCGATTGGGTGCTGCAGCAGGGGCCGGACTTGCTGTTCCCCGAGCCACCTGCACCGGCGACGGATCCCCGACTGAGCCATTACGCGTCCGTGCGGCTGGGAAAACTGCTCAGGGCCCAGGCGGGCATAGCCGACCGTGCAGCGGTGTTCCACAGCTCCAGGCATTTCACCGCCCAGCAGCTGGTGGACGCCGGCGCTGAGCAGAGGGTGATCGAGCAGATCCTGGGGCACACCTCACGATCGATGACGGCCCGGTACAGCCGTGGCGGGGTGCCGCTGCCGTTGCTGGCGGAGGCCATGGAGCAACGCAGCTGGGGGTGGGTGCCCGGGCCTATGGGCTGAGCGGCAGGCTCAGGCCGGCGCCGGCTGGTAGGGGTGGATCTCCTCAAGCTGGCCAGCGATCTCGCGGCGCTGCACCTCAAGGTCATGGAGGGCCTGGGCCCGGAGCCAGTAGCCCTCGCTCAGCGCGAAGAAACGGCACAGCCGCAGGTCGGTATCGGCGGTGATGGCGCGGTCGCCCTTGAGGATCGCCACCACGCGAGTGAGGGGAACGCCGATCTCCTTGGCCAGGCGGTAGCTGGTGAGGCCCATGGGCTCGAGGAACTCCTCGCGCAGGAGCTCGCCGGGGGTGATGGGAGGTAGCTGGGCCATGGTGGCCTCCGTGGTGGTGGCGGTTTCAGTGGTAGTCGATGATCTCGACGTCATCGGCGCCGCCGTCTCTCCAGATGAAGCAGAGGCGGAACTGATCGTTGATCCGGATGCTGTGCTGGCCGCGGCGATCCCCGGTGAGGGGCTCAAGGCGGTTCCCGGGTGGGACTCGGAGATCGTTCAGGGTCTCGGACACCTGCAGCTGACGCAGCTTGCGCCGGGCCACCTGCTCGAAGGCGATGAACCGCCGGACGCGGGCACCGTTGGCGAGGGCCTGGGTGTCCGCACAGCGGAACGACCGGATCATCAAGCAATGGTAACGCGAGACGTAACTAGTGGAGCGTGGCGGGGGTTCGGCAGGCTGGTGGTGCCGATCGTTGGGGCCCGATGCCTGCACCGCGAAACCTGCCGCCGCGCCGTGCGAACGAGCGGACCACAATGCTGAGGCGGCCGCTGGATCGTCACCCCGACGCTCCGTTGCGGCCGGGTGCTGTTGCCTCAACAGACCATAACGACGGGCAGAGTGACGAGCGAGAATGTTGTCGTAATTCGCATTAGTTACCTCCCCTACTAATGACTCAGGTGCGGCGTTGTTGCCCCTTTGCCGATGCCGCAGCAGTGGAAAGTGAGGACGCCGACCCCTACCCCTACCCCATGGGGGGAGTCTGCCGCGTCACGCGTAGGGGAGACCGCCACAATCACGCGACCCCAGAATCACCCAAGGTGCGGTGCTCGCCTTCAGCGGCCGCAGGTCGGCGGCCCACCGGTGTTCTCGTCATCTGGCTGCGGCTTGAACCATGTCGAGGGGGACGGGTTGATTGGCTGATATCCCGGAACGGGTGTGGCTTGGAAGCCCGTGCCTGGGTAGGGCTCTGTGAGTCGCACGGATGGCCGGCCGCAGGGGTCGTCCACGCTGCATCTGCCCATCGAATAGGGCATGACCCCGAACAGCCCGCAGGGCTGGGCCGCGGCAGGTGTGGCGGCCAGCAGAAGGGCCAGTAGTGCCGCGAGCTTCATGGTGCTTGTGTTGGCCCGTCTGCTGCGGTGGAGCTAGGAGGAGGGCGATACGCCGCCAGTGCCGCCTGAACTGCTGGTCCTGGCGGTGCTGCTGGACAGCGCTGAGCGCTTCGTGCCGGCGGCCAGCGCGCACGAGATCGCCCGCAAATTGCAGGGCGCCAATGGCTCCACCATCTCAGTGCTCTGAGCCTTGGGGGGCTTCTGCCCCCTTTTCCTGCCACCATTGTGGAGCCGAGGCGGGTCATCCATGCGGTCCAAGTTCAGTTTCGGCGATCCGGGCATGAGGCCAACTATGAACTCAATCCAAGTGACGACATGAGGTCGAATGGGGCTTGCTACCTACAGGTCATGACGTTTCAATGGGCACAGTTGGTTCTCGGGTCCGAGAACCATGGCGATGGCTGTTGCGATGGAGCTAAGGTGCATTGGCGCCACTGGCTTGTCGGCTTGTGATCACTTGGCTCCAGTCGTGGTTCTCGGAAAGTGGGGGTCTTGAGTCCGTGGTTCACGGAAACCGACGGATAACAAGTTAGCCAGGCTAAACTGCATTACGGATACCTCGCGTACATCAGCCCACTCCCTCCACCTCCTATACGCATTTACGAACAGTGCCTGTTATAGAAGAACAAGTAAAGAACCTGCAGGAACTGCTGGCATGGTTCCTTGAGATCTCGGCGGAAGCTGAAGGAGATTTCTTTTGGTTTCGTGGTGTCGATTGTTCGGCCTATTCTCTGCTCCCGAAAATCGCGAGGGATGGTAAAGACCCAAGCGCAATATTTGAACGCGAAGCGCGACTTCTTACAAGATTCCGGCAGCGAAGCATGGCGTATTGGCCAGCCGGATATCCCCAAGACGAATGGGAACACCTTTTCGCTATGCAGCACTATGGAATGCCGACAAGACTACTCGACTGGAGCGAAAACATATTCGTTGCAGCGCATTTTGCATTGACCGGCCAGCCTAGCCACGACCATGAAGGTGATTGTATCCCAGTGGTATGGTGCGTTGATCCTGTTGCATGGAACCGATCAACACCTGTGCTGTCAGAATATGGCTCGTCCATACAGGTTCTAACAACTGCTGATGAAGAGTTGGACCCGTATCGACCTGCAAGTACCCGAAAGAGAAATAAATCGCCAATCGCAATTTTTGGGGCTCATAACTCTGATCGAATAGTCGCCCAAAGAGGCACATTCTTTGTTTGGGGCAATGAGGTGAAGCCACTTGAAGATGTCGCTGCAGATCTGACAGCCTCACTGTGGAAAATCAAGTTAATCGGTCCACGGGAAGAACTAGCAAGAGACCTTCGACTTTTAGGATTTGGAGAAACAATGGTTTTTCCTGAACTTTCTTATCTTGCGTCAGAACTCACGAGGACAGAAGGATGGAAGTAATGAACGACGAACACTCTGACAAGCTTGAACAGGAGATCGCGAAGGCAAGACGCTCGATTTCTTCCGATGGATATCCAATGAGCATTGGAGAATTGACCAACATGTACCGCGAAGACGAGCTGATTATTCGACCTGAGTTTCAAAGGTTTTTTCGCTGGTCTAATACGCAGCGCTCAAGGTTTGTCGAGAGTCTGCTTCTTGGCATACCCGTGCCTTCAATCTTCGTTTCCCAAGCTGAAGGCGGCAAGTGGGAGTTGATTGATGGCTTGCAAAGAGTTTCAACAATTCTACAGCTTCAGGGCCTTCTAAAGAATGAGCCAATTCTCACATTGAGCGGCACAAAATACTTGCCAGCGCTCGAGGGCCGCCAATGGTCATCGCAACAGCCTAATAAATCACTGTCTGAAGCCCAAAGGCTTGACATCAAGCGATCAAAGATTGATATCAAGATAATCAAAAGAGATTCTTCCTCGGCTGCAAAGTATGACTTATTCCAGAGGTTAAATAGTTATGGCTCTTCTCTCACCGCGCAGGAGATGCGCTCAGCACTGCTTGTCGCAGTCTCATCTGAGTTCTTTGCCTGGATTGAAAAGCTCGCATCCCGACAGTCCTTCGTTGCCTGTACCCTGCTTTCCGATCGGCTTATCGATGAGCGATTTGATCTTGAGCTGGTTCTTCGCTTTTTAATTCTTCATGCAAAGCCCGCGGCTGAGCTCACTGTCTCAGCGCTTAAGGACTTTTCTCAGGTCCTAGACGATAAATCAGTGGAATTAGCCTCAGCCTTCCCAGCCAAAATTTCCTTGCTTGAGCGCGTTTTCGACGAGACATTTGACTATATAGCGTCTAATGGCGCCGATAAGATCTTCCGAAAGTGGGATTCTGGCAGCAGTGAGTTCAAGGGGTCATTCCTGAATACTGCTTTTGAAGTATTCGGGCTTGGAATTGGTTTTCACTTCTCACAGGGTTCTCGTTGCCGGAGCGATCTTGTGGCTGCTGCGAAGGAGTTTTGGAATGAGTTGCCGAGTGGATTTGCCACAGGAAAGTCTACAGAAGCTCGTCTTGTCGAGTTCATTCCTATGGGCCGTAGAATTGCTGCCGCTGGCTAACCATCCCCTGGAGCGGACAGGCCACCGTCAAATTCTTCCTGTTACCGGAAAGTTTCTGCCTGCCGCTCAGGGGCAGCGTTGAGCCAAAGCACCACATCCCTCATCTACAGCAACGTGCCCTGGTGATCCTGTGGTGGCAGGGCCTGCGCCGTCTGCAGCTGCTCCTCAGCCTCGCCGGCCCGCACCTCCAAGGCCTGTTCGATCACCCGGTCGGTGAGAGCGTCGAAATAAGCCGCCAGGCTGCTTTGCAGCTCCTGGAATTCAGGCCAGAGGGTTTCATTCACGAAGGCGCGGCTCAGGCGTGCCATCACCGTGGTGCGGCGCTGGCCGCGGTAACGGTAAGGGCGGATGCCGTAGCGGCGCAGCAGGGCCACGAACAGGTGGCGGGACCACTGATCCGCCAGGGAGAAGCGGAATTCGATCGGTGGTTCCTCGGCCTCCAGCTCCTTGAGGCGGGCCTGGATGCGCTCACGGGCCCGTTCGGCCGCATGGCGCTCCCCCTCGCTGCCGGGCCGGGCATGGAGGGCCTCGATGCGCCGCAGCTTCTCCACCAGTTGCTGCTCGGGGCCCGGCGGCGGGGCGCCGCGCTCGCGGGTCTGTCCCGCAGCGTTGAAGCCGGCGGCCTGGGATCGGGTGCGGCGGCCGATGGCGATCTCCGGCGATGAACCGGCCGCCAGGGTAGGCAGCAGCACCATCGACGGCAGGGGGTGTTGCGGCGGCCAGAATCGACGGGGCGTTCCCTTTCCACCCAGCCCGCCTCGCCATGGCCGGCCGCCCCAGCCTCAATGCCCGCTCGCTGGAGGCCCTCGGCGCCGCCCGGCTGGCGGAGCTGTTGCTGCAGCACACGGAGGGCAATGCCGCCGCCCGCCGGGCCCTGCGGCTGGCGCTGGCGGAGGCCCAGGGCCCCCAGGAGATGGCCCAAGAGGTACGCAAGCGGCTGGCGACCCTGGATCGATCCGAGCGCTGGCTCGATCGTCGGGCCTTCGCGCCGGTGCTGGCCGAGCTGGAAAGCCAGCGCCAGGCGATCACCACCGCGATGGGCTCCCAGGCTCCCGCTCTGGCGGTGGAGCTGCTCTGGCGGCTGCTGGAGCTGGCCCCCTCCCTGCTCGATCGTGTCGATGACAGTGACGGTGCCGGGCTGGCGCTGTTCCATCGGGCCAGTGCCGACCTTGGCCGGCTGGCCTGCTTGGCCCGGCTGTCAGCGGCGGCGCTGGGCGATCAGGTGGCCGAGGCGGTGCTCGACAACCGCGAAGGGCAGTACGACCTGTTGGTGTGCCACCTGGCCGAGGCACTGACGCCGGAGGGTCTGCGGCGGCTGCGGCAGAGGCTGGAGCAGGAGCGGCCGGCTCTGCGCCGGCCCGATGAGCTGTTGGTGGAGGACGAGCCCGATGAAGCGGAAGAGGAGGGCGTGCTGGTGCTGGCCAACGCGATCGATCGCGATGGCGTCCAGCACAGTGGCTTCGCCTGGGACGAAGATGCTGACGACCCGTTCAGGCCGGGCAGTGACGAAGACGGCTGGATCGGCACCTTCGAGCCGGAGGACGATGACGACGATGAGCAGGCCGTTGACCCCTGGGAGCGGCGCCAGGCCGTTCGGCTGGCGATGCTGGCGATCGCCGATGGGCTGGGGGAGCCGGAGGCCTATCTGGCGGAATACCGCGACCATGCCCCCGCCGGTCTGGGCCGGCCGCGCCTCATTGCCCGGGTGGCCCGGCGCCTGACGGCCGCCGGCCGGGCAGCGGAGGCGCTGGCATTGCTGGAGGGGGTGGAGCTGCCGGAGGGATGGCGCAGCGATGGCGCCCGGCCCTGGCTCGATGCCCAGCTGGAAGCGCTGGAGGCCCTGGGCCAAGCCGACGCGGCCCAGGTGTTGCGGCGTGAATTCGTGATCGAGCGCCTGTCGCTGCCGCACCTGCGCGCCTATCTGCAGCGGCTGCCGGCCTTCGAGGATGGCGAGGCCGAGGAGGAGATCCTCGAGACCGTGCTGGAGCACCGCAGCTTCGATGCGGCACTGGAGTTCCTGCACCGCTGGCCCGACCAGCGCCGTGCCGCCCGGTTGATCCTGGCCCATCCGGATCGGCTCAACGGCGCCAACGAACCGTTGCTCACGGCCGTGGCGGCGGGCCTGGAGGAGCGCCAGCCCCTGGCCGCCAGCCTGTGCCTGAGGGCGATGATCGAGGAGGTTCTCGAGACGGCCCACTCCAGCCGCTACGGGCGAGCCGTGCGCCACCTGGAGAGCTGCTGCCGCCTGGCCGCCGGCATCACCAACTGGGGCCGGATTCCACCGCACAATGCCTACGTGCGCGAGCTGCTGCGCGCCTACGGGCACCGCATGGGCTTTCTCAAGAAGCTGGATTTTAATGGCCTGCTGCTGCCGGAATGACTGGGGGAACGCCGTTGTCCACGACGCCGAGCTCCCCTGTTGGTTCGACCGCGATCGACAGCAGGAGCAGCACCGCGATAAGGCCGAACGGCTGCTGTTGCAGCTGATCGAGGCCCAGCGGTTTGCTGAGCTGGCGGGCATGACCTAGGTCCTGCGCGGGGCCATCGCCTCCCGCGACCTGCGGCAGTCGCAGCCTGAGGGATTGCGGCAGGACGCAGTGAGCCACTGCCTCCAGGCCCAGCAGATGTTCGAGGGGATGGATCAGCGGCGGTTCATCGCCGTGATCAGCGAGCTGGCGGCGGTGGGTCAGGGGGGCCTGGAGATCAATGAACCCGGCACCAGACGCAGCCTGAAGAACCTGCCCTGCCCGGTAACCGTTCACGGGGGTGAAAGCTCCTCTGGCCCTCGGCGCCCTTGACAGCGCCCCCACAACAGCTTTGATCTCAGAACGAGACAGGCCGAGATGGGACATCCTCCTTCTGGCATTACCGATCGTGACTGGGAGGTGACACCGCCTGCTGTCCGGGGGCTGCTGGAGCAACTGATCAACCGTGTCGCCCAGCTGGAGGAGCAGAAGGGCCGCAGCTCCAGGAACTCCTCCAAACCGCCATCCAGTGATGGCAGCGGTTACCGCTGCGCGGAAGCCCTGCGGGCTACAAGCCCCCAGCCAAAGAGAAGAGCAAGGGCACCGGCCGCAAGCGCGGCGGCCAGGACGGTCATCCTGGAGCGAGCCGCAACCTCCTTCCAACGGAGCAGTGCGCGGATGTCATCGCCCATTTCCCCACAACCTGCCGTGGTTGCGGTGAGGCGCTGAGTGGTGAGGATCCAGAACCGCATCGCCATCAGGTGGTCGACATTCCAAAGATCAAGCCGTTCGTGATCGAACATCAGCTCCATCGGCTGATCTGCCCCCACTGCCAAACCACCACCTGCGCTGCGTTGCCCGCGGGAGTGGAGAGCGGAGGCTTTGGCCCTCAGCTCAGCGCTTTGGTGGGGCTGTTGGGCGGCGCGTATCACCTCAGCCATCGCAAGGTGCGGAGCCTGCTGGATCAGGTGCTTGGCGTTGAGATCAGCACCGGTGCCATCAACGCCATCCGTTGCAGGCTGAGCGAAAGCCTGGCGTCGCTGGTGGAGGAAGCCGCGGAAGCGATCCGCCATGAGCAGGTGGCGCACCTGGATGAAACCGGTGGACCGATCGGCAACGCGGACGGCAACAACCCCGAGAGGAAACGGGG
>NZ_JACJSZ010000056.1 GCF_014698445.1 Microcystis elabens FACHB-917
TCCGGATTGCAGGCGGTGTGTCACGACATCACGGCGCTGCTGGCGTTGGCGAGGCGCCAGCCGGAAGCCAAGCCCTGCTGATACTTTGAATCAGCCCTGGGGCTGGGGCTGAGCCCGTTCAGCGCACGGCCACCAGCACCCGGTGGCGGGGGTCGCAGGCCACGCGGCGCACCTCTCTGAATCCGGCCTGCTCCAGGGCCCGGGGCAGATCGAGGCTGAAGTACTCCTCCAGGTAGGGCTCGGTGCTCTTGAGCAGGGTGGCGATCGGTGCCGGCAGCCGCCGGATCACGGCCGAATCGGGGTCCTGATCCACCAAGGCCACCACGCCGCCGGGCCGCAGCAGCCGGGCCGCCTCCGCCAGCACCGCGCGGGTGGCCTCGGCCGGCAGCTCGTGGCAGACGAACTGCAGCGTGACCAGATCCAAACTGGCCTCCGCCAGGCCGGTGGCCTCGGCGGCGGCGTGGTGCCAGACGCGGATGCGGCCCGCGGCATCGCGGACCCGGGCCACCGCCAGCATCTGGGGGGAGAGGTCGAGGCCTTCGACGGCCACATCGGCACCCTCGCGCCGCTCCAGCCAGTCCTTGAGGGCCAGGGTGCCGACGCCCACCGAGCAGCCGATGTCGAGGGCACAGCGCACCGGAACCGTGAGGCTGGGCTCGATCGCCGCGAAGATCGCGTCTCGCAGCCGCCGCTGGGCCTGTTCAGGCTCCAGGGTTTCCCCCGGCCACACCCGCAGGGCCATGGCATCGGTGGCCTGCTCCGCCTCACCGGCCGCCGCCCAGCAGAGGTTGCCCTCCTGGTAGGCATGGAAGCGGGCCCGGTAGTAGGGCGGTGTCACGGTGGCCGTCTCGGTGCTGCTGGCCAGCAGGGGCTCGGCCTGGCGCACGAGCTCCTCGCGCCGGGCCCGCCAGGCGATGCCACGGCGCTCGGCGGTGCGGATGATCAGATGGCGGGCCTGGAGAAACAGCAGGCGCCGCAGCGGCTCGACGGCCAGCAGCCGGTCGATCAGCCAGCCGAGGGGATGGCGCGAGGCCACCCAGTTGGGGGGCGGGGCGGAAGTCAGGGCCGGAGCGACGGGCTGGGCCTGGGCCATGGCAGTGGACGTCAGGGGAAGGGGGGCCCCGGAGGGCTCCGCGCATCCCATTTTCACGGCTCTGCTTCTCTCCCCGCGCGGCTTCAGGCCGGGGTGCACAGCCCCCGCAACCTCGCTCCGCTCGCCGGGGCCACGCCCCGCTCGGCCATCAGGGTGGGTGAATAGATATTTATGGTCCGGCTGCCCAAAGTAGCCCAGCGGATTCAGGCTCCGGATACCGAACGGGCTGAACTCCTTGCCGAGCCTGATCACCTGTGCACGCCAGCGCACGCGTTGAACAAGAGGCTGCACTGGGAGGCGGGTGTCTGTTTCTGTAGACAGTCCGGACAACCATCAATCCGTCGCACAGCCCAAAAAAGCGAATGATGGACCACTTCAGCTTGAATCACCATCACCGGATATCGCTTTGAAACCACCCTCTCCCTTTGAGAGCCCTTGGCAAGCATCCGAGCATCCACAAAGACAACGCATGTTGGAGACTGCTGAAATGATTATTCACCGGGGCGCATCCCCTGCTATCCACTGCAAACTGCAAGCCTTCTCAGGGCATGGACATTCCAGCCACCCTTGCTAGAGTACTCTCTGGCCAGCACCCAAGCTGTCAAGTTCGATGCAGGAAGTGGCCCCGGTCAACCTCTTCATCTCCTACTCCCACAAGGACGAGAAGCTGCGTCAATCGCTGGATGATCATCTGGCCGCGCTGCAAAGGCAGGGAATTATCCAGCCCTGGCACGATCGCAAGATCATGGCCGGACAGGAATGGGCGGGGGAGATCGATGAGAACCTCGCCTCTGCCGACATCGTTTTGATGCTGGTGAGCGCCACGTTCCTGGCTTCTGACTATTGCAGTAACATCGAGATGAAACGGGCCCTCGAGCGCCACGATCGAGGCGAAGCCCGGGTGATTCCAGTGATCCTCCAGCCTGCTGACTGGAGATCAACAGAACTGGGCCGCCTCCAGGCCCTGCCCGCCAATGCCAAACCGGTCACATCCTGGAGCAACCGCCAGGAGGCTTTTCTCAGTATCGCCAAGGGGGTTCGAGAGGTGGCCCAGGCGATGCTTCAGGATCCGCGCCGGGCCTCGCCTTCAACCCCTTCAGGGTCCTCGCCCCCACCCCTTGACATACCCACGCCCGCCGCACCGGCCGATCCGCCAAGGGAGGTGGTGAGAGAAGCGAGTTTGGAGATGCCGGAGGGTCCGGTGCGTCACGATTCGCCCTTCTACATCCACCCTGCCGAGGAGAACCGCTGCTTCGAGGAGATCGAGAAGCCCGGCGCTCTGATCCGGATCAAATCGCCCAAGGGCATGGGTAAATCAAGCCTGCTGGCCAGGCTGCTGGCACATGCCACCGGCAAGGGCTATCGCACCGTGGCCCTCAACCTGGAGGAGGCCAATCAGAAGTTCTTCGAGGATCCTGATCGCTTCATGCAGTGGTTCTGTGCGGCCGTGGGCAAGGGGCTGGGGCTGCGCATCAAGACCGAGGACTACTGGGACGACATCTTCGGTGCCAACGACAACAGCCGCGACTACTTTGAAAAGTATCTGCTCAAGAGCGATTTGCCACCCCTGGTGCTCGCCATCGACAACTTCGATCGTGTGTTCGCCCATGGCGCGATCGAAACCGACTTCTGCGGCCTGTTGCGCAGCTGGCACGAACTGGCCCGCAGCAATGGGCTGTGGGAGCAGTTCCGCCTGATCATCGCCCATGCGCAGGAGTCGTACCTGCAGAAGGACATCAACCAGTCACCGTTCAACGTGGGCTTGCCGGTGGAACTGGGCGAGTTCTCAGCTCAACAGGTGCGGGAGCTGGTTGGCCGCCATGGGCTCGGCCTGGACGATCAACAGGTGAACCAGCTGATCGCTCTGGTGGGCGGCCATCCCTACCTGATCCGCATGGCCCTGTATCAACTGGCCAATGGGCTGCGCTTCGAAGAGTTCCTGCGCACGGCCGCCACCGACGCCGGTCTGTATGGCAACCATCTGCTGGGCCTGCTCAAAGCCCTGGAAGACCATCACGAGCTGGGCACGGCCCTGCGCAGGGTGATGGCGGCAGAGGAGCCGGTGATGCTGCGCACCGAAGACGCCTTCAAGCTCGACAGCCTGGGCCTGGTGGTGCGTGAGGAGAACAAGGTGAAACCCCGCTGCCGCCTTTATGAGAACTATTTCCTGCAGCGCCTGACGGGTTGAGTGATGACCGCTTCACCGGCCTCCCACGAAAGCACCGGGCCCGCCCGCTTCAGCTATCAGGTGGGTGGCAGCCTGCCGGTGGAGCACCTGGGCTATGTGGAGCGCCAGGCGGATCAGGATCTTTACGCGCATCTCAAGGCCGGCGATTACTGCTTCGTGTTCAACTCCCGCCAGATGGGCAAGAGCAGCCTGCGGGTACGGGCCATGCAGAAACTGCAGGCCGAGGGTGTGATCTGTGCCGTGATCGACCCGCAGACGCGGGGCACCACCCTCAACGAGGCCCAGTGGTATGCGGGCACGATCAAGCGATTACTGGCCGATGTGGGCCTCGCCGAGGCGTTGAATTTCTCACAATGGTGGAAGGAACGTGATGCCCAGTCGCTCTCTTCGGTGGAACGTTTCTATGAATTCGTCGATCAGATCCTGCTGGCCAAAACCACGCAACCGATCGTGATCTTCGTGGAGGAAGTGGACAATCTGCTCAGTCTCTCCTTCGACACCGACGGCTTCTTCGGCCTGATCCGCTCGCTTTACGAAAAGCGCGGTGAAAAGCCCGCCTACCAGCGCCTGAGTTTCTGCTTCCTGGGCGTGGCCACGCCCTACGACCTGATCCGCGGCCATCACCGCTCCGCCTTCAACATCGGCCACGCGGTGGAAATGGCCGGTTTCCGGCTGGAGGAAGCCCGGCCGCTGCTGGGAGGCCTGAGCGGCCGGGTGCGGGAGCCCGAGGCGGTGCTGAAGGCCGTATTGCACTGGAGCGGCGGCCAGCCGTTTCTCACCCAGAAGCTGCTGAAACTGGTTTCGGAAGCCGGCGGCGGGGACGCCGAAACCCTGCCTGCCGAGGATCTGGTGGAGCAGGTGGCGCGCCGGCAGGTGATCGAGAACTGGGAAGCCCAGGATGTGCCGCCGCACCTCAAGACCATCCGCGACCGGCTGCTGCAGACCGACGAGCGTGGCCGGGGGCGGCTGCTGGGCCTGGCGCAGCGGATTCAGGAGAGCGGGGCCATCGAGGCCGACGACAGCCTCGAGCAGCTGCAGCTGCGGCTCACGGGGCTGGTGGTGAAGCGGGACAACCGGCTGGAGATCTACAACCCCATCTACGCAGAGGTGTTCAACGGCGCCTGGGTGCAGCGAATGCTGGCGGAGTTGCGTCCGCCGCTCTACGCCGAGACCCTGCGCTCCTGGCGTGAGGCGGACGAGGGCGACAGAGCGACTTTGCTGCTGCGGGGAGCACCACTCGAGGAGGCGGAGGCCTGGGCGCGGGGGAAAAGGCTCAGCGATGAGGACCAGACCTATCTCGATCAGAGCCGGGCGGCGGATCGGCGAGCACGCGAGCAGGAACAGCAGCAGGCTCGACGCGAATCCCGACGCAAAGTGGTGCTGGGGGGCCTTTGTCTGACGACGGCAGCTGCAGCTGCCATGGCACTCGCACTCTGGAACAACCACAGACTGCTGCTCGAAAAACAACAAGCCCTGAAACAAAATGCTGCGTTGCTGAACGAGAAAAGCGGCCTGCTCAGAAGTGTTACGGAGCGAAACCGGATTATTGGCATGAAGAATCAGCAACTTAACAGTGCCTTGAGCGGTGAGACCAGACAGAAGCTGCTGGCCGAGCGAAATGCGCAGGCTGCCCAGGCTGCGCTCGCGCAGGCCCGGACGGCAGAACAGGCGGAACGTGCCGCAGCCGAGCGTGCTCTCCAGCAGACCCGCATCGCCCAGCACCAGACCAACGTTGCCCGGCTGCGCAGCCAGGCGGCCCTGGTGATGAGCCTGCTGCCCACTGTGGAAGCCGCCGAAGGCATGATCCGCGCGATCGCCCTGCTGCCCGCCAGCCAGCGGGTCGCGGAGGTGGCCATGGCCGGCCAGACGGCCCTGCTCAATGCGGTGCAGGTGTCCCAGGGAAGCAACCGCCTCCAGGGACACACAGGCTGGGTCACCTCCGTCGCCTTCAGCCCCGATGGACGCCGCATCGTCTCCGGCTCATCCGACAACACCCTGCGGCTCTGGGATGCCGCCACCGGCAAGCCCAGCGGCTCACCCCTCCAGGGACACACAAACCCGGTCCGCTCGGTCGCCTTCAGCCCCGATGGACGCCGCATCGTCTCCGGCTCATCCGACAACACCCTGCGGCTCTGGGATGTGGATCCTCGGGCCTGGCTGGCGATCGCCTGCGAGCGGATCGGGCGGCACCGGCTGCTGCTGGAGCCGCAGGCCTTCAGCGCCGATGCGGAGTTCCAGGGGGTAGCGGCCAGGGCAAGGCAGGTGTGCGGAACGCTGGGATCGCCTGACGCCCATGCCTCCAGGTCGGGCCTGATGTCCTGGCTGGCTGGCGTCAGGCAAACCATCACGAAGTCGCTGGCCGCGGCCAGCCGCCGCTGATGGCGGCCACCCCCTCCTGCCGCGATCAGGTGGCGTCTGACGGCCGGCCAGTCCGCCAACGCCACCCAGACCTCTCGGGCGTGAAACGGTTCGATGGCTTTGCCCTTCACCTCAAGTGACTGGGTGGCCGTCACTCCCCCGCCAGCGGAAGCCACGACAGGCCCTTGGCACGTCTGTGCAGAACCGGGCCGGTCAGGTGCCGCGGCTGATCAGGCGGGGGAGATCCAACTGAGGCCGCTGGGTCATCACTCCTTCAGGACGGCGTCGATCCGGGGTAAGCCTGCGACGCGGCGGGGTCTGCCGTCTGCCCGGCGCTCAGAGGCCTCCAGGGTGGTACCAATGAACATGCCTATTAAGTCTCAGCCGAGGCCAAGTTCGCGTCCGGGGGCTGAGCTGCATTCCCTAGGAAGCCTCAGGCCACAGCGCTACCATCCCCCGCTCAACTCCTGCCCTCGGCCGGAGGAGCCGCCGTACCGCCCGCATCAACCTGCTGCGACACCTGCCGGGCCCACTGGGCCCGTTCCTCGAGCATCAGGGATTCCGCAGTCGTGACGAAATGCGCGAAGGACGTCTCCCCGTCGTCGTAGGGAGGGCTGCTCGTCAGAAACAGATACTTTTCACGTTTGAGCGACTCATTGAGACTGCGATAACGCACCCAGTTCTCCTGGTTGCGGGTGAGGGCCAGCCAGCCTCCCGAGAGGGCGATGCCACCGCCCGCCATGGCGATCGCCAATGGCCCCCATGACACCCTGTCGGTGTAGGGGCTGAAGATCGTGATGGATGTTCCGAGCACGATCTCGAAGATCCTCAGACTCAGGAACACACGCTTGTTGCCCCTGCTGGCCCGGCTGAGCCAGTTGAGCTGATCTTCCACCCGGCTGGTCGTGTAAGTGTCCCGGTCCATTGGAGGCATGGGCATCCACCACAAGATCCCTCCATTCAAGACGAGCTTCCGGTTCACACTCGTTCATCCTTCTCCATACAGAGCCTTCAGCCCCTCCTCGCTGGCCGGCGCCACGCCCCGCTCGGTGATCAGGGCCGTCACCAGGCGGGCGGGGGTGACATCGAAGGCGGGGTTGAAGCCATCGCTGCCGTCGGGCACCAGCTGCACGCTGGTGGGCTCTCCCTCGGCTGGCAGACCGGCGATGCGGGTCACCTCCAGGGGGGAGCGGGCCTCGATCGGGATCTCTCTGACGCCATCGGCGACCGACCAGTCGATGGTGGAGGCGGGCAGGGCCACGTAGAAGGGCACGCCGTTGTCGTGGGCGGCCAGGGCCTTGAGGTAGGTGCCGATCTTGTTGCAGACATCGCCGGTGCGGGTGGTGCGGTCGGTGCCGACGATCACCGCATCCACCTGGCGGTGCTGCATCAGGTGGCCGCCGGCGTTGTCGACGATCACGGTGTGGGGCACCCCTTCGCGGCCCAGCTCGAAGGCCGTCAGGCTGGCCCCCTGGTTGCGGGGGCGGGTCTCGTCGACCCACACATGGATCGGCAGGCCGGCGCGGTATGCCTTGTAGATCGGCGCCAGGGCCGTGCCCCAGTCGACGGTGGCCAGCCAGCCGGCATTGCAGTGGGTGAGCACATTCAGCGGCTTCCCGCGGCGCTCCTCAGGGCGCCGGGCGGCAATCTCCTGCAACAGGTGCAGACCGTGGTCGCCGATGGCCTCGCACATGGCCACGTCCTCCTCGGCGATGACGGCCGCCTCGGCCCTGGCCGCCCCGGCGCGCTGCTCCGGCGGCAGGGGCAGCACCCTGGCCCGCACCCGCTCCAGGGCCCAGCGCAGGTTGATGGCGGTGGGGCGGGTGGCGTCCAGGCGCTCGAAGGCCGCGGCCAGGGAGGCGTCGGTGGGATCGGCCTGGAGGGCCAGCATCAGGCCGTAGGCCCCGGTGACGCCGATCAGGGGCGCCCCCCGCACCACCATGGTGACGATCGCCTCAGCCGCCTCCTCGACGCTGGTGAGCGAGCGGGTGACGAAGCGGTGGGGCAGCAGGGTCTGGTCGATCACGCCGATCGAGCGGCCGCCCTCCTCCAGCCAGATGGTGCGCCAGGGCCTGCCGTCGATGTTCATGGGGAGGAAGGGGTCAGGAGGACCCGGGGTTCATGGAGACGCAGGGGGCGCCAGCACAGATTTTCCGCCATCACCGGGGCGGTTGCGCTGCTCCTCCACGCGTTCCAGCCCAGCAGCGGGCCGCTGCTGCTGCTCACCATGCAGGTGATGGCGGGCGAGGGCTGCCGGCGGATCGCAGGCCATCAGGTGGCGGCATTCGGCCGGGGCCATTCCGGCGGCAGACGGCCGGCCGGCGCAGGGAACCGCAGTTGCTGCTGCCAAGGGCCAGGGGCCGTAGGCATTGCCCACCCGTCCCGGCATCGTGGTGGTGGCGACCACGATCACCATGGCCCCTCAGCACACCGGGGGGGCCCCGAGGTGCGCATCAGCCGCTGCAGTTGAGCGCTCTCCAGTTCCAGCACCCGGCGGGCGAAGTCCGGATCGCGCCCCGGCACCGCATCGAAGGAATCCACCGGCACGGCCAGCAGGCGGGTGCCGTCGGCTTCGGCCACGACGTGCTTTCCGAGGCACTGTGGGTGAGCACCTGGAGCTCGTCGAGCACCCGGCCGGGCTGGAGATCCTTGACCCAGGTGCGCTCGCCGTCCCGGTGGTGCACCCGGGCGATGCCTTCAATCAGCAACAGCAGCTCGCGGCAGGTGTCGCCGACCTCGGTGATCAGCTCGCCCTTGGCGAAGGCGCGCACATCGGCCAGGGCCGCCAGGGCATCGAGGGTGTCGGCGTCGGAGCGGCGGAAGAAGTCGCTGGTGGCCAGGAACACCCGCTTCTCCAGCTCCGGGAAATCCCTCAGCGCCGGGGGGCCGTCGAGGGCCTCGACCGCCCGGGCGGTCTGGCGGAGCAGGGGCGGGGTCCCCGGCACGCCCAGCTCGGCCGCCATGGAGCGGGCCCGGCCGCCATCGAGACAGGCCCGTCAGGAAGAGGCCGGCGGAGGCCAGGGTGGGGCTGGGATCGGCGGCCAGGGTGGCCAGGAAGGCCAGGGTGTCCTCGAGCGGCACCTCCAGGGAACAGGAGGGAGCCTCCCCGCCCGGATGGGCGAGGGTGTCGGCGACAGCCGCCGGCAGGCGGGACTCCCAGCCCTCGCGGTGCAGCAGTTCGGGAAGCTCCAGCGGCGCGATGGTCTGGAGGCGCTGCACCAGCGCCGGCACCGCCGGATCCTCCCGGAGGGTGGCCAGGGAGCGGCCGTCGAGGTACCGGGCCACGTCCAGGTCCATGCGGTTGAGCTGCTTGCGGAAGCGCTCGGCCAGGTTCTCGCGGCCGTGGAGGTCCGGGGAGCGGGTCCAGGCCCGGTAGAGCCAGAGGGTGCTGACGGCCACCAGGGTCACGTCGAAGAGGTACTGGAACCCGGCCGGCGCCAGCAGCAGCAGCGGCCGGCCGGCCGGCGAACAGAAAGAAGAAGTTGAAGACGAGGAAGGTGGCCAACACGAACACACGGTGCCGGATCCGCTCCCGGTCGGTCTCGGCACCGGCTCGGCGCACCCGGCGGCGCAGGGCCGATTCGATCGCCCGGCCGGCCAGGGTGCCGAGCCGGGTGCACAGCCCCAGGAACAGCGGCAGCGCCACCAGCCTGGGCACATCGATCGGCTGGCCGAAGGAAGAAACCGGGCCGCAGCAGCTGGGCCAGCTGGTCGTTCTGGCGGAGCCAGATGCCGGAGAAGGAGTACTCCCAGTTACCGGCGTAGACGTAGCAAAAGACGAAGTAGCCGAACACCAGCAGGATGAAGATCCCCGAGGGCACCACCAGGCCCCAGAAGAGGGTGGTGCCCAGGGGGTAAGGGGTCTCGTTCAGGCAGACGCCCTGCACCGTCACGCAGTCGGCGGGAATCCGCAGGGGGCTCCAGGGATGGTCGGGCGCGGTGAAGCGGGGCGTGAACGGGTCGTAGAGCAGGGAAGGGATGATCAGGATCCAGCCGGTGGTGAGCGCCCAGCGCACCAGATGCATCCGCCGTTCCGTCACTGAAGGCCCTCGCCGCTGTGCCCAGGTGGCGCCGAACTTAGCGGTGGCCTCCGGAAGCTGACGGAAATGACGAAGGCCCCGAACCAGCCAGAATCCCTGTCATGAGCTTCTTCTCCCGCCACTGGGACACCTACCGCCGGGTGCTGGAGCACGACCTGATGGAGCACGGGGCCCTCACCGCGGCCCTGACCGGGACGGTGGATGGCTGGCTGGCCGAACGCGGCCCCGCGGCGCCGGCCCCCCATGCGGTGGACCTGGGCTGCGGCGATCTGTCCCTGCTGCCGCCGCTGCTGCGGCGCCTGCCGCTGGCCTCGTTCACAGGGCTCGACCTCAACGGGGCGGTGCTGCCCCTGGCCGCCGAGGCCCTGGGCGCGGTGCCCTACCCCTGCCGCTTCCTGGAGGGGGACCTGCTGGCCTGGGCCGAGGGAGAGCCGGAGGGGCCGGAGGGGCCGGAGCCGCCGCCGGTGGATCTGATCTTCAGCAGCTTCGCCGTGCACCACCTGCAGGAGGAGGGCAAACGGCGCTTCCTGCGCGGCTGCCGCCGCCGCATCGCCCCGGGGGGGCTGCAGCTCTGGGCCGATGTGTTCCGCGCCCCGGGGGAGGACCGCGACACCTACGTGGGCCGCTACAGCGCCCGTGTACAAGGCTGGAGCCCGCTGGAACCGGAGCGTCAGGAGGAGGTGATCGCCCACCTCAGCCAGTACGACCACCCCGCCGACCCGGAGTGGATCGTGGCGGAGGCGGAGGCGGCGGGCTGGCGGTGGCAATGGGGATGGCAGGGCCAGCACCGGGCCGAAGCCCTGGCGGTGCTCCGGCCGGCGTAGGGGTGAAGAGGTCACCTCCGTCCTCAGGACGCCAGCCGGGCCCGGATGTCCCTGAGCCGGGCGAAGCTGTTCACCTCCGCCGGGGCGTGGTCGAGGCCCTGCAGGTAATCGAACACGTAGGCCAGCACGGCGTAGAGGGCGCCGGCGCTGAACTGCGGCGACCGGGTGAAATCGATCAGCAGGACGACGAGGGCCACGATCGTGGCCAGCTCCGTCACGGTCCAGGTCCACGACTCGCTGTCGGAGAGCTGCACCTGCCAGCGACGCACCCGGCCGAAGTGCCGGCGCAGCCGCAGGGGCCGGGCCGCCTCGATGTCCGCGATTTCATGCTCGATCTGGTCGTTGAGGCCGCGGTGCAGACGGCGGGCGCGGCGCCAGTACCAGGCGTTGACGAGCCCCATCGGCAGCAGCACCGCCATGGCGATGAAGCCCGCCTCGAGGTCGTAGGTGAACAGCATCACCAGCGAGCCGATCACAGTCACGGCCTGGGAGAACATCGCCGGCACGTCGGCCTCGAAGAAGCCGACCATGTCGCGCATCATCTCGACCCGCGCCGACACGACGCTCGTGCCGTGGCCATGGCGCTGCTGCTCGGCGACCGTGATCACGGCCAGGCGCGCGAACAGGCCCATGAACACACGGGTGTCGAAACGCTGCCGCACAAAGGCCACCACCAGGTGCACGAGCCACACCACGATCAGGGCCGTCAGGCCCCGGTGGCTGTTCTTCAGCAGCCCGTCCACCGCCCAGCCGGTGAGCGCCGGGTAGGCGAGCATGCAGAGGTTCTCCAGCAGCGTCAGGGAGTAGGTGCCGGCGATCGAGAGCCGTTCGGCGCGGGAGAGGGCGGAGAGGAGCGTCTGCGGCATCACCGGGCCCTGGTGTCACCAGATTGGCAGCGCCCACACCAGGGCTGACGCCGCCGGCGCCAACAGCCTTTTCGTTGCCAGGCGCTTCAGGGAAGCGCAGGGGCTGCCTCACGAATCTGCCTTGCCCGCACATCTCCCTGCCTGGCGGGATAGCGAACCGCATGGCGGATCAGCCAACGCAGGTCGGCGGAGGCACCCTCGCGCATCCAACCCTCGCAGAGGCCATAGACGAGCTCCGGATGGTCCTTGGCGATGTCGCCCGGGTGGTTGGCAACGCTGCGGAGAACATAAAGAGACCTGATTACCCATAAGCCTCCGCGACCCTGAGCTCCCTTTCGGTGCAAGGCATACAGCAGCAGACGGCATTGGCGATCCGTTCGGTCATCGCCGCCATCGAGAAGCGCCGGTTGAAGCGGAAGCAGTAGCCGCCCAGGTAGCGCCTGGCGTACTTGTCAAAGTTGAAGGCATGGAAGGTGCCGTTGAAGCTGGTCTTGAGGTTGCCCAGCAGGGTGTTGATCCAGCGGAACTGCGGCAGGTCGTTGGGGTGCTTGCCACCGGTGACGATGGCCTCATGGCTGCAGTCCGCAGTGGTGACGGCACGGAAGCAGGCCAGGCCATCAGAGGGCACCTGGCTGCCCGGTGCCAGGTGCTCTCTGGCCCAGGTGCCGATGGCCTCTGAGCTGAAGCCACTCACGGCTGTGATCCTGGCGTGAATCGGATGCCCCGCCTCGCTGAGGGAAACGGCCGCAACGATGGGGATCTTGTTCTCTGAACCACGACCTGCCTTGCCGCCCGGCAGTTCTCCGCCGAGATAGGAGTCAACCGCTTCGCGGAAGCCAGAGGCTACGATCTGGATCTTTCCTCGCAGCAGGTAGGCCTCCTCCCGATCAGCCATCGCCCGCAGAATCTTGTTGTGCAGCAGCCAGGCTGTGTCGTACTTCACGCCCAGGTGGCGGCTGAGCTCCAGCGAGGAGATCCCGGTTTTGGCCTGGCCGATCAGGTAAGAGGCCAGAAACCAGGTGGTCAGAGGCAATGCAGAGTGAGCTGGGTAATCAAGATGGTTTTTGGTGAGTATGTCGCGAATCCAATCTGCTTGGGGGACGCCTGACGGGACTCCGGGGGGCCGCCTGACGCCCAGGAGTGCTGCAGGCCGGGGAAGCGGCCTTGAAATCACTGGCGTCACCCACTGGTGGCGCAATGAAACCCGCGAACCGGTGCGGGCCCTCGTTATCGACATCGTCGGGGCGTCAACGCCCAGAACGTACTGATCGGTTCGAGCATGCAGCGCACTAAATCACTGTGCCATCCGCCACTGTGGTGTTCTTCTCGATCACCACAATGCCACTGCGAATGGTGAATCCATGCTCACTGCGGTCAGCCTCCTGCACCCGATCCTTGTTGATCACCTGTACGTTGGCGCCGATACGCACATTTTTGTCGAGAATCGCTCCCCTCACCACTGATCCAGCCCCAATCCCGAGCGGCACGCCACCACGGGAGCGAGCCAGAGCGCGCTCTGGCTCCGATTCATAAGCATCGGCCCCCATCACCAGCGTGTCCTCCAGGACGGCGCCCTCCTCCACCCGCAGGCGCAGGCCCAGCACACAATGCTCGATCACACAGCGATCGAGCAAGCAGCCCTCGCTGAGCACGGATCGGCGCACCCGAGCCTCGCGGATCTGGCTGGGCGGCAAATAGCGCGACCGGGTGTAGATCGGGGCCTGCTCGTCGTAAAAGCTGAAGGTGGGCTGCTCATCGGCCAGGGCAAGGTTGGCGTCATAGAAGGCCTTGATGGTGCCGATGTCTTCCCAGTAGGCATCGAACAGATAGCTCTGCAGCGGCAGGCCACTGGCAAGGGCGGCCGGAATGATTTCCTGGCCGAAGTCGGTGGCCTGCGGGTGACTGGCGAGCAGGTTGAACAGGATGTCTCGCTCGAACACATAGATGCCCATCGAGGCAAGAAAAGGGCGGCGCTCCGCATCGCTGGCCGAAAGACCCAAGGCCCCGGTGTCGACCCGCATCGCCTCGAGGGCCTCACCCTTGGGCTTCTCGCGAAACTCCCGGATCCGCCCTGTGTCATCGGTGAGCATCAAGCCAAAGCTTTCTGCCGCCGAACTGTCCACCGGCAATGCCGCCACCGTAAGCGCGGCACCGCTAGCCCGATGCGCCGCCACGAAGGCCGCGTAATCCATCCGGTAGAGCTGATCACCGGAGAGGATCAATACCTGATCTACATCCCAGTCTTCGAACAGCTCGCGGTATTGGCGTACCGCATCGGCGGTGCCCTTGAACCAACTCGGGCTATCAGGAGTCTGCTGGGCCGCCAGCACCTCCACAAAGCCGCTGCTGAAACCGGAGGAGAGATTGTAGGTGAGGCTGAGGTGGCGGTTGAGCGACTGACTGTTGAATTGGGTGAGGGCGTAGATCTTGAGGATCCCTGAGTTGATGCAGTTGCTGATCGGGATATCGATCAGGCGATATTTGCCGCCCAGCGGCACCGCCGGTTTGGCACGCGTGAGGGTGAGGGGCTGCAGACGGGTGCCGGCACCGCCTCCGAGAATGATCGCCAGAACACGCTTCACGCGGTGAGCTCTCGCTTGAGGTGGAAGTAGGGGTGGTTTGGATCCTTGTACTGCCGAGGCAGGCAGTGATGTAGCGAATCCAGGCGATGCCAGCAAACGCTCCGCTGAATCTGCTTGATGGTCTTCTCTTCCCGGATCAAAATGCGCAGGGCCTTGCAGTACAGCGGATAACTGGCTTCCAGTTCGCCGATCGTGAGGGCGGTGGTGAAGGTTGCCTGGCTCATGGCAGCAACGTTTCGGACGCCTTGAATGTTCGGTCAGCCGCCCGGTCGGGCGAAGTCCCCGCTTGGGGGTAATCGATCCTCATTCGCGCTGGTTTGCCGTGAAGGCACAGCATGTGTGGAGCTTCGTGCTTGCGCCGGGGCGTAGCTGGAGTTGGCGGTCGCCGCTCAGCAGGGCCTGCCGAGGTGAGAGCCAGTGTTCGAGACACACCATTGCTCGCGGCGGCTCCGTCCAGAGCGATACCAGATCGAGGGGGCGGGTCAGCTGCAGTTCGAGGGTGGTTCCGGCGGCCTCATCCACCAGCCGCACCGCACCGGTGGGCCGCACCAGCAGGTCGATGCCACTGGCCAGCCTCTCCATCTGTTCTGCCGTGGAGGCGTCCTCCATGGTGAGGTGGTTGAGGCATTGGTCCGGCAACCCTTCGAACCGCACGCTCCAGGCTGGAGAGGTTGAAGTAGGAATGCAACCCGAAGCTGAACGGCATGGTTTCGTTGCCCCGGTTTTCCAGGATGGCGGTGATCTCCAGTGCCCCGGGTGCCAGCCGCACCTCCAAGGTGAGCAGGAACCAGAACGGGTAGGCCTTGAATGTTTCGTGGGTTTCGCACATCTGCATCTGCACGCCACGTCCATCCGCCAGGGCTTCCAGCCGCCAGGGCATATGGCGCGCGAAGCCGTGCTGGCCGAGGTTGAATACATCCTGAGGCAGGGGCAGTCGGTTCTCCGGCAGGCCTCCGGTGATCGGGAAGAGCACCGGGGAGCCGCCACGCACTGGTTGGGCTGGGTCGAGGAAGCGCTCGAGATCGAGGTAAACAACCTCATGGCCAAGCAGCGCCAGCCGCTGATCAACCCACCGCGTTCGGGCACGACCCGCAGCAGATCACCGCTGACGGGATCGCTGAACTCCCATTGGGGATAGGAAGTTTCACGCTGAATGAGGGACATGACATGGCCTTCCGGGCCGGAATCTCAGCCAATCTGCTGCAACCAGCCTGGAAGGGATGCCCCCAATCGGGAACAGTGGCTCCTCTCAGATCTGAACCATGCCGCAGCGCATGCCCTTCAGCACCGCCTGCAGCCGGTTGTGCACGTTGAGGGTTTGCAGCAGGCGCTTGGTGTAGGTATGGGCGGTTTCATCGCTCACCACCAAACGCTTGGCGATCTCCCTGTCGCTGAGGCCACTGGCGAGCAGGTCGAGCACTTCATATTCGCGGGGGGTGAGCCTGGGACAGCTCAGGTACGGCAGGATGCCCGTCCGCAGGGAGGAGCTGCGGTAGGAGTGTCCACCGAGCACGGCCATCACCGCGGCCTGCAGGGGCTGCTGATCGTCGACAAAGTCCGCCTCGGCGACAACGGCTTCCAGCCACGGTGCTTCGACGTATTCGGCAGGAATCACATCGCCCAGCGCCAGGATCACAGCGTGGAGCTTCGGATGAAGCTGGCGGGCCTCTCGCACCAGATCGAAACCGTTGCCGCGTTCCAGGTAATCGGTGCAGACCAGCAGCTCGTAGGGATCGTCGACCTCCGCAGCCAGATACTCAAGACAGGACTCCTGATCGGTGACGGCACAGGTGATCCGGGAATACCCCCCGAAGGTCCGGCACAGGGCCCGCAGCAAAAAGCGGCCTTTCGCTGCTACGGCGACGCGGCCTGGAATCTCGATCGATTCCAGGCCTTCCTCCTGGGTCCCCCTGTCGGCAGTGGCCAGGAAGGGTGTGAGGTCCATGCGCAGACGATCGCCCCAGACCGGGGAGTGAGCCTGGAGCAACCCTAGGCTTCGAGAGTATTGCCCGCGAACCGACCACGGTTCAATCGTCGTAGACGCGGCAGTTGATGTCGGAGGGGTTGAGGTCGCAGAACACCTCGAAGGGAGATGGTGCCTCGGTCTCCTCGGGGTGGCGCTGCTGGAACTCCTCCAGTTCCCTGATCTGCTGCTGGATCTTGCTGGCGATCGCATGCTCACCTTTGGCCTGGGCCTCGGCGAGGGCGGAGCGATAGGTCTGGAGCTGATCTCCGATGGTGGTCATAGCACACGACCCCAGCTGGGGCCCGAATCGGCTTGGTGAATGTAACCCTCCCGGGTCCCTGGACGGGACACCCGACCCGCCGATCGCTGGGCAACGTCTGCCGATATTCAGGTACTTCTGCTCATCCTGCGGGGCAGCATCGTGTCGGCGCCCTTTGATCCGGCAGGGTGGTGCGGCCTCGCAGGATGAATTCCATGGCCGATGCTCCCTATCTCGTTGCCCTGGCCCTGGTGGAGTTTGCGGGCAAGCGCGCGCTGCCGCTCACCGGTAAATCCCAGTCAGCCGAAGCTGCCGATGCCGTCGATCCCGGCGATGGCGGTCGCACCCTGGCGCTGGAACTGCTGCTGCGCCTGTGGCAGCGCAGCGAGGAGGGCCCTCTGCAACGGGCCGCTGGGGAGGCCAGCCTGCTGCTGGTGGAACTGCCGATGGAGGTGATGAGCGAACAGCTCCCCCTGCTGAAGGCGAACTGGATTTCCGGCGGTGAGACGGCGGCGTTCCTGACCAGCCTGGAGGGCCTGGCGATCAGGGCCTGGCGGATCACGATCGCGAAATATGAGCCGGTCAGCTTCATCGCCTGGCCCTGATCGCCCGTTGGCCAAACTGCCCCCATTTGGGGACAATCGGCGCACGGGTTCGATTCGTCACAGTTTGTTGCGCAGCCTGAGCAGCAATTTGAACGCCGCTTGTGCAACACATGTCGACCAACACCTGCTTTTACCGCAACACCAGCAGCCAGATGGTGATCCTGCGTTGCATCGGCCCGGAGGCCTTCTTCCAGGAGAAGGTGGTCTTCCCGTTCGCGGATTGGCTGTTCCGCTGTCCCCCACACAGCCGAGTCGACATCTGGACCCATGGCCTCACTGGAGCGGAGCAACTCGATTCGATCAACGCGGAAGATTTGCTGCTGCCAGCCGAGGTTGTTACCCCCGGAGGGGACTGACGCAGCAGAACCGCAGGCCCTCAGCCTGATCCTGCGCCCTTGAGGGACGAACGCTCACCATCACCAGGCCGCAGATGGTGAATACTGTCGAGTGAACATTATGGAGGCGGCCCTGGTGAATGGTGATGTTGGACTAAGCCGCTGCGCGGCAGATTCAAATCCAGTGTAGCCAGAGACATGCAATATGGCCAGCAAGCGCTGATTTGATTGCCGAGCAGCCTTGGGCT
>NZ_JACJSZ010000057.1 GCF_014698445.1 Microcystis elabens FACHB-917
GAGCGAATCAGCGCCACGCTGGAGCAGCCCATGCAGGAGGCCCTGGCATTGGCTCGTCAACAGCCGGTGGCCTACGTGGATGAAACCGGCGCCCCCACCGGCAACGCCGACGGCAACAATCCCAGTGGCAAACGGGGCTGGCAGTGGGTCATGGTGACGCCTGTGGCGACCGTGTTCCGGCAGGGCCTGAGCCGCTCGGCTGCAGCGGCGATCGAACTGTTGGGCGATGGCTTTGCCGGCACGGTGGTGAGCGATCGCTTCTCGGCCTACAACCACCTGCCCAGCCAGCAGCGCCAGCTCTGCTGGGCGCACCTGATCCGCGATCTGGCCGCCATCTTTGAACGTCCAGGCGCCAGCGCCGAGTTCGGAGCCCAGCTGCTGGAGTTGCAGCACCAGCTCATTGAGCAGTGGCACCTCTACAAAGACGGAACGATCGACTGGCTTGCCTTGCAACAGGAGTGCAGGCCGATCCGGCTGGCGTTTGAGGCGACGCTGCAGCGGGTGGTGGAGCTGGGCTACCAGCGGGGCGAGCGAACGCCGTGGGCCAAGGCGGTGCGCACCTGCCAGCAAATCCTGCAGCTGGCCGATGGCCTTTGGACCTTCCTGGAGGCCCGTGGAATCGAGCCCACCAACAACGCTGCTGAGCGTGCCCTGCGCCAGTCGGTGATTCAACGCAAGATCAGCCATGGTGTCCAATCCCGCCAGGGTGCGATCTGCCGCAGCCGCCTGCTCACCGTCACCACCACCCTCAGGCAACAGGGCCGCGATGTCTGGCAGTTCCTGGAGCAGGCCTGGATTGCCCATCACCGCGGTGGGGTGATGCCGTCACTGCTGCCCGATCCCTGAGTTCGGCAACACAGAGCACCGCTGCTTGATCGCTCAGCGATGGGCCATCAGGCGTGCAGTCCTGCGCAGGAGCATCACGGCCCCTGAACGCGTACTATCAATGAGAGTCTGAATATGGTTGCGGCATTACCGCTGTACGTTTTCGCCGTTAACCAGCTCCCTTGCCCAGCAACAGCAAAGCCCTTAACACTCCAACAGAACTAACCATAATTGACCGTCTCGGGGGTTGCAATGTCAACCCCGGCGAATCACGATCACGCTCAGCGTTTACGCGCATGAAGCGCTATTGACCCGATCCAAGAGAGAGACGCTCCGTCTCCAACCTCTGCGCTTATCTGCTGGAGAATTCTTTGGGAAGTCCCGTGCAATTGCCAGTGGCCAATGGGCTAGACCACCACGGTCTGATGGGGATGAGGCAATCCCATGCCGCCAATCGGGAGTTGCACGATAATGGCCATCTTGGGGGTGGTTAAGATCCAGGTGCGGCGGTGCTGGTGCGGCGCAGAGGGCAACCGGCCGACCTCTTATTATCATGGTCTTCAGAAGTTGGGTTCGCTAAGATTGATCAGCATTTACCAAGGCAAGACAGACTCCATCTCAGGCAGAAGGGCCTCGCGGCAGGCCCACTTATGGGGCGGCAATTACTTGTGATCACCTAACCAGAACCAACTAATATTCAAAATACTATTCCGCGCTGGCGGCTATCATATGGCCACTTTTCTATTAGGGGCTGATAATGTTTTCACAAATCCTGAAGTCAGGGCTCATCCATGGTGCCTTTAAGCGAAGTCTTTTTCTCCTGCAAGGCCAGTCCCAAAATAATCAGTCCGGGCCAGCATAGATAAACGAGAATCTCCAGGTTCTCACCAAATGTATAAAGGAAAAGAAGCGCAATGATGCTAAAGCCAGTGGAGCCAAGTGGATATCGGGGACTCAGGCTACGCCATGCAAGCGACACAAAAGTAACCAACATCGGCGCAGCTAAGGCAAGGAAACCAACAAACCCCTTAACAAATAATAGGCCTGCCCATGTGTGATGGGAACCAATAGGCATCCATTGCACAACATGGCTGCCTCTTTCAACGACTCCATGGCCCCAGATCGGTGCCTCTGTTTCCCAACGATAAATAGCAATGCGCTTCAAGGCCATACGAACCCTTGTAGAATCAGCACGAGCCGACTTAAATGACTCCCAATAGTTGACGAAAGAGCTTTTCACAAAAAGCGCAAATAAACCGGAGAAATAGCTCAATACGCCAATGCCAATCAAAACCATGGGTCGACCAAGGCTGGTCAGTAACATGGTAAAGAGTGGAACCAGGAAAAGGCAGAGCTGAGCGAGTCTAGATTTACATATAAGACACATCAAGATAGCACCGGCTAGCCCAGAGATTTTCCATTTCATGTCCTTCTCCTGAAGTGAAAGCATGAAGTAGATATTGCCAACGAATCCCAGTGCGGGTGCCCAGGGCGTGAATAACCGCCATCTCAACTGATCTGTAGTTGGATCAATTTCAAAAAGTCTCACATCAAAGAACTCCGGGCCTGGTCCACCAATGGCCTTTAGAGGTGATACGTAAAGGACTTCAGGCAGGTGAAGATAAGGAGTAATCAACAATAATGGCGTAATCAGAAGGGTCTGAAAGCCGATGACGCAGACAGCGCGGATGATGATTTCTGGCCTGATACAAAGATTGGCAGCCAATGGATACAAGGCTAGAGCAGCCCAGCCTTTAGCCCAGCCGATGCTGGATTTGACGATCATATCTACGTCAAGATTGTAGTCAAGATGCCCAACCAACAGGGCGACTCCCATGGTCACCATGCCGATGATCCAGAACCAGATGACCCAGCTGATGCTGATTTTGTCGTTGGGGTGTGTGGAGTCATCCTGGGCGAGGATCTTTACCAATAAAAGCCCAAGAAGCACCCATCCCAGGATGGAGCCAACGATGTAAAGCCCACCCATCAACCAGAGCGGGTATGTCCAAGTGACTGCCCACCAAATGATATGCTCTGAAATATTTCCCGGGCAGATTTTCTCAGGTCGTCGTTTCTCGTTCGGATCAGAGGCCGACCTCAGCAAATCGCTCATGGAGAGATCCATGTTGAGATCTTCTTCATCCAGGGTTTGCGAATCCATAGAACCCAGAGACCGAGACTTGAGAAGATGGAGCCGCCCACAGCGCCTGCAAGAACAAAGCTGGTTTTCGGTGCACTAGATTTAGTTGGCAAAGTAGGTTCTACGACCATCTGAATCAGTGGATAAACCGTAAACAGATCACCCTGGCCCAGATCCAGTTTGGCCAGAGTTGAGGCGAAGACCGCCTGGGCGATCTGCTCATTCCGCAATAGCGACTCCAGTGTGGAAAGTGGCTTGGCAATCCCCCTTAGACGCTTCTCTAGGCCCATGATCTGTACTTCGAGAGCACTGGCCTGACCGTAATGGGCTCGCTGGTCGGCCTGGACATTGACGAGATTCTGAAGTAATGAGTCACGACCAGAGTTGCTTGTAACGGTTGAGAGTGAGAGCTTGCTGAGCTTTCGCAATGGAAGCTCCTTGCCAAGGAGTTTCTTGCTACTTCGCAGCAGGTTAGTGAGCGCAGAATACTGTTTATTCGCTTCCCTTATCACCCTTGGATTCCGTGGTCCAAACTTGCCCGTGAGCAGTCGTAGTGAGCCAGTCGATTCGCTGTAGTCCTTGAGATGTTGCTGAAACACTTGGTCAGTCTGTAGCTGAAAGGCATCAGCAGCTTGTGACGATGAAAGCCCAAGACTTAGACTCAACTGGGCAAGACGCTTAGCTGCTGATTGCTCGTTAGCCAAGACTTCTGCACGTTGTCGACGGAGTTGCTCAATATTTCCAGAAAGATCTCTCACTTGATCAGCTGAACTCAAGCCAGAACTAAGTTTGTAATCAGTGACTTTCTGCTGTGCTTCCTGGAGTTTTTGCTTTACTGACAGAAGAATCGTTTCGGCTGGAATCTCCCGCGACCTTAATTCTTTTTCACGTAATTCATTCAGTCTTTTCTCGGCCGAACGATAAAGAGCAAGCGATTTTCGCTGAGCGTCTTCGGGCGTTCGACCCGATATCTCAAACTGCATCATGGTTGTGTTGTCGATTAGCTTGATCCTCGGCTTGCCAAACTCATCGGGACTTAAGTTGCAGAGCCTTGACGCTTCGCCGATCACATGATCGCTTGTAAAGATATATTCATAATTTGCTCTGGTGTCATACGTGGTTCCGCTTATACCAGGCCCAGAGGAGGAAGTGGCTTGGCCGATTTCTGGTAAGTTAAGATTTGTCGCTGAGCTTGTACTGGGCAGGATTAATGCCCATTTACTGGTGTAAGCAGGCTTGGCGAAGAAAAGATAAAGAATCGCGGAAATCCAGATAAAAGCATTTGTCCCTAGTATCAGTAAGATATGGAAATCTAGTCGCTTCCATGAAAGTGTTTGAGGTACGCCTAGTTGGCCAGTGCAAGGCTTAAACAACTTTGCATAGAGAAGCTTTGGGCTGGTCACTACTTCCACACGTTTAGGATCAACCCGACTGGTGTCAGGACGTCGGCAAAAGAATTAATCACATCCCGAACGTTCGTAATGATGGAGTCGTAGCAGGCAACTGCGTCATTGGGCATTAGGTAAGGGTTTAGACGATCATTGTTGGAGGTCATCAGCAGGTCATCCACCTTTCTCTCCAAATAGCTGGTGGCGCCTCTACTCTCATCCGTACGTACCAAGATCGCCTTTCGCCCAGCATTCGTAAAGCGCGTTCCTCCAGCGCAGTTCGCAGCAACCACCGCGTGTGAGAATCGGTTTCCGTAGCTGAATGATGTGGCATCCCGACTGATTCCTGACGGGGCATTACCCGTGGCAGGCACGGTTAAATTGGAAAGGAACACCTTGACTCCTGCCAAAGTGATGGGGGAAGGACGAACAATCAAGGGGTTCACGTTCTTCGTAGCCTTCACGATGACCTGATCACCGGCAATCAAGGCAACATCCTCCAAAGGTTGGCCAGTGAATACTCCTGTGAAGTCGTGAAAGCTTTCCTTGCCACCCCTTATTAGTTTGATAGAAGAAACATCAGCTGTGGGCTTTACCCCTCCTGACGACTTGAGAGCGGTCGATAAAAACCGATTAGGTGGATATTGACCCGATACGGTTACCGGAGCTTCGTCCGCTCGGTCTAATGATTTCTCATTGATGATGACACGGCCTGGAAAAAACACATCTCCGGCAACAAAGACATTGATCGGGGCCCAACTAATCATATTGACGCTGAGTTGTAAATATGCTGGCTGAAAGAAGCCTCCATTGATCAACATTCTTCGCAACTCCGAGCGCAAAACTTGAGACTCTTTACCAATCACTGCCAAAGGAGGCAAGTAGGGAATGTTGATTCTGCCATCAATATTTACCTCATAAACACCGTTAAATTCTTCGCCGTCCAGGATGGATATCCGGATCCGGTCCCCAGGCGACAAGGGCAAGGCATTGGCCGGGAGCGTACCTACAGAGAATTGAAGCAATGCTAGTGTAAAGATCCGAATGATGCAAATCAGATTCATGCAAAGACCTAGATCTTTCTTATCAAGAGTAGCCGGACTTTTATTCCGCTTATGCTGCAGAAATGCAGCATTCTTGCACCAATGAAGGTTCTGCACGTGCTTTCACCTGGAGAGACCTCATGGGGCGGTGGCATTCCTGCTACCTTAAACGGTATGGCTGAGTCGCCCTTCTTGGAATGGATATCTTTCCGACAGGCGTCGCTCGAAGCTGCACTAGAAACACTTCATAGCTGGCGTCCCGATGTAGTCATCTGGCATCCGGCATGCTCCTGGAGAGGGCTACCTGATCAGATAAGACTAATCAGAACTCCAAGTATACTTGTTGAACATCACTATTGCAACGGATTTGAGATATGCCAAGTTCCTTATCGGTCGAGATTCAGAATGATGCTAAGACTAGGTTATTCACTTTTTGACCGTGTGGTTTCCGTTTCAACTGGTCAAGCCAGCTGGATGATGGATTCGAGGCTTTTAGGGGCTTCGAGGCTGCGGGTCATTCCCTTCAGCCGTACCCTTGAAGTGTTTCAGAGGTTGCCGATCGGCCGCTCTCCCCACACTCCACTTCGTCTCGGAGCCTTCGGTCGCTTTGTGAAACAGAAGGGTTTTGATACCCTCATCAAGGCGATTCAGATCCTGCCACTTGGCTCCGTGCAGTTGTTACTAGGTGGAGATGGATTGTTGGAATCAGAACTCCGCAGTCTGGCCGCTGGTCATCCGGGTATCACGTTCCTTGGACCAATCACCGACGTACCTGCCTTCCTGCATGGCTGCGATGCCATCGCCATCCCTTCTCTCTGGGAACCGTGGGGGAATGTCTGCCTTGAAGCGCGGGCTGCAGGTCTTCCGGTGATCGTCAGCAGCGTCGGTGGCTTGAGCGAACAGATGAAAGGCTGTGGCTTTGCCGTACCTCCTGCCTCCGACACAGAACTGGCGGATGCAATTCAACAACTGATCGCCCTTTCTGCTGACGAGCGCTCCCGCCTGGCCGATGAGGCTCGTGTGTCATGCCTGAACAGCTGGGATCAATTCTGCCGCTCCTGGGACAGCCTGCTGCGTGAGTTTGCTTGATAAGATTCAACTTCCTGAGGCGTTTTCGATCGGATGACCGCTTCTTGAGGAACATCGGGTGGATGGGTCTTTCAGAAATCGGTATTCGGATTTCGAGACTTCTCGCTACTGTCATATTGGCCAGACTCCTGAGCCCTAATGATTATGGGGTTGCCGCTTTAGTCATGATGACCCATGAGTTCCTCCGTGTGTTCACCAGAAACGGCATTGGCGAGAAACTGGTCCAAGCTTCAGTCTCCGAAGTCGAGGAGATGTGCAACACCGCCTTCACCTTGAACTGGCTGCTTGGCATCTTTCTTTTTTTCATCCAAATCATGGCAGCTTTCACCGCTGCCAGCCTCTATAAGCATCCCGATCTGATTCGGCCCATTGTTCTAATCGGATTTACCTATCTGATCTATCCGCTTGGATCCGTGCAGACATCCTTGATCTTAAGGGAGAATCAACTTCATATTTTCAGTTTGATCCAATTTGCTTCCGTGGTGACGGACAATATCCTGATCACAATCTTTGCCCTCTATGGTTTTGGAATGTGGTCGATTATCTTGCCTAAGTTTCTTGTTGCACCTATCTGGGTCATTATGGTCTACCGCTTTCATTCCTGGAGGCCAAACTGGCGCCCTACGCTATGGCACTGGCGTCAAATCCTGGGGTTCGGATCTCGTATACTTGGTATCGAGCTTTTGTATACCTTGCGTGAGAATATTGACTATCTCTTGATCGGTCGCCTTATCGGTGTAAGCCAGTTGGGAACTTATTACTTTGCTTTCAATGCCGGGCTTGGCATGAGTTTGAGTGCTATGAATGCGATGGGTCTGACGCTTTATTCTGACCTCTGTGAAGTCAGCCACAACCGCTTGTTACTTCACCAGCGCTTTCAGCAAAACATCAACACGATTGCCAAAGTAATCATTCCGCTAGTAATGCTTCAAGTATCGCTAGCGCCCCTATACGTACCAATCGTTTTTGGGCAGAAGTGGGTCGATCAGGGAGCCGTGCCAGTCCTGATCGTCATCTGCCTCTCGGCCCTGTCCAGGCCTTTTGCCAAGGCGGCTTCGATGTTGTTCCGCACCATCGGCCTTCCCCAAGTAGATCTCAACTGGAGTCTGGGCTTCACCCTTTGCTTGGCTTTAGCCGTGCTGGTGGGCACCCATTACGGCATTCTCGGTGTTGCCGTGGCCGTCATGGCCACCCATCTACTGCTTCAACCCCTTTATTTCCTCTGGGCACGGAGGGTCGTTTTGCTACATCCTGCTTCTTGGGCCATTTGACACATGTCTAGTCCAGCCATATCGGTTGTCATCCCAGCCTTCAATGCTTTCGGTTTCCTGGCCGAGACCATCGCTTCCGTTCAGACCCAAACCTGCACAAACTGGGAAGCCTTGATCATCGACGACGGTTCCACGGATGGAACGGCGGCAATGGTTCAGGAACTCCAGGCGAAAGATTCGCGACTGCATTTGCTTTCGGTGCCAAACCGGGGTGTATCGGCTGCTCGAAATCTCGGTGTAGCTGAAACCCATTCGCCCCTGATCGCCTTCCTCGATGCCGATGACCTCTGGCAACCTGAAAAGCTGCGTCTTCATGTCGAGCGTCATGCCCGCCAAAGCGAGTTGGGGGTGAGCTTTGCCCAAGTGGAATTCCTCTCTCCTGAGGGGTTTCCCACCGGGCTGGTGGCGACCCATCCGCGCCATGCCTTGGGGCCCGTGGACTTCCTCTGTGAAAATCCAACGACAACCACCTCCAATTGGGTTCTGCGGCGGGAGGTCTTTGAAACCGTGGGTGGCTTCGTGGAGGACATGGGTTTTTCGGAAGACCTGGAATGGCTGCTTCGGGTCGCCTGTTACGGCACTTGGCAGATTGTACCGATTGATCACGTGCTCACCTATTACCGCACTTCGACGGGTGGCCTTTCGTCCAGTCTGCAGAAGATGGAGCAGGGCTGGCTGCGGCTGATCAGCGAGGCTCGCTGCTATGCCCCCCTGTTGGTTGAGAAGCACTTCGCCACAGCTCAAGCCGTTCAGCTTCGCTATCTGGCCCGTCGTTCTCTGCGTCTGAAGGACAATCCCGCCGTCGGGGCTGACTTTCTGCTGCGGGCTCTGCGATCGGACTGGCGTGTTGTGATCCGAGAGCCCCGCCGCACAGGCCTGACAGCTCTGGCGGTCTTCGCCAGATTGCTGCTGTTCACCTGTAGGGACTGGTTAGCGACAGCACGGCGCCTGCTGCGGGAGCACTGGGATGCAAAACAATGAGGGCCGGTGCCATCCATGGGCCATTGAGACCGGTGATATGACGCGCGCTTTCCTCTGATGCCGATTCTAGTGACTCGATTCGAACCCACTGACGCAGCTGGCGGCTCTGCCGATGGCTCGCCGCTGGTCACGGTGGTGATGCCGCTCTACAACTCCGCCAACACGGTGAAGGCCAGCATGGAGTCGGTGCTGGCCCAGACCTATGGCCATCTGGAAATCCTGGTAGTGGACGACGGCTCCACCGATGCAGGGGTCGCCATTTGCCGCAACTACGCCGATTCCCGCATCTGGATCATCCAGCAGCTCAACCGGGGGCTGGCCGGAGCACGCAACACCGGCATCCGCCACGCCCATGGTGCCATACTGACCTTTCTCGACAGCGACGATCTCTGGCTGCCACAGAAGATCGAGCGGCATGTGGAGCATCTCCGTTCTGCTCCGGAAGTGGGGGTGAGCTATTCCTGTTCCGCCTTCATCGATGCCGACGGCAAGCCGCTGGGCCTCTACCAGACCCCATCACTGTACGACATCACCCCGGAGATGATCCTCTGCCGTAATCCGATCAGCAATGGATCGTGCGTCGTGATGCGCCGGCAAGTGCTGGATGAGATCCGCTACGAGACGAACATTTACGGGACTTTGGAGAGCGCCTGGTTCGACGACAGCTTCCGCCAGTCGGAAGATATAGAATGTTGGCTGCGCATCGCACTGCAGACGCAGTGGCAATTTGAGGGCATCGCCGAGCCGCTCACCCTCTATCGGCTCAGCAGCGGCGGTCTCTCGGCCAATATCGAGAAGCAGTTCGCCAGTTGGCAGCGGGTTCTCGACAAAACGGCCGCCTATGCCCCGGAGCTGATCAGCCGCAATGGCGCGCGGGCCCTGGCCTACCAGCTGCGCTACCTGGCTCGCCGTGCCATCCGCGATCGCCAACCGCGCCAGGGGGCCAAGCTCGTCCATGAGGCACTGGGCCGCTACCCCAGGTTGGTACGGGAGGAGCCGATCCGCACCCTGATCACCCTGGCGGCGGCCTATCTGGGCGAGCTACTGCCGCAAGGGCTTTACAGGCTTCTGGAGAACGCCATGATACGGATCACGGGAGTGATGCAGCACGCTAGAATGGGCATCCGGAAGCTGCACAAGGTCTTTGTTTCCGGCTGCGTTTCTGAATCCCCTGAGGGCTGATCTGATGCAGCTTCTGCTCATCTGCTCCTCCGGGGGGCATTTCAAGGGTCTCTTGCAGTTGGGGCCCTTCTGGAAACAGCACCAGCGCAGATGGGTGACTTTTGACACCGCCACCACTCGCGCGGCTCTGGAGGGCGAGCAGGTCACCTGGGCCCACAGTCCCACCAATCGAAACCTCCCCAACCTGGTCCGCAACGCCTTGCTCTCATGGCGAGTGCTGCGGACTCCCAAGCCCGATGTGATCCTCTCCACCGGCGCTGGGGTGGCTGTGCCCTTCCTGATCTTCGGCAAGTTGCTGGGGAGCCACACCGTCTTTGTCGAATCGATCACACGCATCGAGACCCTCAGTCTCTCGGCCAGGCTGGCTTTGCCCTTCCTCGACGTGCTCTACGTGCACTGGCCCCGGCTGCAGGCCCGCTATCCAGGGGCGGTGCTGATCAGTGCCCCATTCAACGCACAGCCGGCAGCGGCCTTGGACCACTCCCGATGATCCTGATCACGACGGGTACGGAGAAATTTCCCTTCAACCGCCTGATGCGATGGGTGGATCTGCTGCTCCGGGACGACCTGTTCGGCGAGGAAGAGGTGATTGTGCAATACGGCACCTGCACCTTCCTGCCGGGCGGAGCCAAGGTGTATCGCCTGCTGGGGGAGCAGGACTTCCAGGCCCTGGTGCTCCGGGCCCGGCTGGTGATCGCCCACTGCGGAGAGGGAACGGTGTTGCTGCTCGACAGCATGGAGATCCCGTTCCTGCTGATCCCACGCAGCCAGCGCTTCCAGGAGCACGTCGACGACCATCAGGTGGAACTGGCGCAGGCGCTGGCCTCGATCGGGGTTCCAATCGGCTGGGGACCGGCCGATCTGGTGCGATTCCTGGCTGAACCCTCCAAGGTATCGATCGGCGAGCTCTCAGGGGCGGCAGCCCAGGCCGTGTGCCGCCGCCTCGACCAGCTCTTTCCGGTCGACTCCTCAGCAGAAGACTCGTTGTTTTCTCCTCCGTTGCCTCGATGACGAGGTCTGGCGCCAATGTCAACGTCTCCGTCGCTCAGCCCGGTGGTGTATCGGTTACCTCGCACCGGAGGGTGCTGCTCCTGGGTTTCCCGCGTCGCTTCACCGTATCCGAGGCGGTGAGGTTCCGCCAATGCCTGGAGGAGCTGCTGCCCCTCTACCCCGATACCCGCAGCATCGTGCTGGATTTCAGCCGTACCGAGCTGATCGACAGCAGTGGCCTCGGATCACTGATTCCCAACCTGAAACTGGCCCGCGCCCGTGGGATCCCGCTGGAGGCCTGGAGCGCCGGCGCCCAGGTGAAGCTCGCCCTGTCGCTGATGGGCCTCGAGCAGGCCCTGCCCGTGGTGGCAGGCAGCGAAGGGGTGAATCCGGCTCAGGCGGTGAACACCAAGGAGCGGCCCGCCATTACTCACCCATCAGTGCGATCACGGCCTAAACGCTTGCTCGACATCGTGGGGGCCCTGGTCGGCCTGGCGATCACGCTGTTGCTGTTTCCGTTCCTCGCCCTGGCGATCCGGCTGGACAGTCCAGGGCCGATCCTGTTCGCCCAGGTTCGGCTGGGCTTGATGGGGCGTCGCTTCCGACTCTGGAAACTGCGCTCGATGGTGGTGAATGCTGAAGCGCTGCGCACAACGGTGCCCAATGAGGCAACCGGGGCGTTTTTCAAGAACACCAACGACCCGCGCATCAACAGGGTTGGAAGGTTCCTGCGCCGCACCAGCCTCGACGAGCTGCCCCAGTTCTGGAATGTGCTGATTGGCGATATGAGCCTGGTGGGTACCCGACCGCCCACGCCCGATGAGGTGGATCGCTACGCCATTCCCAATTGGCAGCGGCTGGATGTGCGACCGGGGCTCACCGGCGAGTGGCAGGTCAATGGACGCTCTGAAGTGCTGGACTTTGAAGATGTGATTCTGTTCGACCTGCGTTACCAGGAGAACTGGAGCTTCGGATACGACCTGAGGTTGATCCTCAAGACACTTGCGGTGATCTTCAGCAAGCGTTCAGGGGCCTCTTGAATGATGCCCCCTCCCTTCACCCATGGCACCTGCGAATCCAGCTTTCCCAGCAAGCTGGAGGCGACCCAGAACCTGCTCGACTGGTTCGATCAGCTCCGCCCAGCCGGTCTGGATCCCTTGGTCTGGATCCAGGCCCAGACGGCGCTGGTGGAGGGATTCACGAACGCCGTTCGCCATGCCCACGGCCCCCTGGTATCCCCTCCTCCAGTGAAGGTTTCCCTGGGCATCACTGCGACCCACCTGCAGCTCCAGATCCATGATCAGGGCGCTCCCTTCAAGATCACAAGCACATGGACAAACGATGCGAAGACTGAGAAGGCTTCGGTGCGAACCAACCATCCAGGTGGCCAATCGAATGGGGATGTCAATCCGAATGCGGTTGGACTGCCTGAGCTGCCGGATCAAGATTCACACTGGGGACTGATTATACTGGGGCGGCTTCGCCGAGATTTCGGCTGGATGATCCGCTACGACCACCTGCCGAATGGTGGTAACAAGCTGGTGATGGAGCGGGCGCTCGCCTGTGACTTCAGGACACTATGTTCAATTTGAACCTGGCGATCGTTTCTCGGGCCCGAAGAAGACCACCCCGAAGGTCTGGGGATGACCGCAGGCCTCTGGATGCAGCCAGGTCCAGCGGGTCCATAGCTCGAGATAGAGCTGCGTGCCGCCGGGTCCTTGGCCCCAACCCCAGGATGGAAAGTCTCCCCACACCACCGGCCCCCTGCCGGTGGTGTGGGCGAGATTTCGTGCAGTAGCCACTTCGCTCCTGTGCAGGATTAGTTTGCCCTCGTGGCTGAAGACAGGCCGGAGACCAGCTACGGCACGCCGATCGATCTGAAACCACACCTTCTTGCTGTGCTGCAGGTACCAGTAACGCCAGGAGCAGTTTGGAATGGGCAGGTCCTGATGGGTGGAGTAAGCGACACCGGGTACGTGTTCCAGGGAGACACCGGTGGGGAACTTCGAGCGCAGGATGCCAGAGCGGGCATCCCCAGGCGGGGCGACGACCGTGAGCAACAGGGCCGCGACCAACTGAAGCCAAACATGCTTCAGCGGATGGATGCAAGTTTTTCCAGCTACTCGGACCGTGACCTCGTTCACAAAGGGCACCGTCGCCGTTTGTTCGCGCAGCCGCCAGCCCACGATCGAATCATTACTGCAGAAGCAGCCGCAAGCTCAAGAGCAGACCACTCCGTTCGCTGGCTTCGGGTGAGGCGGTTGGCGGTGATACCAGCACCTTGATGGCTTGAGGTGCTGGATGCTTTAAGGGGACGGGGGGGGGACGTTCTAAACAGGTCAGATTTCATACTGACCTGAATGAACTGATAGTTGCTGCTATTAGAAGCAAACGAGTTGTTGAGATTGTACCAGCCCATGATTGATTGTAAGCATTCAGAGCAGTCGGCTTCCCCAACGTCAAAGAGCTGGCCCTCAAAACTCAGCACCCTGTCACTGCTTACGATACCATCACTGCCGCGGATTAGCTGGATCGCCAGACGGATTAAGCCGCCGGGCAATCTGCAGCAAAGCTGCTTCAGATCTGATGATGCGATAGTCCATGGCCAGCCTACAATGAAAGCACTAGATGACATGCATGGTAGTTCTGTTTTTAGCTATCGAAGACCATCGTATTTCACCTGCACGGCTGGCAGGCTCGCTGCATTCAGCAGGAATTTCTGTGGCAGCGCTGTGTTTCAGAAATACCATGATTGGGCATAGCCGGTATCCTTTCCGGTTTTTCGAACTTCCGAGATCTCGTTCATTTCGCGGCCTGGCAAATGCTCTTGAGGAAGCCGTCTCGGCATCAGGAGCAAGATGGATCGTGCCCAGCGACGAGCAGAGCATCGCCCTGCTGCAATTTCTCCTACTTCGGCGTGGAGGTGCAGGTCTTTCGCCTGCCACAATGGCACTAATCAAGGCCTCGCTGGGCGACCCTGATTGTTTCGATGCAAGCCTGCTCAAGTCAGATACATTGAGCCTTGCAAGCAAGCTCGGCATCAAGGTACCTCGAGGGTTTACGGTTACTTCAGCAGGCGAGGCTGTTGCTAAGGCTGATGCTCTCGACTACCCCGTTTTTCTGAAGGAATCCTTCAGTTGGGCAGGTCTTGGAGTGGTGTCCTGCCCGGACTCTGTCTCGGTTCGAGACGCTTACACTGCCACGGCTGAAAAGCAGACCATGCTGCCAATACGGGATCTTTTCAGGACCCTGCTGGGCAGACATTGGTACCCTACAGGGACTCCGATAGACATCCAGAGCCCGATCTCGGGGCAGGTGGTGATGTTTTGCGGAATCGCCGTGCGAGGCTATCTGATGGGGGGGATTTGCGCCTTCCAGTTGGAGTGCGCCTATCCGCAGGGCCCGAGTACGGCGGTACGGATCTGCCATGAGCCAGAAATCGCCGCAGCGGCAGACAAGATGGTCGTTGCACTCGGCTATAGCGGCTTCATCTCCTTCGATTTCATTAAGCCCCAAGATGGCGGGGAACCAGTTCTGATTGAATGCAATCCAAGACCGGTTCCCATTGCTCATCTGGGCGCCATAGTGGGCGTAGATCTTGGAGTTTTGCTTGCCGATTATCTATTGTCAGGTGCGCTTCCGTCCATACCAGTTTCACCTCAAAGAACATTAGAGATTATCCTCTTCCCTGCTTCGCTTCAACCCTGGCCAGGACTTCAAGGAGTGTTGCGGGATATCCCACATGATGATCCTGCGCTGATAGAATTTTACCTAGAGTTGCATCCCAGTCTTGCACTCGCTACCTGATCCTGTAGCCGTAGTCATTTTATCATTCTGATTCTTCCTGCTTGAAGCTGGCAACATCTGGCCAGGAGTGATGAGCTGCCCATACTCCCGTTCAGCACGCCGTCGTAGCTGGCCTTGTATGGCGATACACCCTGCAGCAGGTTGCTCATTCAGAGACAACCGAGGCGGTGCGATATCTCCACAACTGAAAACGGTTCAGGGCTGCGATGAGATCTTCATGGCGCAGCGGCTTTGTCACAAAGTCGTTCATCCCAGCTGTAACACAGTCTTGCTTAAGGGAATTGAAGGAAAAGGCGGTGAGTGCGATCACATAGAGATCGCCATAGCCGGCAGCACGAAGCCGACGGGTCACCGCCATTCCATCCAGCCGGGGCATTTCGATGTCCATAAACACCAGATCGATGCCACCCGCTTCTACGCATGCGATGGCAGCATCACCATCACTCACCAATTCGGGCTGGATATCCAGCCGGGCTAGCATCAGTTGCAGCACCCGCTGGTTGATGCGGCTGTCATCGGCCACAAGGATCCCGACCCCCTTGAAGTCATCGCCGGCGCCCGCCACCGGTCCAGGAATGGTCTTGTGCTTCTCCGTGACCAGGAAGGGAAGGTGAACCGTGAAACAGCTGCCTTCTCCGAGGCGTGTCTCCACGGAGATGCTGCCCCCCATCTTTTTGCAGAGCCGGGAACAGATGGCAAGGCCCAAACCCGCACTCTGGCTGGTCTGGTCATGATTGGAGTGGCGCGAGAACTCCTCAAAGATCAAGGGCAGACGATCAGCCGCGATACCAATGCCCGTATCGGCCACACGAATCAGCAGATCCATCTCGTTGCCTCTCTGGGCAGCCACCTCAACAGAAACCCGGATTTTCCCATGGTTGGTATACTTAACGGAATTGCCTAATAGATTAATAAGGATCTGACGCAATTTCAGATCATCACCATGCACCCATTTCGGCAATTCGGTCGGGATGGATAGCTTCAGGTCGAGCTTCCCACAGATCTCCTGATTGCGAAAAAGATTGTGACAATCATGAATTAGGATAGGAAGGTCGAATGTCCGGGAGTTCAGCCTGAGGCGCCCGGTCTCAATTTGCGAGATATCGAGAATTTCGTTGATCAGGCTGAGCAGGTGCTCACCACTCCAGCGAATGGTTTCGACCATCTCGCTCTGGCCAGCGTCCAGATTGCTCCTGATCAGCAGTTCGGCCATACCGATCACCGCATTCAACGGGGTGCGGATTTCATGGCTCATGCTTGCCAGAAATTGAGTTTTCGCTCTGCTGGCGGCCAAGGCTTCATCGCGGACCTGCTCCATCCCATGGGTTCGAAGCTCCACCTGCTCCTCAATCTTATGCTGGGATTCCAGCAGGTTGGCTTGGGACAGAGCGAGTGCGCTCTGATCCCGGAAGGTAAAGACGAGTGAGGGTTTGCCGGGCAGATCCACTTGGGCCCAGGACACATCGATGACCCGGCGAGGAGGCGAAAGCGACAGCTCCCAACTGGCCCGACCAGTTTCAGTGCCCTCCCAGAAGCGGAGAGAACCTATTGGTTCGGATCGGCCCAACAGGTAGTGCTCGGGGAGCAAATCAAGGAGTTCAAAACCAAGAGACTGGAGCCGCAGGCGCCCCACAAACCGATCAAACGCTGCATTGGTCCACTCCACGATTCCTTCGAGATCGGTGAAGGCCATCCCCTCCTCCACAGCTCCGAGGGCTGCCTCCAGACGACTCAAGCTCGTTCGCAACTCGGTAACGAGCTTCACTTCGTCAAAGCGTTGGCTCACGGAAATGCTCGCGGCGTCGCGGCGAATACCCAACTGAATCCCAGTCGTTGGGCCAAGATAAAATATTCAGAATTGATCTTGCGTTGGCCTTGGAATATGGTCACCAGATCCAAAGAGTGATGAGGACTCCGAGTTTCTCCACTGTTCTTAAAATGTGAGGACCCAAGTGACGGGGATCACAGCAAGAAGCCGAAAGTATCATGGACAACAACTGCCCCTCATATCCTGCTGCGTCCTTCCTATGAACTCGGAACTAGTGTTGATCTCCGTGATCATGCCTTCATGGCCTGCTAAACCTATCCGAGATGGCTGCTGATGGAGCTGAACAATCCTGATCAATCTATTCAACATGTTTGATTATCCAGTGATCTTTTGAATAGTTTATCTCAGTTGACTTTGTGAAGACCTGCTGATGAATCCATTCTGTAATTTGATCTAAGCGTAGGGTAGCACCCTGCGGTGGCTCTGGACGACCCCGCAGGCTGGGGTCGCTGCGTCCCCGGCGCCATCACTGCCGATCCCAGCACCACCGCCAGAGGTCACCGGCCGAGCCAACCCACTACCGATGCCCTGGTTCGGCCAGCTGGATTTGGCCACCGATCAGGAACGGCGGCTGTGCTTCTCCTCCAGCTGCGCCATGCACCTGGCCTTCCTTAAGAGTTCGCTGAAAAACCCGACCACCTCTGCGAGAATGGGTCAACTGCCCATTCGTTGATGCGAGGCCAACAGGAGCGCAGCGGCTCCTTGTTCTCCTACATCTCGATCGAGGAGCGGATCCCGGCCAGCCATCCGCTCAG
>NZ_JACJSZ010000058.1 GCF_014698445.1 Microcystis elabens FACHB-917
GAGCCGGGCGTGGGAATCCACGAGGGATTGGTTTGGTGTGACAACCCCAACCTCTCATGGCTCCCTGCCCACCCAATGGCTTGAGACCCATTCCGGCACAGAGGCTTCCGGAGTTGTGTCCGTCAGTCAGGGCCGCACCACCCGGAATGAGGGCTACGCCCAATCGATCAACGCCCGCCGGGGGATCGAGAAGGTGTTTGGCTTGATCAAAGTATTCGGCGGTCTGCGCCAGTTCAATCTGCGCGGCCAGGAAAATGTGAGTGCCGTGTTTGGCCTGCAAGTGATCGCCTACAATCTGATCCCCCTAGGAGTTTGTTGCCCATAGAGCAGCAGCCCGCCTGACACGACGCGCCCGCAGCACCACTGAGCTGAACCTCTGCCGCTCTGTTCTTCTTGTGGGCATACCCATCGACGTGGGGCTGAACCAGCCCTGGCTACTCGTACCAGTGCCACTGCCCTTCATCCCGTTGCTGCCGCCAGCGCCTGCTGCTGTGATCGCCGGAACCGGAACAACTTGAGCAGGTTGTGCGTGGCGGCGATCAGGTGCCACTCGCCATTGACCTTCTCAATACCGCGCAGCAGGAAGCGGCGCAGGCTCCGGGCCTCTTTGATCTGGCCGTTCACCGGCTCCACGATCGCTTTGCGCTGGGCGTAGATCGTGGAACCCTTCTTGCTCCGGAGCTTGCGGGCCATGCGGGTTTTGGCGTCGGCGTCCTTGGGCATCGGGCCGCGCTTCGGCGGCAGTCGCTGACCGTGCGGCAGACGGCCGGTGGCGATGTAGGCGTCAATGCCCTGATCGGCGCAGGTATTGGCGTTGACCTCGCTCCAATAGCCCGCATCCAGCGTCATTACATCGGGCAAGGCACCGGCGCTTGCCGCGATGCGCTCCAGCATGGGCTCCAGGTGCTCCACATCCGGTGGCTGGTTGCTCACCCCCACGGCCACGATCACCTGGTGATCGCTGTCGACAGCCAGCTGGCAGTTGTAGCCCTGCAGATAGGAGCCGCCTGACTGCATGAGATGGCTGTCGGGATCCGTGAAATTGCGCTGGGTTTTCTTGGTTGGTGTGCCGTCGGCCTTCCTGGCCAGGCCCCGTCTGGGCATCGCGTCAGCCGCAAGCGGCTCAAGCTCCGGTGGTTCCACACCGGCGATTTCGGCAGCCTCGAGCGCCTTCTCACGGGCCGCCTTGGCCCTCGCCGCAGCCGCCTCGGCTTTCTTGCTCAGCTCGGCCTGCTCAGATGCCGGTGCATCCGATTCCTGGGCGGCAGCGGCTTTGGCCCTGGCCTCCTCTGCTTCCTCGTGCCGCTGCCGCGCTGCTGCAGCGGCGGTTTCCGCTTCCATCTCCTTGCGGGCCTGACGGATCCTGGCCAGGCGGTCATGCCGGCGCCTCAGTTCGTCCGGCAGGTCACTGCCGCGGTTGCCATTGCCGTAGCGCCGGTCCTCCTGGGCATCGAGGATCTCGGCCTTACGCATCAAGACATTGATCTCCTTCTCCAGCTGCTTTTCCGCCTTGAGCATCCGCTCGTGGCTCATCGCCTTGTGTTTGCTGGCATTGGCCTGAACCTTGGTGCCATCCAGCGCCACATGGCCCAGGCTCACCATCCCGGCCTTCTGACACAGCCGCAGGATCTGAACGAACAGATCGTTCAGCGCATCGAGATTGCGGCGGCGGAATTCACTGATACGGCTGTGGTCCGGTTGCTGGTTGCCTGTCAGCACCCGGAATGCCACATCCTCGTAACAGGCCCGCTCGATCCTGCGGGAGGAGACGATGCCCATGCAATAGGCGTAAAGCAGCAGCATCGTCATCATCCGCGGGTCAAAACCCTTCTCCCCACGCGGATCCTTGTTCTGAGCGGGGATCAGGACCTGTGAGAGATCCAGCTCATCCACCAGTTCAAGCAGAAAATACACCTGATGGTCATCCGAGAGCCAGTCACTCGGTGATGGCGGCAGCAAGGTGGTCTGCTCCGGCTGCCAGGGACGGAAGGACTTGGGCTTCTGCATGCCCCCATTGTCCCGCCCAGATCCATTGCAGGCACTGGGATTGGGCAGATTCAGGGGCGTCTGTGGAGAGGCTGGACGCGATCTACGCGCGACAGGCTCCTAGGCAACTTGCTCAAGCCCACTTGGGAGGTGGCATGAACACCCAGTTGTCCAGAGGTGTGGCTAAACGGCGGGCGATCAGGGCAAGAAGAAGGGCTGACAGCAACCGGATCGGGTTGTCTGAGTAGCCCAAACAGCCAGATCAATCAACCTCACCGAGGAAGCAGACCGGAGAAGGGGAAAAGTCGACTGCTCAAACGGTTTTCCGCAAACTCATTAGGCGGCTTCGTCGACCAGCTTCCAAGCTTGGCGCCGGCTCAGCACTCGGGTGACCACCAGCTGGGCTGTCGCAGAGGCCAAGGTGGCCCAAGTCGCCGGCGCGGGGAATCCATTTGACCTTGGTCAGGCTTGGAGTATCTCCCCCGCGGGCAGGAGACCCACCAAGAGCCCATTCAGATCAGCCACAGCACGGGTGACGCCGGCTCAGCGGTCAAACCGCTGCACGAACAACCTGATGTAGGCCTCCCCGGCAGCCGCCACCGCCCCCATTTGACCAAGGGCCCCCCCATGGGGCATGCTCGATCAGTCGGTGGGAACCGGCCGGGCCGTGCCCAGCGCCGTTAGCGGCACTCAAGCGTGGGCCCGATACGTGCGGATGTAGCTCAGTGGTAGAGCATCTCCTTGCCAAGGAGAGGGTCGAGAGTTCGAATCTCTTCATCCGCTTGTCTGTTTCAGCATCAGCCGCTGGCTGTCCACCCGGCTGAAGCCCAGCTTCTCGTAGAAGCCTTCGCCTGTGGTGGTCATCAGGTAGACCCGCTCGGCCGCCGCCACCTCCGGGCTGGCCAGGAGCGTCTCGACGATCCGACGACCGACCCCGCGGCCCTGTTGGTCTTCGGCCACCACCACGTCCCAGAGCACGGCGCGGAACACCCCGTCACTGGTGGCACGGCCGAAGCCCACCAGGGTGCCCACCTGCCAGGCGCTCACCACCACCTGGCTGCCGCTGAGCATGCGCCCCAGCTGGGACGGCCGGCGTCCGGTGGCCCAGAAGCTGTGGCCATCGAGCAGGGCGCCGAGGGCCGCCAGCCGCCAGCGCAGGCGCAGGCGCAGCCGGCCGTGGCGGACCAGCCGGATCGGGGCGACGGAGGGGGCCTCGGGCCTGGGGGGGGCGCTGCTCAACGGACCGGGGTGGGGCGCATCAGCTGCGAATCCTGCTCGGCGGCCGGTGCCGGAGGGCCCTCCAGGTGCGGATCCCCGGCGACGGAGACGCCGAGAACCCTTGCAGCAGCACGATTCTTCGCTCTCGGCCACGGTTTTGCGATGGTAAGGTGAATCACTACGGACAGGCCCTTTCCATGCTCAAGCTGCTGCTGGGTGATCCCAATGCCCGCAAGCTGAAGCGTTACCAGCCGCTGGTGTCCGACATCAATCTGCTGGAGGAGGAGATCGAGCCCCTCAGCGACGAGGAGCTGCGGGGCCTCACCGCTGAGTTCCGCCAGAAGCTGGAGAAGCCTGAATTCCCGGCGCGGCGCAAGGTCCTGCTCGATGAGCTGCTGCCTCAGGCCTTCGCGGTGGTGCGGGAGGCGGGCAAGCGGGTGCTGGGCCTGCGCCACTTCGACGTGCAGCTGATCGGCGGCATGGTGCTGCACAACGGCCAGATCGCCGAGATGAAGACCGGCGAGGGCAAGACCCTGGTGGCCACCCTGCCGGCCTATCTCAACGCCCTCACCGGCCGCGGGGTCCATGTGGTCACCGTGAACGACTACCTGGCCCGCCGCGACGCCGAGTGGATGGGCCAGATCCACCGCTTTCTGGGGCTGAGCGTCGGCCTGATCCAGCAGGACATGAGCCCGCCGGAGCGGCGCCGCAACTACGCCTGCGACATCACCTACGCCACCAACTCCGAGCTGGGCTTCGACTACCTACGCGACAACATGGCGAGCGACATCGCCGAGGTGGTGCAGCGCGAGTTCCAGTACTGCATCATCGACGAGGTGGATTCCATCCTCGTCGACGAGGCCCGCACCCCCCTGATCATCTCCGGCCAGATCGAGCGTCCCCAGGAGAAGTACATGCAGGCGGCCCGGATCGCTGCCCAGCTGGAGCGTGCCGCCGAGATGGGCAAGGACGGCATCGACCCCGAGGGCGACTACGAGGTCGATGAGAAGCAGCGCAACGTCACCCTCACCGACGAGGGCTACCAGAAGGCCGAGCAGCTGCTCGGCGTCCAGGACCTCTTCAACCCCCAGGACCCCTGGGCCCACTTCATCAACAACGCCCTCAAGGCCAAGGAGCTGTTCGTCAAGGACGTCAACTACATCGTGCGCGACGCCGAGGCGGTGATCGTCGACGAGTTCACCGGCCGGGTGATGCCGGGTCGCCGTTGGAGCGACGGGCTGCACCAGGCGATCGAAGCCAAGGAATCCCTGCCGATCCAGCCCGAGACCCAGACGCTGGCCAGCATCACCTACCAGAACTTCTTCCTGCTCTACCCCCGCCTCGCCGGCATGACCGGCACCGCCAAGACCGAGGAAGTCGAGTTCGAGAAGACCTACAAACTCGAAGTGGCGGTGGTGCCCACCAACCGGGTCCGCTCCCGTGCCGACTGGCCCGATCAGGTCTACAAGACCGAAACGGCCAAATGGCAGGCCGTGGCCGCCGAGACCGCCCAGGTGCACAAGAGCGGCCGCCCGGTGCTGGTGGGCACCACCAGCGTGGAGAAGTCCGAACTGCTCTCCACCCTGCTGCAGGAGCAGCAGGTCCCCCACAACCTCCTCAACGCCAAGCCGGAGAACGTCGAGCGGGAGGCCGAGATCGTGGCCCAGGCGGGCCGGGCTGGTGCCGTCACCATCGCCACCAACATGGCCGGCCGGGGCACCGACATCATCCTGGGGGGCAACAGCGACTACATGGCCCGCCTCAAGCTGCGGGAGGTGCTGCTGCCCCGGCTGGTGCGCCCCGAGGAGTGCCATCGTCCCCCTGTGCCCCTGCAGCGCTCCACCGAGGCGCCGGCCGGCTTCGGCGGCGCCGTGGCCCCCAGCTCCAGGCCGGCCACTGAGGCCCGAGCCATCGGCAACCTCTATCCCTGCAGCCTCTCCGACGACACGGAAAAGGCTCTTGCCGGCTTCTCCCGCGAGCTGGTGGCCGCCTGGGGCGACCGCACCCTCACCGTGCTCGAACTCGAGGACCGCATCGCCCAGGCGGCCGAGAAGGCCCCCACCGACGATCCCCAGATCCAGCGCCTGCGCGAACTCATCGCCCAGGTGCGGGCCGAATATGACGTCGTGGTGAAGCAGGAGGAGGCCCAGGTCCGCACCGCCGGGGGCCTGCACGTGATCGGCACCGAACGCCACGAGTCGCGCCGCGTCGACAACCAGCTGCGCGGCCGGGCCGGTCGCCAGGGCGACCCCGGCAGCACCCGCTTCTTCCTGTCCCTGGAGGACAACCTGCTGCGCATCTTCGGTGGCGACCGGGTGGCGGGCCTGATGAACGCCTTCCGGGTGGAGGAGGACATGCCGATCGAATCGGGCATGCTGACGCGCTCCCTGGAGGGGGCCCAGAAGAAGGTGGAGACGTACTACTACGACAAGCGCAAGGAGGTGTTCGAGTACGACGAGGTGATGAACAACCAGCGCAAGGCGGTGTACACCGAGCGGCGCCGCGTGCTGGAGGGGCGGGAGCTCAAGCAGCAGGTGATCGGCTACGGAGAGCGCACCATCGACGACATCGTCGAGGCCTACGTGAACCCGGATCTGCCGCCCGAGGAGTGGGATCTCACCCGCCTGGTGGAGAAGGTCAAGGAGTTCATCTACCTGCTGGCGGATCTGTCCCCCGACCAGGTGAGCGGCCTGTCGATGGAGGAGCTCAAGGCCTTCCTGCAGGAGCAGATGCGTAATGCCTACGACATCAAGGAGGGTCAGATCGAGCAGATGCGGCCAGGCCTGATGCGGGAGGCGGAGCGCTTCTTCATCCTGCAACAGATCGACACCCTCTGGCGCGAGCACCTGCAGGCCATGGAGGCCCTGCGGGAATCGGTGGGCCTGCGGAGCTACGGCCAGAAGGATCCTCTGATCGAATACAAGAACGAGGGCTACGACATGTTCCTGGAGATGATGACCCAGATGCGCCGCAACGTGATCTACTCGATGTTCATGTTCCAGCCCCAGGTGCCTCAGGCCGTCACGGCCTGAGGAACAGCAAGGGTAGAATCTGATTAAGTTTTACCCTGCAGGTGCCATGGGCATGAATATCAAGGATCCAGAAGTGCACGCCATGGCACGGGAGCTGGCTGCCCGCCGATCCACCACGGTGACCGATGCGGTGCGGCAGGCCCTAAGCGCTGAACTGGAACGTAGCCAGGCCGATGAGGAGGAGACAGCCAGTGCGGATGCAGCTCGGCGTGCCCGGCTACTGGAACTCCTGCCGCGATTTCGCCAGATTCAGTGGCCCGAGGGCGTGACCAGCAAGGAGTTGCAGGACGAGCTCTATGACGATCAGGGGCTTCCGGTGTGATGGTGGTGGACACCTCTGCTTTGGTGGCGATCCTCAAGGCAGAAGCGGAGGCAGCGGCCCTCCTGCACTGCTTGGGCGAGAGTCGCAACAGCACCATCGCCATGCCCACCCTGCTGGAGGCTCAGATGGTGATGGTCAGCCAGATAGGTGACGCCGGATTGGTTGACCTGGAACTGCTGCTGAGCCGTGCTGAGATCCGGCCCTTGGCCTTCGATGCGAACCATCTGCGCTGGGCCCTGCACGGTTGGCAGTCCTATGGCAAGGGTCGCCACCTGGCAAGCCTGAACTTCGGGGATTGCTTCAGCTATGGGCTGGCCATGGCTCTGGATCGGCCCCTGTTGTTCAAGGGCGACGATTTCTCCCAAACTGACGTCAAAGTGGCCGTGTTCTGAAGCCGCTCTGCAGCTTCAGTTCTGGATCTCTGGGTTGTCTCCCAGAAACTCCAGAATCTCCCGATCTCGCAGGTTCTGGGCCTTGCCGCTGCAGGGTTCCCCCAGGGGCCGGCCGGCGGCCACCTCCTGAAGGCAGGCCTGCAGCCGGTTGACGTCGTTCTCGAGGCTGTCGATCCGCTCCATCAGGTTGCGGATGACCGCCGCCTCCGCATCCGGCAGGGCGGAGTGGGCCAGGGGATCGATCCGCGCCCCCGCCTGGTGGATCACCCGGCCGGGGATACCCACCACGGTGCTGTCGGCCTCCACATTGCGCAGCAGCACCGAGCCGGCGCCGATGCGGGTGTTGGTGCCCACGGTGATCGCCCCGAGCACTTTCGCCCCCGCCCCCACCACCACGTTGTCCATCAGGGTGGGGTGGCGCTTGCCGTGCTCCTTGCCGGTGCCCCCCAGGGTCACGCCCTGATACAGGAGGCAGTTGTCGCCGATGACGCTGGTCTCGCCGATCACCACCCCCATGCCGTGGTCGATGAACACGCCCCGGCCGATCCGGGCCCCCGGGTGGATCTCCACGCCGGTGAACAGCCGCCCCAGCTGGCTCAGCAGCCGGGGGATCAGGGGCAGCCCCATCCGCCAGAGGCGGTGGCTGACGCGGTGCAGCTCCAGGGCGTGGAAGCCCGGGTAGCAGAGCAGGATCTCCAGGGTGCCCCTGGCGGCCGGATCCCTCTGCCGGATGATGGCCAGGTCGGCCCGGAGTGCATCGAGCATGGGTTCCCGCCGTCAGGCCGCCAGGAGGCCGATCTCCTTGCGCAGTTGGTCAATGGTGGCGCTGCCAAGGTAGCTCTGGGCACAGTGCACCATCGGCAGGCGCATCAGCTGGGCGCGGTTCTGGCGCAGGGTCTGCTCCACCAGGGGCAGGCTGGGCTTGTCGCAGATCACGTGGCTGGAGGCCCGCAGCAGGGCCAAAAGGCGGCTGCTGGTGTCGGGGTTGGCCGTCATCACCAGCAGTTCGTTGCCCCGCATGCTGTGCAGGATCACCTCGGCGGCCCGCAGGATGCCGGGACTGATGCTCACCAGGCCCACGCAGCTGCCGGGGCGCAGCTCCTTGAGCATGCCCAGTTCGTGGCCGAAGTCGTTGAGGTCGACCGGCACGGCCCGCACGCCGTGCACCTTGGCGATCTGCTCCACCTCCTGCAGGAAGTAGCGGCTGGTCACCACCGTGCCCTTGCTGGAGGTCTCCAGCACCGACTCGAGCTCCTCGATCGGCACCACCTCGACGGGCACCTCCAGGCTGGGCTTCAGTTCCTCGGCGATCAGGATCGAGGCGCCGATGTCCTCCCTCGAGGTGCTCACCAGCACCCGGGCGCCGCAGCGCAGCCGCCAGTCGATCTCGCGGGTGAGCAGCTCCCGCGCCTGCTGCAGGGTGCAGCCGGCGTTGAGCAGGCCGTCGACACTCTGGCGCACCTCCCGGTCGATGTCGGGCAGGGCCTTGCTGCGCAGCCCCGGCGGCGGCTTGATCTCGCGCGGGTTCTGCTGGTCGCGCACGTAGATGCCCGAGCCGGCCATCGCCTCCACCACCCCGTCGGTCTCGAGCTGGCGGTAGACCTTGCTGATCGTGTTGCGGTGCAGGCCGGTCTGCATGGCCAGCTGGCGCGTGCTCGGCAGGCGGTGACCCGGCGGGTAGTGCCGGGCGGCGATGGCGAAGCAGATCTGGTTGTACAGCTGGGTCGACGCCGGGATGTCGCTCTCCTGCTGAATGTGGAATCGCACGCCGGAGGGGCCAGGTGGGTCTGGCGGCCACCCTAAGGAGCTTTGGGCCCCGTGACAATTCCCTCGTTGGCATACGACCATGTGCCGGTTGGCCTGTGCCGGTTTGTCCCCCTCCGAAGTCGTCGCCTCCTGGCTGACGATCGACCCCCGCCGCCCGGACCAGGTGCCGCTGCGCTGCTGGTGGGCCCGCCCCGCCGACGGGCCGCCCCGCGCCGGTGTGCTGGTGCTGCCGGAGGTGTTCGGCCTCAACGGCTGGATCCAGGGCGTGACGGAACGGCTGGCGGCGGCGGGCTACGCGGCGCTGGCGGTGCCCCTGTTCGCCCGCACCGCCCCCGATCTGGAGCTGGGCTACGGTCCCGATGCGCTGGCCCTCGGGCGCAGCCACAAGGAGCGCACCTGCACCGAAGCGCTGCTCGCCGATGTGGGTCTGGCCGCCGACTGGTTGCAGGAGCAGTTGCCCCATGCGGCCGCGGCTGCGGGCCTGGGGTGCGTGGGCTTCTGCTTCGGCGGCCACGTCGCCCTGCTCGCAGCCAGCCTGACGGAGGTGGTCGCCACCGTGGATTTCTACGGAGCCGGCGTGGCCACGGGCCGCCCCGGGGGTGGCCCGCCCAGCCTCGAGCTGGTGCCGACGATCGGCGGCACCCTGCTGTGCATCTGCGGCCGGGAGGATCCCCTGATTCCGCCGGCCGACGTGGCGGCGATCGACACGGCCCTGGCCGCGGCCAATGCCGCCCGCGCCGCAGCCGCGCCGGCCCGGGGGCTGCACCGGCTGGTGGTGCTGGAGGGGGGGCATGGCTTCATGTGTTCGGCCCGCTCCGACCACCACCCCGCCTCGGAGGCGGCCGGCTGGTCCCTGCTGCTGGACACCTTTGAGCGGCAGCTGGGGCCGGAAAGGCACCGGGCGGAAGGCTGAACCAGGCTCAGCCGAAGTGCCTCAGCCGGCCGCGGCAGCCGCCGTCTTGCCGGCTGCCTGCTTGCGGGGGCTCAGGAACATGATCATGTTGCGGCCTTCGCGCTTGGGCGGCTGCTGGATCTCGGCGTTCTCCTCGAGGTCCTTGGCCATGCGGTAGAGGAGCTGCTCGGCGAGGGCCGTGTGCTGGATCTCCCGGCCCCGGAAGATCACCGTGCACTTCACCTTGTCGCCGGACTTGAGGAAGCGCACCGCCTGACCGATGCGCACCTGATAGTCGTGCGAATCGATCTTGTAGCGCATCTTCACTTCCTTGACTTCGGTCTGGTGCGACTTCTTCTTGGCCTCCTTGGCCTTCTTCTCCTGCTCGAACTTGTATTTGCCGTAATCCATGATCCGGCAGACCGGCGGATCGGCCTTCTCGCTCACCAGGACCAGATCCAGCTCCCGGTCGCGGGCGACATCAAGGGCCGCCTCTCGGGTGATGACTCCCAGTTGACTGCCGTCCGCATCCACCACGCGAAGGTTGGGGTAGCTGATGCGGTCGTTGATGTTGGGCAGCTCCCGCACGGGAGCACGGCGATCAAAACGGGGACGGGGAGGCATTCACAGGGGCGGTTAGTCCTTCACCTTAAACCGCCCGTGGCCGCCCCCAGAGCACGCTGAAGCACATCCGCCTCCGAGGCCGGGCCCGCGGCGCCGTCCGTCAGCCAGAGGGGACGGTGCTGGCGCCGGAACCAGGTGCGCTGGCGCTTGGCGTACTGCCGGGTGCGTCGCTCCGTCAGGGCGACGGCGGCCTCGGGCTCCAGCTCCCCCCGCAGCAGCCGGGCGGCCTCGCCGTAGCCGATCGTCTCCAGCAGGGGGCAGTCGGCGCCGAAGCGTTCGATCAGCTGCGCCGTCTCCTCCACCAGGCCGCCGGCGAACAGGGCGGCGGTGCGGCGCCGGATGCGCTGGGGCAGATCGGCCGGATCCAGGCCCAGCTCCAGCACCCGCCAGGGCGGAGGGGCCTGACCCTGCTGGGCCGACAGGGGCCGGCCGGTGGCATAGAGCACCTCCAGGGCCCGGCTGGTGCGGACCGCGTCCGCCGCGGCGATACGGCCGGCCGCGGCCGGATCCGCCTGGCGCAGCATCCGGTGGCAGACCGGCTGGCCCAGGGCGGCGAACTGGGCCCGCAGGGCCGGCTGGGGCGGCACCGCCGGCGGCCGCAGGCCCGCCAGCAGGGCCTTGAGGTAAAGCCCGCTGCCCCCCACCAGCAGGGCCACGCCGCGGCGGCGATGCTCCGCTTCGATGGCGGCGCTGGCCAGGGCCGTGAACTCCTGCAGGGTCAGGGGCCGGTCGGGGTCGCTCAGATCCAGCAGCTCGTGCCGCACCCTGGCCCGCTGTTCGGCGCTGGGCTTGGCCGTGCCCACGTCCATGTGGCGGTACATCTGGCGGGAATCCACCGAGAGCACAGCCAGGTCAAGGGCTTCGGCCAGCTCGATCGCCAGGGCGGTCTTGCCGCTGGCCGTCGGGCCCAGCAGGGCGATCACCAGGGGCGCCACGGGTCGGCCTGGGCGGGGGGATGGGGCCATCCTGCCGGAGGCGGGCTCGGAGGGCGGTTGCACCCCCGGCCCGAATCGGTGCTCAGAGGCGCCTCTGGGGCCCTGCGGGACGGCGGTGGTAGATTGACCTTTGCGCAGCGTCCTTCAAGCGACGCTTCGCCCCATCGCCGCCCCATCGACCCTGGGATCCGCCGTCCTTGTCAGTCCCCTGGGGAGCCCTTTTCTGAATGAGCGACGCCATCAAAGTCGAAGCGGCCTACGGCGCCGAACAGATTCAGGTGCTGGAAGGCCTGGAGCCGGTGCGCAAACGGCCCGGCATGTACATCGGCACCACCGGGCCCCGGGGTCTCCACCATCTCGTCTATGAGGTCGTCGACAACTCGGTCGACGAAGCCCTCGCCGGCCACTGCGACGAGATCCTGGTGACCCTCCACGGGGATGGCTCCGCCAGCGTCACCGACAACGGCCGCGGCATCCCCACCGACATCCATCCCCGCACCGGCCGCAGCGCCCTGGAGACGGTGCTGACCGTGCTCCATGCCGGCGGCAAGTTCGGCAGCGGCGGTTACAAGGTCTCCGGCGGCCTGCACGGCGTCGGTATCTCCGTGGTCAACGCCCTCAGCGAGTGGGTGGAGGTGACCGTCCACCGCCAGGGCCAGGTCCACCGCCAGCGGTTCGAGCGGGGCCTGCCGATCGGCACCCTCGCCTCCGAGGACGCTGCCGAGGCCCACACCGGCACCTCGGTGCGCTTCCGGCCCGACATCGAGATCTTCAGCGGCGGGATCGCGTTCGATTACCACACCCTCTCGGCCCGGCTGCGGGAGCTGGCCTATCTCAATGGCGGTGTCCGCATCGTCTTCCGCGACGAGCGCTCCGCCGCCGCCGGCACAGATGGTGAGGCCCACGAGGAGATCTACCACTACGAAGGCGGCATCAAGGAGTACGTCGCCTACATGAATGCGGAGAAGGATCCGCTGCATCCCGAGATCATCTACGTCAACGCCACCAAGGACGGCGTCCAGGTGGAGGCGGCGCTGCAGTGGTGCGTCGATGCCTATTCCGACAGCATCCTCGGCTTCGCCAACAACATCCGCACCGTCGATGGCGGCACCCACATCGAGGGCCTCAAGACGGTGCTCACCCGCACCCTCAACACCTTCGCCAAGAAGCGGGGCAAGCGCAAGGACGCCGACGCCAACCTGGCCGGCGAGAACATCCGCGAAGGTCTCACGGCCGTGCTGTCGGTGAAGGTGCCGGATCCGGAGTTCGAGGGCCAGACCAAGACCAAGCTGGGCAACACCGAGGTGCGCGGCATCGTCGACACCACGGTGGGTGAGGCGCTCGGCGAATACCTGGAGTTCAATCCCCAGGTGATCGACCTGATCCTCGAGAAGGCCATCCAGGCCTTCAACGCCGCCGAGGCCGCCCGCCGCGCCCGTGAGCTGGTCCGGCGCAAGTCTGTGCTGGAGAGCTCCACCCTGCCCGGCAAGCTGGCCGACTGCAGTTCCCGTGACCCCAGTGAATCGGAGATCTACATCGTGGAGGGGGACTCGGCCGGTGGCTCCGCCAAGCAGGGCCGCGACCGCCGCTTCCAGGCGATCCTGCCCCTGCGCGGCAAGATCCTCAACATCGAGAAGACCGACGACGCCAAGATCTACAAGAACACCGAGATCCAGGCCCTGATCACGGCCCTCGGACTTGGCATCAAGGGGGAGGACTTCGAGGAGAAGAATCTCCGCTATCACCGCATCGTCATCATGACGGACGCGGACGTCGACGGCGCCCACATCCGCACCCTGCTGCTCACCTTCTTCTACCGCTACCAGAAGGCGCTGGTGGAGGGCGGCTACATCTACATTGCCTGTCCGCCCCTGTACAAGGTGGAGCGCGGCAAGAATCACAACTACTGCTACAACGAAAACGAGCTCAAGAAGGTGCTCGAAGGCTTCGGAGAGAAGGCCAACTACAACATCCAGCGCTTCAAGGGCCTCGGCGAAATGATGCCCAAGCAGCTCTGGGAAACCACCATGGACCCCGAGACCCGGATGATGAAGCGGGTTGAGATCGAAGATGCTCTGGAAGCCGATCGCATCTTCACGATCCTGATGGGAGACAAGGTCGCCCCCCGCAGGGAGTTCATCGAGACCCACAGCGCCGAGCTGGATTTCGCCCAGCTCGACATCTGATGCGGACGCGCCCCGCGACGCCTGTGCCGGCCTGGCGCTGGGCCGCCCTGCTGGGCTTTGCCCTGATGGCCCCGGCTGCCCTGCCCGCCGGCGGCGGCGAGTGGCGCCTGCCGGACGTGCGCCGGCGGGAGCGTCAGGCCGAGCCCCTCATCAGCAGCGGCAGCTTCGCGCTCCACTGTGCCCCCCGCTGCCAGGCTCCGGTGCTGATCCGCCTGGAAACCGGCGCCCCGCTGCGGGTGCTGCGGGAGTGGCTGGAGCCCGGCGGACGCCGCTGGCTGCGGGTCGAGGCCTCCACCGCCGACGGCCGGGCCAGCCGGGGCTGGCTGCCCGACTGACTCCGGCCCGATCGGGCCAGCTCCCGCCGGATCAGGCCGCCAGCGCCGTCTCGATCGCGGCGATGAGTTCGGCTCCGTCCGGCTCCACGGCGCTCTTGAAGCGGGCCACCACGGAGCCGTCCTTGCCGATCAGGAACTTCTCGAAGTTCCAGGCCACGTCACCCGCCGGTTCGGCCTGGGTGAGGGTGTCGTAGGGGGCCGTCTTGGAGCCGGTGGCGTGCACCTTGTCGAACAGCTCGAAGCCGACGCCGTAGGTGGTGGAGCAGAACTGCTGGATCTCCTCCAGGGTGCCCGGCTCCTGGGCCCCGAAGTCGTTGCAGGGGAAGCCGAGCACGGCGAAGCCCCGGGGGCCGAAGCGGTCCTGGAGCGCCTGCAGGCCGGCGTACTGGCGGGTGAAGCCGCAACGGCTGGCCACGTTGACGATCAGCAGCACCTGGCCGGCCCACTCGCCGAGCCGACGCTCCTCGCCGGCGGCGGTGCGCACCACCACGTCGCTCACGTTCACGGCCATGGGTTCCTGGGGAAGGGAGAACGCCGCGGACCCTAGCGGCTCAGCCCATACACTCGTACTCACCGGCATCCGAGGAGCGATGGCTGAGGCCTCCGCCGTCGCCGAGGTGGTGGCCCGCCAGCTGGAGGGGCTGCTGCAGGCGGGGAACTACGACGGCGCCAAGCTGCTGCTGCAACCCGTGCAGCCGGTCGATGCCGCCGAGGCGATCGGCACCCTGCCGCGCACATTGCAGGCCCTCGCCTTCCGGCTGCTGCCCAAGAACGAGGCCATCGAGGTCTACGAGTACCTCGACGGATCGGTGCAGCAGAGCCTGCTGGAGCGGCTGCGCTCCGGCGAGGTGCTGGAACTGGTGGAGGAGATGTCCCCGGACGACCGGGTGCGGCTCTTCGACGAACTGCCGGCCAAGGTGGTGCGGCGGCTGCTGGCGGAGCTGAGTCCGGCGGAGCGGCGGGTCACCGCCCAGATGCTCGGCTACGAGGCCGAGACCGCCGGTCGCCTGATGACGACCGAGTTCATCGATCTCAAGGAATTCCACAGCGCCCAGCAGGCCCTGGACATCGTGCGTCGCCGGGCCCGGGACACCGAGACCATCTACAGCCTCTACGTCACCGATGCCTCCCGGCACCTCAGCGGCATGCTCTCGCTGCGGGATCTGGTGACGGCCGATCCGGAGGACCGGCTCGGGGACGTCATGACCCGGGAGGTGATGAGCGTCACCACGGACACCGACCAGGAGGAGGTGGCCCGGGTGATCCAGCGCTACGACTTCCTGGCCGTGCCGGTGGTGGATCGGGAGCAGCGCCTCGTGGGCATCGTCACCGTCGACGACGTCATCGACGTCATCCAGCAGGAGGCCACCCGCGACCTCTACGCGGCGGGAGCCGTGCAGGCCGGTGACGAGGACGACTACTTCCGCAGCAACCTTTTCACCGTGGCGCGGCGGCGGGTGGTGTGGCTGCTGGTGCTGCTGGTGGCCAACACCGGCACCTCGGCGGTGATCGCCTCCGAGCAGCATGTGCTCAAGCAGGTGGTGCTGCTGGCGGCCTTCATCCCCCTGCTGATCGGCACCGGGGGCAACGTGGGCGCCCAGAGCTCCACCGTGGTCATTCGCGGCCTCAGCACCCAGCGGTTGCAGTCCCTGGGCCCCTGGCGCACGATCGGCCGCGAGCTGGTGGCCGGGGCGCTGCTGGGGGGGCTGCTGGCGGTGGTGGTGGTGCCCTGGGCCTGGACCATGGGTGGCAGCCCGCTGGTGGCCGCCTCGGCCGGCATCAGCCTGGTGGCCATCACCACCCTGGCCGCCACCGCCGGAGCGGCCCTGCCCCTGCTGTTCGACCGCCTGGGGCTGGATCCGGCCCTGATGTCGGCCCCCTTCATCACCACGGCCACCGACGTGGCGGGCGTGTTCATCTACCTCAGGACCGCCCAGCTGCTGCTGCCCCGGCTGGGCGGCGGCCCTTGAGGCCCATCGGAACGGGCTTCTGGGGCACTCCCGTTCCTGAGAGGAGTTCACACTTCGTGATGTTACGCTTTACAGACAGTTATGGATCGGATCCATGGTCGTCGCCCTCGCCTTCGCCCAGCCCTCGGCCTCCGACACGGTCCAGATGGCTGAGACGCTCCAGGTCTCCGACACGCTCCAGACCGTGGTCCGCGCCTCCCCCGGGCGTTCCATGCCGCCGGTGGACGGCGACCTCGTGCGCTCCTACCTGCGGGACATCGGCCGCGTGCCGCTGCTCAGCCATGAGCAGGAAATCACCCTGGGCCGCCAGGTGCAGGAGCTGATGGCCCTCGAGGAGCTCCGCGAGGAGCTGAAGATGCGCTCCGGCGGAAGCGATCCCAGCCAGCAGGAGCTGGCGGCGGCGGCGGGCCTGCGGCCGGAGGTGCTGCGCAAGCGCCTGCACGCCGGCCGCCGTGCCAAGGAGCGGATGGTGGCCGCCAACCTGCGCCTGGTGGTCAGCGTCGCCAAGAAGTACACCAAGCGGAACATGGAACTCCTGGACCTGATCCAGGAGGG
>NZ_JACJSZ010000059.1 GCF_014698445.1 Microcystis elabens FACHB-917
AATCTGAAGAGTTTGCTGCAGCGTCTGCTCGTGGCCGGAATCGGTTGCAAACCGCAGCCCGAGCGGCTGCTCAGGTCTGCGGAGGTTTGTTGCTGATCAGGACCGGCTTTGTTCCCAGTGATTGAAAGACTATGGATTCCTGATCGCTTCGGGATCCAGAAAGCGATCATCAGAGTCGATCTTGCCCCATCTCTGTTCGTCCACCAGAGCCCTGCTGGCTACATGCACCGGGTCGGTTCCTCGAAGCGCACTATTCCTCCTGACTACCTGGCGCAGCTGTTTCAACAGCGCAGCCAGAGCCGACTAGTCCGCTTTGACGAGCTGCCGGTTGTATCTGCTCAATGCGAAGATCTTAAAGCGTCATTGCTTGAACGCTTTCAACCCCAGTTCTCGCCAGATGCAAACTGGCAGTCAAAGACAGGCCTGATCACCGAGGCAGAAGACGGATCTCTCCACCCTTCAGTCGCGGGGCTGCTACTCACCAGCCGCAACCCTGAGCAATTCCTGAAGGGCGCATATATCCAGGCCGTTGCCTATGCCGGTACCGAGGCGGCTCCCCAGGGAGAGGCTGTGATGTACCAGCGTGATGCTGCTGATCTCATCGGCCCACTGGATCAACAGATCGCAGATGCCTGCAGGTTTGTGGCTCGCAATAGCCGCATAGCAGCCGCCAAGACGCTTGAGGGAGGCCGGATTGATCGCCCACAGTTTGATGCTCTGGCTGTGTTTGAAGCCATCACCAATGCCGTTGCCCATCGGGATTATTCCATCCCCGGCAGCAAGGTGAGGCTCCGTCTCTTTGATGATCGCCTCGAAATCTTTTCGCCAGGCATGTTGCCGAACACGATGACTCCTGAGAGTCTGCCGCTGCGCCAGGCCTGCCGCAACGAACTGATTGCCAGCCTGCTTGCACGTTGTCCTGTTGAGGCTGCTACAGGCGTCAGTCATCGCCGCTACATCATGGATCGGCGCGGAGAAGGTGTCCCCTTGATTCTTTCCCGCACAGAACAATTGTCAGGAAAGCTTCCGCATTACCGCCTCATTGACAATAACGAGCTTCTACTCACAATTCCTGGTTCTCTGTGATGCTGCCCTTGCTGATCGGAGACATCTCAGGTTCACAGCGCCAATCGCGCCGTGCCGGTCATCAGGTACTGAATGGCCTCTCGTCCCCGGCGAGGCAAGGCCTCAACGGCGCCGGCCTCGATCAGTTGCTGCAGGGTCTGCGACACCGAGGGCTGCTTCACCTGCCACAGCTCCACCAGCTGGGCCTGGGTCTGGATGCTGGCCGCATCCACTCCCGCCCAGGCCAGCAGGCGTTCCCAGGCCGTATCCCCCAGCTGCTCCTGCAGTTCCGCCTGGTTGCGTTGCCGCAGCGTCAGCAGCAGATCCTCCAGCCCCACCGGAGCCACGTCGGCCCCTGCACTGGTGAGCCCCAGCAGGGCCGTGATCCCATCCTCCAGGGCTTTCAACATGCCGCGCAGATCGCCGCGGAACAGCTCGTACAACCGCTGCACCACCGCAGCCTCCACAGGAGAGCGCCAGGGTCTGGTCGGATCCAGCTGCAACGCTTCATAGCGATTGGCCAGCAGCTGCTCCACATCACCCAGCTCAAGAGGCTCCAGCACCAGCGGGTTGCTGAACACCGAGCGGATCTGGGTGTGGCTCTGCACCACCGTGCTCACGGCATCGGTGGTGCCCACCACGATCAGATGCAGGCCGTCGTGCAGCAGGGCCTGATCGCGGATGCCTCGCAGCAGATCCGCCGCCCGCGATGCATCGGCCTCACTCAGGTTCTCCAGGTTGTTGAGGTGCAGCACGATGCCGCGAGCGCCCTGGCCGATCGCGTAGCGGATCAGGTCGCGCAACACCCGTGGACCGTCCAGCAGCAGCGCACCTGGCGGCGTGGCCACGCTCTCGCTCTGGCTGCCGCCAATCCCCACCCCATAGGCCGACAGGGTGAATCCCCCACCGCGCAGGCGGATGCTGCGCACCAATTGCTGGGCAGCTTCCACCTCAGAGCCTGCCGCCGTTGGGCAGTTGGCCAGCACGGCGTCGTAGACGCCGGAGAGCAGCTGCCCCAACAGGTGTTCGCTGGCGGCTTCGGCGCCCGCGCCTCTGGCGCTGATCGGGATGATCTCGTCGCAGCTCCAGTAGCCACCCGCCTGGGCATCGGCCTTCACCGTTTGCACCAGCGTGGTTTTGCCGATGCCGGGGCGCCCCGCCACCGCCTGGCGGGAGCTGGGGCTGCTGCCGATCGTGGTCAGCAGCAGCTGGCGCTCCCGTTGCCGGCCCACAAACAGGCGCAGGGGCGTGGCCTGCGAATCCACCCTCAGGGTGGCCTGAAAGAAGGGCGAGGAGCGCAGGTTGTACAGGCCCCAGAGGTTCGGCAGCGCCATGGCGGCAAGTATTGGCAAAGGGCCGCGGCCAGCCAATACTGGTCATGTATTGGCCAAAATGGCAATACAAGGCCATGACCCGCTCCCCCGCCGCCACCAGCCGCATCCACGAGAGTCTCGATGCCGCTCTCGCCCGCAAGCGGGTTGTGCTCTGGTACGACCCCAGCGCTGAGTGGGCGTCCGAATTCGAGGCCTACCAGGCGACCACGGCCAGCAAGCTCCTGGTGAAGGGGAACGAGTTCTCGGTGAAGGTAGTGATCAGCCGTGCCCCCCTGGAGCAGCGCTTCCTGCTCTACCTTCCCTCCGCCAAGCCCCCGGAGCCTGAGAACTGGCTGCTGGATCTCCTGTTGGCTGGTCATCAGTTCACGGCCGATCGCGCCTCTCTCGACATCCAGGACGCCGGCCTGACGCTGCAGTTCAAGGAGCTCGCCCACCAGCACAAGGCCTTCTTCCGCTCGCCGGTGCGCAACACCAAGCTCAAGGAGCTTCTGCGCCCCAACGACGACGAAGCGGCTGTGAGGCTCAAGATGCTCGCCGTCCTGGCCAAGCAGCAGCCGGACATCGACAAGCTGCTGCTCCATGCCTTCACCCAGCTCGATCCGGCCGAACCCGATGGCGAGGACCCCGTCGAGGCCCTTTACAGCAGCCACCAGCTGACCAGCCACTTCTGGCAGGCCGTCGGGGAGAAGTTCGGCTATGTCAGCCCCGAGCCCAATCTGCGCGACTTCGCCGTCGCTCTGTTCAACAGCGTCAGCAGCATCGGTGCCCCTGGCGGGCTCCAGCCCCATGCGCGCGTCTTCCTGAGCATCTGGAAGGACAGCCTCAGTGCCCGCGTGGCCTTCGAGCGCTGGAGTGATCACCTCGCCGGCGTGCTCCGCGTGGAGGAGCAGCTCAACGATGCCCCAGACGACTACGACCCCGGCGACGACGACAGCTACGAACTGATCGAGCGGTTCCTGCTCTGCCGTCTGCTGCAGCGCTTCCAGGGCGACGCCTCAGACATCGATTTGCAGGAGGTGATCCGGGAGCGAGCCACCTCCTGCTGGTTCGAGAGGCACCAGTACGGCTACAGGGCGCTGGAGCAGGCGCTCCGGTTCCGCAGCCAGCTGGCCAAGGCTGATCTCACGGTCCCCAGCTTCGAGGAGGGCCTGCAGCGCTACTGCAATGGCTGGTGGCGGCTGGATCAGGCCTATCGCCGCTGCATCTTCCATGCCCGCGCCTACCAGCAGCCCACCTTGCTCAAGCCCCTGCGCGACTGGCTGGAGGTCCAGTACGTCAACAATGTGCTGCTGCCGCTCACCAACCACTGGAGCGACCAGGTGCGCACGCTCACCAGCTGGGGTTCCCGGAGCCTGCCGCGCCAGAAGGAGTTCCACATGCGCTACGTGCATGCGCCGCTCTCCTCCAAAGGGCTCAAGCGCCTGTTCGTGGTGGTCTCCGATGCCCTGCGCTACGAGGCGGCTCGGGACTTTGCGGATCGCCTCAACACCCAGGCCGGCAAGGGCTGGCAGGCCGAAGTGGATGCCCTGCTGGGGGTGCTTCCCAGCTTCACCCAGCTGGGGATGGCGGCCCTGCTTCCCGGTGCGCAGCTCAACCTGAACCCCAGCGATGCCACGGCCCTGGTGGATGGCCAGAGCGCTACGGGCACTGAGAACCGCGACAAGCTCCTCAAGGCCTACGCCAATGGCCGCGCCAGGGCGATCCTGGCGGAGGACTTCCTCAATCTCGCCACCAGCAAGGAGGGCGCCGAGCTGACCCGCGATCACGACTTGATCGTGATCTACCACAACCGCATCGACCGGATCGGCGACAAGCGCGAGAGCGAGGCCGACACCTGCCAGGCCGTGGAGGACTCCTTTGACGATCTGGACAAGATCCTGCGCAAGATCGCCAGCCTCAAGGGCAGCCAGGCCGTCATCACTGCCGATCACGGGTTCCTGTTCCAGCAGGAACCCGTCGATGCCAACGACCGGGCCCAGTTCCCCTCCACCGGAGACCTCAGCTTCAAGAACCGGCGCTTCGCGCTCGGCACGGGCATCAAAGCCCGTTCCGGCCAGAAGCTGTTCAGCGCCGAGCAGCTGGGCCTCAGCGGCGACTGGCAGGCCGTCTTCCCGCTGGGAGTCGATCGCTTTCCCCGCCAGGGTTCCGGCGCACGCTTCGTGCACGGCGGCACCTCCCTGCAGGAGGTGGTGGTGCCGGTGATCCGGCTCAAGCGCGAACGCAAGGACGAGAGCCGCGTGGTGGAGGCGGAGCTGCTGCGCCTGCCCGCCAAGATCACCACCGGCAAGCTGGCCTTCGGGCTGTTCCAGCTGGAGCCGGTGGAGCCCCGCAAGCGCCTGCCGCTGCAGCTGCGCCTCGGCCTCTACGCCAAGGCCGATGGCGCCCTGCTCTGTGCCCACCGCACCGTGCTGCTGGATTCCGAGGCCAGCGAGGCCCGCGAGCGGGAGCAGCAGGTGATCCTGGAGCTCTCCAACGCCGCCGGCGACTACAACAACCAGCTGCTGGAGCTGCGCCTTGAGCAGCAGCTGGAGGGCGTGGCCACGCCTGTGCCCTACAAGACTGTGGAGCTGAAGCTGCAGAGGCCCTTCGGCAGCGACTTCGACGACTTCTGATCCCCGCCATGGCCACCAGCACTGCCCCCGCGGCCCCCAGCCCCCTGGATCAGAAGATCCTTGAGTACTTCGCGGGCAATGTCGTCCGCAAGGACCTCACCACCGAGCTCAAGCAGAACGCCGTGGTGCCCACCTACGTGCTGGAGTACCTGCTCGGGCAGCACTGCGCCACCGATGACCCCACGCTGATCGCCGAGGGGCTGGAGTCGGTACGTCGCATCCTGGCCAAGCACTACGTGCACCGCAACCAGGCGGAGCTGGTGAAATCCACCATCAAGGACAAGGGCAGCCACAAGGTGATCGACAAGATCACCGTGACCTTCAACGACAAGGGCGGCTTCCACGAGGTGGAGTTCACCAACCTCGGCATCAGGAAGGTGCCGATCGAGGATTCCTACGTCAAGCGCTACCCCAAGTTGCTGGTGGGTGGCATCTGGGCCATCACCGACGTGGAGTATGAGCTGCCCGTCGATCCCAAGGCCAGCCCCTGGCAGATCGCAGGCGTCAAGCCCATCCAGGTGGCCGGCGTCAACCATGAGGAGTTCCTGGAGGCACGGGCTCAATTCACCACTGACGAGTGGATGGACGTGCTCATGCAGAGCGTGGGCTTCAACCCAGAACCATTCACGCGCCGCGGCAAGCTGCTGACCCTGATCCGGCTGATCCCCTTCTGCGAGCGCAACTACAACCTGCTGGAGCTGGGGCCCAAGGGCACCGGCAAGTCGCATGTCTACGCCGAGTTCTCGCCCCACGGCATGTTGATCTCGGGCTCTGAGGTCACCGCCCCGAAGCTGTTCGTCAGCAATGCCAACGGCAAGATCGGCCTGGTAGGTTACTGGGACTGCATCTGCTTCGACGAGTTCGCCGGCAAGGACAAGAAGGTCGATAAGACGCTGGTGGACATCATGAAGAACTACATGGCCAACCGCACCTTCTCGCGGGGCATCGAGCAGCTCACGGCAGAAGCCTCGATGGTGTTCATGGGCAACACCCAGAAGTCGGTGGCCTACATGCTCAAGCACTCCCACTTCTACGAGCCGCTGCCCGACAAGTACATCGACTCGGCGTTCCTCGATCGCATCCATGCTTTCAACCCCGGCTGGGAGGTGCAGCCGGTGCGCCATGAGCTGTTCTGCACTGGCTACGGCTTCGTGGTGGACTACATCGCTGAGGTGCTCAAGCACCTGCGCACCGAGGACTACACCGGCCTCTACAAGCCCTTCTTTGAGGTCACCTCAGAAGTTTCCACCCGCGACCAGACAGGTTTCGAGAAGACCTTCTCCGGGCTGATGAAGATCCTTCATCCCAACGGCAAGGCCACCCCGGAGGAGATCGGTGAATTGCTGACCTTCTCCATGGAGTGTCGCCGCCGGGTGCGGGAGCAGATCCTGCGCATCGACGACACCTTCAAACCCAACGACTTCGCCTACAGGGATCAGCAATCCGGCACTGAGGTGCTGGTGCTGACGTCGGAAGAGCAGCAGTACCCCGCCTTCTCGGGGCTCCGCCCGCTCTCGCCCGAGGCCACCGCTGACGACATCACCGAAGCACCCAGCCATCAGCAGCCTGATGCCCCTGGCCCCGTTGAACAGGCCCCGCAGGGGACACCGGAACTTTCCGCACCATCTCTCCAGGAGCGCCATCTGGTGGTCCCTGAAAACTCCAGAGGATGGAGTTACCGGCGCCTTTTTGGCGACTACCTCATCGGCGCCAGTGGCATAATCATTCGTGATCCCTACATCCGTGCCTTCCACCAGATCCGCAACCTGGTGGAGTTCCTGCGCATGGTGAACGAGATCACCCCCATCGGCGACGAGGTGAGCGTGCATCTGATCACCGGCTCCGACCAGGAATCCATGGAGAAGCAGGTGGAAAACCTCGGCCAGGTGCAGGACTCCTTTGCCGGCACCAGTACCCCCTTCACCTGGGAAGTCGATGCAAGCCCCAACTTCCACGCCCGCAGCATCACCACCAGCACAGGCTGGAAAATCACCCTGGATCGGGGGCTCGACCTCTTCCAGTGGTTTGAGTTCAATGCCTTCAACGCCGCCGCCGTTGTTCAGGAGGCCCGGCTGGTGAAAGGCTGCGAGATCAACTTCATCGCGGTGAAGCCCTGAGGGCAGTGTCAGGGCCATACAGCCGCTCGCCAGAGCACCCCTCGTGCGAAAGAGTGGTGGAATCCTCCCCGGTTGCTGTCGCCATGGCGCCCCTGCGCTGCCACCTGCTGATCGGCCAGCCTGCCAGCGGCAAGACCACCCTCGCCCGGGCCCTGGCGCCCCTGCTGGCCGGCCCCGGCGATCCCCCCGCCCAGGTGCTCTCCACCGATGCGATCCGGGAGGAGGTCTTCGGGGATGCGGCGGTGCAGGGCCCCTGGGTGGACATCCAGCAGCGGCTGCACCAGCGCCTGGTGGAGGCCGTGGCGGCGGGCATCCCGGTAATCGTGGATGCCACCCACGCCCGCCGGGCCTGGCGGCTGGCGATCATCCAGGCCCTGGCCCTGCCGGCGCCGGTGGAGTGGATCGGCTGGTGGCTGTACACCGATCTGCCCACCTCGCTGGCCTGGAACGCCCGGCGCAGCCGGCCGGTGCCGGTGCCGGTGATCCAGGAGATGGCCGCCGCCCTGGCCGATCCCCACTTCGGACCGGTGCGTGCCGAGGGCTTCGCTGCCCTCTGCACCGTGGTGCCCAGCCACCACAGCGACCTGTCGCCGGTGCTGGCGGCCGAACTGGCCGGCCTCGACCGCCGCATCCGCTCGGCCACCAACCGGGAGCGCCAGGTGCAGCGCCACGGCTATTCGCGCCTGCTCGATCTGGAGCGGCTGCTGCACCTGATCCGGCTGCTGAGCACCTGGCCCGACCTGGCGGCCAGCGATCCCGCCGGCGCCGAGGAGCTGGCGGCGATCCTCTCCCCCCTGCCGGAGGGCGATCTGGCCGATCGGGCGGCCGCCTTCCTGGGCCGCCTGCACGGCAGCTGCTATGCCGATGCGGCCGCGATCCGCCAGGACCTGGCCTGGCTGGAGGCCAACGGCTTCTGCAGCGCCCTGCCCGCCGCCACACCGATCCAGCTGGCGCCCCCGGCCCGCAACCCCCACGGGGCCGTCCACGGCGGCCTGCCGCCCATGGGCGACGGGCCGGTGTTCCTGCGGGTGATGATCCTGCTGCGCCACCTGCTGCAGGAGCCCTTCGACCGGCCGGCCGAGCGCGGCGGCAACCTGCACCAGCACCTGATCGCCGCCACCGAGGCGATCCCGGGGGCCTACCTGCCGGGGGAAACGGCCACCCTGCGCAAGGACCTCGAGAAGATCCTCACCCCCTACGGCTTCCGCAGCCGCAACGACAACGTGCGCCACGGCTACTGCCTCGGCACCGCCGTGCTCTCGCCGCCGCGGCTGCGGGAGCTGCACAACGTGGTGCGCCAGACCGCCGGGCGCCTGGCCGACCCCTCCGCCCAGGATCTGCTCGCCGAGCTCGACGAGCGGCTGGGCTGGGCCGGCATCAGCGCCGATGGCCTGGCGCCGGTGCGCAGCTATGCCCGCCACACCGTGGTCGACATGGCCCTGGTGCGCCGCGATTCGCTGGCGGCCCCACGCCATGCCGAGGCGATCGAGACGGCGATCGTGGAGCACCGCCGCGTGCTGCTGAAGCGCTTCGCGGAGATGGGCAGCTTCGCCGACGGCCCCAGCGGGGAGCTGCGGGTCTGGCCGCTGCAGCTGATCTTCCACCACGTCGGCTGGTATCTGCTGTTCGAGGAGGACCACCTCGGCCACGACCAGGGGCTGATCCGCAGCGAGCGGCTCGATCGCCTCGCCCTGGTCCAGTCCCGCGGCGACCTGCGCCGCAGCGCCGACAGCCACGGGTCGGCCCTCCGACGGCTGGAGCTGCTGCTGCACCACAGCGGCGGCATCCACTTCGGCACCGACCTGGAGCAGCAGCGGCAGATCACCGGCGCCTCCCCCCAGCGCCGGGGCCAGGCGCTGGTGACCCTGCGCTTCCGCTGCGCCCCCTGGGCCTTCGCCTTCATCCGCGAGGGCCTGCAGCGCTATCCGATCGAGCACACCCGCTTCTCCCGGCCGCTTCCGGAGGACACCTGGTGGCACCACCCCAGGGCCCCCCACGTGCTCGATCCCGGCCCGGCCGGCAGCAGCCACCCCTACCCGGTGGAACTCGACCTGCCGGGCTGGACCCTGGCCGCCGACATCGATCTGCGCAGCTGGCTGTTCGCCTTCGGCGGCGGCATCCGCATCGAGAGCCCCGATTCCCTCCGCCTCGAGCTGCTGCAGCGCTGCCGCGAGACGATCGAGGCCAACGACACCCCGGAAGCCAGGCCCGCGGGGTTCAGCTTCCGCCGGCGCGCCCGGCCCGACTGAGCGCCACCGGCCCGATGGAGCCTCCCGGACCGTTCAGAGCTTCAGCGTCACCTGGCTGAGGATCGTGCTGGCGCCGGTGGCGATGATCAGCACCGTCATGCCCCCATGGCCCAGCACCCGGGTAAGGCGGGTGGCGAAGGTGAACATCAGGCCGATCAGGATCGCCATCGCCCAGATCGCCGCGAAGAGCTGCAGGCGCAGATCGAGGCTGCGGGCCGCCTCGGCATACACCGTGATCGTCGACATCGTGCCGGCCCCGGTGGTGAGGGGCAGGGAGATCGGCACGATCACCGAGGAGGTCATCTGCCCCACATCCATAGAAGGTGGTGATTCGGATCACCCGCCGCACCTGCCGCTCCGGCACCCCCTGGCTCAGGGAGAGGAACGGCCCCATGGCGGGGAAGTTGTTGGCGACGGCGAACGGCCCCAGCAGGTAGTGCTGGAAGCTGCTCGGCACCAGTAGATCGGGAGGAATGGCCATGGCGGCCATTGTCGCTACGGGGCCGCCGGCTCCTTCCACAGCGGCGGCGTCGCCCCCGCCTCCAGCTGGCGCAGGCCCTTGTGCTTCTCCTCGGCGGGCTTCAGCGGCAGGCTGGCGAACTGCACCGGCCGGCTGCCGTCCAGCCCGGCCGCCAGCAGGCTGAGGGTCTCGCCCGGCGTCAGGTTGGTCTCCACCTTGGGCTGCAGCCGGCCCACCAGGAACGGCAGCTTCGCCAGCCGCTCCGGCTGCAGCATCCGCTCCCGCAGGCTGCTGGCCACCAGCTGCTGGTTGCTGCGCCGGCCGGCCTCGCCCAGCCACGGATCGCGGAAGCGCACCAGCTGCTCCACCTTGGCCCCCCCCAGCTGCTGCAGTCCGGCCTGCAGATCAATGATCAGCTTCTGGGTCCTGTCGGTGTAGCTCATCCGCCGCGGTGGGCTGAGTTCCAGACCCCCCAGACCGTTGACCAGATCCCGCAGCGCCCCCCGGGGGAGCACCAGGTAGCGGTCGGGCGCCGGGGGCTCCAGCCCCACCAGCTCCCGCACCGCATCGGCGGTGAGGGCCACGCCCCCGAGGCGGTACGCCTCACCCAGCCGCTTTGGACCCTTCTGGCCGGGCAGGTTCACCGCCAGCTCGGTGGGCAGGTTGAGCACCTGCAGGGGCCCCTCGGGATTGACCCGCACCAGCAGCAGGGCATCGGCGTTGGCCGGACCGGCGGGGGCGGCCCCGTTCAGCGGCGCGCCGAGCTTCTCGGCATCGCTGCCGATCACCAGCAGGGTGATGGCCCGCGCCGGCGGGGCGGCCAGGCTGGCCGGGCCCACCTCGGTCGTGGGCGCCAGGGCCCGGTCGGGCATCGGCCAGACCAGCCCCAGGGTCGCCATGCCCACCACGGCCCCCGCGGCGGCGATCCCGAGGCTCCTGAGCAGCCGTCCGGTGGCCGGACGCCGCTTGGGAGCCGGGCGCTGGGCCGTGGGGGTCCCGCTGCCGCGGGCCGGGGGTTCGTCGGGGCGGCGGGGCTTCCGGCGGGCGGGCATCGGGGCCGAAACGGAGGGGAGCGGAGGGCACTCTCGCGCAGGCGCCGCCGCCCATCGGCCCGGAGGCCATCGCGGAGCGGCGGCATGGGAGCGCCACGGCCGATAGGTTGAGCGTCGAGCTCCCGCGCCCACCAACGCTTGTCCTCCGTTCCTTCACCGACGCCATCGTCCCTGGCGCCGCACGATCGAGCCCGGCCCATGGCCAAGGGCAGCCCCAGGCCGGCCAGGGATCTCTGCAGCGACTGCGGCCTCTGCGACAGCCGCTGGGTGGCCTACGTGCGCCGGGCCTGCGCCTTCCTCGAGCAGCGCTTCGAGGCCATGGAGGAGCAGGCCCACGGCCGCAGCCGCCACCTCGACGACGAGAACGAGCTCTACTTCGGTGTGCACCAGCGCATGGTCAGCGCCCGCCTGCGCCAGCCGATCGAGGGGGCCCAGTGGACGGGCATCGTCAGCCGCATCGGCGTGCGGGCCCTGGAGACGGGGCTGGTGGATGCGGTGCTGTGCGTGCAGCAGAGCGAGCACGATCGCTTCACGCCGGTGCCGGTGCTGGCCCGCACCCCCGAGGAGGTGCTGGCGGCGCGGGTGAACAAGCCCACCCTCTCCCCCAACCTGGAGGTGCTCGAGCAGCTGCCCGGCAGCGGCATCCAGCGGCTGCTGGCCATCGGGGTGGGCTGCCAGATCCAGGCCCTGCGGGCCGTCCAGGCCACCCTGCCCCTCCAGCAGCTGTACGTGCTCGGCCTGCCCTGCGTCGACAACGTCAGCCGCGACGGGCTGCAGACCTTCCTGGAGAGCGCCAGCCGCTCCCCCGACACGGTGGTGCACTACGAGTTCATGCAGGACTTCCGCATCCACTTCCGCCACAGCGACGGCCAGGAGGAAACCGTTCCCTTCTTCGGCCTCGATACGCCCGCCCTCAAGGACGTGTTCGCCCCCAGCTGCCTGAGCTGCTTCGACTACACCAACGCCGGTGCCGATCTGGTGGTGGGCTACATGGGAGCCACCTTCGGCCGCCAGTGGGTCACCGTGCGCAACCCCCTCGGCCAGGAGCTGCTGGATCTGGTGGAACCGGAGCTCGACCTGGCGCCGGTGACCAGCTCCGGCGACCGCCGCCAGGCGGTGCAGCAGGGCATCGACGCCTACGAGAAGGCCCTGAAGCTGCCGATGTGGCTCGCCGAGCTGGTGGGGGTGTTCGTGCAGCGCTTCGGGCCGAAAGGCCTCGAGTATGGCCGCTTCTCGATCGATTCCCACTTCACGCGCAACGCCCTCTGGCTGCAGCGTCACCATCCCGAGAAGGTCGACGCCCACATCCCGGCCTTCGCCCGCCGGATCGTGGCCAGCTACCGCCTGCCGACACCATGAGCGGCGACCCCCGGGCCTGCGGCGTGCTGCTCCACCCCACGGCCCTGCCGGGAACGCCGGCCTGCGGCAGCTTCGGGGCCGCCGCCCGCGACTGGATCGACCTCCTGGGCCGGGAGGGTGTGGACGTGTGGCAGTTGCTGCCCCTGGCCCCCACCGACGGCACGGGCTCCCCCTACAGCTCCCCCAGCGGTTCGGCCCTCAACCCCTGGCTGATCGATGCCGATGACCTGGTGGCCGAGGGGCTGATCACCGCCGCCGACCGGGAGGCCCTGCCCGGCGGGTCCGGGGATCGGCTCGATCCGGCCGCCGCCGGTGAGCGGGCGGCGGCGATCGCCACGGCCCTGGCCCGGCGCTGGGCCGGTCAGCCGCCGCAGCACCGGGCGGCCTTCGAACTCTGGGAACGCCGCCAGCGCTTCTGGCTGACCGACCACTGCCGCTTCATGGTGATCCGCCGCCTCCAGGGCGGGCGGCCCTGGTGGGAATGGCCCGAATCCCTGGCCCGGCGCCATTCCGCCGCCCTGCGGGACCTGGAGGCCGATTCAGGCCAGGCCCTGCAGGAGGAGGCCCTGCTGCAGTGGCAGCTCCAGGAGCAGTGGGGCCGGCTGCAGGAGCGGGCCCGGCGCCAGGGGGTGCGCCTGGTGGGGGATCTGCCCTTCTATGTCGCCCACGACAGCGCCGATGTCTGGAGCCACCGGCGCCTGTTCTCCCTGCGCGGCGATGGCGGACTCGTGCAGCAGAGCGGCGTGCCGCCGGACTACTTCTCCACCACCGGCCAGCTCTGGGGCACCCCGGTCTACCGCTGGTGGGTCCACCGGCTCACCGGCTTCCGCTGGTGGCTGCAGCGGCTGGGGCGGCAGCTGGAGCTGATGGATCTGCTGCGGCTCGATCACTTCCGGGCCCTGGAGGCCTACTGGAGCGTCCCCGGAGGGGACGCCACCGCCGAGCACGGCACCTGGCGCCCCTCCCCAGGACGGGCCCTGCTGCGGGGGCTGCTCTGCCGCTGCCGCCGCCAGGGACGGCTACTGAGCGGCGGCCGGCTGCCGCTGATCGCCGAAGACCTCGGCGTCATCACCCCGGCGGTGGAGGCCCTGCGCGACCGCTTCGCCCTGCCGGGGATGAAGATCCTCCAGTTCGCCTTCGACGGCAACGACGACAACCCCTACCTGCCCGCCAACTACAGCGGCAGCCGCTGGGTGGTGTACACCGGCACCCACGACAACGCCACCAGCCTCGGTTGGTGGCGGGATCTCGACGACGGGGCCCGGGGCCGGGTGGCGGCGGTGGTGGGGGGTGAGGTGCGGGCGCCCAGCTGGCAGCTGCTGGAGGTGGCGCTGGCCTCGCCGGCCGACCTGGCGGTGGTGCCGCTGCAGGACCTGCTGGAGCTCGGCGACGAGGCTCGCTTCAACACCCCCGGCACCATCGAGGGCAACTGGAGCTGGCGGCTGTCGCGCCCGATCTCCGACCAGGCGGGCCCCCTGCAGGGCTTCGGCGCCATGGCGGCCCGCTATGGACGGGGGCGCGGGGCGGTGGCTGGCGCAGGCGGGTAGAGGAACTGGGCCTTGTCCTGGGGCGGGGCCGCGACGCCGTCCGGTCCGACGCCCCCGGCGGGAGCCAGCGGCTGGCCGTTCCAGCGCACGGATCCGGCCGGCGGAGCCGGCTCGAGCCGCAGGTTGAAGGGGGGCAGCACCGGCAGGCTGAGGCTGCCCTGCACCGCCGGCAGCCGGGTTTCGATGCCCCGGTCGCTGCGCAGCCACACCCGGGTGGGCCTGGTCAGCTCGAGGCGCAGCAGACCGAGGGCGAAGTCGGGCCGGTTCTGGCGGGTCTCCCGGCGCAGCCGCACCAGCCCCTGGCCGGCGGCGGCCTTGCCCAGGGGGCGCAGGTCGGGATAGGCGCCCAGGATCGCACGGTCCGCATCCTCCTGATCCGCCCTCTCGCTCTGGGCGGCGCTCAGGGGCGGGATCGGCCGCAGCACATGCAGCCCCTGGGCGGCCAGTCGGCGCTGCTGCAGGTTGAGCCCGTAGATCAGACCGGCGCACATCACCGCGTAGAGCACCGTGCCCTGGAAGGTGGTGAAGACATCGATCGAGCCCGGGGTGAAGCGCACCAGCACCCTGTCCCGCCGCCAGCCGTGGTGCCGGTCCTGCTCCGGGGGCAGCACGCCGTCGAGGCTGCCGGGGGGCAGCTCCAGATGCCGCTCCAGCAGGGGCAGCATCGTGCGCAGGTAGGCCGCCTCCGGCAGCCGGTCCCGCCAGCCCCGCTCCAGTGCCTCCAGCACCGCCGTGCTGATGCGGGTGTCGAGGGCGAGCTGACGCAGGCCGAGGCCGCGGCCCTCGCGCGCCTCCCGCAGCGTCTGGCCGGCGACCAGCAGGGGATCCTGGGGCCGCTCCTCGGCGACCGGACGCGGCGGGCGGCGCTGGCCCGGCAGGCGCTCGCGCAGGCGCTGGAGCAGGGGCTTGGCCGGAGGGGGCAGGGAAGGGGGGCTCAGGGAGCGACGGCCAGGGGGCCCCATTCTCCCGGTTCGACCCGGCGCCAGGCCCCTTCCTCCAGATCCCCCAGCGGCACGGGGCCGATGGCGATCCGGCAGAGGTCGAGCACCGGGTGGCCGAGGATCTCCGCCGTGCGCCGGATCTGACGGTTGCGGCCCTCCCGCAGCACCAGCTCCAGCAGGGTGGCGCCGCGGTGGTGGCGCAGCCGACGCAGCTCCACCGGCAGGCTGGGCAGGCCATCGAGGGGCACACCGGCCCGCCAGCGCTCCAGGGTGGCGGCCCGGGGCAGCCCCTCGACCCAGACCCGGTAGGTCTTGCGGTGGCCGTAGCGGGGATGGGTGAGTCGCAGGGTGAGGGCGCCGTCGCTGGTGAGCAGCAGGGCGCCGCGGCTGTCGGCGTCGAGGCGACCCACCGGATGGAGGCCGGGCCGCAGCCGGGGCGGCAGCAGCTCCAGCACCGTTGGGCGGCCTTGGGGGTCGTGGCAGGTGCTGAGCACGCCGGCCGGCTTGTGCAGCAGCAGCGTCAGGGTGGTGGCGGGCAGCTCCAGGGGCCGGCCGTCGACGCTGATCCGGTCGCGGGCGGGATCGGCCCGATCCCCGAGCCGGGCCGGCTCGCCGTTGACCAGCACCCGGCCGTCTCGCAGCCAGGTCTCGGCCTGGCGGCGGGAGCAGAGCCCAGCGGCCGCCACGAGTTTCTGCAGCCGCTCGCCGCCCATGGCCCCATTCTGGACATCGCTCCAGGTCGGAGCGAGTCCGAGAAGTGATGGTAGATTTACGAAACCAAACGGTTTCGTAACAAGGGACGATGCCTTCGATCACCGTCACGGCTGCTTCTTCGGTCACGCCTGCTTCCTCGGTCTCGGCTGCTTCCGCGTCCCTGCTGGTCCCCACCGGGGATTCGCTGCGCTCCTACCTGCGGGACATCGGCCGCGTGCCGCTGCTCAGCCATGAGCAGGAGATCACCCTGGGCCGCCAGGTGCAGGAGCTGATGGCCCTCGAGGAGCTCCGCGAGGAACTCACCCTGCGCTCCGGTGGGGAGGAGCCCAGCCCCGAACTGCTCGCCGCCGAGGCGGGTCTGACCCCGGAGGTGCTGCGCAAACGCCTGCACGCCGGCCGCCGCGCCAAGGAGCGGATGGTGGCCGCCAACCTGCGCCTGGTGGTCAGCGTCGCCAAGAAGTACACCAAGCGGAACATGGAACTCCTGGACCTGATCCAGGAGGG
>NZ_JACJSZ010000006.1 GCF_014698445.1 Microcystis elabens FACHB-917
TCGAGCTGGCGGTGCCGCTCTGCTGTGCACCGGTGCCATCCGGCCGCGCCTTCGCCCTGATGCGCAGCGGCGATGCCCTGGGCATTGCCGCCGGAGCCCTGGTGGGGGCGGTGCTCGCCTGGCGGGGATGGCTGCGCGGCATCTACGCCGTGGACATCGGCTGCATGCTGGTGCTGCTGCTGGTGCTGTCCCGCCGGGGGCTGCCGGATCCCAGGCCCCGGGAGCGGCTGGCCCATCCCAGCCCCTGGGGCCCCTGGCTCCCCGGCCTGGCGCCGCTGCTGGCCGTTGCGGTGCTGGCCACGGCGATGCCGGCCCTGATGCAGAGCGCCCTGCCCCTGGAGCTGGTGCGGGGCAGCCTGCAGCGACGCGCCCTGCCGGTGAGCGTCGGTGCCCTCACCGTCGGCCTGCAGCTGGGGCTGCTGGTGCTGCTCCAGTGGCCGGTGGGTCAGGCCCTCGCCCGCCGTCCGGTGGCGACGGGCCTGAACCTCAGCCTGCTCAGCTTCGCCGCCGGCAACCTGCTGCTGGCGGGCTCCGCCTTCAGCGAACGGGGGCTGGCCCTGCTGCTGCTCGCCCAGCTGCCCCTGGCCCTCGGGGTGGCCTGCTTCCTGCCCACCGCCACCGAGGCGGTGGTGGAACGCAGCCCGATCGAGCACCAGGGCCTGGCCCTGGAGCTGCTGTCGCAGTGCTTCGCCATCAGCGGCTTCGCCGCCCCCCTGCTGGCCGGGCGGCTGCTGGACGGCCAGGGACACGGGGCCGGCCTGTGGCTGCTGATGGCCCTGGCCTGCCTGGGGGGACTGCCGCTGGTGCGAAGCCTAGGCCCCGGCCGGACGATCGGCTGAGGCGGCGGCCTGCCGCTCCACCCAGGCCTCATGGGGCAGGGGCTCGGTGCCGTACTCCCAGTCGTCGTAATCCGGATCGTTGCGGATGCGGCGGTGGATCTCCTTCTGGACCTCGAAGTTATGGGGATGGTCAGCGGACGTGCCGGCGCCTTCGCCAGGCTCCGCCGAAGAGGGGGACGGGGTCCCGGTTTGGTCGGCGGCTGCCATGGCCCTTCGCTACAGCTGGGACCATCCTCGCCGATCACCCACCCCGCAGCCCATCGAGGCGGTCGACGTAGCCGGTGAGCTCGCCGTAGCCGCGGCCCCGCAGGGGTCGCTCGCCCCGGCGACCCTCGTAGCGCAGAGCCCCCTCCCAGTAGGTGGCCGAAGCCGTGGTCAGCTCCTGATCAGCCATCTGGGGGCTGATCAGGAGCTCCAGGTCCAGCCGGGGGATGGAGAGGGTCCAGGCGGCGGGGTAGGTGGCGCCACTGTGGGGGCTCCGCCAGGTGCGCTTCACCGTAAGCACGTAGTCGTCGGCGCCGAGCTCCACCGCCCCGTCGCCAGCGATCCAGCGGCCGCCACTGAAGGGCTCCTTGCCGCCGTCCTGCCGGCGCAGGCCGTAGAGCATCAGGGCGGAACCGTCCTCGAACTGGGCGGAGAACCAGTCCCAGCCGACGGTGCCGGGGCTGAGGACGCTGGTGGAGAACTCATGGTCCTTCCAGCTGACGCCGTGGACGGGGTAGGTGCGGCCCGCGACGGTGACCGTGCCCTCGGTGGGCTGCTGTACGAGGGAGTAGTAGTGCGAGGCGTTGCCCGCCTCGGGCCCCTTGCGGCTGAGGCCGTCCTGGCCCTGGAGCACGGGGGGTCGGCTCTGGTGGAGACTCAGATCGATCGCCATGGCATCGGTGGCGGCCTTGAGCCGCACCGCGTCGGCCCCCTCGGCGCTGATGCGCCAGTCGTTCAGCCAGACGGCATAGGGATCGGCCTCGGCTCCGGCCAGGTCCAGGGCGCCGCGGGCGAAGCGCTCCTGGTGGAGGAAGGAACCGGCGGCGATGTCGCTGACGGTGAAATGGGCGGAGAAGATCTGGGGGGTGCGCCACGGGGAAGCGGCGGTTGCCCCAGCGGACTCGGGGGCCTCGGGGGTGGCTGAGCCGTCGGGGGCCAGGGCCTGGCGGAAGAGCGTCAGCTGGTAGCCGAAGGGGCGTCCGTCGTCGCCCTCCAGGTTGCCAGTGTAGTACCACCACTCCGTCCGGTACTCGGGATGGGGGCCGAAGTCGGCGGGGAACTGCCAGTGACGGGGGCTCAAGGCAGAGACGAATCCCTCGGGCTCCGGCGCCTCGCCCCAGCGGATGCCGCTGGCGGCGGCAGCCGGAGCCGGTGCGGCCAGGCCCAGCAGCAGCACGGCCACCAGGGCCAGCAGAGTGCGCAGGGGATGGGGGTGGTTCATTCCTGTCGGAGTGCCTCGCTGATGTTCATGCGGCCCAGGCGCAGGGCCGGGTAGAGGCCCGCCAGCAGCGCCGCCCCCACCGCCACCAGCAGGGACTGGAGGAAGAAGCGGGGCTCCAGGGCGATCTGCAGGGTCCAGCCGAAGGAGCGCACGTTGATCACATGCACCAGCACCCAGGCCAACACGTAGCCCAGGGGCATCGAGCAGGTGCCGGCCAGCAGGCCCATCAGGCCGGTCTCCAGCAGGGTGAGGCGCCCCAGCTGATGGGGCGTCATGCCGCCGGCCCGCAACACGGCGAACTCCCGGCCCCGCTCCAGCTGGAGGCTCATCAGGGTGCTGAGGATGCCGATGAAGGCCACCAGCACCGTGAGCAGCTGCAGGGCTCCGGTGATGGCGAAGGTGCGATCGAAGATCTCCAGCGATCCCTGCCGCAGGGCGCCGTTGGTCTGCACCAAGAGGCTCTGGCGGCTGCCAAAGCCTTCCCGCAGGTCGGCGGCCACGGCCTCAGGCTGAACGCCCGGGGCGAGGAACAGACCCAGGGAGGCGACCTGGTCGTCGTGCCAGAGCTCCGCCACCCAGGAGCGGTCCATCAGGATGCTGCCGCGGTCGGAGGAATAGTCGTAGAAGATGGCGACCACCGGGAAACTGCGCTCTCCGGCGGGGGTTTCGAGCCTCACCTGCTCGGGGATGGCGCCCCGGCCATCGCGCAGGTAGACGGCTTCGGAGAGGATCACCCCCTGCCTGGCGGCCAGGGCGGCGAAGGGGTCGTCGACGCCCGCACGGATCCAGGCGTAGGGGCGCCGGCCGGCGGAGACATCGCCCCCGGCGGCGATCAGGGTGACATCCCTGTCATGATCGACGAGGCGCACATCGAAGCTGTTGTAGGTGACCAGGGCCCGCAGGTCGGACCGGCCGGCGATGGCCGCGACGACGGAAGGATCGACCTTGCCCAGCACCCGGTTGGCCGTGGTGCTGGGGGGGGAGACGAACAGGTCGGCCTGGAGGGTCTGGTCGAGCCAGGTGACCACCGTGCCCCGGAACGAGCCGATCATGATCGAGAGACCCACGATCACCGACACCGCCACCATCAGGGCCGCCACGGCCACCGCGGTGCGGCTGAGGGAGCGCAGGATGTCGCGGGGGGCGAGGCGGGCCACCACGCCGAAGCCGCCGCCGGCCCTGCCCAGGACCCCCATGACGGCGGCGAGCACGGGTGGCATCAGCAGGGCGGCCCCCATCAGCAGGGCGAACAGGCCGGCGAAGGCGGGCACCAGGCCCCGGCTGTCCCAGCGCAGCAGCAGCACCCCCAGGCCGCCGCTGAGGAGGGCCGCCGGCAGAAACCAGGGCAGCAGGCGCTGCCAGCCGGCCTCGAGGCTGGAGCGCTGCAGGGTCATCTGCGGCGGGGTGGCCATCGCCTCCCAGGCGGGCAGGGCCGAGGCCACAAGGGCCGACGCCACCCCCACCACCATCCCCTTGGCCAGGGTGAACCCGGAGAGGCTGATCTGCCGCACCGAGACCACGAAGTAGAAGTCGTTGATCGTCTGGGTGATCAGACCGACGACGCTCCTCCCCAGCACCACCCCCAGCGCCAGCCCCAGCAGGGACCCCACCAGGCTGAACAGGGCCGCTTCCCCCAGGATCAGGGTGAACAGCTGGCCCCGGGTCACCCCCAGGCAGCGCAGCACCCCGAACAGACCGCGGCGCTGCACGACGCTGAAGGTGACCGTGTTGTAGATGAGAAAGATGCCCACCACCATGGCCAGCAGGCTCATGGCGGTGAGGTTGAGCTCGAAGGCGGCCGTCATCTGCTGCACGGCGTTGCCGCGGGCCGTCGCCGGCTCCAGCTTGAGCCCCGAAGGCAGCCAGGAGCGGATGGCCTGCTCCTGGGCAGCGTCCTCGAGGATCAGATCGATGTGGCCCAGCGCCGGTGCCGGGGCGACGCCGGTGGGGGCGAGCAGCTCCTGGGCGGTGGCGATGTCGACCAGCAGCAGGGACTCCAGTCCCCGGCGCTCCAGGGCCGAATCACTGCGGACGCTGCCCACCAGCCGCAGGGCCGACGTCCGCCCGCCCAGATCCAGATGCAGGGTGCCGGAGGCGTCGGTGGCGCCGGGACGGAGACCGAAACGGGCGGCAGTGTCGGCGGCGATCACGGCCGTGCCGGGCTCGGTGAGGAAGGGCACGAAGCCCCGGCCACCGCCTCCCGTCCTGCCCCCTTCACCATCACCATCACCATCGCCGTCGCCGCCGAACAGGCCGCGGAAGGGCGCTTCGCTGAACAGATCGACCCCCACCAGCCGCATCAGTTCCCCGTCCAGCTCCTCGGCACGGCCGTAGGCCTCGATCACCGGGGCGGCGGGGATCTCCGGAAAGCGGCGGCGCAGGGCGACGAAGGTGGCGTCGGGCAGGCCACCGGGCCCGATCGCCACCAGGCGATGGGTGGTGCGGCCCGTGATGGCGTCGGTGGAGAGGGAGAAGGCCCGCTGGGCCGAGCCGCTGGCCAGATCGATCGACACCAGCATCGCCACCCCCAGGGCGATGCCCAGGATGCAGAGCAGGTACTGCAGCGGGCGGCGACGCCAGCGCCGGGCCGCCAGGCGCCACAGGGGCCCGTTGCGGACCACGGGCGCCGCCTCCCCAGGGCTCATGCCGGCACCGCCGCCGAAGGGGAGAGGGTCTCGAGCAGGTGACCCTCCTGCACCCGCAGCATCCGGTCGGCCCTCTCGGCGATAGCCCCGTTGTGGGTGGCCATGATCAGGGTACGGCCCTGCTGACGGGTGAGGTCGATCAGCAGCTGCAGCACCTGCTCGCCGGTGTGTTCGTCGAGGTTGCCGGTGGGCTCGTCGGCCAGGATCAGCAGCGGCTCGTGCAGCAGGGCGCGGGCGATGGCCACCCGCTGCTGCTGGCCGCCGGAGAGGCGGTCGGGCCGGGTGGAGGCCCGGTCGGCCAGCCCCACCCGGGCGAGCAGGTCGCGGGCGGCCGACTCCAGGCGCCCCCGGGGCAGGCCCGCCAGTTCGCCGGGCAGGGTGACGTTCTCGAGCACCGAGAGCGTGGGGATGAGATTGAAGAACTGGAAGATGAAGCCGATGTGATCGCGTCGGAACAGGGTGCGCCTCCTTTCGTCGAGGGCGGTGAGGTCGACCCCGCCGATCGAAACGCTGCCGGAGGAGGGGGTGTCAATGCCGCCGATCAGGTGCAGCAGGGTGCTCTTGCCGCTGCCGCTCTGACCGAGCAGGACCACGAACTGGCCGGGGGCGATGGTCAGGTCGACGGCCTCGAGCACCGTGCGCTCGCTGTCCCCCTCCTGGAATCGCTTGCCGAGCTGCCGCAGTTCGATCGCGGCGGCCGGTGACACTTCAGGCATGCAGCCAACGGCCTCGCGGCCACCACCACAGGAGCCGGACCAAGGTAGGGAGGCGACGCTGCTCACCGGGAGCCGGCGCCTGTCAAGGGGAGCCGGCGCTGAACCAGCGGGCCAGGGCCGAGACGTCCTCATCGCCATGGCCCGCCGCGATCAGGTCGTCCTCCATCGCCGCCACCAGGCCGGCCACCGGCAGCCCCAGACCCCCGCCGGCGGCGGCCTCAAGGGCGATGGCCAGATCCTTGCGATGCAGCCGCAGGCGGAACCCGAGCGGGAATTCCCCCCGCAGCATGGCGCCGCCGCGGTGCTCGAGGGCCCAGGAGCCGGCGGCCCCACCCACCAGCGCCTGCCGCACCTCCTCCATCGGCAGGCCGAGCCGCTGCCCCAGGGCCAGGGCCTCGGCCACCGCCGCATAGCTGCCCGCGACCAGCACCTGGTTGACCGCCTTCGCCGCCTGGCCCGCCCCCACCGGACCGATCGCCGTGATCGTCCGGCCAACGGCCTCCAGCACGGGCCGGGCCCGCTCCAGGTCGGCGGCCGCGCCTCCCACCAGCACCGACAGGGTGCCTGCCCTGGCCCCCTCGGTGCCGCCGGTCACCGGGGCGTCGAGATAGGCCACGCCGCGGCCGGCCAGGGCGGCGGCCATGGCCCGGGACGTGCCCGGCGCGATGGTGGAGAAATCGACCACCAGGGAGCCGGGCGCCAGTCCGGCCAGGGCGGCCTCCTCGCCGGCGCCCACCTCCCCCAGCAGCACCGCCCTCACCGCCGCGTCGTCGCTCAGGCAGAGGGCCAGCACATCGGCGCCCCGGGCCGCCGCCGCCGGGGTGGCCGCCCGCCGGGCCCCGGCCTCGGCCAGGGGCCCCTCCCGCTCACGGCTGCGGTTGTGGACCGTGAGGGGAAAGCCCCGGGCCAGGAGATTGGCGGCCATCGGAGCGCCCAGGCCCCCCAGGCCGATGAAACCGACGGGTTTGGCCACGGGAGGTCGTCAGACGTTGAACAGGAACTCCATCACATCCCCCTCGGCCACCACGTAGTCCTTGCCTTCACTGCGCAGCCAGCCGCGGTTGCGGGCCTCGGCCAGGCTGCCGGCCTCGAGCAGCTGGTCGTAGGCCACGGTCTGGGCGCGGATGAAGCCCCGCTCAAAATCGGTGTGGATCACACCGGCCGCCTGGGGGGCGGTCATGCCGGCGGTGATCGTCCAGGCGCGGGTCTCCTTCTCGCCGGTGGTGAAATAGGTGCGCAGGCCCAGCAGTCGATAGGTGGCCCGGATCAGGCTCTGCAGGCCGCCTTCGCTCACCCCCAGCCCGGCCAGGTAGTCGGAGCGCTCCTCGGCGGCCAGGTCGACGAGCTCGGCCTCCACCTGGGCGGAGATGCGCACCGCTTCGGCGCCCTCCCTGGCGGCGAGGGCCTCCACCGCACCCACCCAGGCATTGCCTTCCGCCAGGTCGTCCTCGCTGACGTTGGTGGCATAGATGATCGGCTTGCCGGTGAGCAGGCCCAGGTTGCGCACCAGGGCCTGCTCCTCCTCGTTCAGGGCCACCCGCCGCACGGCACCGCCCTGCTCGAGTTCCGCCTGCAGCCGCTCCAGGACGCCATCCTCCGCGGCGGCCTCCTTGCTGGTGCGCATCTGCTTCCTGAGCCGCTCGCGCCGCTTCTCGATCTGGGCAAGATCCGCCAGCCCCAGCTCCAGGTTGATCACCTCGGCGTCCCGCACCGGGTCGACGCTGCCGGAGACGTGGATGACGTCGTCGTCCTCGAAGCAGCGCACCACATGGACGATGGCATCGACCTCGCGGATGTTGGCCAGGAACTTGTTGCCCAGCCCCTCCCCCTGGCTCGCCCCCTGCACCAGCCCGGCGATGTCCACGAATTCGACCCGGGTCGGGACGATCTCCTTCGAGCTGGAGAGATCGGAGAGCTTCTGCAGACGCTCGTCGGGAACCGCCACCACCCCCACGTTGGGCTCGATGGTGCAGAAGGGGAAGTTGGCCGCCTGGGCCTGGGCGTTGGCCACCAGGGCGTTGAAGAGGGTCGACTTGCCCACGTTGGGCAGCCCGACGATTCCGGCTTTGAGCATGGGGGAAATGTAGGGGGCACCCGGACGGAGCCCCTTCGGTCACCCGCCATCCACAACCCTGCGCGGACAGGCGAAACTGTCTGCAGCGATCCGCCGGCCCATTCCCGCCATCACCCCCCTGCCGCCGGCCCCCGCCCCCACCCGGGACGCGCCCCCAGCCGCTTCCACGCCGGTGAAGGGTCGGCGCCGCGGCCGCCGCCGCCTCTGGATCGGCCTGGCCGTGGGCCTGGCCCTGCTCACCACGGCCGGACTCTGGCAGCGGCAGCGGATGCAGGCCGGCCGCAACCTGGCCCCCTTCACGGTGGTGGCCCGGGAGGGGTCGCTGCCTGGCGTGATCACCACCAGTGGCGAACTGGATGCCGTCCAGCGCGTGAACGTCAGTCCCAAGCGGCAGGGCGTGCTGCAGGAGCTGCTGGTCGACGAGGGTGACATGGTGCGCAAGGGGCAGCCCCTGGCCGTGATGGACGACGGAGACCTGCGCGACCGGCTGATGGAACTGGCGGCCAACATGCGCTCGGCGGAGGCGGAGCAGCGCCGCAGCGACAGCGAGCTGCAGCGCAACGAACCCCTGTTCCGCCAGGGCGCCATCAGCCTTGACACCATGAATCGCTTCCGGGCCGATGCCCAGGTGCGCAGGCTCGCCACCGACGCCGCCCGGCAGCGGCTGGCGCAACGGCAGGTGGAAAAGGACGAACTGGTCGTGCGCGCCCCCTTCGACGGGGTGATCAGCCAGCGCTACGCGGAGCCCGGTGCCTTCGTCACCCCCACCACCACCGCGTCGGCCACCGCCGGGGCCACCAGTTCCTCGATCGTGGAACTGGCCCAGGGCCTCGAGGTCATCGCCAAGGTGCCCGAGAGCGACATCGGCCGGCTGCGGGTGGGCCTGCCCGCCAGCGTGCGCGTCGACGCTTTCCCCGACCGCCGCTTCCAGGCCCGGGTGCGTCAGATCTCCCCGCGGGCGGTGAAGATCAACAACGTCACCTCCTTCGAGGTGAAGCTGGCGCTGGCCGATCCGGCCCCGGAACTGCGCATCGGCATGACCGCCGACATCGACTTCCAGACCGGCACCCTTCAGGCCCGCACCGTGGTGCCCACCGTGGCCATCGTCACGGAGGACGGCCGGCCGGGGGTGCTGCTGGTGGGCAAGGATCAGCAGCCCACCTTCCAGCCGGTGGAACTGGGTGCCAGCAGCGGCAAGGACACCCAGATCCTCTCCGGGCTGGAGAGCGGCACCCGGGTGTTCATCGACCTGCCCCCCTGGGCCAAGAAGCGCCCCTAGGAGGCGCCCGCCTCGACGGGGGCCACCCCCAGGAAGCGGCGGGCCGCCTCCACGATCCGGCCGCTGGCCTCGCCGTCGCCGAACGGATTGTGGGCATGGGCCATGGCCTGGTAGGCCGCCGGATCCTCCAGGAGCCGGCTGGCCTCGGCCAGGATCGTGCCGGAATCGGTGCCGATCAGCTTGGCCGTGCCCGCCTCCACCGCTTCGGGCCGTTCGGTGGTGCGGCGCAGCACCAGCACCGGCTTGCCCAGCGCTGGGGCCTCCTCCTGCAGACCGCCCGAATCGGTGAGCAGCAGCGTGCAGCCGCGCATCGCCGCCACCAGCCGGTCGTAATCGAGGGGCTCGATCAGGAAGGCGCGGGGATGGGAGCCGAGCAGGGCCTGGAGGGGCTCCCGCACCGTGGGGTTCCGGTGCAGCGGCAGCAGCAGGGCGGTGTCGGGAAAGCGCTCGAGCAGGGCCAGGAAGCCGCGGCCGATGTGCTGGAGGCGCTCCCCCCAGTTCTCGCGGCGATGCACGGTGGCCAGCAGCACCCGCTGGTTCCGCCAGTCGAGGCCGGGCAGGTCCCAGTCAGGGGCGGAACGGGCCATGAGCAGCAGGGCGTCGATGACCGTGTTGCCGGTGGTGAGGATCTCGCCCACCACCCCCGAAGCCCTCAGGTTGGCCGCCGACTGCGGGGTGGGGGCGAAGTGGAGACGGGCCAGCTGGGAGATCAGACGGCGGTTGGCCTCCTCGGGGAAGGGATCGAGCAGGTCGTCGGTGCGCAGACCGGCCTCCACATGGCCGACGGGGATCTGCTCGTAGAAGGCCGCCAGGGCACTGGCGAAGGCGGTGGTGGTGTCGCCCTGGACCAGCACGAGGTCGGGGCGGTGCTCCTCGAACTCCCGCTTCAGCCCCTGCAGGGCCGCACAGGTCACGTGGGTGAGGGTCTGCTTCGGGGCCATCAGGGCCAGGTCGTGGTCGGCGGCCAGACCGAACAGCTGCATCACCTGGGTGACCATCTCGCGGTGCTGTCCCGTGAGGACGACGCGGGTGCGGAAGTGGTGCGACCGCTGGAAGGCCAGGATCACCGGAGCCAGCTTGATGGCCTCGGGGCGCGTGCCCAGAACGATGCTGACCAGAGGCTGAGGGGACACGGGCCGACGCGGATCGGTCGATCCTAGGCAGAGCAGGCTCATCCCTCTCCCGCCAGGCCCGCCCGGCAGGAGCCGCTGTCCAAGGATAGGAGTCCGCCCCTAGGATCCGCTCGGGACAGCGCACCCGTCGGCGACGTCACCCAGCGGAAGGCACGCAACCATCCCGCAACATCCTTCAACGAAACACATCCACCCATAGCCATCCACTGGCGGGACAGCCCCCCGTTCCAGCCCCGCTCCACCATGCCCCACGCCCCGCCACCGCCGCCCCCTGTGAGCCTCCAGACAGGCGCGGGGCCCTTTGCCAAGGCCACGCCGATGTCCGCCGATGGCGGGTCGCCGACGCTCGAGCAGATCGTGCGGGTGGCCTTCGATCGCAACTTCTCCGACATCCACCTCGGCGTCGGCGAGGAGCCTCGGTTCCGCAGCCGCGGCGACATGATCCTGGCCGGCCTCGGGGTGACCGACGGCAACACCTTCCGTGAATGGCTGCGGGAGATCCTGGAGCCCGCCCAGATCGACCGTTTCTTCCAGCAGAAGGAGTACGACGGCTCCTATGCCTTCAGCTTCGTGCGGGTGCGGATCAACCTGCTCGAGTCGCTGCAGGGCCCGGCGATGGTGCTGCGGCTGATTCCCCAGGCCATTCCCACCATCGACGAGCTCAATCTGCCGCCGGTGCTCAAGGATCTGGCCCAGCGCCCCAAAGGGATGCTGCTGGTCACCGGCCCGACGGGATCCGGCAAGAGCACCACCCTGGCCGCGGTGATCGACCACATCAACCGCACCATGAAGCGCCACATCCTCACCATCGAGGATCCGGTCGAATTCGTGCATCAGAGCCGCCAGTCCCTGATCCGCCAACGGGAACTGGGCAGCCACACCCGCCACTTCAAGACGGCCCTCCGAGCCGCGCTGCGGGAGGATCCCGATGTGATCCTGGTCGGGGAGATCCGTGATCAGGAGACGCTCACCACGGCGATCGAAGCGTCCCAGACCGGACACCTGCTGCTGGGAACCCTGCACACCAACTCCGCGGTGCGCTCTGTAGAGCGAATGCTGGGCATGTATCCCCCCGACGAGCAGGAGATCGTCAGACGATCGGTGGCCGATTCCCTGCTGGGGGTGATTTCGCAGGGCCTGATCAAGACGGTGGACGGGAAGAGGACTTCGTTTCACGATGTCTTCATCAACACCGATGCCTGCAAGGATTACATCCTGCGCGCCAATCTCGATGAAATCGAAGCCATAATGACTCGTAGTGGATTTGATGGCATGATCACCTCCAACCAGTATCTCGCCAATCTTGTATCTACCGGAATGGTGCATCCTGAAGATGCCCTTACCGCCAGCCTGAAGCCAAGTGAACTGGCCCAGACGCTACGCGGTCGGACCTGAAGGCGCAGGACACCATGCGTTGTCGTGAGTCAGCCTTCCGCCAAGCGCACCAACAGCAAAACCCCCAAGCCGACGGAAAGGCCAAGCATGGCCAGCCGGCCGTTCCAGATCTCGGCCTGGGGAGTGAAACCCCGGCGCCAGGCATTGAGTTCCTGCTGGGACACAGGTTCCGTGGAACTCAGGGAAGCGTCGACCGGCTCAAGCGGCAGAGGCTCAAGCGGCAGAGGATTCACGGGAGGCATAGAACCATTTATGATGCTACGACTCCACCATAGGGGCATCAAAACGGGGGCTGCGGGGCGTAGAGCCCGCCGGCCTGCTCCAGGGAAAGCCGGGCCGCCACGCCCAGGCTGATTCCGCTCCGCCCGCCTGCCTCGAATCGTTCGACTGCGGCCAGCCCAACCATGGCGGCATTGTCGGTGCAGTAGGCCAGGGGGGCGACGCGCCAGGCGAGGCCGCGGGCGGCGGCGGCCTCACCCATCAGGCGGCGCAGGCGGCCGTTGGCGGCCACGCCCCCCACCAGCACCACCGTCTCCAGGCCCGCCTCGACGGCGCAACGGCAGCTGCGCTCAACCAGGACCTCGGCCACCCCCTGCTCGAAGCTCGCCGCCAGATCGGCCACCGGCAGGGAGGCTCCCTCAGCGCCGAGCCGCTGCACCTGGCGGAGCACCGCGGTCTTGAGGCCGCTGAAACTGAAGTCGTACGGGTGGAAGCCCCCCTCGGGAAGGGAGACCCTCCCCTTGGGAAAGCGGAAGCGGCCTGGGTCGCCAGCGGCGGCCGCCGCCTCGATCGCCGGCCCGCCCGGATAGCCCAGGCCGAGCAGCCGGGCCACCTTGTCGAAGCATTCGCCGGCAGCGTCGTCACGGCTGCGGCCCAGGCGGCTGTAGGACCCGGGGCCATCGACCCGGATCAGCTCGGTGTGGCCGCCGCTGACCAGCAGCACCAGGTACGGACCCGGCGGCAGAGGATCGCCCAGGTGGACCGAGCACAGATGCCCCTCCAGATGGTGCACCCCCAGAAAGGGCTTGCCGTGCAACCGGGCCAGGGTGCGCGCCGTGACCGATCCCACCAGCAGGGCCCCCGCCAGGCCGGGGGCGACGGTGGCGGCGACGGCATCGAGATCGGCCATCGCGACACCGCTCTCCTCCAGCACCCGGGCAATCAGGGCCGGCAGCGCCTCCACATGGCGGCGCGAGGCGATCTCCGGCACCACGCCGCCCCAGCGGGCGTGCTCCTCCATCTGCGAGGCCACGGCACCCGCCAGCACCCGCCGACCGGCCACGATCGCCGCCGCCGACTCGTCACAACTTGTTTCGAGCGCCAGAACCGTGCGCATGCTCCCTGGGCAGCTCCCCTACTGTCCGCACGAGCCATCCTGCCCCGCGGCAGTTCCCCCGCGGCCCCACTCCATGCGCCGTCTTTTCTCCAGTCGTTCCTTCGCCATCCGGGCCTTCGCCCTGGTGGTGTCCGTGTTCCTGCTGTTCGGCTTCGCCACCCCGGCCCGGGCCGACATCGGCGGACTCACCCCCTGCAGTGAGACTCCCCGCTTCCAGCAGCGCGCCGCTGCCGCCACCACCGCTCAGGCCAAGGCCCGCTACGCCTACTACGGCCAGGCCCTCTGCGGCACCGATGGCCTGCCCCACCTGATCACGGACGGCCGCTGGAGCCACGCCGGTGACTTCACGATCCCCGGCCTTCTCTTTCTCTACATCGCGGGCACCATCGGCTGGGCCGGCCGTGGCTATTTGATCGCCATCCGCGGCAGCAAGGACGCCACCATGCGTGAAATCCAGATCGATCTGCCCCTGGCCTTCAAGACCACCCTGGCGGCGGCCATCTGGCCCCTGGCGGCCCTCAAAGAATTCACCAGCGGAGCCCTGGTGGAATCCGACTCCAAAGTGACCGTTTCCCCTCGCTGATTCCCAGAGCCATGAAAAAGTTCCTCACCACCGCCCCCGTCGTGGCCGCCGTGTGGTTCACCCTGACGGCCGGAATCACAATCGAAGTCTTCCGCTTCTTCCCGGATCTGATCATCCACCCCTGACGAGACCCGATCCGGTCGGATCAACCCCAAGCGGCCCGTTCAAGAGCCGCTTTTTTCATGGCTGGTGTTTCCTCATGGCGGCAGGTCAGACGGCGTCGCCCAGTCCCAGCAGCCGCTCCAGCTCCTGCAGGGCCACGCCGAGGTCGGCGTTCACCAGGACGGCATCGAACTCCACTTCGGCCGTGAGCTCCTCGCGGGCCCGCGCCAGCCGCCGCTGGATGGCCTCCTCGCTGTCGGTGCCACGGCCGCGGATGCGGCGCTCCAGCTCCTCGAAGCTGGGCGGTTTGATCAGCACCTGAAAGGCGGCCGGGAAGGTGCGTCGCACCTGGCGGGCCCCCTCCAGCTCGATCTCCAGCAGCACCGGCCGCCCCTCGGCGAGCTGTGCCTCCACCGGGGACCGGGGTGTGCCGTAGAGGTGCCCTGCGAAGGCGGCCCATTCCAGGAAGCCCCCGCCGGCCACCTGCGCCTCGAAGTCGGAGCGCGTCAGGAAGAAGTAGTTCTGCCCGTCGATCTCGCCGGGCCGGGGGGCGCGGGTGGTGGCCGACACCGACAGCCACAGGGCGGGGTGCCGCTGCAGCAGCCCGTCCACCAGGGTCCCCTTGCCCACCCCGCTGGGGCCGGTGATCACCGTGAGTCGGCCGCTGGAGGGGGGGGAGTCCATGGATCGCTGGCGCTGGGGCGCACAGTAGGGGTGGACCGCTCTGAGGCGACAGAGGAGGCGATGGCCCCATCCCCGTCCATCCAGGCCATGGATGTGACCAGCCTGCGCGCCGTGCTGGCCGAGATGCGCCGCGGCCTGCTGCCCAGCCGTTTCGAGAAGGCCCAGCAGCCCGACGCCCACCGCCTGCAGCTGGGCCTGCGCGGCCTGCGGGGCACCCTCTGGCTCGAGCTCAGCTGGCTGGCGGAGGCCCCCCGTCTGCTGGTGGTCGATCCGCCCCTGAAGCAGGGGGAGGGCAGCACCCTGGCCCAGCAGCTGCAGCACGGCCTGCGGGGTCTGGCCCTGGTGAGCCTGGAGCAGCATGGCTGGGAGCGGGTGGTGGCCCTGGGCTTCGCCCCCAGGCCCGGCGAGCCGATCCGGAGAGAGCTGGTGCTGGAGCTGATGGGGCGCCACAGCAACCTGTTCCTGCTCAACGAGGAGCGGCAGGTGATCGCCCTGGCCCGCCAGGTGCGCCAGGACCGGTCGCGGCTGCGGCCGATCGGCACCGGCGATCCCTACCAGCCGCCTCCTCCCATGGCCGGCGAACCGCCGCGGCTGGAGGAGGATCCCGCCTCCTGGCGGCGGCGCCTCGCCCTGCTGCCCCAGACGGTCGGCGAGGCTCTGATGGGCGCCTACCAGGGGATCGGCCCGGCCCTGGCCCGCCAGCTGGCGCAGGACGGACTGGCCCGGCCGGTGGGATCCCTGGAGGAGGAGCAGTGGCGAGGGCTCTGGCAGCGCTGGCGGTTCTGGCTGGAGACGGTGGCCGAGGAGCGCTACCGGCTGGCCTGGGGCGGCCCCAGCGACTACCGCTGCTGGGATGGCGAAAGGCCGGCCACGGCCGACGACGGCTGGGCGATCAACCGGGGGCTGGCGGACTACTACGCCGATCGCCTGGGACGGCGGGATCTGGAGCAGCGGCGGGCGAGCCTGCGGCAGCGGCTGCTGCAGGCCGCGGAACGGGAGCGCCGCAACGCCGACCAGCAGCAGGGCCTGCTGGCGGCCGTGCCCGGCAGCGAGGTGATGCAGCGCCAGGCGGACGGCCTGCTCAGCCGGCCCTGCCCATCGCGGGAGGAGATCGACGAAGCCCAGCGGCTGTACCGCCGGGCCCGCAAGCTGCGCCGTTCCGTGGCCGCGATCACCCCGCGGCTGGACGTGCACCGGCAGCGGCTGGCCGCCATCGAAGCCAGCCTCACCTTTCTGGAGCAGGCGGAGAACGGAGCCCAGCTCGCCGCCGTGGAGGAGGACCTCCCCGCCCTGTTGCCCGCACGGGACGGCCAGGGGCCGGGGCCGTCCCGGCGGGTGCGGCGCGGGGCGGCCGGTGGCGCTCCGGCGCCGCTGGAGCTGCGCAGCAGCGGCGGCCTGCGGCTGCAGGTGGGCCGCAACCACCGCCAGAACGAATGGATCAGCCTGCAGCAGGCCCGACGCGGCGACCTCTGGTTCCATGCCCAGGAGTGTCCCGGCAGCCACGTGGTGCTGAAGGGCTCGGAGGGCACCCCCTGTGAGGCGGACCTGCGGGAGGCGGCCGACCTGGCGGCCCACTTCAGCCGCGGCCGGGGCAACGGCCGGGTGCCGGTGGTGATGGTGCCGACGACGGATCTGCAGCGCATCGCCGGGGCCGGCCCCGGCACGGTGCGCCACCGGGGCGGGGAGGTGCTGTGGGCGGTGCCGGAGCGGGCCGCGGGACTCCTGGCCGCGGCCCCTAGGCTGCCGGAGACGGAACGGACATGAGCGACCCCATCCCCGAGGACACCTTCCCCGGCGAAGTGCACATGAGCCTGGTGGAGCACCTCGAGGAGCTCCGCCGGCGCGTGCTGCGCAGCCTCCTGGCCGTGGTGGTCGGCGCCGCCGTCTGCCTGCTGGCGGTGCGGCCCCTGGTGCGGCTGCTGGAGGTGCCGGCGGAGGGGATCCGCTTCCTGCAGCTGGCCCCGGGCGAATTCCTGTTCGTGTCGCTGAAGGTGGCCGGCTATGCCGGGCTCACCCTGGCCCTGCCCTACGTGATCTTCGAGGTCCTGGCCTTCGTGCTGCCGGGGCTGACGCGGCGGGAGCGGCGGCTGGTGGCCCCCGCCGTCGCCGGCTCCACGGTGCTGTTCGCCGCCGGTCTGGCCTTCGCCTGGTGGGCCCTGGTGCCGGCCGCCCTGCGCTTCCTGGTCTCCTACGGGGCCGACGTGGTGGAGCCGATCTGGTCGATCGAGCGCTACCTCGACTTCGTGCTGCTGCTGATGGTGGCCACGGCCCTGGCCTTCCAGCTGCCGGTGCTGCAGCTGCTGCTGGGCGCCCTGGGGCTGATCGACTGGCGCACCATGCTGGGCGCCTGGCGCTGGGTGGTGCTGGTGGCGGCCCTGGCCGGGGCGGTGCTGACCCCCTCCACCGACCCGATCACGATGCTGCTGCTCACCGGGGCGATCACGGCCCTCTACCTGCTGGGGGTGGCCCTGGTGGCCCTGGCCGAGTGGCTGCGTCCCACCCCGTCCCCCTCCGCCTGACCGGCCGGCGGCCCAGGCCGGTCTCAGAGCATGAACTCACTGGCGCGGCCCGCCGGCAGCTCCAGGGGCAGCGACAGGGCCTTGCCCAGCCGAGGCTTGTCGGTGGTGGTGCGGAGCCAATGGCGCACCTGGGCCGCCACCCCGAGGCCGTTGAGGGAGCCCACCAGCTCCTCGAGGTGCGCCTCGTAGGCCTCGGGGGTGAGCGGGAACGACTGCTGCTCGAGGTAGCCCCACATCACATGCAGGTACAGCCGGCCGCGGCGCTGCACCAGCTGCAGGTCGTAGGAGGCCTGCCAACGGCTCCGCAGCAGCTCCAGCAGTTCCTCCCGCCGCAGCGGTTCCGTTGAGGTCATGACGGACGGCGCACTCCACAACAGCATGTTGCAGCCGGCCTCGGCCGGGTGCGGCTCGGACCCGGCCCGGGAAGGGCAAGGTTCATAATGGGCGCCACGTCAATCGGTCACACCGCGCCGTTCCCTATGACCCAGATCCCTGCGGCCTCCTCGAACAGCGGTGCTCCTGGTGACGTTCCCGGCATGGGCCGGCGCCAGTTCATGAACCTGCTGACCTTCGGCTCCGTAACGGGGGTGGCCCTGGGTGCCCTCTACCCGGTCGTCAATTACTTCATTCCGCCCAAGGCCGCCGGCAGCGGCGGCGGCGTCACCGCCAAGGACGAACTGGGCAACAGCGTCACCGCCACCGGCTGGCTGGCCACCCACAAGGAGGGCGACCGCAGCCTAGTGCAGGGCCTCAAGGGTGACCCCACCTATCTTCTGGTCGAAGGCGGCGAGGCCATCGGCGACTACGGCATCAACGCCATCTGCACCCACCTGGGCTGCGTGGTGCCCTGGAACAGCGGCGCCAACAAGTTCATCTGCCCCTGCCACGGCAGCCAGTACGACGCCACCGGCAAGGTGGTGCGCGGCCCGGCGCCCCTCTCCCTGGCCCTGGCCCACGTCAGCGTCGAGAACGACAACGTGTTCCTCAGCCAGTGGACCGAGACCGACTTCCGCACGGGCGAAAAGGCCTGGTGGGCCTGATCGGCGCCTGAATTCCCCTCCCTGTTTCCCCCCGTCGCCCGCCACCTCCACCCCCCATGCGCCGCTTCCTCTCCCCCCTCTTCGGCACCCTGCTGACCCTCAGCCTCTCCATCGGCGTGGTGCTTCTGGGGGCCAGCCCCAGCTGGGCCTACCCCTTCTGGGCCCAGCAGAATTACGCCAATCCGCGTGAGGCCACGGGCAAGATCGTCTGCGCCAACTGCCACCTGGCCAAGAAACCAACCCGGGTGGAGGTGCCCCAGGCGGTGTTCCCCGACACGGTGTTCAAGGCGGTGGTCGAGATCCCCTACGACACCTCCGTGCAGCAGGTGTCCGGCAACGGCAGCCCCACCGGCCTGAACGTCGGCGCGGTAGTGATGCTCCCCGACGGCTTCACCCTGGCCCCGCAGGATCGCCTCAGCGATGAGCTCAAGGAGGAGACCGCTGGCATCTACTACACCCAGTACAGCGACGACCAGCCCAACATCCTCCTGGTGGGTCCCCTCCCCGGTGACCAGCACCAGGAGATCGTCTTCCCGATCCTCTCCCCCGACCCGGCCACCGACAGCGCCATCCACTTCGGTAAGTACCAGGTCCACGTCGGGGCCAACCGGGGTCGAGGCCAGGTGACCCCTGAGGGTGAGAAGACCAACAACGCCGTCTACACCGCTCCGGCAGCCGGCACAGTGAGCGCCATCAGCACGGATGCCAACGGTGCCACCGTGGTGGAGATCACCGGCGCCGGCGGCGCCGTCACCGAGACGGTTCCCGCCGGGCCCACCCTCACCGTCGCCGTCGGTGACGCCGTCGAGGCGGGCACCCCCATCACCAACGACCCCAACGTCGGCGGCTTCGGCCAGATCGACGCCGAGGTGGTGCTTCAGAACCCGCTGCGCATCTACGGTCTGCTGGCCTTCTTCGCCGCCGTGGCCCTGGCCCAGATCATGCTGGTGCTCAAGAAGCGCCAGGTGGAGAAGGTTCAGGCGGCGGAGGGCTTCTGATCCTTCCTCTCGGCCTGTTCACGTCCCCGGGACCCCTGATCTTTCAGCTGGGTCCCGTCTCTGTCCGCTGGTACGGCCTGCTCATCGCCCTGGCGGTGCTTCTGGGTCTGCTGCTGGCCACCCGGCTGGGCCGCCAGCGAGACATCGATCCTGCCCTGATCGCCGACCTTCTGCCCCTGATGGTGCTGGGGGCCGTCGTGGGTGCTCGTGTGTACTACGTGGCGCTGGAGTGGCGTCAGTACCAGAACGACTGGCTCGATGCCTTCGCCATCTGGCGCGGCGGCATCGCCATCCACGGTGCCCTGATCGGCGGAGCCCTGGTCACGGTGTTCTTCTGCCGCTGGCGCCGCCAGCCGTTCTGGCCGCTGCTCGATGTGCTCGTCCCCGCCGTGGCCCTGGGCCAGGCGATCGGGCGCTGGGGAAATTTCTTCAACTCCGAGGCCTTCGGCCTGCCCACCAACCTGCCCTGGGCGCTCACCATTCCCATGGCCAACCGGCCTCCGGAATTCCTCGAACAGGCCTCCTTTCACCCCACCTTCCTGTACGAGTCGCTCTGGAATCTGGGGGTCTGCATCCTGCTCCTGGTCCTGTTCCGCCTGGGTGGCAGCGGCCGCCTGCGGCTCCCGCCCGGGGCCCTGAGCTGCGTCTACCTGATGGCCTACAGCAGCGGCCGCGTCTGGATCGAAGGGCTGCGGCTCGATCCCCTCTGCCTCTTCTCCCAGCCCCCCTTCTGCAGCGGCGGCCTGCGCATGGCCCAGCTGATGAGCCTGCTGCTGATCCTGCTGGGAGGGGCGGGACTGCTCTGGCTCTACCGCTTCCGGCGTCCGCTCCCCGATCCCTCCGGCCTGACCGCATGACCTCCACCGTCCAGATCGTGGGAGCCGGCCCCGGCGCCCCGGACCTGCTCACCCTGCGTGCCGCCCGGGCCATCCAAGCGGCCGAGGTGCTGGTCTGGACCGACTCCCTGGTGAGCCCCCAGATCGCGGCGCTGGCGCCAGCGGACTGCGAGAGCGTCCGCACCAGCACCCTCACCCTCGAGGAGGTGATGGCGGTGGTGGTCGAGCGGGCCCGGGCAGGACGACGGGTGGTGCGCCTCCACGACGGCGACCCGTGTCTGTACGGCGCCCTCCATGAGCAGATCCGCCACCTGGCCGATGCCGGTCTGGCGGTGGAGGTGGTGCCGGGCCTGAGCGCCTACCAGGCCACCGCCGCCGCCCTCGGCGCCGAGCTGACCATCCCCGGCCGGGTGCAGACGATCGTGCTGAGCCGGGCAGGCGGACGCACCGGCGTGCCGGAACGGGAATCCCTGGCCCGCCTCGCCGCCCTGCAAGCCTCCCTGTGCCTCTACCTGAGCGCCCGCCATGTGGAGGAGGTGCAGGCGGAACTTGTGCAGCACTACCCGGCCGACACGCCCGTGGCCATCGGCTACCGGGTCAGCTGGCCCGACCAGTGGCTCACGGTTGTGCCGCTGGAGGCGATGGCCCGGGTCAGCCGCGAACGCCACCTGATCCGCACCACCCTGTACGTGGTGAGCCCGGCGCTGCGGGACGCCGGCGGGGCCCGCTCCCTGCTCTATTCCGCCAGCCACAACCACCTGTTCCGCGGCGGAGCGGAGTGACGCCATCGGCCCCCAGCCTGCGCCACTGGCGGGGCTGGGTGGGTGCGGCCGAAGCCGATGGATGGCTCCGGGCGCTGCTGAAGGAGGTGCCCTGGAAGCAGGAGCACGTCACCGTGTTCGGCCGCCGCCACCCCATGCCCCGCCTCACCTGCTGGATGGCCGACCCCGGCTGCGGCTACCGCTACGCGGGCCTGGAGAACACCATCGAGCCCTGGACCCCCCTGGCCGCCGCCATCCGGCGGCGTGTGGCGGCGGCCGCTGACCGTGATTTCAATTCCCTGCTGCTGAATCTCTACCGCGACGGCCGCGATGCCATGGGCTGGCACGCCGATGACGAGGCCGCGCTCGATGCGGCGGCACCGATCGCCTCCCTGAGCCTGGGGGCGAGCCGCACCCTGCGCTTCCGCCCCCGCCGGCGGGGCACCGCCGAGGCCATGGCGGTGGAACTCGGCCACGGGGACCTGCTGCTGATGGACCCGCCCACGCAGCGCCACTGGCAGCATGGGCTGCCGCGGCGGCTGAAGGTGGACGCCCCACGGCTCAACCTCACCTTCCGGGTGGTGCGGGTGCCGCCGTAGGGGGCGGCTCGCGCGGGCCTCCGAGCGCCGGTGCGGTGGCGACAATGGGCAGGGTGTCTCCGAGGGGCGTGTCGAGGGCGATGGCCAGTTCCCGTGGAAGGCGATCCAGGCCGCTGCTGGCGGCGCTGCTGGGACTGACCCTGCTTGCCGGCGGCTGTCAGGGGGGCGGGGTGAGCGAGGCCGGCCGGGAGCGCTGCCGCCGGCTGAGCGCCGGCGCCGGCGACCCTGTCAGGGGGACCCTGAGCTACCTCCGCTGCCTGCCCGATTCGGATCGGCGTCTGGCGATGGAGCGGGCGGCGATGGAGCAGCAGGCGGCCGCCCGGCGGGAGGCCCTGGACGCCTGCCGCCGACGCCAGCGGAGAATCGCCACCCTGATGGACTCCCTGCGCAGCGCCGAACAGGAGCTGGCCGCGGCCCGCAACAGCTCCTTCCTCCCCAGCGTGCCTCCCCCCCGGCCCCTCGATGCCGGCCGGGAATCCCGCTACCGCCCGGAGGACCAGCGACTCGACCGCGAACGCTACGAGCAGGCCCTCGGCGCCTGGGAGCGGCAGGTGGCCGCCGAGCGGGCCCGCTGGCGCCAGCGGCGTGCGGCCCACGTCGACACCGCCCAGGAGCGACTCGACCGGGACGCCAAGGCCCTGAGAGCGCTGCAGCCGGATCTGTTCACCGGACCGGCCAGCATCGAATTCGACCCCGCGGCGGTCGCACGGCTGCGCGCCAACTGCAGCGGCTAACCGGCATTTGACAGTGAGTTCGGCGACCGTGTAGGAGGGTTCAGGCCTGCGGGCCGGGTCGGAACTCTCCACCGCAGAAAGGACTTCCTTCAGCGTTGAAGGGTTGTCGGCCACAACGACGGGCGATTAGCACAGCGGTAGCGCACTTCCTTCACACGGAAGGGGTCACTGGTTCGAATCCAGTATCGCCCATGTCATTCCTCCGGTTATTCCACCGGTACGTTCGCCAGCGACGGACGCTGGTGGGGAATGGTACCGCTCGGCATACTGCTGGCGACGCAGCGCTTCAGGAGACCCTGCCCTTGCCCGAATCTCCTGCCGCGACCAAGGCCTCAGACGACTGGAGCGCTCCGATTCCGGAACTCGTCCAGCTGGGCGAACGGCTCGCCACGGCCCGGCGTGATCAGGGACTGAGCCTGGAGGATCTGGCCGGTCGCCTGCGCCTGGGGAGCGAACAGCTGATGGCCCTCGAGAACGGCGACCACCGGCACCTTCCGGAGGCCGTCTTCGTGGTGGCCCAGGCCAAGCGGGTGGCCGGCGCCCTGGGCATCGACGTGAGCGAGCAGATCAGCGATCTGCACAACAGCCGCCTGATGGGCCTGGGGCGCATGCCTGTCGCCAGGCCCCTGCCGCGCAAGGTCCGGACCCCGCCGGCGCCGGCCCGCCGTGGCGCCCCCCCCCGCTGGCTGTGGGCGGCCCTGCTCCTCCTGGGCGGCGCTGCCGCCGCGGTGGGGGTCCTCAAGGACAGGGTCCCCTCCACCCCCACCGCCGGGATCCCGGCACCGGTCACGGCCTCCGGCCAAGCCGTCGAGCCGGCGGCTGCTCCGCGACCCGCCCCGGATCAGCTGCTGCTGAAGAGCCGCCAGCCCAGCTGGCTGGAAGTGCGCACGGCCGCCGGTGAGGTCCTGTTCCGCGGCACCTTCACCGGCGAGAAGCGCTTTCCCCTGGGCAGCGGCCTGCGGGTGCTGGCCGGACGGCCCGACCTGGTGACGGCCACCGCCGGCAGCCTGGCCCCCCAGACCCTCGGCAGGATCGATCAGGTGATGTGGCGCAGCTTCAGGGCGACGCCTGCCGAACCTTGAGCCGCAGGCCCGTGGCCTCCAGCACCAGATCCGCGCACGACCTCAGGCTCCACTCCTCGAGACTGAGATCCAGAGGAGGATCATCGGCGGCCGGGGGAACGGCCTGCAGGACGACCGTGAAACCTCGGGGCTGATGGCCCCGGTCGGTGTCCGCGGCAACGGTGATCGCCGCGATGCCGGGGGCGGGTCGGCGGTCGAGGGCGGCGGCCAGCCGCAGCAGCAGGGCCATCGTGAACACGGTGTGGCGGTGCTGGCCGGCTTCGATCAGCTGCCACGACTCATGGCGCTTCTTGGGCAGGCTGCGGCGGTGATAGCGGGCGATCGCCGCCACCATCAGGTGCTCGGTCTCGGAGTAGCCAAGCAGCTCCCCATGGCGGATCAGATACCAGGTGTGCTTGTGATACGCGGCGATGTTGACGTGCTTGCCGCAGGCATGCAGCCTGGCCGCCGCCCAAAGCAGGGCGCGGCCCTCCCCATCGTCATCGTGCAGCAGGCCCCGCGTCTGGTCGTAGAGGCTCAGGGCATGGCTGGCCACTCGCTCGGCCCGGACCATGTCCACCCCGTAGGTGCGGGCCAGATGCAGCACGGTGCGGCGCCGGATCGTGCTCTGAAAGGTGAACCGGTCGACCAGCAGGCCGTTGCGCAGCATCCAGTCGACGATCAGCCCCTCCCGCAGGGCCCGCTCACACGCCACCAGCTCCCGCACCTGAAGGATCTCCATGGTGGTCTGGAGGATCAGGGCGCCCGGAACAATGATCTCCGCCCGCCGCTCGTTGATGGCGGTGAGGGCCCGGCGCTGGTCAGGGGTCATCGCCACCAGCCGCTCGATGATTTCGTTCAGGCGGGCCCGGCTGAGGCGATAGCCGTCGAGCTTCAGGGGCGGGTTGGGGTCCTGGGCGGAGGCCAGGGCCGCCATGGCCATGGCGGTGCCGCTGGTGGCCACCAGGACAGGCTTCTCCCCCGGCCGCAGCTCCCGCCTCACCTCGGCGACGGCGGGATCCATGGCGCCCTGGATGTAGGCCTCGAGGAAGCCCCGGCGGGCCGGTGTCAGGGGATCCTCCCTGCAGAACTCCCGCTGCAGGCGCACCGCGCCGATGCGGGTGCTGGTCAGGGCGCGGGCATCGCGGCCATCGGCGAGCACCAGTTCGGTGGAGCCGCCGCCGATGTCGAGGATGAAGAAGGGCTGGTCACCGAAGGAGAGGCCCGAGAGCACCCCCAGGTAGATCAGCCGGGCCTCCTCCGGCCCACTGACCAGATCCACCACCAGCCCCAGCTGGTCCTGCAGGCCCTGCAGGAAGGAACGGCCGTTCGGGGCCTCCCGCACCGCGCTGGTGGCGGCGGTGACAATCTGCTCCACACCATGGCTGGTGGCCAGGTCCCGGCAGTGGCGCAGGGTCAGGAAGGCACGCTCAATTGCCTCGGGGGTGAGGTCCCCCGTTTCCGGATCCCGTTCCCCTAGCCGGGTGGTGGACTTCTCTGCCACCACCACCGAGAAGCTGCCCAGGGCCGGATCGATCGCCGCCACCAGCAGATGGATGGAATTGGTGCCGATGTCGATGGCCGCCACCCGCCGCTCTCCTCCGGGGGGGGGGGCGGGAACCGAAGCCAACGCGGCTGATGCCGGATCGGGGATCGGGGGCATGGGGGTCGGCCCGGGCGGCGGCGGCGCCACTTTGCCACCGGGCGACGCGGCGGAAGCGGCCGCAGCCACGACACCACCGGAACGCCGCCCCTCGGGAGTTGGATAGGGTGCCGGTACCCGACCGTCGCCCGCGGTGAACGTTCCGATGGCCCCCGGCCGTGCTCCGGCCTGGCTCGAGCTGCTGCGCTGGCACAAGCCCAGCGGCCGGCTGATCCTGCTGATCCCGGCCGGCTGGGCCCTCTGGCTGGGACCGTCCGTGCCCCCCCCGGCTCTGCTGGTGACCTGGATCGTGCTGGGGGGGCTGGCGGTGAGCGGCGCCGGCTGCGTGGCCAACGACCTCTGGGACCGGCGCATCGATCCCCAGGTGGAGCGCACCCGCCATCGGCCCCTCGCCGCCGGCCGCCTCGGGGTGGGCACGGCGACGGTGCTGCTGCTGCTCTGCCTGGCGGTGGCCCTGGGGGCCCTGCTGGCCCTGCCCGCCGCCAGCCGGCTGCTCTGCGTCGGCCTGGCCCTGGCGACGCTGCCGCTGGTGCTGCTCTACCCCTCCGCCAAGCGCTGGTTCGCCTACCCCCAGCTGGTGCTGGCCCTCTGCTGGGGCTTCGCCGTGCTGATTCCCTGGGCCGCCGCCCAGGGCAGCCTGCAGGGCAGCGCCGGAGGCTGGCCCCTGCTGCTCACCTGGCTGGCGGCGGTGAGCTGGACCTTCGGCTTCGACACGGTGTATGCCATGAGCGACCGGGACGACGACCGGCGCCTGGGCGTGCGCAGCAGCGCCCTGAGCCTGGGGGCCCGGGCCCCCCTAGCGGTGGCACTCTGCTACGGCCTCACCTGCGCCGCCCTCGCCCTGGCGGTGCTGCTGCAGGGGCGGGCGGGGCTGCCGTTCTGGCTGCCCTGGGCCGCCGCCGCCCTGGCGATGCAGCAGCAGGCGGCCCGTCTGCGCCGCCCCGACCTGCCCCGCAGCGCCTACGGCAGACATTTCGCCGTGCAGGTGTGGCTGGGTGGCCTGCTGCTGCTGGCGGTGGTGCTCTCCACCGCCGCATGATCGCCGTGGACGCCGCCGCGCTCCAGCCGCCAGCCCCCCACCGGCCCCCGCCCCTGCGTGCCGGCGATCGGGTGCGGCTGGTGGCTGCCAGCTCCGCCCTCGCCGATCTGGGACGGCTGCAGGCGGGCCTGGAGGTGCTGGCCGGCTGGGGGCTGGAGCTGGACGACGATCCCGCCCGGCTGCCGCCGCGCCGCTGGGGTTATCTGGCGGGCCGGGACAGCGTGCGTGCCGGCGATCTTCTCGCGGACAGCGGTCAGGGGGAGCCGGCGGCCCTGCTGGCCTGCGTACGGGGGGGCTGGGGATCGGCCCGGCTGCTGGAACGCCCCCTGGCCACGGCGGGGGGCTGGCTGCTGGGCTTCTCCGATGTCACCTCCCTGCTGTGGCATCGCCTGGCGGCGCGCCAGGGGGGCGCCATCCACGGCCCCCTGCTCACGACCCTGGCCGCCGAACCGGCCTGGAGCCGGGAGCGGCTGCGGGCCCTGCTGTTCGGCGAGCCCCTGGCCGATCTGGCGGGGGAGCCCTGGGTGGGGGGCCAGGTGGAGGGACCGCTGCTGGCCGCCAACCTGACCGTGGCGACCCACCTGCTGGGCACCCCGCACCTTCCACCGCTGGATGGGGCGATCCTGATCCTCGAGGACGTGGGGGAGGCGCCCTACAGGATCGAGCGGATGCTCACCCACTGGCGCCTCTGCGGCGCCCTGCAGCGGCTGGGGGGCATCGGCTTCGGCAGCTTCGAGGGCTGCGGCGATCCCGCGGGCCCCGAAGATGACGGCTCCCGCTTCAGCCTTGAGCAGGTGCTGCGGGAGCGCACGTCCGACCTGGGGATCCCGGTGCTCGCCGGCCTGCCGATTGGCCACGGCGACGTCAATGCCGCCCTGCCCCTGGGGGTGCGGGCCCGGCTCGACGGCGACCAGGGCCGGCTGTGCCTCCTCGAGGCGGCTCCGGGGACCGTCAGTCGCCCGTGACCCGCTCCTCGTCAATGGCGGTGCGCCCCAGCAGCCGCCCATCCCTGAGCCTCTGGGCCACCCGCCAGCGGCGTCGGCCATCGGGGCTGCAGCTGATGATCTCGTGCACCTCGGGGTCGGCAGGGTCGTGGGGGTGCATCACCAGCAGGCTGCCAGCGGCCGGCTGCTCCCCCGGCAGGTCCATCGCCCAGCCCCTGTAGCGCTCGCTGGCGAACCAGACCCGGCCGGAATGGATCTCGCCACGGGCCTCGATGCGCCGCAGCGGCGCGTCCCCGGGGCCCAGGACGTTGCTCTGGTGGTAGCGCCAGTGGCCGGCCTCCCGGAGCACCCGGATGGTGACCGTGCTCGGAACGCTCTCCACCAGTTCACCTCCGGCGTCGTAGCGGCGGAAGGTGCCGCGCCACACCCCCTGCTGCCTCACCAGCGCCGGCAGGCCGGCCGCCTCGAGGCCGTCACCCCCCGGAACCCGGTCGAACAGCAGCCAGCTGAAGCCGTCGATCTCGCCCCGCACCGACCCATCGGCCAGCCGCAGACTGCGGTCCCGGTACCAGAGCTGGTCGGGGAGGAGGAGCATCTCGAACTCGGCGCAGACCTCGCCGTCCCGGGGATGGAGGTAGCGACAGGCCCCCGGATTCATGCGGGCGCGGTAGCGGTCGAGGGCCGGCTCCGCTTCGAAAAAGAGGTCGCAGCCCGGGTGGCGATCGAAGGCCTCCGGTCCCAGGGTCCGCACCTGTGCCGCCGGCAGGGGCGGACGGTCGTAGGTGGGTCCGCCGCGGAAGAACAGCTGCTTGGCCCGCACGGTGCCGCTGCCCGGGTCCTCCTGCAGCACCACCACCCTCTGGCGGTGGGCCAGCTGGGGAGCGCCGGCGCGGAACTCCTGGAAGTAGAGCACCACCTCGCCCAGCTGGGGCGCCTCCAGGCGCTCTACCTCCATGGTGCGCAGCTCCCGGGTGAGCTCGGGCGCCGCCGGACCGCCCCTGGCGAGGTTGGCGGCTACCTGACGCCGGTTGTGGAAGGCCCCCTGCCAGCGGGCGGCGATCGTTTCGATCTGGGTGGGGCTGTCCATCGCCGACCTCAGGCCCCGCGGGCCGCCAGCACGGCGCTGGCGATGGTGAGATCGAAGCGGGTGGTGAGCTTGATGTTGGACGGCGGCGCCTCCAGCACCCGCACCGGCAGCCCCAGACGCTCGTAGAGGGCGGCGTCATCGGTGACGCTCCAGCCCTCGCGCTCCGCCCGCCCGTGGGCCTGGCGGAGCTGGGCCACCCCGAAGCCCTGGGGGGTCTGGGCCGCCCACAGACCGCTGCGTTCCGGGGTGGCGGTGATCAGGCCGCCGCCATCGACCTGCTTGATGGTGTCGGTGACGGGGGTGGCGGCGATGATGCCGGCCCCCTCGGCCATCGCCTGGGTCAGGGCGGTGGCACAGCGCTCCAGCAGGTCCGGTTCCGCCAGGCAGCGGGCACCGTCGTGGATCAGCACCGCCTCGGCCTCCGCCGGCAGGGCCGCCAGGCCGCGCCGCACCGACTCCTGGCGCGTCTCACCCCCGACGATCCAGGCCACCGGCCGGGCCAGGGAGCGGCGGGGCTCCGCGGCGGCCAGGATCGCGGCGATGGCCGCCTCGTCCTCCGGCCGGCCCATCACGCCGATCCAGCGGATCGCCGGGCAGGCCAGGGCGGCGTCCAGCGTCCAGGCCAGGACGGGCCGTCCGGCCAGGTGCAGCAGCAACTTGTTGGTGGCGGCGCCCATGCGGCGCCCGCTGCCGGCGGCGGCGATCAGCAAATGCACAAGCGAGAGGCCCCTCGGGCGGAACGCAGGAGTCCTCTCCATACAATCAGGCCGCGAGGCCCGCCCGACCCGACGCCCGATGCGCGCACTGTTCCTGATTCCGGGCGCCGGCGCCAGCCAGCTGCAGGCGTTCCCCGCCGTGGCGGCCACCGCCGAGCAGCTCCGGTTCCAGATCCAGGTGGTCTGTGCCCCCACCCTGGCGGGGCTGTGGAAGTTGCTGCCGGCGGTGGAGAAGGTGATCCCCTTCCAGTTCGGCGGTGCCTCGCTGGCCGACTGGGCCAACCTGCTGGGGTCGGTCCGGGAGCCCGATTTCCAGGCCAGCATCAACCTGGCGGCCGGACGCCAGGTCGACCTGATGCTCTCGATGAGCCACATCCCCAACCGGATGGCGGCCGGCGGCTTCTCCGCCACCGAGAAGGTCCAGGTGCCCCAGGGTCTGTGGCCGGCGCAGGCCCTGGCGGCCTACCTGCGGCCCATCGGGGTGCGGCTGGAGGCGGCCGAATTCCGCCTGGCCCTGCCCCGGGCCGCCCTCGACAAGGCCATGGCCGCGCTGCCGGCCGGCGATGGGCCGATGCTGCTGCTGGCCCCCTCCGGCCTCTCCGGCGACTGGCCCGATGCGGGCTGGCGGGAGCTCCCCGGCCGGATCGCCGCCACTCTCCCCGGCCTGCGCTGCCAGCAGCTGCCGCCCGCCCCGGCGGCCGAGATCCCCGGCCGGGCGGCCATGGTGGCCGCCAGCGACGTGGTGCTGGCCAGCGATCCGGTGACGATCGAACTGGCCCTGCTCAGCGGCACCCCGGTGGTGGCCCTGGGTCGCAGCAGCGACAGCCTGCCGGATCGCGACGGAGTACAAGGGCTGGGTTCCGATGGCCACCTGCGTGACCTCCCCTGCAACGACGTGCTCAGGGCCCTTGGCATCGGCTGAGCCGCGCCGATGAGTCGCCTGTGGTTCGCCCGCAGGCGGCGTCCCCCCTCGGCGCGGGCGCGCCATCCCTGGCTCACCCCCCTGATCGCCCTGATCGTGGTGGTCAACACCAGTGCCATCGGCTATCGGATCACCGAGGGCTGGGACTGGGGGGATTGCTACTGGATGGTGGCGATCACCATCCCCACCATCGGCTACGGGGAGGTGGAGCCCCTCTCCGCCGCTGGACGGCTCGTCACCGTGTTCTCCATCGCCGGAGGGCTGGTGGTGGTGCAGCTGACGATCCAGAACCTGGTGGGCCTCTCCGAAACCGGCTACTTCCGGCGCCTGCGGCAGCGCCGTTTCCGCAACTGGGTCCAGAGCATGAACAACCACGTGATTCTCTGCGGCTACGGCCGCATCGGTCAGGAAATCGCCGACCAGCTGATCCGGGAGAAGGTCCCCCTGCTGGTGGTGGAGATGGACGCGGGCTGCCGGGATGCGGCGGAGGAGCGGGGGCTGCCGGTGCTGTTCGCCGACGCCACCCTCGACGAGACCCTGCTGGAGGCGGGCATCCACCAGTGCCGCAGCCTGGTGGCGGCCCTCTCCAGCAACGCCGCCAACCTCTACGTGGTGCTGAGTGCCCGGGGGCTGGCCCCCCGCTGCCGGCTGATCGCCCGCTCCGACAGCGCCGAGGCCGGCCGCAAGCTGCGCCTGGCCGGCGCCGACCAGGTGGTGAGTCCCTACGTGGCCGGGGGCCGGGTGATGGCCGCCACCGCCCTGCGGCCCCTCGCCGTCGACTTCATGGAGCTTCTGGCCGGCTCCGACTGCGAGGTGGAGGAGTTCCAGCTCAGCAATGACCCCTCCCGGCTAGGGGAACTCCAGGGCCGCAGCCTGGCGGAGATGCAGTTCGGTCGCCGCAGCGGCGCCCAGGTGCTGGCCATCCGCACTCCGGCGCCGGCGGTGGTCAACCCCTACTCCTACCGGGGCACCACCTACGGCGTCCAGGAGCCCACCCTGGTCACCAACCCGGGCGGCGACGTCCGCCTGGAGGCCGGCCAGCTGCTGGTGGTCATGGGCAGCAAGGAGCAGCTGCAGCGCTTCGCCGAGGTGCTCGGTCCTGCCCTGGAGAGCGCCGAACAGATGGCTGACTGAGGGGGAGCCGGGTGGCGATCGGGCTGGGCCGGCGCACGGCATACGATCGCCTGACCCTGCTCCCGTCGCCATGTCCAGCGCCGCTCCCCTCTCCGGTCAGGTCGCCCTGGTGACCGGCGCCAGCCGGGGGATCGGCCGGGCCATCGCCGCGTCCCTGGCGGAGGCGGGCGCCACCGTGGTGGTGAACTACGCCCGCTCGCCCGAGGCGGCGGAGGAGCTGGTGGGGACGATCACCGCGGCCGGCGGCCAGACCTGGAGCCATCAGGCGGATGTGGCCGACGAGGCGGCGGTGGAGGGGATGGTGAAGGCGGTGCTGGAGAGGGAGGGGCGCCTCGACGTGCTGGTCAACAACGCCGGCATCACCCGCGACGGGCTGCTGATGCGGATGAAGACCACCGACTGGCAGAGCGTGATCGACCTCAACCTGACCGGGGTGTTCCTCTGCACCCGCGCCGTCAGCCGCAGCATGCTCAAGGCCCGCCGAGGCCGCATCATCAACATCACCTCGGTGGTGGCCCTGATGGGCAATCCGGGCCAGGCCAACTACAGCGCCGCCAAGGCCGGCGTCATCGGCCTGACCCGCAGCACCGCCGCCGAGTTCGCCAGCCGCGGCATCACCGTCAACGCCGTCGCCCCCGGGTTCATCGACAGCGACATGACCCGGGACCTTGACAAGGAGCCGATCCTCGCCGCCATCCCCCTTGGACGCATGGGCCAGCCCGCGGAGGTAGCCGGGGCGGTGCGCTTCCTGGCGGCCGATCCGGCGGCGGCTTACATCACCGGCCAGGTGCTGCAGGTGGATGGCGGCATGGTGATGCGCTGAGCGGCGCTCAGGGCTCGGGAGCCAGGGGCTGGGCCAGGTCCTCCCTGAGCTTGCGGATGCGCTGCAGCAGCCGCAGGCGGCGGCTGCGGGCCGTGAGGGTGAGAAACAGGCGGATCGGCACGTAGACCAGGGCCATCACCAGGCCGAGGGCGGCGATCAGCAGAAACACCATGCCGTCGGCGGAGCTGCTCGGCACGAGGGCCGATTCGGTGGCCGCGCTGTCGAGGGTCTGCTGCAGCAGGTCTTCCATGGATCGAAGGTACCGCCTGCACCGGGGGCATGCCGCCTCCGGTGCAACGGGCATTCGGCTTTCCCCACCGAGGGGCGGATGCCGGCGGCGGGGTCGCTGTGGGACGCTGCCCATACGCTTCTGATGTCAACCGTCGATGGCCAAGCTGATCCAGTTCGCCGATGCCTCCCGCGATTCCCTCGAGCGGGGCGTCAATGCCCTGGTCGATGCGGTGAAGGTCACCATCGGGCCGAAGGGTCGCAACGTGGTGCTGGAGAAGAAGTTCGGCGCCCCCGACATCATCAATGACGGCGTCACCATCGCCAAGGAGATCGAGCTCGACGATCCCTTCGAGAACCTGGGCGCCAAGCTGATGCAGCAGGTGGCCTCCAAGACCAAGGACACCGCCGGCGACGGCACCACCACGGCGGCCGTTCTGGCCCAGTCCCTGGTGCACGAGGGCCTGCGTAACGTGGCCGCCGGCGCCAGCCCCGTCGCCCTCCGCCGCGGCATGGATCAGGCCACGGCCGTGGTGGTGGCGGGCATCGCCGAGCGCTCCCGCGCCGTGGCGGGCGACGCCATCCGCCAGGTGGCCACGGTGAGCGCCGGCAACGACGAGGAGATCGGCCGCATGATCGCCGAAGCCGTCGAGAAGGTGAGCGCCGACGGCGTGATCACCGTGGAGGAATCCAAATCCCTGGCCACCGAACTGGAAGTGACCGAGGGGATGGCCTTCGACCGTGGCTACGCCTCCCCCTACTTCGTCACCGACCAGGACCGGCGTGAATGCGCCTTCGACAATCCCCTGCTGCTGATCACCGACCGCAAGATCAGCGCCGTGGCCGATCTGGTGCCGGTGCTGGAGGCCGTCTCCAGGAGCGGCCGGCCGCTGGTGATCCTGGCCGAGGAGGTGGAGGGTGAGGCCCTGGCCACCCTGGTGGTCAACAAGACACGGGGGGTACTGCAGGTGGCCGCCGTGCGGGCGCCGGGCTTCGGCGACCGCCGCAAGGCCATGCTAGAGGACATCGCCATCCTCACGGGCGCCACGGTGATCAGCGAGGACCGGGCCATGACCCTCGACAAGGCCACCCAGGCCGACCTGGGCCACGCCCACCGCATCACCATCAGCAAGGACACGACCACGATCGTCGCCACCGACGACCAGCGCGCCGCCGTGACCAACCGGGTGGCCGCGATCAAACGGGAGCTGGAGGCCACCGACTCCGATTACGACCGCGAAAAGCTCAACGAGCGCATCGCCAAGCTGGCCGGCGGCGTTGCAGTGATCAAGGTGGGGGCCCCCACCGAGACGGAACTGCGCAACCGCAAGCTGCGCATCGAGGACGCCCTCAATGCCACCCGGGCCGCCATCGATGAAGGCATCGTCGGTGGCGGTGGCAGCACGCTGGTGCAGCTGAGCGAGGAACTCGGAGCCCTGGCCGGCCGCTGCGAGGGAGACGTGCGCACCGGGGTGGAGATCGTGCGGCGGGCCCTGGTGGAACCGGCCCGTCAGATCGCCCTCAATGCCGGCGCCAACGGCGATGTGGTGGTGCAGCAGATGCTCAGCCAGGGCAAGGGCTACAACGCCCTCACCGACACCTATGACGATCTGCTGGCCGCCGGCATCCTCGATGCCGCCAAGGTGGTACGGCTGGCCCTGCAGGATGCGGTCTCGATCGCGTCGCTGCTGATCACCACCGAGGCCGTGATCGCCGACAAACCGGAACCTCCCGCTCCCCCCGCCGGCGACGGTGGCATGGGAGGAATGGGTGGTATGGGCGGTATGGGCGGTATGGGCATGCCCGGCATGATGTGAGCCTGCGGGGGGCTCGCACGGGCCGGTGGGGCTGGAGCTCAGCCGGCCATGGCCTTCACGTAGTCGGCCACCTGCAGGTCAATGCCCGTGATCGCCGTTCCCACCACCACGGCATCGGCACCGCAGGCCAGGGCGCGGGAGGCCTCCTGCTTCGAAGCGATGCCCCCCTCGCAGATCAGGGCCACCGCCTCGGGCAGTTCGCGCCGCAAGGGGTCCAGCAGGTCCCAGGCCGGCGGTGCCAGCGAAGCGGTGGCCCCGGTGTAGCCGTAAAGGGTGGTGCCCACCCACCGGCAGCCGAGGGTCGCCGCCCGCAGCCCGTTCGCCAGGCTGTCCACATCCGCCATCAGCGGAGCCCCCAGCTCCTGGCTGGCCCGAGCGACCAGCGCCTCCAGCTGCTGGCCGTCAGGCCGGGCACGATCGGTGGCATCGATGGCCACCACATCGGCTCCGGCCGCCCACACGGCCCGGATCTCCTCCCAGCCGGGGGTGATGTACACCGGGCTGCCGGGAAAGGTGCGCTTCCAGAGACCGACGATCAGGGCATCGGGGCAGCGCCGCCGCACCGCCCCGATGTGCTCCGGACTCTCGAGACGCACGCCGGCGGCCCCCCGCAGCAGGCTGGCCTCGGCCATCGCCGCGATCACCTCCGGTTCACGCAGGGGTGACCCTTCGGGGGCCTGCACCGAGACGATCAGGCGGCCCCCCAGGGCGGCCCGTTCAGGCAGGGGACGGAAGGACGCCATGGGCGGGGGAGCGGGAATCAGCTGGCGCGGCGATGCTGGGGAGCCGCGGAAAGCCAGGAGCGCAGGTCGGCCAGGGTGGAGGGCGCCGGGGCCGGCGACGCGCTCGGGGCCGGGGCGTGGAGGGCGATGACGTCGGACAGACCAGCCGCTCCATCGGCCTCTGCCGAGGGGGCGGGGACGAGCTCCTCGGTGGTCTCGGTGACGGGATCGCTCGCCTCGGGCTCTCTCGCCTCAGGGACGGTCCTGATGGGGGTGACGGGCGCGGGGACAGGCGTGATCGGGGAGGGCGGCGGGGGGCCAGAGAAGGAATCTTCCAGGGCCGCGAAGGCCTCGGCCATGGTCACGCTGGCGGGGGCCATGGCCGCATCCATGTGCTGCAGCAGCCAGTCGCCGGCCTCCCAGCCCGCCTCGGCCACCACGCTGCCGGTGCGGAAGCTCTCCAGGGACATGACCCCATGGCGATGGGCCCACTGGCCGGTGAGGCGGGCGACGGTGGCGGCATCCCTGCGGCGGATGGCGTCGAGCAGCAGGCTGGACAGCTCTGGACGGGGGGACGGCAAGGACACGGGGCGGGGCGTCAGGTGAGCTTGCGATCCAGCATCGGGCGGATCAGCAGGAACAGTCCGGCCGCCAGCCCCGCCAGGATGGCCAGGCAGGTGAGCGCCGTGAGGGATCCGTAGGGAGCCACCAGCACCACATCGGTGAGGTGGAAGGATCCCGCGTAGGCGGCGCGGATCGGTTCAATCGCGAAGGTAAGGGGATTCAGGGCCGCCAGCCAGCCCAGCCAGGGGGGCATGAAGGAGATCGGCGCCAGGGCGGTGCTGGCGAACAGCAACGGCAGGTTGGCCACGAAGATCACGGCGATCAGCTCGATGTGGCCCGGCAGGGCGAAGGCCAGGCCGAGGCTGAGGGCGGTCACGGCGAAGACCAGCAGCAGCAGGGTGACCAGCACCAGCACCAGCCCGGCGCCTCCGGGCCAGCCATAGCCCAGCACGGCCGCGGTGCCCATGATCGCCAGGCTCTGCACCAGGCTCAGGCTGGTGATGTAGAGCACCGAGGCGAAGACGATGGAGCTGCGGGAGCGCAGGGGGGCCACCAGCAGACGGTTGAGGAAGCCGAACTCCCGGTCGAACATCACCGGCAGACCGGCGTTGAGGGCGGCACTGAAGGCGGTGAACACGATCACCCCGGCCCCCAGGAAGCGGCCGTAGCTCATGCCGCCGGGGAGCAGCCCCTCCGGTGCGTTGGCGAACAGCGCCCCGAACAGCACCAGCCAGATCAGGGGCTGGAGCACGCCCGCCACCAGGGTGGAGGGTCGCCGGGCCAGCTGGACGAACAGGCGGCGGGTGAGGGCGAGGGTCTCCTGGATGATCTCGGCCAGGGCCGACGGCTCACCGCTGGCGGCGGGAAGGGGGGTCAGGGAGGGGCTGGCGCTGGTCATGGGGATGGGGGGGGTGCGGGTCATCGCATCGACTGCTTGCGTTCCTCCTTGAGGTCGCGTCGGCCGGCCACGGAGAGTTCCGCGTCGCTCAGGGTGCGTCCGGTGGCCTGAAGGTAGACGTCATCCAGGCTGGGGCGGCTCAGGGCCAGGGCGAACACCGGCAGCTGGGCCTGCGCCAGCTGCTGGCGCAGGGCCTCGACGACGCCGCTGTCCTCCACCACGAGGTTGAGGGAATAGCCCTGGGCCCGGTTGACCACCACCTGGCGGACGCCGCGGCAGGCCTGGAGAAGGTCACGCACCCGGCTCGCCTCCTGTTCATCACTGAACTCCCGCACCCGCAGCGTCACCCGGTCGCCGCCGAGGGCCCCCTTGAGGGCAGCGGGGGTGCCTTCGGCAATCACCCGGCCGCCGTCAATGATGGCCAGGCGGTCGGCCAGGGCATCCACCTCCTCGAGGTAGTGGCTGCTGAGCAGCACTGTGGTGCCCTGATCCCGCAGCTGACGCAGCACCTGCCAGATGGTGGCGCGGCTTTCGATGTCGAGGCCCACGGTGGGTTCGTCGAGCACCAACACCCTGGGACGGTGCAGCAGGCCGGCTGCCAGATCGAGGCGCCGGCGCATGCCGCCGGAGTAGCCGCCGCAGCGGCGGTCGATCCAGTCGCCCATGGCCAGCAGCTCGATCAGTTCGGCGGTGCGCTCCTGGCGGTCGGCGGCCCCCATGTGGTGCAGGGCGGCCTGGAGGTGCAGCAGTTCGCGGCCGGTGAGGATCTTGTCGATGGCCACCTCCTGGGCCACGTAGCCCAGCAGGCGACGGACGGTCCGGGGCTCGGCCAGGGCATCCACCCCGGCCACCCGCACCTGACCGGCATCGGGGGCCAGCAGGGTGCAGAGGATGCGCAGGGCCGTGGTCTTGCCGGCGCCGTTGGGGCCCAGCAGTCCGTAGAGGGAACCCGCCGGCACCTGAAGAGAGAGGTCGTCGAGGGCCTGCACAGGGGCTACCTTGCGGCCACCGAAGCGCTTGCTGAGGTGCTCGAACTCGATCAAGCCGGGATCAATCGCGAAGGGCTGGAATCCGGGTCAATCTAGGCAGCCGCGGCCGGAGCCAGGTGCAGGGCGGCCGCCAGCAGGGGGGCCGGATCGACGGCGGCCGCCAGGGGCGTGCGCGCCAGCACCAGCAGCAGGCAGATGCCGAAGAGATAGAAGATCGACCAGCGGAACAGGCTTCGGGCCCGGCGGGGATCAGCGGGATCTTCCGCCAGGCTGGCGCTCAGCTGCAGCAGCCTGGCGTTGAAGGGGAGCACCAGCAGGCCGTAAAGCCAGCCACCACTGGGGAGGGCGACCACCCCGGCCAGGCTCAGGGCCGCCGTGGCCCAGCTATAGCGGCCGATGGCCCGGGCCGTGACCGTCAGCCCCTTCACCACCGGCAGCATCGGGATGCCCACGGAGCGGTAGTCCTCGTGCAGGAGCAGGGCCAGGGCCCAGAAATGGGCGGGGGTCCAGACCATCACCAGGCTGAACAGCCACCAGCTGCTCCAGCCCAGGTGGCCGGTGGCGGCCGCCGCTCCTACCAGGGGAGGGATCGCCCCGGCCATGCCGCCGATGACGATGTTCTGGGTGGTGCGGGGCTTGAGCAGGGCCGTGTAGAGCAGCACGTAGCTGCACAGCCCCAGCAGGGCCAGGGAGGCGGCCAGGGAGTTGACGCCCAGAACGAGCACCAGCACCGAGGAGATGGTGAGGGCCACCGCGAGTCCGAAGGCCTGGCGCTGGGCGAGGCGGCCCGAGGGCAGGGCGCGGCGGCTGGTGCGCTGCATGCGTCCATCCAGCTCCTGCTCCCAGAGGCAGTTGAGGACCCCGGCGGCGGCCGAGGCCATCGAACCGCCCAGCAGGGTGCAGAGCAGGCGCAAAGGGTCGAGCGGCCAGGCGGAGGTAAGGGCCATGCCCCCCACCGTGGTGGCCAGCAGCAGGGGGATCAGCCGCGGCTTGGCCACCTCCAGCCAGGCAGGCAGCTTCACCGACGGCCGGATCGTCGTTGGCGCAGCGGGACCGGTGGATGCGGTGATGGCCGCCACGGCGCTGACACTAACCATGGGCCACCTCGGGTCTGGGAGAAAGGGACGGGGACGGGAGCGCGAGTCCCCAGAGACCACCGAGCACTCCCACCAGCAGGGCGGCGGTGATCTGGTGGGCGATGGTCACGGCAGGGACGGCCAGCTGCAGCCGCAGGGTGAGCACCCCCAGCAGCACCTGGACCGCCACCAGAGCGGCGGCGGAGAAGGCCAGCCCCCTCGGCCGGCCATGACCGGCGGGGAGGGCTACGGAAGCGGCGGCCAGCAGCAGCACCGCCACGGCGGCCGGGTAGGCCCCCTGCCGGTGCAGCAGCAGCCAGCGGCAGCCCTCACCGGCCTGGAGGCAGAGCGGGGCGGCCCAGCGGCTGGCCATGGCAGCACCGAGCAGGCACTGACCGCCGACAAGCAGGGCGGCCAGCACGGGGAGGGGAGACCACCAGCGCGGGAGCCGGCTGGCCGAGGGGGCAGCCGCAGGGACAGGGCGGCGCTCCAGATTCTGGTGCATGGCGCTCAGCAGCAGTACAAGGGTGAGGGCCGTGGCCAGGTGCAGGGTGACGGTGGGGGCGGCCAGCTGGCTGAGCACGGTGAGGGCCCCCAGGGCGCCCTGGACCGCCACCAGGGCCAGGGCCAGGCCGGCACTCCATGGCAGCCAGAGCGGGAAGCGGGTGCGGAATCGCAGGCTGAGGGCGAACAGCAGCAGCAGGGCCAAGCCCACCAGAAAGGCGTCGAGGCGGTGGAACCACTCCAGGAACACCTGCAGGTTCCACTGGCGACCCGGCCAGAGCACGCCGTAGCAGAGGGGCCAGTCCGGACAGGCCAGTCCGGCCTCCATCACCCGGGTGGCGCCTCCGATGGCCACCAGGGCCACCAGGGCGACGACGAGGTGGGCGGTGAGCAGGGGCACCAGGCGGACGGGCCACTCCACCCCGGTGGCGGCCCGAGGCTGGGGATGGGGTTGCGCGTAGGGCGCCACAGCCATGAACGTATGCTCTTCCGAATGACCAAGTTAGCGGGCATTGAAAGATGTGCGAATCAGCACATCGCCCGAAGTGAATGTGAAAAATCTCCGAAATTGCTTGTTCGGCTACAACTGCTTCTGTGGCGACAACGACCCCCGGCGGCGTGACGGCACCGGTCTCGGCAGGCGCGCCTCTCCCCCGGCCCACCCCCCGGCAGAACGGCGCTCGACCAGGGGAGATGGGCCCTCAGCGGCTCCCGGATCCGCGGGTCGATCCCCCCCGGGCCTGATGTGGAAGCGGCCCAGGATCAGGGCGATGAGGATGGCGATGTAAAGCTGTCCCGAAATGGTGATCACCACCCACATCACCTGGCCGGTCACGTCGCCGCTGCGGAGCACCGCCGATCCCACGCTGGTCAGGATCATGAACGAGGCGGGCATCAGCGCCGGCGCCATCGCCACGGCGTCGGCGATGGGATCCTGAAGCATCGGCAGGGCGGAGAGGTCGTAGGCGCCCGGATGCAGGACCCACAAGGCCACCAGCATCACCCCGCCGGCGATGCCGCCCAGCCGATAGCCGGAGGTGGCTCCCATCACCACGGCGAGCGTCACGAAAGGCTCCCGCGCCAGGGTCTTGACCTTGCGCATCAGGGCCACCAGAAAGACCAGCAGCCAGGCGATCACATGGGGAACCGTGACGAGGCGCCCCAGGGGTGGATCGAAGGCCAGGGCCAGGTGCCACACCCCCTCCAGGGCGATCGCCAGGCCGCCGAGCCCGTACAGCAGCAGCCAGACGGACAACTGGCAGAACGGCAGCAGCAGGATCAGCAGCACCTCGGTGGCGAGGGTGAGGATGTAGCCACGATGGCGGTGACGGAGCCTCTCGATCTGCTCGTGGGGAAGGGCATCGCAGCTCCGCCCGGGGCGGCTCGGGGAGTCCCATGGTGGCAGCGGCCCCCAGCGGCGGCACGGGCCCCGGAGAGCTGATCGCCGCGGGGGCTGGTCGCCGCGCGCGGGGTTGAACGATGGGTGAATCCGCACATCGCCCGAAGTGAATGTGAAATTTCTCCGAATGTGCGACTCTGGTTACAACCAACGCGCGGCACGCGAACGGCCGTCCATAAGCTGTTCACTTCAGGGTCCTTCGCCCTGCCGAAAAGCCGTTCCTCGCCGTCACCGTGCCGATTCCCTCCTCCCTGGTCACCCTTTTGGTGGGCATGGCGCTTGTGCTGTCCGGCCTGTGGGTGGGGACCAACGTCAACCTCCTGCCCCTCGACGCCAGCGCCAACGCGCCGGTCTACGACTCCCTGTTCCGGGTGCTGTTCAGCATCGGTACGATCCTCTTCCTGGGCATCGTCGGCCTCGTGGTGTTCAGCCTGGTGCGCTTCCGCCGCCGGCGCGGCGATCACACCGACGGCCTGGCGATCGAGGGCAATCTGCTGCTGGAGATCGTCTGGACCGCCATTCCGGCGGTCGTGGTGCTGTTCGTCGGCATCTACAGCTACGACATCTACGAGCGCATGGGCGGGATGAGCAGCCTCAACGACCACGCCGCCATGCACCGGATGCCGTCCATGGAGACGATGGAAACCATGGAGGCGTCGGTGTCCGCCGCGGCCCCAGGCCTGGAGGGCACGGCCCCTGCGCAGGCCCCGCGGGTCTGGGGCGGCATCGGCACCGCCGCCGGCGAAGCCAACGTCCTGCCTGTTGAGGTCACGGCGATGCAGTTCGCCTTCATCTTCCACTACCCGGAAGGAGACATCACCAGCGGTGAGCTGCACGTCCCCAGCGGCCGGCCGGTGGAGCTGCGCATGAAGGCCAACGACGTGATCCACGCGTTCTGGGTGCCCCAGTTCCGGCTCAAGCAGGACGTGATCCCCGGCCAGCCCACCGTGCTCACCTTCACCCCCACCAAGGCGGGCAGCTACCCGATCATCTGCGCCGAGCTCTGCGGCCCTTACCACGGCGGCATGCGCTCGACCGTGGTGGTGCACGAACCGGAGGCTTACGACGCCTGGCTCCAGAAGAACAGCCCTCTGACGGCCACGGTGGCCAGCGCCATGGGCACCCCCACCGCCTGACGCGCCGCTTCTCGATCCCGACTCCGCCCGCACCTCAGATCCCTCCCGATGACCGTCGCCTCCCCCAACGACTTCCAGGAGAGCCTCCAGCCCCAGGGCTGGCTGCGCTACTTGAGTTTCAGCCTGGATCACAAGGTGATCGGGCTGCAGTACCTGGTGACCGGATTCCTCTTCTATTTCATCGGCGGTGCCCTGGCCGGCGTGATCCGCGCCGAGCTGGCCAGCCCGATCTCGGATTTCGTCAGCCGGGAAACCTACAACGAAGTTCTCACCCTCCACGGGACGGTGATGATCTTCCTGTGGATCGTGCCGGTGGTGAACGGTGCCTTCGGCAACTACCTGATTCCCTTCTACGTGGGTGCCAGGGACATGGCCTTTCCCAGGCTCAACGCCGTGGCTTTCTGGATGATTCCGCCGGCGGGAATCCTGCTGATCGGCAGCTACTTCATCACCGGAGCGGCCCAGTCCGGCTGGACGGCCTACCCACCCTTGAGTATCACCACTCCGGCCCTCGGCCAGGTGGTCTGGATCGTCAGTGTGCTGCTGCTGGGGGGCAGCTCTATCTTCGGTGGCATCAACTTCATCGCCACCGTACTTAAACTGCGCCGGCCGGGGCTGAAGCTGATGCAGCTGCCCATGTACTGCTGGGCGATGCTCGGAACCAGCATTCTGGTGGTGCTCTCCACGCCCGTCCTGGCCGGCACCCTGCTGCTGCTGAGCTTCGACATCGTCGCCCACACCGGTTTCTTCAACCCGGCCCTGGGCGGGAACGTGGTGGTCTACCAGCACCTGTTCTGGTTCTACTCCCACCCGGCGGTCTACATCATGGTGCTGCCGGCCTTCGGCCTGGTGAGCGAGATCCTGCCGATCCACGCCCGCAAGCCCCTCTTCGGCTACACCACCATGGTGTATTCGATCCTTGCGATCGTGGTACTCGGCCTGGTGGTCTGGGCCCACCACATGTTCACGAGCGGCACTCCCCCCTGGATGCGGCTGTTCTTCACGATCGCCACCTCCTTCATCGCCGTGCCCACGGGCATCAAGTTCTTCAACTGGCTCGCCACCCTCTGGGGCGGCAAGCTGGCCCTCAACAGCGCCATGCTGTTCTCCTGTGCCTTCATCGTCAATTTCGTCTTCGGCGGCATCACCGGCGTCGCCCTGGCCCAGGTGCCCTTCGACATCCACGTCCACGACACCTACTTCGTCGTTGGCCATTTTCACTACATCGTCTACGGCGGCACCGTGTTCGTCATTTTCGCCTCCGTCTACCATTGGTATCCGAAGTTCACCGGCCGGATGCTGGATGAGGATCTGGGCCGGCTGCACTTCCTGCTCACCTTCCTCGGCTTCAACCTCTGCTTCGCCCCCCAGCACTGGCTGGGCCTCAACGGCATGCCCAGGCGGGTGGCGGAATACGACCCCAGCTTCACCACCCTCAACCAGATCAGCAGTGTGGGCGCCCTGCTGATGGCCGTCAGCAGCCTGCCCTTCCTCTACAACGTGATCGTGAGTGCCTTCCGCGGCCGTGAGGCCGGCGACAACCCCTGGAACGCCCTCACCCCGGAGTGGCTCACCTCCTCGCCTCCGCCGGTGGAGAACTGGATCGGTGAGGCGCCGCTGGTGCAGCACCCCTACGGTTACGGCGTCGACGAGGACACCCTGAGCCTGGAGGTCGCCACCGGCCGCGACCTCTGGACGGGCGCCGGCCGCCGCTGACCGCCCCCCCCCCCCGCCGTCCCCACATCCCAATCCCCCGTCGGCCCGCCCCATGACCAGCCTCGCCACCAGCAGCAGCGCCACCGCCGCCGAAACGGCCGCCGCCGAGGCCCACGGCGGCCATGCCGACCTGCGGCTCTTCGGCCTGGCCATCTTCCTGGTGGCCGACGGCATGACCTTCGCCGGCTTCTTCGCCGCCTATCTGACCTTCCGGGCGGTCAATCCCCTGCCGGAGGGCTCCACCTATGAACTGGAACTGCTGCTGCCATCGATCAACACCATGCTGCTGCTGGTGAGCAGCTACACGTTCCACCGTTCCGGCCGCAATCTGCTGCTGGGGCGGATGGGGCCCTGCCGGAACTGGCTGCTGCTCACCGCCGCCCTGGGGGGGGCGTTTCTGGCCGGCCAGATGGTGGAGTACTTCACCCTTCCCTTCGGCCTCACCGACAACCTCTTCGCCAGCACCTTCTACGCCCTGACGGGCTTCCACGGCCTGCACGTCACCCTGGGGGTGATCTGCATCCTGCTGGTCTGGGTGCAGACCCGCAACGGCGGCCGCGTCACCAGCACCGCCCCCTTCGGCCTGGAGGCCGCGGAGCTCTACTGGCATTTCGTCGATGGAATCTGGGTGGTGCTTTTTGGGATTCTTTACCTGCTCTGATTCGCTGACTGTTGCCCGTTCAGCACAAGGATCGGCACAATCAATAAAGAAGTCTCCGTCTGACCGGCTGATGGGTGCCCAGAAAGGACCAGCCAACGAGGACCGTTCAGCCGACACCGTCATGCTGGAGGGCCAGGCCCTGCTGGATAGGGCCCGTTCCCTCAGCAACCGGCCCGAGGAGCAGATCGCCCGAGCCTGCGGCTATGTGGGTCCGAGCGGTCGGGTGCTGCGGAAGAACTTCTATCGCGCCCTGGTGGCCGCCAAGGGCTATCCCGTGCCGTCGAACGCCGGCAGCGGCTCAGCCGGGGTGGGCAAGGGGCGCCAGGCCGAGTTTCGCACCCGGGTCCACGGCAACGGCAACCTGCTGATCGGCCAGGCCTACACCCGGCGCATGGGGCTGGAACCCGGCCAGGAGTTCCGGATTGAGATTCACAAGGAGACCGGCTCGATCTGGCTGCTGCCCCTCGATGGCGCGGGTGGCGACGGTCCGTCCTGAGCCGCGTCTGAGAACCTACCGTGACCCTCAGTCCTGCTCTGGATGGAAGCTGGCGCTGAAGCGCAGCAGATCGACGCCGCTGAACAGAAAGCTGATTCCCACCAGGGTGCCCACCACCCAGAGCAGGCTCCAGAACTTCATGGTGAGGATCAGCAGTCCCAGGGCCAGGGTCACCAGCCCGTTCACCAGTCCCCAGCGCCAGCCGGTGATGTGACGGTGGGACGCTGCCACCAGAACCTCCACCAGGCCCTCCACGAGGAACACCACGCCGATGGCCAGGGCCAGACCCGCCATCGGGATGGCGGCCGCCGCCGGACCGGAGGCCATCTGCTGGATCATCCATACCCCCAGGACCAGGAACAGGGTGGAGGTCACCAGGCGCCAGAACGTGATCGCCCGGCTCAGTCCGGGGGAACGCATCAGGGAGCTGATCCAGCCCACCAGCCCCCCGACCAGGAAGGCGATGGCGACCACGGCGGTGACCCACTTGGAGGCCAGGACGGGGAAGACCAGGGCCAGCACCCCCAGCACGATCAGCATCACCCCCTCGGCCAGGGTGAAGGCGCGCAGGGCCGTCCCCATGGCCTGGCGGGAGGAGAGGGAATCGGAAGTCAGCATCGTCACCGTGGGCGCTGTCGCCAGCGTGACAACACGGCCCGCCAGTGACAACGGGCCTTGATCTGTTGCAGCACCTCCGAGGGGATACCGCAGCGCATCGGCAGCCGCCCGGATCGGCCGCCACCCTGACGCGCGCGGCCTAGCCCCAGCCGTGCTCCGCCAGCCAGGCGGCGGAAAGGGTGGCCTGGGGCGGGGCGGCCGCTGGTCGCAGCAGGCGCTCGGTGTACTTGGCCAGCAGGTCGGCCTCCAGGTTGACCCGGTCGCCCACGCGGCGACCCGCCAGGGTGGTGCCGCTCCAGGTGGTGGGGATCACGGCGATCCAGAAGCGGCTGCCGTCGGGCTCGCAGCCCGCCACCGTGAGGCTGATGCCGTCGAGGGCCACACTGGCCTTCTCGCACACGTAGCGCCCGTAGGCCGGATCCAGCCAGGCCACCTCCAGCCGCCAGGAGCCCGGCTGGGGCTCGATGGCGGTGATCTCCCCGAGGCCATCCACATGGCCGCTGACCAGATGGCCCCCGAGCCGGTCGGCCAGGCGCAGGGCCGGCTCCAGGTTCACCCGGCCGCCGCTGGCGGCCCGCTCGGCCAGGGTGCTGCGGCCCAGGGTCTCCTCGCTGACATCGGCCCGGAAGCCTTCGGGCAGCCGTTCGGCCACCGTGAGACAGACCCCGTCGACGGCGACGCTGTCCCCCAGGGCCAGGGGGCCGAGGTCGGTGCACACCCGCACCCCGGCCGGGCTCCGCTCCAGCCAGCCGATGGCCTGCACCAGTCCGGTGAACATCCCCTGAGGCGGCGGCACTAGCCATAATCGTTTCACGGGGACCAACACGCGCGAGGAACCGTCCCGACCATGGTGGAAATGCGTGTCGCCGGGATTGCCCTGGATGCGGCCAGCCGCAGTCCGATCGTGCTGCTGCGGGATCCTTCCGGCCGCCGGCAGGTGCCGATCTGGATCGACCAGGCCCAGGCCCAGAACATCCTTTCGGGCCTCAACAAGGAGCGACCGCCCCGGCCCCTCAGCCACGACCTGATGGCCAGCCTGCTCGAGGCCGGCGGCCTGCGGCTGGAGCGGGTGATCATCCACACGATCGAGGACAACACGTTCCGGGCCGTCCTCAAGCTCCAGCACGGTGCCGACCGGCCCCTCGAACTGGACGCCCGGCCCAGCGATGCCATCGCCCTGGCCCTGCGCACCGACAGCGGCATCTGGATGCTGGAGGAGGTGGTCGCCGATGCCTCGATCCCCGTGGATGCGGAGGCCGATGCCGAGGACCAGGAGGATTTCCGCCGCTTCCTGGACCGCACCACTCCGGCCGACCTGATCCGCCACATCGGCCGCACCGTCGCCGAGGCCGATCCGGGCCCGGAGGACGGCCCCGAAGGCGGCGGTCCTGGCCAGTGAGCCGCCGGTGACGCCGCTGGCGGCGGCACGGCGTCCCTTCGGGCGCGGCAAGCCGGTTTCGGCCTTCACCCTCGGCACGATGCGGGCCCTGGATGCCCCGGCCGCGATGGAGGCCGTGCTGGAGGCGGCCCTGGCAACGGGCATCAACCACATCGAGACGGCCCCCGCCTACGGCCCGGCCGAGGCCTTCCTGGGCCGGGCGCTCGATCGCCTGGGGGAACGGGACCCGGAGGCCCGTTCCTCCCTGGTGCTGACCAGCAAGCTGCTGCCCGGACCGGACCTGGACGAGGGGCGGGCCCAGCTGCGGGCCTGCCTGCGTCGGCTCGGGGTCGGGCGGCTCGACAACCTGGCGGTGCACGGCCTCAACCGGCCGGAGCACCTGGCCTGGGCTGTCTCGGGGCCGGGGGCCGACCTGCTGGCCTGGGCCACCGGGGAGGGGCTGGTGGGGCAGGTGGGCTTCAGCAGCCACGGCGAGACTCCGCTGATCGAGGCGGCCCTGGCAAGCGGCCGCTTCGGCTTCTGCAGCCTGCATGTGCATCTGTTCGACCGGGAGCGGCTGCCCCTGGCCCGGGTCGCCCTGACGGCGGGCATTGGCGTGATGGCGATCTCCCCGGCCGACAAGGGCGGCCGTCTCTACGACCCTCCCCCGGAGCTGGTCGCCGACTGCGCCCCCTTCCATCCGCTGGAGCTGGCCTACCGCTTCCTGCTGGCCGAGGGGATCAGCACCCTCACCCTGGGCGCCGCCGTGCCCGAGGATCTGGCCTGGGCGGCGCGCCTGGCCACCGGCAACGCCACGGACACGGCCACCGACTTGGCCACCGATGACCAGGACCTGGCCGCAACGCTGTCCCGTCTGGAGGCGGCCGGCCTGGCCCGTCTCGGGGCCGACAGCTGCGGCCAGTGCCGCCAGTGCCTGCCCTGCCCCAACGCCGTGCCGATCCCGGCCCTGCTGCGGCTGCGCAACCTGGCGGTGGGCCATGGCATGGAGCCCTTCGCCAGCGAGCGCTACAACCTGATAGGCCGGGCGGGCCACTGGTGGGAGTCGGTGGATGCCTCCGCCTGCGGCCGCTGCGGCGCCTGCCTGCCCCGCTGTCCGCTGCAGCTGCCCATTCCCGACCTGCTGGCGGACACCCACCGGCGGCTGGCGGCCGCCCCGCGACGGCGCCTGTGGAGCTGAGTCCGGGCGACAGGCTCAGACGGTGACGGATCAGACGCTGGGGGCATCCGGAGCGGCCCCATCCCAGAGCCCCTGCAGCGCCGCCCGTTCGGGGGAGGTGAGCGGCGCCAGGCTGAAGCAGCGCTCCAGCACCGGCTGGGGGGGCAGCAGCAGGGCGGCGATGGCCGCCGGGAAGGCCGCCAGGGCAGGCTGCAGCTGGTCCCGGGGCAACGGCGGCACCCAGCCTCCCGTCAGCAGGGCCCCCAGCAGGGGGGGCTCCAGGGCCTCCCCCAGCCACTCCAGGGGCGCCTCCGGATGGGGGCCGGCCGGCCGCAGCAGCAGGTTCCAGGAGAGGGGGGAGCCGCTCTCGGGCAGCAGCACCTGCAGCCGGGGGTCCCGGCGCAGCAGGCCCACCACCCGCTGGCGGGGCAGCACGGCGGCCTCGGCCTCGCCGGTGAGCAGCAGGCTGAGCCCGTCGCGGTCGTCGTAGGCCAGGGCGGCGCGCCGCAGCCGCCGCAGGCGCTCCGGGTCCTTCCCGACCAGGGCGATCGTCACCCGGGGGGAGGAGGGCAGCACCAGCCGGCCGGCCAGGCTGGGGTCGAGCAGCAGGTCCCAGCCCTCGTCCCGGCGCCGGGCCAGGTCGGGGCGGCTGCGCAGCACCAGGACCCAGGGGCCGTAGGACCAGGGGAAGGCGAGGGGGCCGCCGCCGGAGGGGCCATGGAGCCGGGCCAGGGGCGCCGCCATCGGCGCGAGCCGCTCGATCAGGGCCGGGGTGCCGATGGGCTGCAGGTCGGTGGGCCTGAGCTCGGCGGCCCAGCCGTCGCTGAGCTGCAGCAGGCCCGTCAGGGGGGCGGAGGCCCGGGCCAGCACCCGGGCGGGATCCTCCAGGAGCTGGCTGCGCCAGGGGCTCGGCAGGCGCCGGGCCCAGGCGGCGGGCAGGTCGCCGCGGCTGGCCAGCAGCAGCGGCTCCTGGCGGTCACAGCCGGCCAGCAGGGTGAGGGCGGAGGCGGCACCGAGACGCAGCAGGGAGCGGCGGCTGAGGCCCGGAGGCGTCGGTGGGGGGAAGGGGGCACCCATTCAGCGGACCGTAGGCGGCGGCCCCAGCAGGGTGGCGCAGGCCCGGTCGCAGAGGCTGGCGAGGGCCGGGGCGGGGCGGCCGCTGAGCTCCCAGAGCAGGGCCAGGCCCCCCGCCCCGACGCCCTCCTTGACGTAACCGCGCTCGTAGGCCGCCAGGGCCGGGTGGCAGGGATCGGCAAAGCGCAGGTCGGCCGCGAAGGCCAGGGGCTCCACCCCCCAGCGCCCACCGATGCGCTGCAGCAGCAGGGCCAGGTCGCTGCCGGCCTCATGGGCCACCCAGGCGGTCGTGGCCACGGCGGCGGTGGCGGCGACCGCCGGTCGCAGGGAGGGGGGCGCCAGGGCCAGGGCCAGGGCCAGCACCGCCGCCATCTGGCTGCCCCCCGCCAGCAGCACCGGCCGGCCGGCGGCGGCCGCGGCCAGCACCAGAGCGGCGGCCAGGGGCTGCATCGGATCCCCCACGGCGGCGGCCACCCGCACCGCCTCGTCCCGGTTCCCTGCTGCGGCCATGGCCAGACCCGCCGCCCCCAGCCCCTGGGCCACCAGGGCCGCCTTGCGGCCGTGGTCGGGGTGGCGCAGGCTGCCGCTCACCAGCCCATCGGCCGCCACCCCCAGCCCCGTCAGCACCGCCAGGGCGGTGCTGGTGCCCCCGGGCACGCATTCCGCGAGCAGCAGGGGGCGCCCTCCCGGCGCCAGGCGCTCCCCCCAGCGGCGGCCCAGGGCCAGCAGGGCCTCCAGCCGCTCCGGATCGAGGGCCTCCCCCCCGCTCAGGCAGCGGGCCGGCCCGTCCCCCGCCGGACCCGGCAGCCGCAGGTGGGCCACCGCCGGGGCCACCGGGCAGCCCAGGTCGACCAGCAGGGGCTGCAGGCCCAGCTCCCGCAGCACCACATGGCTGATCAGGGCCGGTGACACCCCGGCGGGAAGGGGCGGCAGGGCATGGGGACGCTCCCCGCCGGGGCCCAGCACCAGCAACTCGGCATCGGCCGCCGCCGTGCGGCGGCGGGAGGCGGGGGTGGCCCCGGCGGCGGAGATGCCCGGCACCGCGGCCGTGGCGGTGCCCGCCAGCAGCACCATCACCTCCGCGTCACGCCACCGGTTCCGCCAGGGGCGGGCCCAGGCCTCGGCGGCGACCGCGGAGCCGGCGATCCGCCCCGGCAGGCTCAAAGGGGATCGAGGGCCACCAGACCGCGCAGAGCCGGCGGCGGCTCGCTGATCGGCTGATCGAGCCTGGGGAAGATCCAGTAGGCCACGGCATGGAGCGCCAGCACCACGATCAGGTTCTGGAGCAGCACCAGCAGCAGGGCTGCGAGCTGCACCTGATCGAGGTCGAACCCGCCCGCCAGACCCACCAGCCCCGCGAGGCGATCGAGCAGGTTGGCGGCGGCGGTGGTGATCACCACCCAGAGGTTCTCGCCCACCAGCAGCGAGAGCACGGCCACCCGCACCAGGAAGCCGGCGGCACCGATCAGGCCGCCCACCCCCAGGGTGAGCCACCAGCTGCTGCGGCGACGCCAGCCCCAGCCCAGCCAGAGGGAGAGCAGGCCGTAGGGAAACAGCACCAGGGGCCCGCGGATCGGCCCCATCAGGGCCAGCAGCAGCAGCGTCGTGACCGCCAGGCCCTCCAGGGCGCAGCGCCCACCATGGCGGAGCTGCAGCAGGGCCAGGGGCAGGGGCAGGGCGAGGCGAAACAGGGGGCTGCCCACCGGCAGGTAGTAAAGAGCCACCCAGAGGAGGGCGGTGGCGGCGGCCAGGTAGGCGGTGTCCATCAGCTGGCGCGCCTGGCGATGGCTCAGCTGGCGCCGGAGGGGAGGGATCATCGGGTCAGCGCGGCGCCGGCGCCGGTCGGGAGGTGGCGGCGCCGTTGGCGGCGCCCGCGGGGGCCGTGGGGGGCTCGGCGGCGCCGGAGCCGGCGGCTGCGGGCATCCGCTCGATCGTCTCCACCTCGAACGGCACACCGGCGGCCCGCAGGGCCCGGGTGACCACCTCCGCCGGGGCGGAGGGATCCGCCTGGGAGAGCCGGATGGTGACGCGGTAGGGGGCCGGACGAACGGCCGGGACCGGGGCCGCGGGGGGCACCGGGGTGGCACCGGCCGCCGGAGCCGGGGCGGGCCGGACGGGTGCCGGCGGAGCCGGGGCGGTGGTGCGGGCAGCCGGGGGCGTGGCTGCGGGGGCCTGCGGAGCACCCGAGAAACTGCGGGAGAGGGCATCGCCGAAGGGCGTGCCACCGCAGGCGGAGAGCAGCAGGGGCAGGGTCAGCAGGGGTCCCGCCAGCGAAAGGGGGGGGCGGGGCGGGGCCATCAGCCGGCCCCGGGCTTGATCACCCGCACGGCGCTCGCCCGCAGGCGACCGGATTTGGTGGTGGCGGGGGGCTTCTTGGCGGCGGCGGTGGACGTACCGGTGGCCTTGGCCGCCGTGCTCCTGGTGGCGGGGGCCTTGGCGGTTCCAGGCTTGGTGGTCCCCGCCTTGGTGGTCCCCGTCTTCGAGGCTCCCGCCTTGGCAGCGGGCTTCCTGGCGGCCGGCTTGGCGGCGGCCTTGGCGGCCAGCAGCTCCACGGCCTGCTCCAGGCTGATGGTGTCGGCGGTGGTGCCCTCCGGCAGGGAGGCGTTCAGCTTGCCCTGCTTGACGTAGAGGCCGTAGGGACCATCGAAGAGCTGGATGGCCTCCTCGGAGCCCTCGGGCACGCCGAGATCCTTGAGCGCGGTGCGGCCGCCGCGCCCCTTCTTGGGCATGGCCAGCAGTTCGAGGGCGCGGCTGAGGCCCACCGCCAGCACGTCGTCCTCGGTCTTGAGGGAGCGGTAGTCCTTCTCGCCCTTGCCCTTGTCGTGGACCACGTAGGGACCGAAGCGTCCCAGCCCGGCCTGCACCTTGCCGCCGTCGGGATGCTCGCCCAGGTGGCGGGGCAGCCGCAGCAGCCCCAGGGCGTCCTCCAGGCTGAGGTCCTCGGGCTTCACCCCCTTGGGCAGGGAGGCCCGCTTGGGCTTGGGCACCTCCTCGCTCACCTGGCCGCGCTGGACGTAGGGGCCGTACTGGCCAAACAGCAGGTACACCTGCTCGCCGGTTTCGGGGTCCTCACCGAGGGACTCGGGGCCCTCAGCCTTCTGGCGCAGCAGCAGCTCGGCCTTCTCCGCATCGAGATCGGCCGGGGTGACCTCCTGGGGCAGGGTGGCCTTGAGCAGCTCCTCGCTGCCGTCGTCCGCCACCCGCTTCGTCTCCAGGTAGGCGCCGAAGCGGCCGATGCGCACCACGCAGGGCAGCCCCTCCAGCACCACGGTGCGGGAGATGCCGGGGTCGATGTCGCCCTCCCGCTGCTGCACCTGGGTCTCGAGGCCCTTCTCCCCCCTGTAGAAGTTCTCCAGGTAGGGCAGCCATTGCACCTTGCCGTGGGAGATCTCGTCGAGGGTGTGCTCCATCTTCGAGGTGAAGGCGGTGTCCACCAGGTCGGGGAAGTGCTCCTCCAGCAGGGCCGTCACGGCGAAGGCCGTGAAGCTGGGGGTGAGGGCGTTGTTCTGCAGGGTGGCGTAACCCCGATCCACGATCGTCCCGATGATGCTGGCGTAGGTGGAGGGCCGGCCGATGCCCTCCTTCTCCAGGGTCTTGACCAGGGCCGCCTCGCTGTAGCGGGCGGGGGGCTGGGTCTGGTGGCCGAGGGCCTCCACCCCCCGACAGAGGGGCGCATCACCGACGGCGAGGGAGGGCAGCAGCACCTCCTGGCCCTCCAGGGCCGCATCGGGGTCGTCGCTGCCCTCCACGTAGGCGCGGAAGAAGCCGGGAAAGTCGATGCGCTTGCCGCTGGCCCGGAAGGTGGCACCCGCCGCCTCGATGTCCACGGCCAGCAGGGTGAGCCGGGCATCGGCCATCTGGCTGGCCACGGTGCGCTTCCAGATCAGCTCGTAGAGCGCCAGGTCGCGGCCGTCGAGGCCGGTGTCCTTCGGCGTGCGGAAGCTCTCGCCGGCGGGCCGGATCGCCTCGTGGGCCTCCTGGGCGTTCCGGGCCTTGGTGCTGAACTGACGCGGCGCCGGGCTGAGGAACTCCTGGCCGTACATCGCACCGACGCAGTTGCGGGCCGCCGTCAGGGCCTGGTCGGAGAGGTGCACCGAGTCGGTGCGCATGTAGGTGATGAAGCCCCGCTCGTAGAGGGCCTGGGCCGTGCGCATGGTGTCGCGGGCCGAGAGCCGCAGCTTGCGGTTGGCCTCCTGCTGCAGGGTGCTGGTGGTGAAGGGGGGCACGGGCCGCCGCACCGTGGGCTTCTCCTCCACCGCCGCCACCCGCCAGGGGGAGCTTTCGACGGCGGCCTGGAGGGCAGCGGCCTCCGCCTCGCTGAGCAGCTTCACCTTGCTGCCGCTCTTGAGGCCGCCGGTGGTCTCGTCGAAATCGGAGCCGCCGGCGATGCGCTCGGCCCCCACGTGGGTGAGCCTGGCCTCGAAGGGGGCGGCGGCGTGCTCCAGGGAGGCCTTGAGATCCCAGTAGCTGCCACTGCGGAAGGCGCGACGGGCCCGTTCGCGCTGGACCAGGAGCCGCACCGCCACCGACTGGACCCGGCCGGCGGAGAGCCCCCAGGCCACCTTCTTCCACAGCAGGGGCGAGAGGGTGTAGCCCACCAGCCGGTCGAGGATGCGCCGGGTCTCCTGGGCATGGACCAGCTCCATGTCCAGGTCGCGGGTCTGGTCGAGAGCGCGGGCGATCGCCTCCTTGGTGATCTCGTGGAACACCATGCGCTTGACCGGCACCTTCGGCCCCAGCAGCTGGAGCAGGTGCCAGCTGATGCTCTCGCCTTCGCGGTCCTCGTCCGTCGCCAGCAGCAGCCGGTCGGCGTCCTTGAGGGCGTCCTTGAGCTCCTTCACCACCTTCTTCTTGTCCTTCGGCACCACGTAGAGAGGTTCGAAGTCATGGGCGGTGTTGACGCCGAGATTGGCCCACTTCTCGCCCTTGTGGGCGGCGGGAATCTCGCTGGCGTTGTTGGGGAGATCGCGCACATGACCCATCGACGCCTCCACCCGGAAGGTCTTGGGCAGGAACGCCCGGATGGTGCGGGCCTTGGTGGGGCTCTCGACGATGACCAGGGTGTGGGCCACGGGAAGGCGCGATACCGCTTCCTTCTTTATCGCATCGGGCGGCCCGGCGGGTATCCGGGCACCAGTCCGCCCCTCCAGATGGCGGCTACAGTCCGCCACATCGCGTGCCACTCCGATCCCAGTGCCCGACCTGTTTCTGGCAGCAGCGAGCTCCGTCGTCCCTGCCGCCACCACCGCCGCTTCCGCCGCCGAAGCCATCGCCTCGGGACTCGGCACAGGCGCCCTGGCCCTGCAGCTGAACGCCGGAGCGATCGCTCCGGAAGCCGCCGTCCTGGTGACCCTGGTGGTGTGCCTGATCGTCGACCTGGCGGGTGAGAAGGCCGCCAGCCGCTGGGTGCCGCCCATCTGCTACGGCGGCCTGGGCGCCTCCCTGGTGCTGCTGGCCCTGCAGTGGAACAGTCCGCTGGAACCCTCCTTCCTGGGCTCCTTCCTGGCCGACAACCTGGCCATCGCCTTCCGGGCGGTGGTGGCAGCCTCCACCTTGATCTCCCTGCTGCTGAGCTGGCGTTACGTGGAGCGCAGCGGCACACCCATGGGGGAATACGCCGCCATCCTGCTGGCCGCCACGCTCGGAGCCATGTTCCTGTGCGGCTCCACCGATCTGGTCAGCATCTTCATCTCCCTGGAGACCCTCTCGGTCGCCAGTTACCTGCTGGCGGGCTACATGAAGCGGGATGCCCGCAGTTCCGAGGCAGCCCTGAAGTATCTGCTGGTGGGATCGGCCGCCGCCGCAGTGTTCCTCTATGGCGCCTCCCTGCTGTATGGCCTCAGCGGCGGTGCCACCAACCTGGCTGCCGTGGGCCTGGCCCTCCAGACCAGCGCCTCGCCGATCACGGCCCTGGCCCTGGTGTTCGTGCTGGCCACCGTGGCGTTCAAGATCGCCGCCGTGCCCTTCCACCAGTGGACACCCGACGTCTACGAGGGGTCCCCGACGCCGGTGGTGGCCTTCCTCTCGGTGGGCTCGAAGGCGGCCGGATTCGCCCTGGCGGTGCGGTTGCTGGTGGGCTGCTTCGAGAGCTTCGATGCCCAGTGGAAGTTCCTGTTCACCGTCCTGGCGGTGCTGAGCATGGTGCTCGGCAACGTCGTGGCCCTGGCCCAGACCTCCATGAAGCGGATGCTGGCCTACAGCTCCATCGGCCAGGCCGGCTTCGTGATGATCGGCCTGGTGTGCGGCACCGAGGACGGCTTCTCGGCCATGGTGCTCTACATGGCGGCCTATCTGTTCATGAACCTTGGCGCCTTTGCCTGCATCATCCTGTTCTCCCTCCGCACCGGCAGCGACCGCATCTCCGACTATGCCGGCCTGTACCAGAAGGACCCCCTGATCACCCTGGGGCTGAGCCTCTGCCTGCTCTCCCTGGGCGGCATCCCACCGATGCTCGGCTTCTTCGGCAAGATCTACCTCTTCTTCGCCGGCTGGGCCGACCACCAGTACCTGCTGGTGGTGGTGGGTCTGGTCACCTCGGTGGTGTCGATCTACTACTACATCTCGGTGATCAAGATGATGGTGGTGAAGGAACCTCAGGAAGCCTCCGATGTGGTCAAGGCCTACCCGGCCATCACCTGGAACCTGGCCGGCATGCAGCCCCTGCGGGCCGCCCTGGTGGGCTGCGTGGTGATCACCGCCGTCGGCGGTGTGCTCTCCAGCCCCCTGTTCGACTGGGCCAGCTCCACGGTGGCCGGCACCCCGATCCTGCAGCAGGCCATCGCCGCCGCGGCCATGGCCCCCCTGGGCTGAGGCGGAGGCCGAGGTTCCTAGCCTGTCGGCCATGGAGTCCAATCCCCCACCGGTGGCCGAACTGGTCCACGTGTCCAAGGTCTACGGCAGCGGCGACACCGAGGTGCGGGCCCTCGACGACCTGTCCCTGACAGTCCGCCAGGGCGAGTACCTGGCGGTGATGGGGGCCAGCGGCTCCGGCAAGAGCACGGCGATGAACATCCTCGGCTGCCTGGATCGGCCAAGTTTCGGCAGCTACCGGCTCAACGGCACCGATGTGGACAGCCTTGACGACGACGAACTGGCCGACCTGCGCAACCGGCAGCTCGGCTTCGTGTTCCAGCAGTTCCACCTGCTGCCCCAGCTGAGTGCGATCGACAACGTGATGCTGCCGATGATCTATGCGGGCGTGCCCCGGGAGGAGCGGCGGCGGCGGGCGATGGAGGCCCTCGATCGGGTGGGCCTCTCCCACCGGCTGGACAACAAGCCCAACCAGCTCTCCGGGGGCCAGCAGCAGCGGGTGGCCCTGGCCCGGGCGATCATCAACGACCCGGCCATGCTGCTGGCCGACGAACCCACCGGTGCCCTCGACTCCCACACCACCGAGGAGGTGCTGAGCCTGTTCGGCGACCTGAATGCCCAGGGGATCACGATCCTGCTGGTGACCCACGAGCACGAGGTCGGCGCCAGGGCCGACCGCGTGGTGCACTTCCGCGACGGCCGCATCAGCGGCTGAGGCCCCTCAGCCCGGAGTCGGGCGGGTGGCGGGAGGGACGCTCAGCCGCTCTCCGGGCAGGGGCAGGGGGGAGCGGGGGCGTTCCAGGGTGGCGATCAGCTGGCCCATCAGCAGGGCCACCGCATCGGTGGGAGCGCTGCCACCGCCGCCGGCCAGGCCGGCGAGCAGGCCACTGCCGGGGTCGAGATCACCGGGATCGGTGGCCACCCAGCCGCCGTCCTGGGGCAGGCGCAGCTCGAAATGCAGGTGGGGGCCTGTGCTAAGGCCCGTGCTGCCGACCCGGCCGATCACCTCCCCCTGCCGGACCGTCTCTCCGTCCTTGACGTAGAGCTCGGAAAGGTGGCCGTAGAGGGTGCGGCGGCGCGGCCGGTCGTGCTCGATCTCCACGGCCAGGCCGTAGCCACCGGCCAGACCGCTGCTGACGACGCGCCCGGACAGGGCGGCCACCACCGGCGTGCCCTCGGGGGCCGCCAGGTCACGGCCGGCGTGCATCCGCCAGCTGCCCAGCACCGGATGCAGGCGCCAGCCGAAACCGCTGGTGGTGACGGCCGAGCCGATCAGGGGGAAAAGCAGCCGCTGGTTGCCGTTGCCGAAGATCGGCGCGGGCCGGGGGGTGACGCGGAACACGTCGGTGAGCCGGAAGCTGCCACCGGCGCCGGTGAGCAGGGCGCTGACGGGCACGGTGATCGGGGGCAGGGGAGAGGCGTCGAAGCCGAAACCGCCGAAACCGTCGCCGCGGCCCCCGGGCACCAGGTCCCCGTCACCCAGTCCGTCGCTGAGGCCATCCTTGCGGCCACGGCCGATGATGATCACGCCGGTGCTGCACTCCTGCGCCGAGAGGGCTCCGGCCTTGCAGGCCCGGCTGCGGTTGGCGGCCTCCTGGGGCGACAGCAGCGAGCCGCGCACCCGCACCCTCTCCCCGGGGGTGACGACCCCTTCCCGCACCAGGGCATCGAGGGAGGCATCGAAGCGCCGGACCGGCTCGGGCCGGCGCTCGGCCGGGCCGGGCCGCAGGGTGGCCGGGGGGGCTTCGCCGGTGACCGGGGGCGGGGGGGCCAGGGGCTCCGCCGGGGCCTGGAACTCGGGGCGGGTCACCGGCGCCGCGATCCGCACCGAAGGACGCAGCACCGGCGACGGGGGTGGAGCCGGAGCCGGGGCCGGCGGGTCGTCCGTCGGCTCAAGGACAGGCAAGGCCTGGGCGAGCACCAGCGGCATGGCCAGCCAGGAGGCCGTGACGCTGGCACCGAGGGCCGTCAGGACGGAGAGGGGCTGGTGAGCCATGTCAGAAAGGGGCGCGGTGGAGCGGGCAGGGGGATGACCCAGCACCGGGATGGCCGCAGGCCAGTGTACGGGGGCCGTTCATCCGGCGCCGAAGCCGCGCTGCAGCACCCGCTCGGTGGCGCCGTGCACCAGGCGCAGGCCGCCGTCGGCCGCCAGACCGACGGGCCACCAGTCGATGCCATCAAGGTGGATCGGACCATCGGGCAGCTGCAGGCGCCGCTCCGCCTGCCGGCACACCTCCCGGGGCCGGCCGGCCATGGCCATGGCCCACTCCAGGGCCGCCAGCACCTCCCCGCACCAGAGCCGGGGATCGGCACTCCTGGCTCCCAGCACCTCCCCCAGGGCCACGGCGCCGGGGGGAACCCGATTGGCGGCGTTGAGTCCCACCCCCACCCGGGCCCAGCGGCAGTGATCCCCGCGCAGCCGCAGGCGGGGCAGCAGGCCCGCCAACTTGCGGGGGCCGCCAGCGCCGGCCAGCAGCAGATCGTTGGGCCATTTGATCCGCACCGGCAGCCCAAGGGCCTCCAGCCGCAGGCACAGCCCCACCGCCACCGCCAGGCCGGGGGCGGCCGCCGTCGCCGCTAGCGCCGGCCAGGGCAGGGCCGCGCTCAGCCAGACGCCCCCGGCAGGGGAGCACCAGGGACGGCCCTGCTGGCCACGGCCGAAGCGCTGCCGGACGGCGATCACGGCGCGGGGGGCCAGCAGCGAAGCATCGCCGGCCAGCCGCGGATCCAGCGCCAGCCAGCGATCCAGTTCCATCTCGGTACTGGCGCACACCGGCAAGCCCCGCAGCCGCCAGAAGACTGGCTCCAACGGGGCCGACTCCAGCTGGGCATCCCCTGGCGCCAAGGGCGCCAGGGGATGCCGCCGCCGCAGGGCCCCGATCGCGCCGATCAAAACCGCCGCAGCCAGTCGCCGATGCGGGCCGCACCGGCCTCCAGCTCGCCGGCCGGATGCACCAGGGCCAGCCGCTGCCAGCCCTCACCGCCGGGACCGAAGCCATTGCCGGGGGTGAGGCAGACGCCGGTGCCCTCCAGCAGGGCGGCGCAGAAGCGCTCCGAATCCAGACCCCGGGCCCGGGCCACCTCCGGGATCTGCAGCCACAGGTAGAGCGCCATCGACGGCAGGCGCACCGGCCAGCCCTGGGCCTCGAGGGCGGCGGCCATCCGGTCGCGGCGCTCGCGGTACACGGCGCGCAGCTGCCCCGGCCACTCGGGAGCCTGCTCCAGGGCGGCGATCGCCCCGGCCTGCAGCGCCAGGGACTGGTTGAAATCCACCACCCCCTTGAGCTGGCGCAGGGCGGTGATCAGCTCCTCGGCGCCGATGGCGAAGGCGAGCCGGTAGCCGCCCAGGCACCAGCTCTTGGAGAAGGAGAAGAACTCGATGCCGCAGCGGCGCCAGTCGGGGTGGCGCAGCAGGGCGGGGGCCTCCCCCTCCAGGGCCAGGTCCACGTAGGGATTGTCGTGGGCCAGCACCACGTCGTGGCGCAGGGCCTTCTCCACCGCCGCATCCAGCCAGGCCTGCTCTCCGGTGGTGGCGGTGGGGTTGTGGGGGAACCCCAGCACCATCAGCTTCAGGGACTGCCACTGGCTGGGGGTCAGCCGGTCGAAATCGGGCCGCCAGCCGGCGTCGGCGTCGAGGGGCAGCAGCACCGATTCGGCGCTGGCCAGATGCAGCCCGCCCCTGTGGGAGGGGTAGTAGGGGTCAAGCAGGAGGGCCCGATCGCCGGGGTTGAGCACCGCCAGCGGCAGATGGGCGGTGCCCTCCTGGGAGCCCACCAGCAGCAGCACCTCCGATTCCGGATCCACCGCCACGTCGAAGCGACGCCGCGCCCAGGCCGCCACCGCCTCCCGGAACGGCAGGGTGGCGGCGTGGAGGCAGTAGGAGGCGCTCTCAGGCCGGCTCAGGCCGGCGGCGATGGCCTCGAGGGCCACGGCCGGGGGCTGCAGGTCGGTGGAGCCCAGGGAAAGATCCAGCAGCGGCGGCAAGGGCGAGTCGCCCGGGCCGCGCTCGCTGGCGGCCCTGGCGCTGTAGGCGGCCTTGCGCTGGTCGTTGCGGGCGAAGACGCCGCTGCCGAGCCGCGACAGGCGCTCAGAGATGGGCATCCAGGAAAGCCTTCAGCTGGGACTGGGCCATGGCACCTTCATGGCGGGCCAGTTCCTGGCCGCCACGGAACAGGACCAGGGTGGGCAGACCCTGCACCTTGAGGCTGTCGCGGCTGACGGGGTTGGGATCGGCCTCCAGCTTGCCGACCGTGAGAGCTCCGCTCGGCGCATCGGCATAAGCGGTGGCGGCCCAGGTCATCAGGGGGGCCATCAGCCGGCAGGGGCCGCACCAGGGGGCCCAGACATCGACCAGCACCGGACCGGGGACTTCCAGGACCGAGGCCTGGAAGTTGGCATCGGTGAGGTCGAGGACGGGGGAGTCGACGTCGGCGGGCACGGCGTTGGCAACGGCAGTGGCCCGATTGTATGAATTCAGAGCTTGTCGATGGACTGGCGCAGTTTGTCGAGCTCGGCGTTGACCTCGGCCACCTTCACCGGCTCCAGCTGGGGGGCCGGACCCCCCTCCATGGGAAGGGAGATGGGGGTTTTGCCGCCTTCGAGGCGGGTCTTGAGGGCCGCCAGCTCGTCGTCGACGTCGCTGCCTTCGAGGGCGGCGAACTGGCTCTCCAGATCGGCACCGGCGAGCTCGGCGGCGGCCTGGCTGCGGGCCTCCATGTTGAGCACCTTCTCCTCCATCTGGTCGAAGGCGGCCATCGAGCTGTTGGTGCTCAGGTTGCCGACGGCGTTCTGGAGCTGCTCCTGGGCCTGGGCCGCCTGGGCCCGGGCCTTGAGCATGTCCTTCTTGGTCTTGGCCTCGGCGATCTTGCCCTCGAGGGCGGTGAGGCTGCGCTTGAGGGTGTCGACCTGGGAGGCCTGGCTGCTGAGCTGGGTGTTGAGGGCGGTGGCGGTGTCCTGGTAGGTCTTGCGGCGGGAGAGGGACTCGCGGGCCAGATCCTCCTCCCCCTTCCTGAGGGCCAGCTCGGCGCGCTCGTACCAGGTGCGGGCCTGGGCCTCGGCCTGCTCGGCCTGGTTCTGCAGACGCTTCTGACTGGCGATCGCGGTGGCCACGGCCTGGCGCAGCTTGACCAGATCGGCCTGCATGTCGGCCACGGACTGGTCGAGGATCTTGGCCGGATCCTCCGCCTTGCTCACCAGATCGTTGAGGTTGGCGCGCAGAAGACGGCTCAGCCGATCGAAGAAACCCATGGGGCGGGGCCAGTGCAGGAGCCGAGGGTAGCCAGAACCGGCCGGCCAGACCTCCCCGTCGCCCAGCGGATTGCCGCACCCACACCCGGGTCGGCATCGCTCAGCTGTTGCGGCGCCGGGCATGGGCCTGCAGCTTGAGGGCGTAGTCGCCCATCGAATGGTCGGCCAGCACCGCCTTGCCGCCGCTGAGGAAGAACCTCCGCACCACCACGCAGAAGCGCCAGAAGGCGTCCGGGCTCATCACCACCTTCAGGTCGCGGAAGGGGATCTGCTGGTCATCCGGGAGGTTGGGGGCGTCGGAGAGGAACACGACGCTGCCGGCATGGGTGTAGCCGAAGAAGTTCCGCCGCAGGTACTCGGCGATCTGGAACGTGCCGTTGATGGGAATCAGCCGGATCAGACTCAGCAGGATCAGCAGGCTGTGGCCGAAGGGGATGCGGGTCACGCCGTCGGCGGCGTTCACGACCCGGTAGATGGGGGTCCGGATGGGGGCGAAGAAGGCGTCATCGCCGGCCCGGGGGCAGCCGAAGGTGTACGTGGCGCCGGTGCTGTAGGCACCGAGGTAGCGGGTGGCCACCAGGGCCAGGGCACCGCCGAGGGAATGGCCGGTGATGTACAGCGGCACACCCGGATGGCGCGCCAGGGCGGCCTCCAGGGGAGCGCGCACCTTGTCGAAGGCGGCGAGGAAGCCGGCATGGGCCCGGCCGCCTTTGGGGGCCGCCACCAGGTGGGCCCGCAGATCGGTGCTGATGTCGTGGATGCTGGTGACCTCGGTGCCCCGGAAGGCCAGCACGAGCATGGCGGCGGTACCCGGGGAGGATTCGAGGCGAAGGCGGACCAGGATCGCTTCGCTGCCCTGCACGGCGATGCCCTCGAGCAGTTCGAAGCCGGCCTTCTCCAGCGCCGCGACCACCACGCCATCGACCGACTGGCCGTTCTCGATGGCGGCGGCCACCAGGGCCCTCACCACCGAGGCGTCCTGCTGGCTGCGGGCCGATTCGAGGATACGGAGCACCAGTTCGTCGACCCTGGTCTCGGCGGGCAGCTTCTCGTAGACCAGCCGGGCGATCTCCGCCAGCAGCCAGGCGGTGCGGTCGGAGTAGGCGGCGCGCAGGATCGGGACCTGGCGGATCAGGGTGGGATCGTCGAAGTAGCCAGCCATGGCGGTGCCCCGGGGGTGGAGGTGCTTCGGGCCTCAGCCTTACCCACCCGCACGCCCCGTCAACCCGGGAACCGGTTTCCATCACCAGCCGACGCACGCCTTAGCGTGGCTTCATGGAAGCATCCGGGTCCCGGCGACGCCGCACGCCCAACCGCGCCCTCGATCGCGCACCTGGGAGCACCCCGGAGCCCAGCGGCTCCCGGCGTCGGGGCGCCGAGGCGGTCCAGACGCGGCAGGTGGGCAACATCGCGCTGCTGATGCCTCCGGCCCGGCCACCGGCCAGTGCCCTGGCCACCTGCCTGGACAGCCTCCAGCAGGCCTGGCGCCGCGAGGGCCACCTGGCCGCCCTGTGGCGGGAATGGCCGCGGATCGCCGGGCCCCAGCTGGCTCCCCACTGCCGTCCGCTGCAACTGCAGGGGGGGCTGCTGACCGTGGGCGCCGCGCCGGGGCCCTGGCTGCAGGCGCTGCAGTACAACCGTCACCAGCTCCTGGGCTCGTTGCGGGGCGCCGGCTACAGCGTCCGGGACGTGCGGGTGCAGCAGCACCACCCCGGCGCCCCCGCAACGCCCGGCAGCCTCAGCGAGGCGGAGGTGTGGGCCGTCCATCCCAGCCGCTGCGACGTGCACGGCCTGGCCGACTGCCCCGCCTGCGGCCGGCCGGCGCCCGCCGGGGAGATGGCCCGCTGGGGTCACTGCAGCTTCTGCCGTCGCGCCGATCTGGCCTGAGTCCTCAGGGGAGGAGGCGATCGTCACCGGGTCCGAACAGGGCCCTCCAGGCGGCCTCCTGCGCCGCCGCGGCCTCGCTTCCCTCCAGGGGGAAACCGGCCAGGAAGTCCTTGTCGGCGGCGGGCTCGTAGGGCCCCTGCTTGATCTCCATCATCACGGCATCGGGCGTGAGGGCCACCAGGGTGTGGATGACGCCCTCGGCCAGCTCGATGCCGCGCAGGGGGCCTTCGGCGCTGATCCGCTCCCGCTGCAGCACCCGTCCGCCGGCATCGAGCAGCAGCAGCCCCACCGCCCCCTGCAGCACGAGGAAGCACTCGAACCCGTCGCCGGGCCGGGCGCGCCGGTGGCGGTGGGGCCGCACGTAGGTGCCGGGCTGCAGCACGTTCAGGAAGCGCTGCACACGATCGCTGGGGGCGTGGAAATTGTGGTTGCGGCGCCGGCGAGGGGAACCGGCGGCGGCGGCGGCCACCGCATCGAACAGGTCCTGGTCGATGCGCTGGAGCGGGGAGGGGGCGGCGGAGTCCATCGCAGGGGCGGCGACCCATCGATTGTGCGTCCTTCCAACGGCATGGACGCCATGGGCGCAGCTCGGCGGGTCCGGTGGCGGCTGGCCGCCCCGCTCCTCCTTCTGCTGTGTCCCGGCCTGGCTCTGCCGGTGGCGGCCAAACCGGGACCGGGACCGGCGGCGCCGGTCCCCACCGACACGATGGAAGCCACCACCACGACGGGGATGGGGGCGATGGGCGGCGCCGGCATGCTGCAGATGATGCTGGGGGGACGGCCCTGCCGCTGAGGAGCGGCGGCGGGGGCAGCGGGACGCAGGAGAGGGAGTGGACGGAGGAGACATCCCCGAGGCCAGGGGCCGACTGCTGCTCTTCCGCGGCTGCGCCGAGAGCGCCGGCGCCGGCCAGCCCGAGATCATCACCCTGCAGGGGCTGAACCCTGAGCAGCGGCGCCAGGCGCTGACGGGCCTGAAGCGGCTGTCGACCGCCACCGGCCCCACGGACACCACGGGCCGCTGGCCGTCGGGCGAGGAGGCCCCCGCGGTGCCGGCGCAGGCCTCCCTGGTGGGAAGCCATGTGGTGGCCAGCAACTACGCCCCGGAGATCCGCTTCCATGTGGGCAGCGGCCACGACTTGCTGGCCCCGGTGAAGCTGACGAGCACCCCGGCCGGCGGCGCCCAGCGGCTGAGCTGGCCGGCCATCCCCGCCGCCCTCTGCGACCAGGCGACGGCCACGGGCATGGGGCGCCAGGAGGGCGACATCGTGATGTGGACCTCCAGCGAGCTGCCCATGGCCGACAGCGGGGTGCCGGGCGACCTGCGGCTCCCGAAGCGGCCCTGCTGGTGAAGCGCGGCGTGCTGCGGGCACCGGAGCGCACCACCTGCGCGGTGAGCGCCCAGGCCATGGCGGCGATGGGGGCGGCGATGGTGACCTTCACCGCCTACGGCGACACGCTGCTGCTGAGCAGTCCCCAGGGCAGCCCCGCCTGGAGGCTCAGCCTGGAGCGGCGCTCCACCGCCACCCGCCTGCTGGGGGACGGCATGGAGCGCCTGGATCCGGGCTCCGGCGAAGGCCAGGAGGCTCCGGCCCCCAAAGGCGGGGGCCTGAATCTGTTCCGGCTGTTCTGATCGCAGCCGCACCCGTTCCCCGAGGAAACGGCCAGGAGAAGGCCGTCACCGGCCCCGGCGCCCCTGGCTGAAGCGGAGTGTGCCGCCGGGCCCGACCTCGATCCGCACCCCTTCTCCGTACTGACTGTTGGTGACGTACCCCTCGTCGGCCCGCAGGCGGGTGCCGTCCGCCAGCTCGCCGGCGATGGCGAAGTGGGCGTCGGACGCGATCCGGAAGGAGCGGCTGACCGTCTGCCCGGCGGCGATCGGCCCGAACCGCAGCGTCTCCCAGGGCAGGGCCACCTGCAGGGAGGTGATCGTGCGGCCGCTCCTGTGGACGACCGTGAGCTCGTTGCGGGTGGTCTCCCGGAACGCCGCCGCAGCGCCGAGGGCCGCCACCAGGGCCGCGGCCGCCGCCAGCGCCAGGAACGAGCGTCGCGGACGTCCGGCCACAGGAGGCACTCTCGCTGGGCTGGAGTCGCCGCCCCCATCCGGCGACCAGGGGCCCGGCGTCCGTAGCCTGATTGGGCTCGGTGTTCTCCCGGTCTTCGCAGGAGTCGGCCGGGCACCCTCAGGAGTCCGCCCTTGGCTGCCGCGCGCCACATCCTCCTCACCGGCGGCAACTCCGGCATCGGGTTCGAGGCGGCCGTGGTCCTCTGCCGGGCCGGCCACCGGCTCACCCTGCCCTGCCGTGACCGGGCCAGCGCCGAGGCGGCCTCACGCCGGGTGCTGGAGAAAGCCGGCGCCGGCACGCCCCCCGCCACCGAGGTCTGCGACCTGGCCGACCTGGAGAGTGTGCGGGCCTGCGGCGCCGCCCTGCGGGCCCGGGGGACCCCCATCGACACCCTGGTGCTCAACGCCGGCCTCCAGTACGCCGGCGCCACCGAACCGCGCCGCACGGCCCAGGGCCATGAGCTCAGCTTCGGGGTGAACCACCTGGGCCATTTTCTGCTGGCGCAACAGCTGCGGCCCCTGCTGGCGGCGGGGCGGTCGCCGCGGCTGGTGGTCACCGCCAGCGAGGTGCACGACCCAGCCACCGCGGGAGGCAAGGTGGGGGCCCCGGCGGGCCTGGGGAAACTGGCGGGCCTGCGGCCGGGCCAGGCCGCCACGATGGTGAACGGCTCGGCTCCGTTCAATGCCGACAAGGCCTACAAGGACAGCAAGCTCTGCAACGTCCTGTTCGCCCGGGAGTTCGCCCGGCGCCTGGAGACGGAGGGCACGCCCGCCCCGGTGATCGCCTGGAGCCCGGGGCTGGTGATTCCGCCCACCAGCGAGGGCGGCTTCTGGCGCTATAGCCGACAGTCGAACGAGCTGGGCCAGCGGCTGTTCGCCCTGGCGGCCCGCACGCTGCTGCGCCTCACCGAGAGCGTCGAGAACGCCGGGGCGCTGCTGGCCGCCCTGGCGGTCGATGACGCCTATGCCGCGGGCGGCTTCACCTACCTCCGCAACCGCGTCACGGCCCCCGGCCGGCACGTGTTCGAGGCCAGCGCCACCAGCCCCGAAGGCGAGGACGCCGATCTGGCCCGGCGGCTCTGGGAGCTGAGCGAAGCCCTGGTGGGGGTGGAGGCCGATCGGCCGTGAGCGGCCGGCCCGAGCGGCTGCTGTTCCTTTGGCCTCAGTCGCCCTGAAGGCCAGGGTGGTTCAGCCAGCAGGTGGTCATTGCACCAACACCCTTGATCGGCAACGGGCCCCGCTCCTCCAGGCAGAACCTCGCCTGCAGTCGCTGGGCCATCGTTCCGCTGACATGGATCCGGCCCGGCAGACCATGGCTCTCCATCCGGCTGGCGATGTTCACCGTGTCGCCCCAGAGGTCGTAGATGAACTTCCGGCGGCCGATCACACCCGCGACCACGGGCCCGCTGTGGATGCCGATGCGCAGGGCCAGCGGCCCGACCTCCGGCGACCGGAACCCGGCGACCCAGTCCTGCATGTCGAGGGCCATGGCGGCGATGGCTTCGGCGTGGTGGGACGAGGAGGACGGCACACCCCCAACCACCATGGAGTTGTCACCGATGGTCTTGATCTTCTCCAGGCCGAGGTGGTCACTCAGCTGGTCGAAGGCGGAGAACACACGGTTGAGCAGATCCACCAGGGCGTGGCACGACAGCCGTGACGACAGCTCGGTGAAACTGACGTTGTCGGCGAACAGCACGCTCACATCCTCATGGGATTCGGCAATCGTCTGTCGGCCCCGTTTCATCTCCTCGGCGATCGGTGCCGGCAGGATGTTCAGCAGCAGGGTTTCGGCACGGTCGCGCTCGATCTGGGCACTGCGCTCGGCCGCCACGCGCCGTTGCATCTCCGCTGAGGTGCGCAGGAAGGAGTGGTTGAACGCCGCTTCCACCTCCCCCACTTCATCCTTTCGGCCTGGCGGCAGCAGGACGCGCTCCGGGTTCGGCGACCCACCCTGACCCAGGGCCTCTCCGGCCCGTTCAAGCCGATCGCGCAACGCGAGGATCGGGCCGATCACCAGCATCGTGATCAGGGTGAGGAAGGCCGCGATCCCCAGCACGATCAGGGAGATGTTGAGGATGTAGCCCCGCAACCCCTCGCGGAGGCTGTCGTCGGCATGGCGGATCACGAGCCGATGATCGCCCTGCAGGCTGGCGGGGAGTACTCCGGGGCCATGCCGAACCGGCCCAGCAGCTCACCGGTGGAGTCCCGGTAGAGGGCCGCGCCCTCGATGGCCCGCACCATCGTCGGCCCCTGCAACCGGCGCACGGCGTCCAGAAGGTCTGGGGACGAACCCGCCTGGTCGTTGGCCACCAGCCATTCGACCTTCGCGTTCGTGACGGCGGCCAGCTGCTCCCCGAGACGCCCGGCCTGGCGCAGCACCGAGGGGATGAGCACCACAGCCTCCACCACGAGGAAGTTGAGGAAGATCCAGAAGGCGACCCGCCGCGACAGCCGCGATCGGACCATGGCCAGCACCCGCACAACAGGTCGTGCCATGGCTGAGGAGACAGACGTTCCGGCGCCATGGTGGCATCGGCGCTCCTGCTCCCGAACATGGCCTGGTCGCCCGGAGGACGCCCGGAGGCCAGCCAGCCAGCCTGATGCAACGCTTCGCACCGATGGGGTGGCCGGCCGCCGGGTGCTGCCTAGTCTCCCGGCAATTCCCCCCTGAGCCATGGCCGTGTCTCTGATGCAGGATCCCAGCGGCGGATCCTCCCTGAAGGTGATCGAGGCCGTGAAGCAGGGCTGGGGGGCCTTCGCCCGGGCCCCCTGGGTGTTCATCGGCTTCACCCTGCTGGCGGGGGTGCTGAGCAGCGTCTGCTCGCTGATCCAGGGCCAGGTGGACCCCGACGAGGCCGCCGTGCTCACGGGGGTACAGGTGGTGCGGCTGCTGGTGGGCACGATCCTGAGCGTGCTGGTGAGCCTGTGGAGCACCACGGGCCTGATCCGCGGCGCCTGGAGCGCCCTCGCCGGCGGCAGGCCGGCCCTGGGCACCCTCACCCGCTGGGACGGGGCGGCCAGCTGGCGGCTGTTCCGCAACGGCCTGGTGCTGGGAATCCTGATGATGGCGATCCTGATGGTGGCCGCCCTGGTGGGGGTCGGCGCCGCCCGGCTCAACCAGATCCTGGCCGTGCTGCCTTTCCTGGCGGCCTTCACGGTGCTGATCTACCTGGCGGTGAACCAGAAGTTCATGGCCCAGATCGCCCTGCTGGAGGGCTGCGGACCGATCGACTCCATCACCCGGGGCCGCACGCTGCTGGATCCCCAGTGGGGCTCGGTGCTGCTGCTGGCCCTGGTGGAATTCGCCATCGCCCTGCTGGGCCTGCTGGCCTGCATCGTGGGCCTGCTGGTGGCGGTGCCGGTGATCCTCTGCACCAGCACGGCCGCCTATCGCCAGGTGTTCGGCAGCGAGGATCTCACCGGCCTGCTGGCCGAGCCGGCCGCGTGAATCCGCCGTCCCCAAGGGGCGCAGCCGATCGCCGGATCGACAGCTGGAGGAGGGTGGGTGGCGGCCGAATCGAAACTGACTACCATTACCGATTGTTGTCGCTTCCGCCAGGGCGGTCGCCTCGTCTGAGCACGCACGTTCCCCAGCCGTTCCCCGTCCTCACCTTGCGTGCCCGTGCTCCTTCCGCGTGATGCCGACAATGACGCCTCCGCCGATCCGGAACCGTCGGCGGCATGGATGGAGGACCAGATCCTGGCGTCCTGGGTTGTCAATGCCACCACCTGGATCCGGGCCGTCCGACGGGGCGAGATCCTCAGCCGCCTGAGGGTGACCAACCGGGCGATCCTGGAGGCGATTGCCGACTGCGCCCCGGCCAGCCTGCTGGATCTGGGCTGCGGTGAGGGCTGGCTGGCCCACCACTGCGCCCTTCAGGGCATCGCCGTGCTCGGCACCGATGCCGTCAGCGAGCTGATCACCGTCGCCGCCGAGGACGCCCCGGACGGCGCCCGCTTCCAGAGGCTCTCCCACCAGCAGATCGGCACCGGCGGCCTCAAGGAGCGCTTCGACGCGGTGGTGGCCAACTTCTCCCTGCTCGGAGATCACAGCCTCGAGGTGCTGTTCTCGGCGCTGCCGGCCCTGCTGGCCCCCGAAGGCAGCCTGCTGGTCCAGACCCTGCACCCGATGCTGGTCTGCGCCGACCTTCCTTACGAGGACGGCTGGCGGGAGGGGTCCTGGTCCGGTTTCTCGCCGGCCTTCCGCACGCCGGCGCCCTGGTTCTTCCGGACGCTGGAATCCTGGGTGCGGCTGTTCCGGCGCCATGGCCTGACCGTCAAGGAGCTGCGCGAACCGATCGATCCCCTCAGCGGTCAGCCCGCCTCGGTGATCTTCCACGCCAGCCCCGCTGCCCTCCCCCCCGGCTGAGCAGAGGCGCCCGCCTCAGCGCAGGCAGGCCATCGGATGGCGCGGCGCCACCCCCAGGGCCTTGGCCACACCCGGGTGGCACACGGCGCCATCCACGGTGTTCAGGCCGCTGAGCAGTTCGGGCCGGTCGGTGACCGCCTCCAGCAGGCCGCGGCCCGCCATCACCAGGATGTAGGGCAGGGTGACGCTCACCAGCGCCTCGGTGGAGGTGAAGGGCACGGCGCCGGGCATGTTGCCCACGGCGTAGTGCTGCACCCCATGGATCGTCACCACCGGATCGGTGTGGGTGGTCTCGCGGCTGGTGGCGATGCAACCCCCCTGGTCGATGGCCACATCCACGATCACCGAACCCGGCCGCATGCGCTGCACCAGCTCCTCCCCCACCAGGGTGGGGGCCCGGCCGCCGGGCAGCAGCACGGCGCCGATCAGCAGGTCGGTTCCCGGCACCAGCCGCTCGATCAGGCTGCGGCTGCTCACCAGGCTCGTCATCCGGCCGCGCCGGTAGGATTCCAGGCCTCGCAGCCGGTGCGGCGAGCGATCCAGCAGGAACACCTCCGCGTCCATGCCGGCGGCGATGCGGGCGGCATTCCAGCCCACGCTGCCCGCCCCCAGCACCACCACCCGCGCCGGTCGCACGCCGGTGCAGCCGCCCATCAGGATGCCCCGGCCGCCGTGGGGCCGCTCCAGCAGGTGGGCGCCCACCTGGGCCGCCAGCCGGCCGGCGATTTCGCTCATCGGCGCCAGCAGCGGCAGGCTGCCGTCTTCGAGCTGCACGGTTTCGTAGGCCACCGCTGTGGTGCCGGCCTCGAGCAGGGCGTGGCCCACCTCGGGATAGGCGGCCAGGTGCAGGTAGGTGAACAGCACCAGATCGGGCCGCAGGAACGCAAACTCCTCCGGCTGCGGCTCCTTCACCTTCACCACCAGATGGGCGGCCCAGGCCTCCTCGCGGCTCACGAGCCGGGCGCCGACGGCCCGGTAGTCGTCGTCGCTGATGCCGGCGCCGAGGCCGGCATCAGCCTGGATGCGCACCTCCATGCCCTGGCTGATCAGCTCCCGCACCCCGTCGGGGGTGAGGGCCACCCGCTGCTCATCCCGCTTGATCTCCCTTGGCACGCCGATGCTGGCCATCGGGGACGTCAGGGGAGCCGCCAGGCCGGTGCTTGCCATGGGCCGGAAACGCTGAGGCTGACGGGTTGACCCTAAGCCCGGCCCGCTCCCTGGCCCGCCGCCAGGCTTGGGTATCGAGCGGCGATTCGCGACAGTGGCGGACGCTGCCCCAGCAGCTTGCTGCCCATCGCCGTGGGCGGCGCACTGGAGGCGGCAAAGCGGAGATCGAAACTGACCCGGCTGCAGGCGGTGTGATTGGCCACCGTGCCATGGCTGAGCAGGCCGCCATCAAAGAACAGGGCCTGACCATGGAGCACCGCAATCGGCTGATGGCGGCCGCTGTCGTAGTCGTCTTCCACCCAGAGCGTGTTGCCGGCGCAGCAATCGGTGACGGGCAGCCAGAGATTGATCTGCTCCAGGCGGCCCGTCACATCCGCATCGCGATGCCAGCGACTCACCGAACCGGTGCCGGCGAGATGCACACGCATCTTGGGGCGTTGCGCATAGGAGAGACGGCCGCCGAAATGGCGCACCAGCAGCTCCCGCACAAAACGCTCATAAATCGTGTAGAAACCGCAGCACAGTGGCAGCCGTTGCATGCGCTCGCGCAGGCGCAGATTGTCGGCGTAGCTGGGGCTGCGGCCGGGGCGGATCCAGTGCGACTGATGCAGCGTTTCCAGATCCGGCACCGCAAACACCGCCTCGCGCAAAAAGCGGGCAAATGGATAGCGATCGCGGTCATACTCGAGCAGCCAGGCGGCGCGCATCCCAGCCACCGGGCTCCAGCCCTCCCCGGGCGCCTGGCTCATGGCAGCCGCCTGGCCAGGGAGCGATTGATGATCTGCGCATAGAGCGCCGCCCGCTCCCACTTGTGCCAGATCAGCCCCCCCAGCAGCCAGGGCCGCTGGGCCTGCAGGGTCTGCAGGCTGCGCCAGGCGCCGGGGGAGAGGCCAAAGTCGGGTGGCTGGCGCAGATCTCCCTCCGCCACCGGCACCAGCCCCACCACCGCCTGGCCCTTCACCTGGCCGTGGAGCACCGGCCGCAGGCTGATCGGATCGAGCAGCAGCGTCAGCTGGCCGCGCTCCGCCCCCGCCGGTCCATCGCTCCAGTTGAGTTGCCCGTTCTGCGCCTGGCCCGCACTGGCCGCGCCGTTGAGCCAGAGGCCCTCGCCGCTGAGCCGCAGGTGCCGCAGGCCGGCGTGGCCTTTCAGCGCGTAGTCGCCCCACAGACAGGACGGGAGCTCCGGTTGCTTGCACCAGTGGCGTTCCAGATCAAAGCGCTCGCCGCCGCAGAGCAGCTGGCGACCCTGCAGCAGCAGGAGGCCCTCCAGGTCCCGCCCGTTGAGGCTCAGCCGCAGCTGGCGCCCCAGGTCGGCGGACTCCACCATCTCCAGCACCAGCTCTCCGGCGCCGGAGCGATAGCGCCCCACCGCCATGGCCGGAGGCTGATGACCCGGCTGCACCTCCTGGAAGATCAGCCGATGGTCCGCCGGCACCGCCTCACCCTCGGGCCAGAGGCTCCCCAGCAGGCGCCGCCGGCCGCGGACGTCGAGATCGGTGCGCAGGAAGCCATGGCAGGGCTGGGCCGCCGTCGCCCGCCAGCGCAGCACCCCGCGCCGGTAGCGGAAGCGCTCGATCGGCTGGCCATCGAGCAGCAGCCGGGCCCGCTCGCCATCCCCCTGCAGCACCAGCAGGTGCTCCGACTGGCTCGATTGGTAAACACCGTTCCAGGGGAAGAGGCGGTCGCGCTGGAGCAGATCGATGTCGGTGCGCATGCGGCCCCACTGGCAGGCGCCATGGCCTTCGGTGGCTGCCCAGGCCTCCAGGGCGGCCAGCTCGAGCGCGCCATCGCCGCTGGCGAGGAGTTGGCCCAGGCGACGCAACAGGGGCCGCTGCCGGAAGAGGGCTTCCAGCAGCTGGCGGTTGGCGGGGCAGACCACCTGGCTGCCCTTGGCGGCCACCTGCAGGGCGCCGGCGTCGCGGCTGGCCAGCAGGGAGCGCTCGCGATCCGTGAGATCGGCGAATTCAGGCACCGCCAGGGCGGCGTGGGGATCGTCGCGGTAGCGATCGGCCAGCTCCTGATCGAGGCGCAGGGCGATCAGAAAGCGATTGGCGGCCGTTTCCCCCTGCCAGTGGTAGCCGGCGGGCACCTGGAAGTGGGCAAAGGCGGCGAAGGCCTTGCGCTCCCGCGGCCCGTAGTGGCCGATCCGTCGCAGCGGCGAGGCCACGGGCTTCGGCTGCTGCCCCGGCGCGAGCATCCCCAGGCGCTGCATCATCGCCGCATCGGGGGGAGCGGCGTCGCGGGGGGCCAGATAGAAGGTGGAGATGCCCGTCACGCGCGCCTGGGTGTCGGGATCATGGAGGGCGCTGAGGGGGTAGTGCTCGATCACGGGGGGGATCGTGGGGAAGCGGGAAGCGATGTAGTTGGTGACCGGATAATCGGCGCCGTAGTGCTGCTGCAGGTAGCGGATGAAGATCGAGAAGTTGTCATTGATGTAGCCCTTGCGGCGATAGCCCATCTCGCCGATCAGGCCCACCTGCCAGAGCACCACATGCAGCTGGGTGCAGGGCAGGCGTGCGCGGATCAACATGTCGGTGGCCTCCTGCATCTGCATGCCGGGATGGGCGGGATCCACGCCCAGATCGACACAGAGGCAATCGAGCGCCGATACGCTGGGGCGCATCACGGCATGGTGGCCTTCGCGCCGGGCGATCTCGATGGCACGATGGGTGGAGAGCACAAAGATGCCGGGATGGCCGTAGTAAATGGCCACCACTTTCTTGCCCTGGCGAAGCGGTGCCAACATCGCCTCGGTCATCTGCATGTAGGTGGTGTAGCGCACCTTGCTGTCGTCATACAGCACATACAGATCCAGAGCATCGGGCCGGCGCTGCTTGATCCAGGTGACGGTGGCTGGATCCGCCACGCAGAAGAACACGGCATCGGCGCTGCGGATCAGCTCCTCATCGCCGAGGGTGAAGCCGAGGATGCCGATGCCCGAGCCGAGGATCGTGAGGCTGCCGGGCTGTTGGGGAGGAGTGGCCGGCGGGGTGTCCTGGATGGCCTCGGCCTGGGCCGTGATCTGGGCGGCGAGCTGCTGCCAGGCGCGGGCGTGCTGCTCCTGGCTGGGGAAGGGAGTGGGGGTGATGGTCATGGTGTTGTGAAACGGTGCGAAAGGTTTTAGATGTGGGGCTATCGAATCATCGCGGCAAAAGGTTCGCCTTTGCCATCACGATCAAATGGCTGCGATTCTTAAAATAAGCGAATGAATGCAACGCCCCGCCTCAATAACCAGCAACGGTTGTTAGCCTGAAGCAAAGTGCTAGTTAAGCTGAAATGCTAATTAAGCCGAAACGCCAACTAAGCTGAAGCGAAACGGAAACTAAGTGGCGCTATTGCCACTGAGGGTGGTCATGGTCAACGTGGCACTCAAGCAGGCAATGGCTGAGCGCCACTGCGTGTCTTGCAATTGGGTCCAGCTGGAGCCGTTATAGGCCTGAACAGAACCATTCCCGAGCCCAACCACAACCTGGGGATTGCCACTGCCGCTCCAAGTCACTTCCATGCAAGTCACATCGGTGCTCCAGCCCATACCCTGTAACTGGGTCCAGCCGCTGCCGTTGTAGTACTCCACCGCGCCATCACCGAGCCCGACCACCACTTGGGGGTTGCCAGTTCCGATCCAATTCACATCCATGCAATTCACATAGGTGCCCCAGCCCGTGCCCTGCAACTGGCTCCAGCCGCTGCCGTTGTAATACATCACCGCGCCACTGGTGAGCCCCACCACCACCCGAGGCTCGGCTGTCGTCCACTGCACCGCCAGTTGCCTGGCGTTCGAGTCCCAACCCGTGCCCGCCAGCTGAATCCAGAAGCTGCCGTTGTAGTACTGAACGGAGCTATCTCCCAGACCCACGACAACTTGAGGCGTGCCGGGAACGTTCCAATTGACCGCCATCGAATTTACATAGGTTTTCCATCCCATGCCCTGCAGTTGACTCCAGCCGCTGCCGTTGTAGTACTCCACAGCGCTATCACCCAGCCCCACCAGCACCTGGGGGTTGCCACCTCCGATCCAATTCACTTCCATGCAATTCACATAGGTGCTCCAGTCCGTGTCCTGCAACTGGATCCAGACGCCGCGGCCGTTGTAATACTCCACCGCGCCACTGGTGAGCCCCACCACCACCCGGGGCCCCAGTGTCGTCCACTGCACAGCCAGCTGTCTGGCGTTCGAATCCCAACCCGTACCCACCAGCTGCATCCAGCCGTTGCCGTTATAGTACTGAACGGAACTATCTCCCAGTCCCACAACAACTTCAGGAATGCCATAGACGCTCCAATTCACCGCCATTGAATTCACATAGGTTTTCCAGCCCATGCCTTGCAGTTGACTCCAGCCGCTGCCATCGTAGTATTCAACAGCAGAATCACCTAGGCCCACAACGAGTTGGAGCAGCGGATAGGGAGATGTGATGGCCGAGAGATAGTTCAGCGATGTCTGGCACCCCACCAAGACCGGCGGGGAAACGTTGTTATAAGTATAGTTGGCAAGAAGATTGTACGCCTCGTATTGTTCACTGCTGCTGGCAAAGGCACTCATTTGGCTCACGAGCGCTGATTGCGCCTGCGGCGTCCATTGCCAACTATTGGCGGCATTTTGGGCTGTGCTATTTGGAGTAGAGAGAATGGAGCTAAGCACCATTTGCTGGCTGGTGATCGAAGGCTGGGCCTGCTGCACCCAATCGGCAAAGGTGCTCCAGCACTGCTGGGGGGTGTTGTTGGGATTGAGCATGTAATTCACCAACAACCCGAGGCCCGTGGACTGCTGGGGTGCCATGGAATTCATATCGTCTACTGCCGCAGATTTCCAGACGCCAAGCAATTCCTGGGCCGAAATCATACAGACCATGATCTCCAGATTTTCCACCAGGGCCGGGAAACCCTTGTCCATGATCCAGCCGCCGAGCTGATTGAGCAGGCTGTTGACCCCACCCTTGGGCACCTCGACATCCGTATCGGTATCCGTATCGATATCGGTGTCGGTGTCTGTATCGGTGTCGGTCACGTTGTCGGTGTCGGTGACGACATCCACATCGCTATCAATGTCAACGTCAATATCCACGTCGACATCGATAATGGCAAAAACATCCACGTCGATGTCCACATCGACGTCGATATCCACATCCGTATCCACATCGGTATCTACCACGGTATCGGTGTCTTCGACGATGTCCGTGTCGATGTCTGTATCGACGTCGACATCGACATCCACATCCACATTGATCGGATCAATCTCCTCGCCCAGCTCCGCGATTGGATCGGCCGTGGCGGCCTGGCTGGAGAGTTTTTCGTTGATGGAGGACACCAGCTTGCCGAGGTTGCGAAGCAGGAAAGCCATGCCGTCGGCCACCCCACTGAGCACAAACTCCGCCATGTTCAACACCATCAGCAGCTGCACCGTCCGAAACGACACAAAGGCCATGTCGTAGGCCGCCACCCACCAGGGAATGGTGGGATCGGCGTAGGGCTGGGCGATCAGGCTGGTGCCGTTCAGGGTGCCGCTCAGGCAGAGCACGATTTGATCGGGGCTTCCCTCCCAGGACAAACTGCGCGGGATGCCGGCCAGCCACAGCCCTTCACTGCTGCTGCCGCCGCTTGAACTCAACACCCCGCCGCTCACACTCAACGGTGGCGTGAGTGCGGGCGCATTGGCGGGATCAGCTGCCGAATAGCTGGCACTGCCATTGGCAATCGTGAGGGTGCCAACGCTGACGGTGGGCAGCACGAGGTTGCTGGTGGAGGTGGTATCCGGCTCATAACAGAAGTAGGTGCCACTCCAGGGATAGAGCGTGTTGTTGGCCCAGTACGCCAGGGCAGACATCTCCGGGGCGTTGCCGCCAGCGATGCCGTTGGCGGTGCAGAAGGCGGCCACATTGGTTTCCAGCTCAGCCGGGCTGGTAGAGGTGTAGTAAATCTCGCTGAACTGCAAGGCCTCTGGTGAATAGGGCTGGGCCATGATCTGCAGGTAAAAACTCCAGCTGGCCTGGGCTGTTGTTAAGTCTGCTTCGGTGACGGTGGTGGATGGTTTTTTGCTGGTCAGCGAAGGCACCCACACCAAAACAGGGAATTGGTTGTCCTGTTGGGCCAATACCAGGCGGCTCGCTGGCGTGGAGGGGGTGAAGGTGCCACTGCCATTGGCGGGAATGACGGCAATCTGGGTGTAGGTCGGTGCATAGTCAGCGGCGTCCGTACTGGGCGGTGAGCTGGGCGGGTTGTTGCTGAAGGTGTAATACACAATCAGCGGGCTCGCCAGCTGGTTAGTGACTGTGCAGGGATTGCCGCTTGTCGAGCCTGCGCTGCTGGAGTTGCCTGAAGCTGTCATCACAACGAGCTGCAATTGAGTTTTGGAAAACGCCCCACTCCCTCAGGAGAGGGGCTGTAGAAGAACCGATGCCGAATTATTCGGCGAGGTCGGCCAAGTCGTCTGCATCATCAAAGTCACCATCTTCATCTTCATCCTCCTCCTTCTCGTCCTCTTCTTCGTCTCCTTCCTCCTCCTCTGCCGTCGCATCCTGCTGTTGAACTTCAGCGGAAGAGGAATCTCCTAGAGCTTGATTCTCAGAAACAATCGTCGACTGGGTCGAGGAGATCTGATCCTGGGTTGACTCAAGCTCGCTACTGGCATCACTGGATTCAGGATTAATATCCTCAAGTTCAGTCTCTTCCTCATTTGTGTCCTCAACCTCGTCATTAATAGTTGAATTGTCTTCAAGGGCAGCCTGCATTTCTTCTTCCGTATATTGCTCATCAATTTCGGATGCTTCAGACTCTTCTGCCTCAGCGTTCAGGACACTCGACTCTGCATTAGCCTGCTCCTCGCCCACGGCGTCGCCCGTTTTCAACTCCTCATCGTTGCCAGCATCTTCTAATTTCTCCTGAGACTCCTCCGCGAGATCGGCTTGCTTGTCTGCAATCTCGCCCTCGGATGGCGTCTCGTCACTGCTGCATTTCTCTTTGATCCACTCGCACAGCTTTACTCCGATATCAATCATAAAATAGAGAGACATCGCGATCTGGATGATCCGGAAAGCCTTGGATGTCAAAACATCGTTGAGACCTTTGCTAAACTTGGCCCCTTCTGACTCCTTCAATACGACGGAAGAGCCGATGACATTACTGCCATTAATCACGCCTACCAACGCTTGGATGGGGGTGCCCAGATCTGCGGAATTACCCGTCAGTTGGGCCATATCCATAAAAGTGGTTTGCAGGCAGAAGCCGCTGAAGCCATCGTTATTATTAGCCACCAACTGTCCATTTTGGAAGTTAAGGCCAACGGCAGCCCCACCCTTGGGATTCCAGGTGATGGCGTAGCCCGCGTTGGCATCGGAAATCGCGGCCGGCGTGCTCCCCGACTGGGTGAAAACAACGGTTCCCAGGCTGGAAAATTGCTCTGTCTCCGTCACGCTGGTACTGTCGGTGGCACTGGAGCTGTCACTGGTTGCTGGGGTGACCGTGTAGAAGTGATAGGTGTAAGACTGCTGAAAGTTTGCCCAAATGTATGCATAGGCCGAAGCATAGCTGCTAACGGAACTATAGATATTGAAATTCACATTCGCAAAGCTGGTGGTTCCAGCAAAGAATGTGTTAACTGCTGTACTTGAACCAGTCGCCGGGCTGGCACTGTTATCTTGATTCAGCGCAGCCGTAAATTGCTGGGCCAGAGGCGATGAAGGATAGGCCATCATGTTTTGCAAAAACATGTAGGCATTGGCCCCTGAGCTGGAATTACTAGGAGCAGCCTGTGGCAGGGAGACGGCCGCAAAGTTTCTACCAATCTTGATCTCGCCTACCGCCGCCACTGGGAAGTAGTTATTAGCTTGGGAAACTAGAAGGTTGTAAACAGTGTTGACCTGGGTGGTGCTGCCAGGTTGGTAGTAGGGCAGCAGGTTGAGCGTGCCCGTTTCGTTGACCGGCAGAACACTGGATGTTGTACTGCTCTCGCTGCTGGCACTGGCGCCCTCATCGATAAAGTTGAGCAAAGTCAAGTCGCTCTGGAGATAACCCTGAGCCGTGCTTGTGCTGGATGTGTTGTAGCCACTGATCACCACAATGCCCCCATCCCAACCCGTTTGGGCTGGCGTGCTGGGGCTGGTAGGCAGGATGAGGCTGTTGGTCACCGAACAGGTGTTCTGGGCTGTGGTGGTGGTGCTGCTGCTTGGAGTTTGGGACATGACAGAGACAATGAGACGGATGAAAATGTAACGGATGAAAAGGAGACGTGGACTGGCTCAAAAGCCTGTTGATGACTCACTGTTATGGCGCAATTGTTCATGGGGGATGGAAAACACCTGGGTGCGGTTTCATCGTGATTTCTTCCTGGGATGGCTGGGTTGTTTCAGCGCTGCGCCACCAGATACCAGCCGCCACTTCCCTGGGGTCGCCAACGCGGCTCCCAGTTGGCGTAGGAATAATGCTGGCGGGCACCGTTATGGTTCTGCGGGTAGCCGCCATTCACCAGATCGCAGCTGCCATAGGGGTCGTTCATGATCACGCCGCTGTCGTCGTAGCCGATCACCACGGTCCAATGGCCGCCTCCGCTCGGCGCGCTGGGCGGACCATGGTGCAACCAACCCACGGCCACCGGTCGTCCGGCATCGATTTCGTTTTTCAGGGTTTGCAGGCTGCCATCGGTGCAGAACTCCGCCTGCAGGCCCAGGTGGCGCAGCGCCGCCAGTTGCGCCTCCGCACTGGTGGAATCCCCATAGGATTGCCGCAGAGCGTTGTAATCATCTTCATTGGGCTCCTTGCCCCAGAAGGCGGCCAGCATGGCCGAACTGGCGGAGAAGCAATCGCGCCAGCCCTGGCCATCGTCCATCGCCAACTGATCGAACCAGGGCACGTTCAGGGGATTGGCATGGGCGGCAACCGTGCGGCCACTGGTGGCGCCAGCAGCGGCGGATGGCGTCGCTGGCGCCGCTGGGGTAGAGGGGCCGGCCATCCCCTGGCTCCAGAGATTGGCCTCCGCCTGCCGACGCCGCAGCAACCCATCGCTCACCGCCGTGCCCGGATCGCAATAGAGCAGCAACCCAGCGGGCACACCCGACCAATCCTTCTGCCGCAGCAGCCGACTGATCGTGTCAAAGCCGGCGTTGCCATAGAAATCCTCACCCAGATTCCAGGCGAAGGAGATCAACGCACACTGTTGCTCTGCCGCCATCGAGCTCCAGTAAGGAATCGTGCCGGCGAGATGGCGGGCGCAGCCATTCACACCGCTCAGCAACTGGGCATCGCCCTCCGCCTGGCTGATCGTGTCGCCCGGTTGCACGGGCCGGCCATCGAGGCTGGTGAAGCCATACCCGATCGTCCAGGGTTCGCCGCCACTGGCCGGATCCGGATAGGCGTGGTCGACAAAGCCCTCGAATTCGGCAATCAGGCGCAGGGCTGCTTCATAGGGAGGCGACGCCGGGGTGGCTGGCGCCAGCAGCGAGTGGCTGGCCGCAGGACCGGAGAGGCGGTGGGGGGTGATCGGCCCCACCCCTTTCACCGCGGGTCGCTCCAGGGTGCCGGGCTTGAGGGCGCTGACCGTGAGCGGCTTGGTGGGCGACTCCGCAGGCTGCCGCAAGGGCGCCTGGGCTGCCGGCGCCGGCTCCTGGGCTGGCGCGGCTCGACCGGCTGGCAGGCGGCCGGACACCTTGTTCGCCACATAGGGGGCAAAGAGGGTGAGCCCGGAGTAAAGAAAGGTGCTCACCGCCACCGTGGAGGCCGGCATCTGGCAGGTGAGGCCGTAGGTGTAGAGCGAAAAGATGCCGAAACCCACATAGATCAGCAGAATCGCCACCGAACCGGCCAGGGCGATCAGCCGGCTGGTACTGGCCTCCATCAGGATCACCGGTTTGGGTGGGCCATTGATCGCCAGGCTGCGGATGCGCGCCTGGCTGTCTCCCTGGGATTGGGCCCAGTGCTCATCCAACGGAATCGAGAGATGGGTGGGTTCCGACACCGCATTCGCCAGCGACCAGCCGCCGCGCTGCAGTCGTACGGAAATCAGGATCAGCACGCTGATGATGGCGGCAAAGATCAAGCTGGTGATGGTCATCACCAGGGGCGCACTCATGGTCTTGCAGATGGCTGCGGACCCATTCAGTTGCTCTTGCGCGGCCGCTGGCAACGTGAGGCCCGACAGCAGAGCGGCAAGCAGGATTCTGCTTCGCAGTTTCATGATGATGGGGGAGGTGATGTGTTGATCAATCAATCTCTGTCTTCAACTTTGGCCGTGGATTCTGCAGGTGATGCTTTGCGCAGCAGAACCAAGGCCTCCCTGGAGGCGAAGTCGTCATTCATTCCGAAAGTAGGCTGATCAACCCGATTGAGCTGTTGATCGATCAGGCTGATGTACAGGCCCAGTTGCTGGCGATCGAGCAGGTTCAATCTCTGGCTCGGGCTCACGTATTCCTGATTGGCGATGCTCGTGGCGAAGCTGCGCGTGAGCGCGATTGTTCGTTCGTAGAGGGCACGGCTGGTGTTGAGATTGGCATTGAGATTGAAGGTTTCGATCGAGACCACCGCCAGGCCCAGCGTGAACGCCGATGCCATCAGCACCGTGAACGGCCAGTGGATCTCGCTCTTCAGACCGTGCACACTCAGCAGCGCCAGCATGGTTGCCGACACCATGGCGGAGCCATTGGCCACCATCACCAGGGCCTGATAGTTGGCGGAGATCAACTGCATGCTTCGGCAGTGGTAGCGATCCAGCCGCAGCAGCTCCTGGGCCTGCTGGTTCAGACGTTGGCGTTGCGGCAGCGTGGCACTTGCTAACGCCCCGGTGGGCACGGGCAGGCCTGAAATTGCGGGGGGAATCGCCGGCTGCGTTCGGACCGGATCCAGGTGGCAATAGGCCAGGTTCTGGGTCCGTCTCTGGGCCTCCTTGCGGCCCACGACCAGCCCGATACCGGCCAGGGTCACCACGGCCATGACCAACGCCATGTGGCCGGATTGGCTGAGCCGGGCCCGGCGGCGCCCCGGCTTCAGGGCCGGTCGCATCGCGGGCTTGGGCACCGCCATCGCGGTGTTCACCTCCAGCCAGTGGCGCAATGCCTGCCCAGGGGCTTTCACCACTTGCTGACTTGCATCGCTGGAGTTGCCAGCAGGTTCATGCCGTTTCGGAGGCCGACCAAAGCACCTTGAACCCTGCCCGGCAGGACGGCGAATCCTTTCAGAACTCTTTCAAGCCCGATCGGGCAGCAAGCCGGCTGGGGATGAAAAGAACGGCTGCACGACTGGGTCGATCGTTGACCTCTAAGCGTTGTCGGTCGCTATTGCCACGCCACGGCAATCGAGGCGTGCGAAAAGTTTGCGGTAATTGCAAGAACAACAAGGCCCCAGGTGATCGCGCCTGAATATACGGTTCACCAGTCCGGTATTCCGCCGCTGTACCAGTCGGCAAACGGTTTAGAATTACTTCCACAAACAGCATTGTGTGGTGGCCGCAACACTTCGGACTGGTTGGATAATTGGCCCCTATCAGCTGTTGTCTACGGGAGAGTTGAGCCTGGCGGGAATGGCGGTCAATATCATGCCTCTGCCACGGAAGCTCCTGCTGATCCTGGTCCACAACGCAAACCAGACGGTGTCCATCGAGGAGCTCTCCAGCCACCTCTGGCCAGTGCCGCAGGCCGGTGGCAGGGGCAGGCCGAATCAGGCCAATCTGCCTTTGGTCGTTCACCGTTTGAGGCAGGTTTTTGCCCGTGGCCCCCTCGGGCGAGAAGCGATTCATGGTGTGTACGGCAAGGGCTATCGCCTGGAGGCCTCGGTGCAAGTGCTCGTCGCCCTGGAGCCTGAGGGCAACGTCCCTCCAGACGCCCAGGTGTTGTCTCCCCGGGGGGCGGAGGGGCGTGAGCAGGATCGCCTTCTGCTGAGTGGTCTGTTCTATGCCGAGGCCCATGACCTCTGGCCGGATCGTGATCCCTCCAGCCTGCCCCGCCAGCTGTGGCTGATGCAGCAAAGCCTCCACCATGACCCCGCCTTCAGCCAGGGCTATCTGGAATTGGGTTATCTGCAGCTCCTTCAGTGTCTCTGGGGTGTGCGCAGCGCCACCAGCACCCTGCCCGGGCTGCAACAGTTGCTGCGCCTTGGCGATGCGTTGCCCAGCCAGCCTCCGGGCTGGGCCGCGATCAAGGCGGAGGCCATGTCGCTGCTGTTCTGGCAACCGCTCACCAGCCACCGGCTCTATGCCAACTGGCTCGCCCCCACCCTGCCCCCTGGCCTGCCGCGTTTTTCCTGGGCGCGTCACCTGATCTTCACCGGCAGAGCACGCCTGGCCCTTCAGCTCCTCCAATCCCAGGCGCTCCCGGCCCTCAGCCAGGGCTGGCTGGTGATCTCCCTGGCCCACGCGGCCCTGGGGGAGATCCCGGCGGCCCAGCAGGCCGCCCAGCACCAGTTGGGCTGCAATCCGGCCCTGGTGGGCAGCCGCCTGTTCCTGGCCATGCTCTCGGCCCTGCGGGGTGACGCCGAAACGGCCACCCGCTCCATCGAGGCCAGCCGCCTACTCGAAAAGCCCTTCCAGGGTTCTCTGGCCCTGGTGGCCTATGCCCTGGCCCAGGGGAGGCTGCGGCCCCGGGCCCAGCGTCTGCTGGATGAGGCCCTGGCCGTGATCGCCACCGCGCCCGACCAGGCCGGCGCCCTGGGCTACTGGGGCCTGGCCGCCCTGGCCCTGGATCGCCCCAGCGAAGCGATCGGCCTGCTCAAGCTGAGTGTCCGCCGGCGCTGCTATGCCGCGCCGGCCTTGCTGGCCACCCCCTTTCTCACCCCCTACGCCACCACCCCCGCCGTTCAGCTGTTCCGCGAGCGGATGGGCCAGGCGTTCGTCATCACCCCCTGAGACGGGCGCAGGAGGTTCAGAGAATGCCCTCCGTCGCCGCCGCGATCGGCATCCTCCAGCCACTGCCGAAGGCCCGGCCGCTCACCTTCAGGGCCGGCGCGGCCTGGCGGCGCTTGAACTCGGCGCGCTGCAGCAGCTGGGCCACCCGCTTCACCACCGCCGGGTCAGCCCCCTCGGCCACCAGCTGCTCGGGGCTGGCCAGCTCCTCCACCAGCCGCTTGAGGATCGGATCGAGCTCGCCGTAGTCGGGCAGGGAATCGCTGTCGAGCTGGTCGGGGCGCAGCTCGGCGCTGGGGGGCTTGCCCCGGATCGCCGCGCCGATCAGCTCCCCGTCGCCCGGCAGACCGAGATCCGTGCGGCAGGGACCGGAGACCTCGCCGTCCAGCCACTCGCAAAGGCCGAAGACAGTGGTCTTGTAGAGGTCGCCGATCACCGAGAGGCCGCCGTTCATGTCCCCGTAGAGGGTGCAGTAGCCCACCGCCAGCTCCGATTTGTTGCCGGTGGAGAGCAGCAGGCCCCCCTTCTGGTTGGCCACCGCCATCAGCAGGGTGCCGCGGATGCGGGACTGCAGGTTCTCCTCGGTGACACCGGCCGGGGGTGCCCCGAGGGCGGGGGGAAGGGCGGCGGCGAAGGCCTCCATCAGAGGCGCGATCGGCAGCGTGGCGGTGGCCAGTCCGAGCCGCCGCGCCAGGCCCTCGGCATCGGCGAGGGAACCGGCCGAGCTGAAGGGGGACGGCATGCGCAGCACCTCCACCCGCCCGGGGCCGAGCGCCGCGGCGGCGATCACTGCCACCAGGGCCGAATCGATGCCGCCGCTCAGCCCCAGCAGGGCCCGCTGGAAGCCGCATTTGGCGGCGTAGTCCCGCACCCCCAGCACCAGCACCCGCAGCAGCTGCTCCCAGGGGTCCGACGGCGGTGGCGGCGGAGCCGCTTGTGCCGGGGCGGGGGCGGGGGCGGGGGGCGTGGCGCCCTCCGCGCCCAGGGGGGGACCCGCATCCCACAGGCCCAGGTCCTCGGCGGCGCAGGCCAGGCGCAGCAGGGGCCGGCCGCCGCCATCCAGCACGAAGCTGGCCCCGTCGAAGACCAGTTCGTCGTTGCCACCCACCTGGTTGAGGTACACCACCGGCACCCCCAGCCGGGCCGCCGCCCGGGCCGCCAGCCCCTGGCGCACCTCCCCCTTGCCGCGGCCGAAGGGGGAGGCCGAGAGGTTGAGCAGCAGGTCGAGGCCCAGGGGCGCCAGATCGGCGATCGGATCCACCGCCTCCGGCCAGCGGCTGCGCAGGGTCTCCTCCACCCAGAGGTCCTCGCAGATGGTCAGCCCCAGACGCCAGGGGCGGCCGCCCGCCTCCAGCTCCAGCACCGCCGGAACGTCACCCGGCAGGAAGTAGCGGCGTTCGTCGAAGACGTCATAGCTGGGTAGCAGGCGCTTGCGGCCGACGATGCGCCAGCCGCCGCGCTCCACCAGGGCCAGGGCGTTGTACAGCCCCGGCTGGCGCCGGTCGGCCACTGGCTCGGCCACCCCCACCAGCAGGGCCAGGTCGGCCGGGCCTTCAGCCGCCAGGGACGCCAGGACCCGCTCCTGGCGCTGGATCAGGGCGGGCCGCAGCAGCAGGTCCCGGGGCGGGTAGCCCCAGAGCGAGAGCTCGGGGGTGAGCAGCAGGTCGGCCCCGCCGGCACGGGCCCGCCCGGCGGCCGCCAGGATCCGCCGTCCGTTGCCCTCCAGGTCGCCCACAAGGGGATTGAGCTGGGCCAGGGCGAGGCGCATCAGGGCTCGGAGAGGCCGTAGAGATTGTGCTGCAGCAGCACCGGCCAGAGTTCGGACGGTACCTGGGCCGGATCGGGCCGTTCCCGGATCCGGGAGCTGGCGCTGGGGGGGATCGCCAGGGGCAGCAGGTCGAGCGTCGCCCCCAGGCCCCGCAGCCGCTCCAGATCCGCCGCCTGCAGCGGCCAGCCCTGGCGGCGGGCGATGCCGAGCCGGCAGCCCCGCAGCAGCTCCTCGGCCCGCCGCCAGCGGTGGATCTGGCCGGCCAGATCGCTGCCCACCACGAACACCAGTTCCCGATCGGGCCAGCGGGCCCGGGCCCGCTCCAGGGTCTCCACCGCCCAGGGGCTGCTCAGGTCCTGCGCCAGGCTGAGGCGCGGGTCCTCGATGGCGTCCACCAGGGCGGCCAGCAGGGCGGTGCGCACCGCCAGCGGGGCGCCGTGCTGCTTGAGCGGGTTGTCGCTGGCCCAGGTGAGCACCTGGGGGAACAGGCCCAGAAGGCCCTCAAGCAGCGACCGGTGGCCGCAGGTGGGGGGATCGGCGCTGGTGCCGAGGAGGGCGAGACGGTTCAACGGGGCGTCACCGCTGGCGGAGGTCATGGCTGCAGGCCGCCGCCGGCGCTGCCCTGCCCCCCCTGCTGCTGCCATTCGCTCAGCCAGCGCCGGGTCTCGGGATCCTGGCGCACCAGCCGGCGCAGCAGGGCCCCCGGCTGGCCCGCGGCGGTGGCGGCCCGCAGCAGCTCGGCGGCGGCCAGCCGGCCCGTGCGCCGGGTGGTGTGGACCGCCAGGGCCGCCTGGGCCAGGGCCACCGGGGCCGCCGGCGCCAGGCTCAGCCCACCGCTCACCGGCGCCGCCAGCAGCAGCAGCTGACGCAGCCCGCCCAGCAGCAGCTGCAGACCCAGCTGGGCGCCGCCCAGCAGGGCGTTGTGGCCGCTGAGGCGGGCGAGCAGGGCCCGGGCGCCGCTGCGGGTCATCGGCAGGCCGTAGAGCTGGCAGAGCTGGAGCACCAGGGCGCTGTCGCAGGCCAGGCCACCGGCCAGATCGAGCAGCAGCAGGGGGTTGGCCGCCACCCCCGTGGCCTTGAGGGCCGCGAAGCGGCCGATCAGGCCCTGGGCCTGGCGGCGGCCGTGGCGCAGACGGCAGCGGTGCAGGGCCTGGCTGAAGCGATCGGCGGCCCGCAGGGCGTTGAGGGCCAGCAGCAGCTCCCCGTGGCGCTCCAGCAGGCCGGTGAGCTCCCGGCGCAGGGGCTCCACCCGCGGGGGAGCCGGCTCGCTGCGCACCCGGCCGTCCGGGCGCAGGCGGGGGGCTCGGGGAGCGGCCGCCACCGGCAGGGGCCGCAGCTGGCGGGCCCCCGGCGGCAGGCGCCGGCGGATGCTGGCGATCAGGGCCTCCCGCTCGGCCTCCGGCCAGCAGTCGCTGCGGTTGAGCACCAGCAGCAGGGGCTTGCCGGAGGCCAGCAGGTCGTCGAGGGCCTGGGCGTCCATCGCCGTGAGGTCGCTGTCGATCACCAGCAGCACCAGGTCGGCGCCCAGCGCCACCCGGGCCGCCAGGCGGGAGCGGGCGGCGGCGGCGATCTCGTCGATGCCCGGGGTGTCCACCAGGTCGACCCCCTCCAGGCCGCTCACGGACTGGCCCCAGGCGCAGGTCTGCTGGCGGCGGGTGCAGCCGTGGGCCACGTCGGTGGCGAAGTGGTGCTCCCCGAGCAGGGCATTGAGCAGGCTCGACTTGCCCACCCCCACCCGGCCGAACACGGCCACCCGCGGCCGGCGGCGTTGCAGGCGCTCCAGCTGGCGGTCGAGGCTGGCCAGCTCCGGGGCCAGGGCCGCCTGCTCCCGGCCGCTGAGCACCAGCTCGGCACGCCAGCGGGCCAACAGCTGGCGGCAGCGCTCGGCGGCGGGGGGGGCGGCGATCGCCTCAGCCGGGGCCGCCGTCGTCATGGCGCCCCTTCCGCGGCGGAGGCGGGCCGGCGCCACCAGCCCGCCAGCACGGCCAGCACCGCCTCGGGCCCGATCACCCCCACGAAACCGCCGAACTCATCCACCACCACCCGCACCCCGGAGCCGTTACGGCGGAAGCTGGTGAGCAGCCGGTCGGCCCGGATCATCTCCGGCACGAACTCGACCGGTTCGCACAGATCGGCGGCCTGGCTGGCTCCCCTCCCCTCCACCAGGGCGGTGAGCAGCTGTTCGCGGCTGGCAACCCCCAGAACCTCGTCCACCTCCTCCCCCAGCACCACCCACCAGGCGGTGGTGTGGCGCAGCAGGACGGAGCGCTGCTCGTCGAGGCTCTGGTGGCCCGCCAGGGTGGGGGCCGACACCCGGGGCAGCATCAGGTCGCGGGCGGTGAGGTCATTGAGCTGGAACACCTTGGCGATCATGGCGGCCTCGTCGGCCTCGATCTGACCCTGCTGGGAACCCAGCCGCGCCAGCAGCCGGATCTCGTTCTCGTCGGTGCTGATCTCGTTCTCGGCCGTGATCGCCGGCAGGATCCGCTCCAGCAGCAGCACCAGGGGCAGCATCAACGTGGTGAACAGGCCCAGGGCGGGGGCGACGGCCAGCGACACGGGCAGGGCCAGCTTGCTGCCGATCGCCTTCGGCAGGATCTCCCCCAGCAGGATTACCAGCACCGTGAGGGCCACCGAGAACAGGGGCAGGGCCGGGCCGCTGATGCCATGGCGGACGAAGACGGCGCTGGCAAAGCCGCCCACCATCAGGCTGCCGAAGATGTTGAACATGTTGTTGGCGATCACCAGCACCGCCAGGGTGCGGCCAAGGCGCTGACGCAGGGCCGCCAGCCGCCGGGCCCCCGCCACCGGCCGGGGGCGGCTCGCCAGTTCCTGCACCTTCACCGGGTTGACCGTGAGCAGGGCCGCCTCCACCCCCGAACACAGGAACGACCCCATCAGCATCACGACCACCGCCACGACCAGGAGCAGGAGATCGTTCATCCGCGGCTGATCGAAACAGACAGGATCGGCACGTGCAGGTTCGTGGGGATCACGTGTATTTAATCGGCTGTGCCATCTTCTCGCTGTCCATCCCTTCGCTTCGATGCCCCAGACCGCCCCGATCGACCCCGCCCTTCTGGCCCGCCGTCGCCAGCGGTTTCTGCAGCAGCTGGGCGGCGCGGCCGCGGTGATCCCGGGGGCGTCGCTCGTGACCCACCACGCCGACGTGGAGCACGGCTTCCGTCAGAACAGCGATTTCTGGTATCTCACCGGCTTCGACGAGCCCGGTGCCGTCGCCCTGTTCCTGCCCCACCGGCCCGAAACTCCCTTCGTGCTGTTCGTCGAGGCGAAGGATCCGGGGGCCGAGGTGTGGAACGGCTTCCGCTGGGGCTGCGAGGGGGCCGTCAGCCAATTCGGTGCCGATGTGGCGCATCCCCGCAGCGAACTGGCTGAACGGCTGCCGGAGTATCTCGCTGGAGCCGAGGGGATCGCCTTCCGAGTGGGGCGCCATCCCCAGGTGGAGCCCCTGGTGCTCGCCGCCTGGGGGCGCCAGCTCGACCGGGCGCCCCGCAGCGGCAAGGCCGCCCTGGGGCTCGTGGCCCCCTGCCCGCTGCTGCACGAGCTGCGGCTGCGCAAGGAGCCCCAGGAACTGGACCGCCTGCGAGAGGCCGCCCGCATCTCCGCCGAGGCCCACGAGCTGGCCCGGCAGGTGGCGCGGCCCGGCCTCAGTGAGCGGCAGGTGCAGGCCGTGATCGAGCAGCACTTTCTTGAGCAGGGAGCGCGCGGGCCTGCCTATGGATCCATCGTCGCCAGCGGCGACAACGCCTGCGTGCTGCACTACACCGCCAACGCCGACCGGCTGCGGGACGGCGACCTGCTGCTGATCGACGCGGGCTGCAGCCTCAGCGACTACTACAACGGCGACATCAGCCGCACGTTCCCCGTCAACGGCCGCTTCAGCGGCGAGCAGCGGGCCCTCTACGAGCTGGTGCTGGCCGCCCAGGAGGCGGCGGTGGCGGCGGTCGCCCCGGGCCAGACCGCCGAAGGGGTCCACGACACCGCCGTGCGGGTGCTGGTGGAGGGGCTGGTGGAGCTGGGCCTGCTGATCGGCGCGGTGGACGGGCTGATCGAACAGGGGGCCTACCGCCATCTCTACATGCACCGCACCGGCCACTGGCTGGGGCTCGACGTCCATGACGTGGGCGCCTACCGGCTGGGCGAGCACCACGTGGCCCTCGAGGAGGGCATGGTGCTCACGGTGGAACCCGGCCTCTACGTCAGCGATCGGCTGACGGTGCCGGAGGGCCAGCCCGCCATCGAGGAGCGCTGGAAGGGGATCGGCATCCGCATCGAGGATGACGTGGCGGTGACCGATCACGGCCACGAAGTACTCACGGCCGCCGCCCTCAAGGCGCCGGCGGCGATGGAGCGCTGAACAGCTCCAGCACCTGGCGGGTGGAATCCAGGATCCGGTTGGCTCCCGCCTGCCGCAACCGGTCTTCGTAGCGCTGCCGCTCGGCCTCGCGGCCGGCCTGCTGCAGGTGGGGGGGCGCCACGGCCAGGGCCTCGAAGCGCTGCTCCGGCACCCGGGAACGGGCCCGCTGCACGGTCTCCACGTCGGCCACGGTGTCGCCCAGGTAGGCCACGGGCGGGGCCCCGGCCCCGAGGGGCACCCGGGCCAGGGTGGCCGCCAGGGCCAGCAGGCCGGTGGGGTCGGGCTTGTCGGGGGCCTGGCCCATGGCCACCAGGGGCGGCGCCAGCAGCTGCAGCCGCTGCTCCAGCACGAAGCGGGCGGAGGGGGGCTCGGCGCCGCTGACGAAGCCCCAGGCGATCCCCCGCTGGCTGAGGGCCGAGAAGAAGGGGGCCTCCACCAGCAGGGGCTCGCTGCCGATGAATCCGCGCCAGTCGGCCGGGTCGCCGTCGGGATCGCCGCCGAAGTAGTGGTCGCTGAACACCGCCACCAGGCGCTCCCAGGCGGGCAGGGGGTCGACGCCGCGGCGACGCAGCAGCTCCATCGAGGCCTGCCAGTCGTTGTTCCAGCGGCCCTCCCCCTTGAGGGCGTCGATCGCGGCGCTCTCGGGAGCCCAGCCGCTGAAGTGCCGCACCGTCTCGACGATGGCGCGCCGGTAGCTGCCCGCCACGTCCCTGATCACCCCATCGATGTCGAAGAGCAGGACGGCGCGGGGGGCGGCGGGGGCGGCCAGGGGGGTTGCTGCGAATCGGCTGGTAGGTTAGGCAATTGCCGTTTCTCCTTGAGCGCCGACACCGTGACTGCCCCTGAGAGTGCCGAGGCCGCTGCCCTGAGCGCCATTCCGGCGGCCATCGCCGCCGACACCACCGAAGGGCGTCCGGTGCTGCGCGGCGGCAGCGCCGCCCTGGCCACCGCCACCATCGATGAGGACGGGGTCCCGTCGGGGTACACCCCCAAGGCCGATGAGGGCCGCTTCCTGGTGAAGATCCTCTGGCTGCCCGACAACGTGGCCCTGGCGGTGGATCAGATCGTCGGCGGCGGGCCCAGCCCCCTCACCGCCTACTTCTTCTGGCCCCGGGAAGACGCCTGGGAAACCCTCAAGGGCGAGCTGGAGGCCAAGAGCTGGATCACCGACAACGAGCGGGTCGAGATTCTCAACAAGGCCACCGAGGTGATCAACTACTGGCAGGAGGAAGGGCGCGGCAAATCCCTCGAGGAGGCCAAGCTCAAGTTCCCCGACGTCACCTTCTGCGGGACCGCCTGATCCCCACGGCCCCCGAAGCACCGGCCCGCCTGAGCCTCCGGCCCCGGCCTCAGAGCCCCGTGGCGTCCCGCTCGAAGGTGTCGGCGGCCGCGGCCGTGTCCGGGCTGGCGAAGAGGGCCTCGGCGATCGCCGGGCTGATCGTGTGGTTGGCCAGGCCGGCGGCGGCCAGCCGGGCCAGGTCCTGGGGCTGTCGCAGGCTGGCCACCAGCAGCCGCGTACTGGATCCCACCCCCTCCAGGGCCCGCTGCATGGCGATCAGTTCGGCGTGGCCATCCCGGCCCAGATCGCCGATCCGCCCCAGGTAGGCGGCGATGCCGTCGGCGCCGAGGGCGGCGGCCACCAGCACCTGGGCCACCTCGTAGCAGGCCGTGAAGGTGACCGGCACGCCGTCGGCGATCAGGTCCCGCGCCACGGCCGCCCCCTGGCGGGTGATCGGCACCTTCACCAGAACCCGCTGGGGATCGAGGGCGGCCAGGGCCCGCCCGTTCGCCAGCTGCTGGGGGGCATCGGTGCCCCAGGCCTGCAGATGGATCTCCCGGCAGCCGAGGGACGCGGCCCGCGCGCACAGCCGCTCCAGGTGCTCGAGGCGGCAGGGCTGGCCGGCCCGCCGCAGCAGCGTCGGGTTGGTGGTGACGCCCTGGAACAGGCCGCTGGGCAGCCAGCGCTCCCACTCGAGGGGATCGGCGCAGTCGAGCAGCAGACGCAGGGCCATGGGGATCAGGGGGTGGGGGCGGCCGGGGTGAGGGCCCACTGGCGGTCGAGGGCCTCCAGCAGGGCGGGGCAGGCACCGAGCGCCTCCGGGGGGCGACGGACCACGGGCCGCAAGGCGGGCTCCGGCGCCTGCATCGTCCCGGAGCGAACGGCCGGGAGGTCGGCGGCGATCAGGGCGGCGAGGGGATCGTCGGCGGCCGCGGCCTTCAGTGGGGCGGGGTCCTGCCGACCCTGGCGCAGGGCGATGAACAGCTCGCGGCGGCGGCGCAGCTCCAGGGGAATGGCGGCCGGCTGGGCGCAGAGCCGTTCCACCTCCAGGTGGGCGGCCCGCAGCCCCGGGGAGCTGGGCGCCGCGGCCGGGGGTGCTGGGATGCGGGGCCAGTTCAGAGCCAGCCAGCCCCCGCCGGCGCCGGCCAGGGCCAGGCCGATGGCCACCGCCCGGCCGATCGCCGGGCGGCATCGCCGCTGCGGGGCCGCCTGGGCCGTCGCCGGAGCAGGCAGAGGCGATGGCGATGGCGGGGGCTGCGCCGGAGCGGGGGAGAGCGGGGCGTCCAGGTCAGTCCACGCAGCGGGCGACGCCGCCCCTGCCCCGGCCACGCCGGCGGCCCTGCCGATCGCCACGGTCACGTCGTCGCCGCTGCCCTCGCGGCTGATCCGGTCCAGGGCCGCCGCCAGCCCGGCGGCGGCGGCGGGCTCCGTCTCGCCGTCACCGCGGGCCAGCCAGGCCGCCAGGGTGAGGAAATCGCCATCGGTGGCGCAGGACTTGCGGATGCCGTCGGTGCAGAGCACCAGGGCGAAGTCGCCGGCGTCGCCCTCGATCGGGTGCAGGCCCGCCCGGCGGGCGAACAGGGAGGCCGCCCGGGGCTGGCAGAGGCTGCAGGTGGCCTCCCCGAGGGCGGTGGGCTCGTTCTCCTCCTCCAGCAGCCGCGCCTGGCCGTCCGCCTCCACCCGCACCAGGTCCCAGTCGCCCAGCCCGGTGTGGCCCCACCACCGGGGGGCCATCACCACCAGGCCCAGGGTGCTGCCGTAGAGCAGCGCCTCGAAGCCACCTTCTCCCGGATCGCTCTGCCAGTCGGCCGCCACCGCTTCCAGCCAGCCCCGCTGGATCGCCTCGGGCAGGTCCCGCTCCAGCCAGCGACTCCAGCCCCCCTCCCCCGCGTCCAGGGGCCGGGCGGCCAGGGCTTCCCCCACCGCGGCCAGGGCCGTCTCGCAGGCCAGGCGACTGCCCACCTCGCTGCGCCGGTAGCGGCGGCCGCCATGGCCATCGGCCACCGCCATCACCATCACCGGCTGCCCCTCGAGGCCCCGCAGCTCCCGGCAGAGCACGGCGTCCTGGCAGGGGCGTCCGGCGCGGCGGTGGGCGGCCCCGGTGCGGCTGGCACCGATCGGCGCCACCCAGCGGTTCACCACACCAGGGGACCGACGTCGTCGGTGGGATCGAGCACGGTGGGGGGCAGATCCGGCAGGGGGATGTTGCCCGCCGCGGGCTCCAGGGGGGTCTCGCTCACCCTGCTGGCGGGCATCGAGGCGGCCCCCACCACGGCCGTGGAGGCCCACTGGATGTACTGGGCCAGGGAGGTGGCGTTGCCCGCCTGCAGCGGCCGCCGGGGGGATCGGCCCGCCGTCGCCGGCTCGGTGCCGATGAACCGCTGCAGCACCTCCAGGTCGGCGTCGTGGCCGAGGGCGATGGCCAGGCGCACCGCCTTCTGGGCCCAGGGCACCCGCATCAGGGCCTCGAGGCCGCCGGCGAAGTCGTCGGTGGGCTGGCCGTCGGAGATCAGCACCAGCACCGGCGGCAGGGCGCGCACCTCCATCGGCGGGGTCCGGAGCGCCGCCGCCACCAGCTGCAGGGCGGCCCCCATCGCCGTGATGCCACCGGCCTGCAGATCGCGCCACTCCAGCTGCTCCACCGGCGTCGGTGTCTCGATGTGCCAGGCGGCATGGTCGGCGAAACAGACGGCCCGCACCAGCACCCGCGCTTCCGGGTTGTCCCTGGCGACCGCCGCCATGCCCGGCAGCGACTGGCGGATGGCCTGGTTGAGGGCCTGCATCTTGCCGGCGGCGGCCATGGAGCCGGAGCAGTCGCAGAGGTAGAGGAAATGGAGCGGCCGGTTGGCCAGCTTGACGTCGGGAAACGGCATCGCTCAGGCGGCGGGGGCTGACGGGAGGGGGCGCTGCACGGCGATCGGACCCGCCGCGGTGAGGATCCGGGACAGTGCGGCGAGGCTACAGCTCTCACCCGGCTCCACCCGCCGGCTGCGGCCATCGGCGGTCTCGACGCTCCAGGCGGAGGCCGAGAGGTTGCAGAGCCCCAGCCGGCGGGGCTCCTGGGGATGGGCCACCACCCGGGCGAGGGGCCGCCGCAGATCCTCTCCAGCCAGGGCATCGAAGTGGTGGTGGTGCAGCTCGTTGTCCGGGGCGGCCAGCACCGGGCCCCGGGGCAGGACCAGCGTGATCGGTTGGGGCAGGGGGCTGCCGCAGCTCCAGCACAGCGCCGGAGCTCCCGGGGCCTGGAAGTTCTCCTGGCCGCAGGCGGGGCAGAGGGTGCGCTGATCGAGGCTGCGGGCCAGCTCCTGCCTCCACTGGCCGGTGAGGGTGCGGCGGGACGGCTGCTTCATGCCGCGGCAGAAGGTCTGCTCGAACAGCGCCTGGAGGGGGCGGGGGTAGATGGGCCAGGTGATCAGGGCCGCCGCATGTTCGATCGGGTCGGGCCGGTTGCGGGCGTCCACCGGATCGAAGATGAACACCGGGTCCTCGCCATAGAGGCGCCGGCGGGCCGGCTCATCGAGGCAGCGGATCGCCAGCTCCATCTGCCCCTTGAAGGGGTCGTGGCGGGTGAGCAGCCGGAACAGCAGCACCGCCAGGGAGAAGAGGTCGCTGTCGGCGCCGGGCCGCGCCTGGCCCAGCAGCACCTCCGGGGCCATGAAGCCCGGGGTGCCGAGCACGGCCCCCTGGTCGGCCCCGTCCACCGCGACGTTGTCGTTGTCGCAGATGAGGATGGCGCCGGCGCCAGGCTCCAGGAAGAGGTTGCCCAGGGAGACGTCCTTGTAGCAGAGGCCCTCCAGGTGGAGGGCGTGGAAGGCGTCGGCGAGGCCGAAACAGGCCCGCAGCACCTGGCGCAGGCCGATCGCCAGCCGGCCGGCGGCATGCTCGCTGGCCCCCACGTAGGTGGCGGGCCGCAGGGGCATGAGGTAGCCGAAGCTCTCCTCGCGGATGCGGATCAGGGGGCGGCTGGCGGGGCTGGCCCGCAGCAGGGCGATCGGCCAGAGAAAGGCGTCGTTCGGCGCCGTCGCGCGGATGCTGGCCGCCAGGCGCCGCTCCAGGGCGCCGTCGCGGGCGATGCAGGCCGGCAGGTACCACTTCAGGGCCAGCCGCTCCCCCTCCAGCTCCACCTCGTACACCTGGCCCTGGGTGCCGCCCCCGAGGCCGCGGACGATCCGCAGCGGCGCGGCCAGACCCTCGAAGACGAGGCTGGTCCCCTCCGGCAGGATCCAGTTCATGGCCGCCTCCCGGCCGGCGCCGCCGCCGCCATCGCCCGGCGGATGCCGTTGCGGTGGGCCAGGGCCGTTTCGAGGCTGTCGAAGCGATGGCGGTAGGCCAGGCCGTCCTGGAGCGTCACCTCCAGCAGATGCTCCCAGCGGGAGCCCAGCACGATCCAGCCCGCCAGCACCCCCACCTGCAGCGGCCAGAACAGCCAGGGGAAGGGGAGCAGCAGCAGCCCGCCCAGGCAGAGCAGCAGCCACCAGCTGAAGGCCTGGGGATGGCGCCGGCGGCTGCGCACGTAGGCCGAGCGGATCCGCGCCAGGGGGAGGGAACGGCCGGCGAAATCCAGCTGGCCGGCCACCGCCGTCGGCACCGGCGCCGGCGCCGTTCGCCCCCGGGTGGCGGCGGAGACGGCAGGGGCCGCCGGGGGGGCAGCGGCGGGTGGGCTGCCGCCGGCGCGGAACTGGAGCACCGGCCCGTTCAGGCCCAGGCGGATCTCGTCGCCGTCGGAGAGGGGGCGGCAGTCCTTCAGCCGGGCACCTTCGAGCCAGGTGCCGTTGGCGCTGCCCTGGTCGCAGAGCAGCCATTGGCCCGCCCTGGTGCGCGACACCCGCACCAGGGCGTGGCGGCGCGAGACGCCCCGGGCCTCGGCGAGGCAGAGGCCACAGGCGGGGTCGCGGCCGATGGCGAGGGGCGTGCGGGGATCCAGCTGCACGCTGCGGCCGGGATCGTCGCGCAGCACCAGGCGGGGGGGGGAGCTCATGGCGGATCGTCCAGCGCACCGCCGCGGCGACCGAGACGGCGGTCGGCCGGGAACCGTCCCCACCAGCCCACCGGTTCCCCCTCCCGCCAGGGGATGACCCGCCCGGGGAACAGGAGCGCCAAGGTGGCCAGGGCCAGCGCCACCAGCAGCAGCAGCAGCAGCACCCAGCCCGGGATCGCCCCCACCCAGGTGGCGGCGAAGCTGGCCCGCACCGCGTACACCCCGATGGTCAGGGCGGTCCAGATGCGGAAGGGTGCCCATGGATCCCGGCGTTGCTCCACCTGGCCGGCCGCTCCGATCGCTGCGGGTAGCGTATGGGAGCAAGGCGGTCGGGCCAGGGATGGTGGGGACGACGGAGCAGGCGTCGCCGGGCGGCGGCACCCCACCCAGCGCCGCACCTGCCACCTCTGCTGAGGCCGCAGCCAGCGAATCCCCCGGCGCACCGGCCGGGCCCGCCGGCTGGGCCGGCCTCTGGCGGGCCCTGCGAGCCCCTTCGGCGAGCGGCCGCCGCCACGATCTGGCGACGGCCCTGGGGGGGCTGCGGCACCACGACGCCTGGCTGGAGCTCTGGATCGGCGGCCGCTGCCGGCGGCGCCTGGCCCTGGAGGGGGGCCGCTACCGCATCGGCCGGGATCCCTTCTGCGAGCTCCTGGCCGACGCGACCGGCGTCAGCAGGGTGCACGCCATCGTGGAACAGGAACGGCCCGGCGATCGGGACTACGTGGGCGAGGACTTCGGTTCGGCCAACGGTCTGTTCCATCGGGACCGCCGCATCCGCGCCATCCGCCTGCGGGACGGGGACCGGCTCCAGCTGGGCTCGCCGCTCAAGGGGGAGGCGCCCACCCTGGTGTACCGCCATCCGCGCAGCCCCCTGGGGAAGCTGGTGCACTGGGGTGCCGTCGGCGCCCTGGTGGGCTCGGGCGTCGCCCTGGGGGGCCTGCTGCTGGCCACCACCGTCGCCGGCGGGTCCTCGATCCGCTCGGTGAGCGGGCCGGTGAAGGTGTTCTCCACTGACGGCCGCCAGATCGATGCGGCCGAGGGCTCCTCCACGGCCCTGCCCCGCCTGGCCGACTACCCCCTGCACCTGCGCCAGGCCCTGATCGCCTCCGAGGATTCGCGCTTCGGCTGGAACAGCGGCATCGACCTGTTCGGCACCCTGCGCTCCCTGGTGCAGGGCACCGGCGGCGGCAGCGGCCTGACCCAGCAGGTGGCCCGCATGGTCTATCCGGCCGTCGGCACCGACGTGTCGGTGGCGCGCAAGCTGCGGGAGCTGTGGGTGGCCTGGCAGCTGGAGGCGGGCTTCAGCAAGAACCGGATCCTCAAGATGTACCTCGACCGGGCCTACCTGGGGCTGGGGGCGGAGGGGTTCGAGCAGGCGGCCCAGCTCTACTTCCGCAAGTCGGCCAGCGCCCTCGACGTGGCGGAGTCGGCGTTCCTGGTGGGGCTGCTGCCCAGCCCCAACGGCTACAGCCCCTGCAACCGCGAGAACCCCACCTGGGGCCGGGAGCGCCGCGACCTGGTGCTGGGGCGGATGCACGCCGAGGGCTATCTCTCCGACCAGGCGCTGATCGACGCCCGCCGCCGGCCGCTGAACATCGACCCCTCCGCCTGCCGCGCCTCCACCTATTCCAGCTACCCCTTCTTCAGCGACTACGTGATCGGCGAGCTGGAGGGGCGGCGCTTCGCCCTCGATCTGAGCAGTCCGGAGGCCCGGGGCAACTACGCGGTGATCAGCAGCATCGATCCGCGCCTGCAGGCCATCGCCCAGAAGCAGCTGAAGGCGTTCCTCGAGGGGCCGGGGGGGAGGGCCGGGCTCACCCAGGGCGCCCTGATCTCGATCGACTACGCCACCGGCGCCATCCTGGCCTACGTCGGCGGCGGCGACTACAGCCGTTCGAGCTTCGATCGGGTGCAGGCCCTGCGTCAGCCCGGATCCACCTTCAAGCTGTTCGCCTTCCTGGCGGCCCTGGAGGCGGGGGCGAAGGCCGGCGATGCGGTCTCCTGCGCCCCCCTCTCCTACGTGGCCGGCTGCCGGGGCGGGGGCGGCAGCACCAGCGTGGGGACGGGCTTCGCCCGCTCGGAGAACGTGGTGGCCCTGCGGCTGGCCCAGCAGGCCGGCCTCGACAAGGTGGTGGCCAAGGCCCGCCAGCTCGGCATCAGCACCCCGATGGAGGAGAGCTTCTCGATGGTGCTGGGCGGCAAGGAGACCTTCCTCTACGAGCTGGCCCGGGCCTATGCCGTGGTGGCCAACGGCGGCCGCTCGGTGCCCCTGCACGGCGTGACGCGCATCTACGACCTGGGCATCTGCGGCTCGGTCCGCTCCCTGGACACCTGCCCGGCCGCCGGCGTCACCACACCGATCGGCGAGAAGCCCCAGCAGCTGATCGAACCGGCGGTGGCCGCCGGGATGGATGCCCTGCTGCGGGGGGTGGTGAGCGGCGGCACCGGCCGCGCCGCCGCTGTGGTGGAGGATGCCCGCGGCAAGACCGGCACCACCGACAACGGCGTCGATGTGCTGTTCGTGGGCTACTCCCCCTCCAGCCGCATCCTCACTGGCATCTGGATGGGCAACGACGACAACCGCCCCGCCGAGGCCGCCTCCGGCGCCCTGGTCGCGCAGCTCTGGGGCCAGTACATGCGCGCCCTGGCGGGCTGAGTCAGCCCAGCCAGCCCAGACTCCGGCCCAGTTCCTGGGCGCGGGTCACCAGGGCCCAGGCGATGCCGGCCAGGGTTCCCCAGCACCAGGGGCTGCTCAGCAGCCGGGCCAGGGGGGTGCTGGTGTCCTGGGGATCGCGGCGGGGCAGCTGCCAGCCCAGCTGCAGCGCCCCGTAGACCACCAGCAGCACCCAGGCCGGGATGTCGACCGGATCGAGCCGGAAGGGGTGGACCTTCCAGTGCAGCAGGCTGAGGGTGCAGGCCAGGGCAATGAGGGCGGCGATGGGCCCGGAGGCACCGTCCCACTGCCGCAGCACCCTGGCCCGCCGGGCCACCAGCACCGCCGGCGCCGTGGTGGCCAGAGCGGTGAGGACATAACGCAGCAGCAGGGAGGAGAGGGGCAGGGGCGAGCCCCCCAGCACGATCACCAGGATCCCCAGGTTGAGCAGGGCCTCGCCGTTGGCGACATGGATCCAGGGGGCGGTGATCCAGCACCAGGCCCGACGCGGATCGCCGCTGGCCTCCAGGGTCAGGGGCCAGCGGCGGCGCAGCCCCTTCAGGGGGCCGAGGGCCAGGGCCTGGAGCAGGGCCAGGGCCCCCGCCAGCACGAGGCCGCTCCTCCAGCCCCAGGGATCGAAGAACCAGCGGTCGAGTTCACCGCCGGCCCAGAACAGCACCGGAGCCGACGCGGCGGCCAGGGCCAGCCCGGGGCCGAGGGGCCGCAGGCTCTCCAGCGGCCCCAGGGGAAGGGGCAGGGCGGCCCCAGGGGAGCTGGAGGCCGCTGGGGCAGCGCCGGGCCTGGAGGGGGCCACGCCGGAGCAGGCCTCGAGCAGGTCGAGCAGCTCGGCCAGCACCGGCGGCGCGTAGATCCCGGCCAGATGGTTGCTGAGGGCGGCGATCGCGCTGCGCTGGGGGCCCCCCTGCTGCTGCAGCACCCGCTGGAGCAGGGGTTGGCTGGCCAGATCCCGCACGGGACCACGCAGGTTTTCCTCCGCCCCTAGGGCGTCGATCAGGCGGTTGGCCAGGACCTGGGGGTTGTCCAGACTGACGGAGCCGGTGGTGATCCACTGGCGCAGCTGCAGACCCAGCTCCCGACCCTTGCCCATGGCCGCGGCGTGCCGGCTGGCGGGGGCGATCAGGCGCCCTTGCTGGCCTGGAGACGGGCGCGGGCGCGGGCCAGAGCCTGCTGGGCCTTCACCTTCTCGGGGCTGGGCTCGGAGCCTTCCAGCGCCGCGGCGGCCTGCTGGGCGGCCTCGAAATCGCTCTGGGCGGCGGCGGCATCGATGCCGCTGCCCAGCTCGGCGCCGTTGACGAGCACGGTGACCTCATTGGCCACCACCTCGGCGAAGCCACCCATCAGGGCGATCGACTGCCAGGTGCCCCCCTCCCGCACGCGTAGCACGCCGCTGTCGAGAGCGGTGAGCATGGAGACGTGGCCGGTGAGGATGCCGAGCTGGCCGGTGGTGCCGGGCAGAATGACCTCGTCGGCGGTGCCGTCGAAGACGTTTTGATCGGGGGCGAGGACGCGCAGGGTGAGGGTCATGGGGTGTGCCGGATCAGGACTTGGCGTCGGCGAGGATCTTGGCGGCCTTGGCCTTCACCTGATCGATGTTACCCACCAGGTAGAAGGCGGCTTCCGGCAGGTCGTCGAGCTCGCCGGAGAGAATCATGTTGAAGCCCTTGATGGTGTCCTCTAGCTTGACGTACTCACCGGACTGGCCGGTGAAGATCTCGGCCACGAAGAACGGCTGGGAGAGGAACTTCTCGATCTTGCGGGCCCGGTCCACCGTGCGGCGGTCGTCTTCGGAGAGTTCGTCCAGACCCAGGATGGCGATGATGTCCTGGAGTTCCTTGTAGCGCTGCAGGGTCGACTGGACGGCCCGGGCGGTGCGGTAGTGCTCGTCGCCCACGACGGCAGGCTGGAGCATGGTGCTGGTGGAATCGAGGGGATCCACCGCCGGGTAGATGCCCTTGGAGGCCAGACCGCGGCTCAGCACGGTGGTGGCGTCGAGGTGGGCGAAGGTGGTGGCGGGCGCCGGGTCGGTGAGGTCGTCGGCGGGGACGTAGACGGCCTGGATCGAGGTGATCGAACCCTCCAGGGTGGAGGTGATCCGCTCCTGCAGCTCACCCACGTCGGTGCCGAGGGTGGGCTGGTAGCCCACGGCCGAAGGCATGCGGCCCAGCAGAGCCGAAACCTCGGAGCCTGCCTGGACGAAGCGGAAGATGTTGTCGATGAACAGCAGCACGTCCTGCTTGTTCACGTCACGGAAGTGCTCGGCCATGGTGAGCGCCGACAGTCCCACGCGCATGCGGGCGCCGGGGGGCTCGTTCATCTGGCCGTAGCAGAGGGCCACCTTCGACTTGGAGAGATCCTCGGCGTTGATCACGCCCGACTCCTTGAACTCTTCGTAGAGGTCGTTGCCCTCGCGGGTGCGCTCGCCCACGCCACCGAAGACCGACACACCGCCATGCTCCTTGGCGATGTTGTTGATGAGCTCCTGGATCAGCACGGTCTTGCCGACGCCGGCGCCACCGAACAGACCCACCTTGCCGCCCTGTCGGTAGGGGGCCAGCAGGTCGATCACCTTGATGCCGGTCTCGAAGACACGGGGCTTGGTCTCAAGTTCCGTGAGCTTGGGGGCCTGGCGGTGGATCGGGGCGGTGGTGGCGGTGCTGACGGGGCCCTGCTCATCGACGGGCTCACCGAGCACGTTGAAAATGCGGCCGAGGGTGGCCTCACCCACGGGAACGGAGATGGGGGCGCCGGTGTCGAGGGCGGTCATGCCACGCACCAGGCCATCGGTGCTGCTCATGGCGACGGCACGGACCCGGTGGTCGCCGAGCAGCTGCTGCACTTCGGCGGTGAGGGCCACCTGCTGGCCGGCGGAGTTGGTGCCCTCGACGCGGAGGGCGTTGAAGATCTTGGGCAGCTTGCCCGCAGGGAACTCCACGTCGATGACGGGGCCGATCACCTGGCGCACGGAGCCTTTAGTACCAGGGACGGCGGGAGCGGCAGCAGCCATAGGTAAGGAAGGAGGGAGGGGCGCCAGCGGGATCCTGCACCCGTCTGAAGCGGCGCAACCTTACCACCGCAGGGGGCCTGGGGGGCTGCGGTTCGGTCACCCGCACAGCCCGGGGATGGTGGACAGGCACGGACGCCATCTAGTTTGGCAATCGAAAGGCGTGAGTGCCAACTCGCCCTTTTCCAGCGACGCGCCGGCCCCGGTCGTCACCCGTCGCTGCCTTCGCGTCCATCCATCGCGTCAATTCATGGCTGCTGTTTCTCTCAGCGTCTCCACGGTCAAACCCCTCGGAGATCGCGTCTTCATCAAGGTGTCCGAATCGGAGGAGAAAACCGCCGGTGGCATTCTCCTTCCCGACACCGCCAAGGAAAAACCCCAAGTGGGTGAAGTGGTCCAGGTCGGCCCCGGCAAGCGCAACGACGACGGTTCCCGCCAGGCCCCCGAAGTTGGCGTGGGCGACAAGGTCCTTTACAGCAAGTACGCCGGCACCGACATCAAGCTCGGCACCGACGAGTACGTCCTCCTCTCCGAGAAGGACATCCTGGCCGTCGTCAACTGAGCCGACGGTTTCTCAAACCGTCCGCATCCAATTCCAATCCCGTCATTCCCCTGCCTTCCATGGCCAAACGCATCATCTACAACGAGCAGGCGCGCCGCGCGCTCGAGAAGGGCATCGACATCCTTGCCGAAGCCGTTGCCGTCACCCTGGGTCCCAAGGGCCGCAACGTGGTGCTTGAGAAGAAGTTCGGCGCCCCCCAGATCATCAACGACGGCGTCACGATCGCCAAGGAGATCGAACTGGAGGATCATATCGAGAACACCGGTGTGGCCCTGATCCGTCAGGCCGCCTCCAAGACCAACGATGCCGCCGGTGACGGCACCACCACCGCCACCGTCCTGGCTCACGCCATGGTCAAGGCGGGTCTGCGCAACGTTGCCGCCGGCGCCAACGCCATCACCCTCAAGCGGGGTATCGACAAAGCCACCGAGTTCCTCGTCACCAAGATCGAGGAGCACGCCAAGCCGATCGCCGACTCCAACGCCATCGCCCAGGTGGGCACCATCTCCGCCGGTAACGACGAAGAGGTGGGCCGCATGATTGCGGATGCCATGGACAAGGTGGGCAAGGAGGGTGTGATCTCCCTCGAGGAAGGTAAGTCGATGACCACCGAACTGGAGGTCACCGAGGGCATGCGTTTCGACAAGGGCTACATCTCGCCCTACTTCGCCACCGACACCGAGCGGATGGAAGCGGTGCTTGACGAGCCCTACATCCTGCTCACCGACAAGAAGATCGGCCTAGTCCAGGATCTGGTGCCTGTGCTCGAGCAGATCGCCCGCACCGGCAAGCCCCTGCTGATCATCGCTGAGGACATCGAGAAGGAAGCCCTCGCCACCCTGGTGGTGAACCGTCTGCGGGGCGTCCTGAACGTCGCCGCCGTCAAGGCTCCCGGCTTCGGTGACCGCCGCAAGGCCATGCTCGAGGACATCGCCGTTCTCACCAACGGTCAGCTGATCACCGAGGACGCCGGCCTCAAGCTGGAGAACACCAAGCTGGAGATGCTGGGCACCGCCCGCCGCATCACCATCAACAAGGACACCACCACCATCGTGGCCGAGGGCAACGAAGCGGCGGTGAAGGCCCGCTGCGAGCAGATCCGCAAGCAGATGGACGAAACCGACTCCTCCTACGACAAGGAGAAGCTGCAGGAGCGTCTGGCCAAGCTGAGCGGCGGTGTGGCCGTGGTCAAGGTGGGTGCCGCCACCGAAACCGAGATGAAGGACAAGAAGCTTCGCCTGGAAGATGCCATCAACGCCACCAAAGCGGCCGTTGAGGAAGGCATCGTCCCCGGCGGTGGCACCACCCTGGCCCACCTCGCCCCGGCCCTCGAAGACTGGGCGGCCGCCAATCTCTCCGGCGAGGAGCTGATCGGCGCCACCATCGTGGCCTCGTCCCTCACCGCGCCGCTGATGCGGATCGCCCAGAACGCCGGTGTCAACGGCGCCGTCGTCGCCGAGCACGTGCGCAACAAGCCCTTCACTGAGGGCTACAACGCCGCCACCGGCGAGTACGTCGACATGCTGGCTGCTGGCATCGTCGATCCTGCCAAGGTCACCCGCTCCGGCCTGCAGAACGCCGCCTCGATCGCCGGCATGGTGCTCACCACCGAGTGCATCGTGGCCGACCTGCCCGAGAAGAAGGAAGCGGCCCCCGCCGGTGGTGGCGGCGGCATGGGCGGCGACTTCGACTACTGATCGCCCCAGTGCTCAGCGTCGGATCTCCGGTCCTTCGTTTTCCGTTTCAGGCGCCCCCGCGGGGGCGCTTTTTTTGCCTTCGCGTCCGTCCCGACGATGATCGGAGACTGGAGAGCCGGACATGCACCCGACCACCGCCATCGACACCGCCGGCGTCACCACGACGGCCTTACTGATCGACGCCATCCCCGAGCCCCTGCGGCCGGAACTGGTGCCGGCTCTGAGCCAGCTCGTGCAGGAGCTCCACCCGGAAGGGCTGTGGCTGTTCGGCAGCTGGGCACGCGGCAGCGCCACACGTCGATCGGATGTGGACCTGCTGGTGATGGGCCTGGCAGATCGGCGGCTGCTTGAGGCCTACGACTCCGTCTTGACCGTGCTGCAGAGGTGCCCCCTGCCGATACAGCCACTTGTGGCGGCTCCCGCTCTGCTGGCACAACATGGCGACGCCCCGTTCTGGCGTTCGGTCAAGGCGGACGCGATACCCCTGCTGAAAGGAAGTCATTTTCCATGAGCCAGGAAAAGGCGCGCCAACGGGCACAGCTGTGGTTGCGTCAGGCCAAGGATGATCTCCAGGCCGCTTCGATGCTGCACCAGGGTGGCCAGGCCGCGCAGGCCTGTTTCCTCGCCCAGCAGGTGGGTGAAAAAGCACTGAAGGCACTGCTGGCCGCTGAGGACCGTGATCTGCGCAGCCATTCGCTGACGGCACTGTTGAGGGAACTCGGTGGGCAGAACCATGAGCTGTGGCAGCGGGAAGCCCGGTTGCTCGACAAGCTCTATGCCCCCACCCGGTATCCGGATGCGCTCGGGGATGAGGCACCAGTAGATGTTTTCGGCCCGGAGGATGGGGCGGCCGCCCTGGGAGCCGCCGAGCGCCTGCTGAGCTGGGCACGTCAGGCCCTGGCCTGACTGGTCATTCGCACAAAACGCCCCCACGGCTCAACACCGGAGCACCACACTGGGCAGATCCGGGCACCGCTGCCAGGCTGACCCCACCCAGCACGGCCCCTCCATTCTTTGCCTGCCTCATTCCACCTCTGATGCCCCCCCGCACCGACCTCACCGACGCCCTGCTGGCCCTGATCCCTGAAGACGGCAGCCGCCTGAGCAACGACCAGCTGCGGGCGGCTCTGGCGGCTGAAGCCGACGAACCCTTCAGCGACGCTGAGTTCGAGACCGCCAAGGACCATGTAGTGGCCATGGGCGCCGCCGAGAAAGCCCGCGGCCCCGGCGGTGGACTTAAGTCGCCAGGCGTGAGCCCACCCGCGAGGCCAGCAGCCCCATCGGGCAACGGCCGCAGCCGCCGCAGCGGCAATGGCGCAGGCCCCGCCACGGCCCAGCCCACCATCGCCCCCGGCACCACCGCCGTCTCGGTGCTCACCGGCGAGCTGCGCAACCAGATCGACCGGATCTGGGATGCCTTCTGGAGCGGCGGCATCGCCAACCCTCTGGAGGTGCTGGAGCAGCTCACCTACCTGCTGTTCATCCGGCGGCTGGATGAGCTCGAAACCCTGGAGGAACGCCGCAGCCAGCGCTCCGGCCAGCCGATGCGCCGCCGCATCTTCCCTGAGGGTGCCGATGAGCAGGGCCGCCCCTGGAGCGAGCTGCGCTGGAGCCGCTTCAAGGAACTGGGCGAGGCCGCCTCGATGTTCAAGCTGGTGGGCGAGCGGGTGTTTCCCTTCCTGCGCGAGCTGGGCGGTGAGGAATCGGCCTACGCCACCCACATGCGGGATGCCCGCTTCACGATCCCCACCCCGGCGCTGCTGGAGAAGGTGGTGGATCTGCTCGATGCGGTGCCGATGGCCGACCGCGACACCAAGGGCGACATCTACGAGTACATGCTCGGCAAGCTGGCCACCGCCGGCACCAACGGCCAGTTCCGCACGCCGCGCCACATCATCGAGCTGATGGTGGCAATGACCGAGCCCACCCCACGCGATGTGATGGTTGATCCAGCCTGCGGCACCTGTGGCTTCCCGGTGGCCGTGGGCGAATACCTGCGCGAGCACCACCCCGAAATCCTCAGCGATCCGGAGCTGCGCGAGCACTTCAACCATGGCCTGTTCCATGGCTTTGATTTCGACACCACGATGCTGCGCATCGGTGCGATGAACATGCTCCTGCACGGGGTGGAGAACCCCGATGTGAGCTACCGCGATTCGCTCTCAGAAGACGGTGCTGTTGAAGAAGACAAGTACTCCTTAATACTGGCCAATCCGCCCTTCGCCGGATCCCTGGATTACGAGAGCACCAGCGGCACGCTGCAGCGGGTGGTGAAGACCAGGAAAACCGAGCTGCTGTTCATGGCGTTGTTCCTGCAGCTGCTCAAACCCGGCGGCCGGGCGGCGGTGATCGTGCCCGATGGCGTGCTGTTCGGCTCCAGCAAGGCCCACAGGTCACTGAGGCAGCAACTCGTAGAAGAGCATTTTCTTGAGGGCGTGGTGTCGCTGCCGAGCGGTGTGTTCCGCCCCTATGCCGGCGTGAGCACCGCGATCCTGTTCTTCACCAAAACCGGCCGTGGCGGCACAGACCACGTCTGGTTTTATGACATGACGGCCGACGGCTGGAGCCTCGACGACAAGCGCAATCCGCTGTTGCCGCTGGAGAAACTCGGGCCCGCTCCCAAAGAAGCCCTTACCGAAGGGGAACAGGAGAAGAACAACCTGCCGGATTGCCTGAGCCGCTGGAAACACCGCAAGGATTCCGAGCGGGAGCGAGAACGCACCGCCCAGAGCTTCTGCGTGCCAAAGGCCGAGATCGCCGCCGAGGGCTACGACCTCAGCCTCAATCGCTACAAGGAGCTGGTGCACGACGAGGTGGAGCACCGCCCACCGCTGGAGATCCTGGCGGAACTGCGGGCGATCGAGCAGGAGATCCTGCAGGGGATCGAGGAGCTGGAGGGGATGTTGCGATGAGCGGCGCTAGCATTCCGCTAGCAATCGGTGTTGGGGCGATGAACACCCTGGTGCTCCGGCAGGTGCCGGATGTGCTTTACCGCCGCCTCAAGGCGGTAGCAGCGGCGCACCGGCGCTCGATGAATCAGGAGGCGATCCTCGCTCTGGAGGCGGGGCTGCCTGAGTCGCCGATTCCAAAGCGGCCCACGCTGGAGGAGAGCACGCGCTGGCTGGAGCAGCGGGTGTGGACCCTGCCGGTCCTGGATGACCGCAGCGCCGAGGAGATCCTGGGGTATGGCAATGACGGTCTCTGCGGCTGAAGGCAGCCTGGTGATCGACCTCGCCGTCGACACCAGCGCCGTCATGGCGGTACTCCTGCGGGAGCCCGTCGCAGAAGCCTTGCTGGAGAGGCTCTGCCGGGCCGTGCAGCCGGCGGTGGCTGCCCCCACGCGCACGGAGATCCTGCTGGTGGCGCTGGTGAAGCTGGGAGAGATCGGCCAGGAGCGTGCCCGCGAGTTTCTCGATCAGCAGGCCTTTCTCACGGTGGCCTGGGATGGGGAACTGGCCGATCAGGCCGCTGATGCCTTTGCACGCTTCGGCAAGGGGCGCCATGCCAGTGGCCTGAACTTCGGCGACTGCTTCTCCTATGCCCTGGCGGAGCGCTTGAAGGTGCCGCTGCTGTTTGTGGGCAACGATTTCAGCCGCACCGAGCTGGAGGCTGCGCTGTGAACCGGGGCTCAGCGGGCCAGGCCCAGAAACACCAGCAACGAGCGGTTGAGCCGCAGCAGGTCGTCATCCGCAAGGCAGCCGATGCACTGGCCCAGGCGACTTCTGGACACAGTGGTGACCTTGTCGACCATCAGGCGGCTGACGGCTCGCAGACCGTTCTCCGTTGTGGGCTCGACGGGGACGCGAAAGACCGGCAGATCAGACGGGTCGGTCGTGATCAGACACACCGTCACCGAATCCCGGGCGGTGAAAGCGTCGTCCTGAACGATCACCACAGGGCGGGGCTTGCTGGCAGTGCCGGAGCCGCCGGCCATGGTCCAGATCTCACCGCGCTTCACTGGCTGTATTCGTCGTCAGGCCACTCGACCAGCGAGTCGATGAAGGCCTGGATTTCGGTTTCCTCCTCGCTGGCATTGGCCAGCAGACACTGCCGCCGCGCTTCGGCGGCGAACTCAGGTGAGTGCACATCCGGCACCCAGATCTGGATCGGCCGCATCCCCTGGGCCCGTAACCGCTGGCGGTGCTCCCGCACTTTGCGGCGATTGGCCGCACGTCGCGCCTCCCGGGCTGTGGCCTCTGAAGAACCGAGCTCAGGGGCGGCCTCAGGTCCCATGGCAGCTCCCGCAACGGTTACATGTCACCCTAGCCGGAGCCAGCGGTGCTGGCCAGGGCTGGTGCACAAAGCGCCGGAGGGGATGCTGCGGTGACCCTGGCCGAGCTTGAGGCGCTGATCTCCACCGGTGAATCCGAGCAGCTGGAGTTCAAGCGCTCCACCGGCCAGCTGCGCTCCGGCTGCGACACGCTCTGCGGCTTTCTCAATGGACAGGGCGGCACGGTGCTGTTCGGAGTGAGTGACAGCGGCCGGATCGTGGGGCAACACTGCAGTGATGCCAGCCGTCGCGAATTGGCGGAGGCCCTGCGGCGGATCGAACCTTCCGCTCAGGCCACGATCGACGAAGTGCCCCTGCCTGGCGATCCCGAGAAGCGGGTGATTGCTGTGCGGGTGCCACCTGGGCAGGGACTGAGGCCCTTCTTTCACGACGGCCGCGCCTTCCAGCGGATCGCCAGCAGCACCGGGCGGATGCCCCAGCCGGTGCTGGAGGGGCTGCTACTGGAGCGCAGTCACCCGATCCGGCGCTGGGAAACCCAGAAGGCGGTGGGCGTCACAGCCGCTGATCTGGACCAGGAGGAACTGTTGCGTACGTTGCGCGTGGGCGTCCAGGCGGGGCGGTTGCCGGAGGCGGCGCTCAGTGATCAGGCCGGTGCCCTGGAGCGGCTGCAGCTGTTGCGCGATGGCGAGCTCACCCTGGCGGCCCAGGTGCTGTTCGGCCAAGGCGTGGCGATATTGCCCCAGTGCCAGCTGCGGCTGGCCCGCTTCCGCGGCACTGACAAGCGGGAGTTCCTGGATCAACGTCAACTGAACGGCCATGCCTTCCAGCTGCTGGAGGAGGCGATCCTGTTCTGTCAGCGCCACCTCGCCACAGCGGCGCGCATTCCCCGGGATCGGCTGGAGCGCGAAGAGCAGCTGGCGATTCCGTTGCCGGCCTTGCGCGAAGCGCTGGTGAATGCCCTCTGCCATCGCGACTACAGCCAGCAGGGAGCGGCGATCAGCCTGGCGATCTTCGACGACCGGCTGGAGCTCTGGAGTGAAGGCGGCCTGCCCTTCGGCCTGGAACCCGAGGCGTTGAAGCGGGAGCATGCCTCACGGCCGCGCAACCTGCTGATCGCCGATGTGTTCTTCCGCCGGGGCCTGATCGAGCGCTGGGGTCGCGGCACCCAGGTGATCGTGGAGGAATGCGAGCGGGCCGGCTGCACGGAACCCAGCTACCGGTTGAGTGGTGGCTGCTTTGTGGTGACCTTCCCGCTTGAGTCAGGGGCAGAGTCAAGGGCAGAGTCAGGGGCAGAGTCAGGGGCAGAGTCGCTCAGGGTGCTCCAGGCCCTGGAGGCAGGCCCGCTGAGCAAGGCAGAAATCGCCTCAACCTTGGGCCGCGACAGTGTGACGGGTGCCTTGAACCGCACCATCCGTGGCCTGTTGGCGGAAGGTCGCATCGCCCTCACGATTCCGGACAAACCGAACAGCCGGCTGCAGAAGTATCGGCTGGTCAACGGCGCCACAAAGGAGCCGAGTTCATGACCACTTGTATGGGACAAACACGCATGAAGATGACGATGGAGAACAACCCACCTCTGGAGATCCTGGCGGAACTGCGGACGATCGAGCAGGAGATCCTGCAGGGGATCGAGGAGCTGGAGGGGATGCTGCGATGAGGGGCACGCAAGCGCGATCAGCGGGCCAGGCCCAGAAACACCAGCAACGAGCGGTTGAGGCGCAGCAGGTCAGCGTCGGACAGCTGGCCGATCTTTTGACCAAGCCTGCTCTTGGGCACGGTCGTCAGCTTGTCCGCCATCAGGCGGCTGGTGTTGCGGAGACCGTTCGCCGGCGTCGGTTCCACCTGGATGCGGAGGATAGGGGCGTCGATCGGCTCACTGGTCAGAGGACAAACCGCAATCGAGAGCGTTTCCGCGAAGCCGTCCTCCTGAACGATCACCGCTGGACGGGGCTTCCTCGCGTAGCCAGGGCCGCCGGCCATGGTCCTGGTCTCACCTCGCTTCACTGGCTGTACTCGTCATCCGGCCACTCGTACACCGAATCAATGAAGGCCTGGATCTCGGCCTCCTCAGGGCTCTGGGCCACCAACAGCGACTGGCGTCGCGCCTCGGCCTCAAACCCAGGCGCGTGCACATCCGGCACCCAGATCTGGATCGGCCGCATCCCCATGGCACGCAGCCGCTGGCGATGCTCCCGCACTTTGCGGCGATTGGCCGCACGTCGCGCCTCCTGGGCTGTGGCCTCTGAGCGACCCAGCTCCGGGGAGGCATCAGGTCCCATGGCAGCCCCCGCAACGGTTACATGTCACCCTAGCCGGAGCTTGCGCTGCTGGCCTGGGCTGATCCACGACGAGGTGGAGCACCGCCCACCGCTGGAGATCCTGGCGGAACTGCGGACGATCGAGCAGGAGATCCTGCAGGGGATTGAGGCGCTGGAGGGGATGCTGCGATGAGGTGGCCTAAGGCATGTCTTGGAGATGTGGCGCAGGTTGTCTCTGGGGCCACGCCCAAGTCTTCTGTTGATCATTATTGGGATGGAGACATTCCCTGGATAACACCTGCAGACCTAAGTAATCTTGCAGGCAAAGAAGTCTCGGTGACGTCTCGCCGAATCACAGCAGCCGGCCTTTCGAGCTGTTCTGCAAGACTTCTCCCAGCCAGGAGCGTACTCTTCAGCTCGAGAGCGCCCATCGGTCACGTAGCTATCAATACAGTCCCGATGGCTACTAACCAAGGGTTCAAGAGCTTTGTGCCAGACCACGAGATTCTTTCCCCAGACTTTCTCTACTGGTGGCTGAAGTCAAATAAGTCATATCTCCAGAGCCTTGGAAGGGGGGCCACATTCAAGGAGGTGTCGAAGGAGATTGTCGAATCCATTGAGATCCCGCTCCCCCCACTGGAGGAGCAGCGGCGCATCGCGGCGATTCTGGATAAGGCTCAAGTTATGTCATATAAGTCTCGACTCTCAGGCGAGCTAGCTTCATCACTGATTGAATCTGAGATGATTCAGCGCTTTGGTCGTCCAGGAGAAAATCAGGCGCATTCAAGGCTTTTGTCTCTTGTTGAAGCCGGCGTGTCAGTCATTGACTGTCCGCACTCAACTCCTAAGTGGACAGAAGAGGGAAGAGTCTGCTTGCGCACTTCGAATCTTGGGAAAGGTGACTGGATCTGGCATGATACTAGGCGCATATCTGATGATGATTTTCAGGAAAGATCTCGTAGAGCTCCCTTGGAGCCTGGAGACATCGTCCTTAGCCGCGAAGGCACGGTAGGCATTGCAGCAATAGTCACCTCCGACATGGATGTCTGCATGGGGCAGCGACTTGTACAGCTAAAGCTTGATGCGAGGCATCTCACACCCGAATATCTACTGGCACAACTTCTTTACCTTCTAAAGCCAGAGCGGATTTCCCATGCAATGACAGGCTCAACCTCTAAGCATATAAATGTCAAAGATCTGAGAGAACTGAAGATCAGCTGTCCGCCGATCGAAGAACAATCCGCTTTTGACAACTTCTGCAAGCAGACCAAAAAGATGAGGGCGAGAATTGCCTTGCTTGAAAAGAATTCAAAAATCCTAAGTCGTTCCATCCACGCAGCGTCATTCTGCTCATGAAAGCAACAGAAGCCAAGCTCCTGCAGATCCTGGGTGCCGTCTCCCAGTTCATCATTCCGATCTATCAGCGCACCTATTCATGGACGCTGAAAGAATGCCAGCAGCTCTGGGCTGACATCCTCCGCGCCGGATCCAGCGAGGAGATCGGTGTGCACTTCATTGGCTCGGTGGTCCACATCGATGAAGGCCTCGGCAACCTCGCGGTGCAGGCCTCCAAGCTGGTGATCGATGGCCAGCAGCGGCTCACCACCGTCACCCTGCTGCTCACGGCCCTGGCGGATGTGCTGGATGCACTTCCAGAAGATCAGCAGGAGCCGATCGAAGAATTCGCTCCGGCCATCCTCCGCGAGACCTACCTCACCCGCCGGCACCAGAAAGGCGACAAGCGCTTCAAGTTGCTGCTCTCCGACACCGATCGCGCCACCTTGATGGCGCTGGTGGATCCGAACGCAGCGGTGTTGCCACAGGAGCCCTCGATCCGCATCCAGGCCAACCATCAGTTCTTCCTCGAACAACTCCGCCATCCCGCCACCGACCTTGCGGTGGTGTGCCGGGGCATCAGCAAGCTGCTCGTGGTGGATGTGGCCCTCTCCCGCGATCAGGACAATCCCCAGCTGATCTTCGAGAGCATGAACTCCACCGGCCGGGAGCTCTCCCAGGCCGATCTGATCCGCAACTACGTGCTGATGGGCCAGCCGCCCGAGTTGCAGGAGCGGCTCTACACCCTCCACTGGCGGCCCATGGAGCAGGCCTTCGGCCAGGAGGCCTACAGCGGCAATGAGTTCAGCGCCTTCATGCGCGATTTCCTCACCCTCAAGACCGCCGAGGTGCCCCGGCTTGATCTGGTCTATGAGGTGTTCAAGCAGTACGAACGCCAGCCGGCCGTCGCGGAAGCAGGCATCGAGGCGTTGCTGAGCGATCTGCACACCACCGCCATCCGCTACTGCCGCGTCGCCCTCGGCCAAGAGCCCGACCACCAGCTCCGGGATGCCTTTCACGACCTGCGCGAGCTCAAGGTCAACGTGGTCACGCCCCTGCTGCTGGAGCTCTACGGCGACCACGAGGCCGGCCTGCTCAGCCGCGATGAGCTGCTGGAAGCCCTCCGCCTGCTGGAGGCCTACGTGTTCCGCCGGGCGGTCTGCGCCATCCCCTCCAACTCCCAGCAGAAAACCTTCGCCACCTTCGGCCGCGCCCTGCGGCGTGAACCCGGCCATTACCTACCGAGCTTCAAGGCTCACCTGCTCGATCTGCCCTCCTACCGGCGCTTCCCGTCCGATGAGGAGTTCCGCCGCGACCTGCAGGTCCGCAACCTCTACAAGTTCAACAAGAGCTGCAGCTACTGGCTGCGCCGCCTGGAGAACCACCAGCGCAAAGAGCCGATCGCGGTGGCCGACTACACGATCGAGCACATCCTTCCCCAGAACCCCGACCTCTCCCCTGCCTGGCGCGAGGCCCTCGGCCCCGACTGGGCCCAGCTGCAGGAGGAGTGGCTGCACCGCCTCGGCAACCTCACCCTCACCGGCTACAACCCCGAACTCAGCGACCGCCCGTTCCTCAACAAGCGCGACCACCAGGAGGGCGGCTTCCGCACCAGCCCCCTACCAGCCCCCTGAGACTCAACCAGGGCCTGGGCCAGCTGGACCGATGGGATGTCGACGCCATGCGCCAGCGCGGGGAGACCCTCGCCGCACGCGCCTTGGAGGTGTGGTCCTCGCCCCAGCTGGGCGAGGAGCAGCGCCAGGCCTACCGGCAACCAAGCCGCAGCCAGGTCGCTAGCTACACCCTCGACGACCATCCGCAGCTGGCTAACCCCCAGATCCGGGCGGTCTTCGACCTGTTGGACGCCCGCATCCGGGCGCTGGATCCGAACGTGAGCCAGGAGGTGCTCAAGCTCTACATCGCCTACAAGGCCGAGACCAACTTCGTCGACATCGTTCCCCAGGCCAAGCGGCTGCGCCTCAGCCTCAACATGCCCTTCGCCGAACTGGACGATCCACGTGGACTCGCCAAGAACGTGGCCGGCGTCGGCCGCTGGGGGAATGGCGAGGTGGAGTTGGGTATCTCCAGCCTGGAGGAGGTTCCCTACGCCCTTGGCCTGATTCGCCAGTCGCTGGAGCGACAACTGGACGACACCGCCGAGGCCCCATGACCCCATCCGATCGCACGTGCTCGATTCGGCAACTGGAGGTCAGCCCTCCAGCCTGCGAAGTAGGATGGACAGACTTCCTGTACAGCTCCATGACCATCGAAACCACCTACACCGCCGCCCGCGACCAGCTCAAGACCCTGATGGACCGGGTTGTCGAAAATCGCGAGGTGGTCATGGTGCGGCGCCGCCAGGGGGGCGATGTCGCCCTTGTCGCCGCCGACGAGTTGGAGGGCCTGCTGGAAACGGCTCACCTGCTGCGCTCGCCCCGTAACGCAGCCCGGCTCCTCTCAGCCCTGGAGCGCGCCCGCGGCGACAGCCTTCCCCCCCTTCGTCTGGATGATCTTGAGGCCCAGCTGGAGGCATGAGCAGTCAGCGAGACGCGGTGTGCCATCCGGAGTTTCTGGAGGACCTGCAGCACTGGATCGAAACCGACCGCCGTTCCGCTCGCCGCCTGCTTGAGCTGATGAAGGCCGTGCTGCGCGATCCCTTCAGCGGTATTGGCAAACCGGAGCCGCTCAAATACCTCGGCTCAGGGGTCTGGTCGCGCCGAATCACCCAGGAGCACCGCTGCGTGTACCTCGTGAAGGCCGACCGCGTCGAGTTTCTGCAGGGCCGCTACCACTATTGATGCATGAGATGAATAGAATTCTTTGTGAGTGCTGGTTGCCAGGTGCCCCCTTTAGTGTGGACGCTATAACGCCAGATTCATTCGCGTTTGGTATGGCGCAGATTTCTGGTCGATGAGCTCCCAGTACGCCCTCATCGCCGGCCAATGGCCTGAACTCCACGAGGAGGCACAGAAGGTCGAGCAGTTTGCCCTCTCCGATCCGCGCACGGCCTGCTTCTACGCCCGCCGCACGATTGAGCTGCTGGTGGAGTGGGTCTACGACAACGATGGGCAGCTGGAGCGGCCCATCGCCGCCCAGACCCTGGCCGATCTGATGTACGCCCGCCCCTTCTGCGATCTGGCTGGTGAGCAGATGCGTCGCTTCCGCCTGCTCAAAGACCTGGGCAACAAGGCCGTGCATCGCACCGAGCCGATCCGCGTCGGCGATGCGGTCACCGCCGCCCGCGAGCTGTTTCAGCTGCTCCGCTGGTTTGCGCTCAGCTACGGCCGCGATCCGCAGCGTGTGCGGGGGTTCAGCTTCAACGTTGATCTGTTGCCCAGCCGTGATGCAGCTGCGGCCCAGCAGGCCCAGAGCCGGGAACAACTGGAGGCCCTGGCCGAGCAACTGGCCGAGCGGGATGCCCAGCTGCGCGATCAGCGCCTCGCCAGCCTGGCCTCCCACGAAGAGCTCGATCGCCTGCGCCGGGAAATCACCGCCCTGCGCAAGGCCAACGAAGCCGCCGCCCGGCCCGAGCCCGACCTGAGCGAGTTCGCCACCCGCCGCGCGTACATCGACCACTACCTCGAGGAAGCCGGTTGGGTGCACGGCAGCAGCTGCACCCATGAGCACGAGGTGCAGGGCATGCCCAATGCCACCGGCCAGGGTTTCGTCGATTACGTGCTCTGGGGGGATGACGGCAAGCCCCTGGGTCTGGTGGAAGCCAAGCGCTCCAGCCGCGATCCAATGGAAGGCCAGCGCCAGGCTGAGCTCTATGCCAACTGTCTGGAGCAGCGCTACGGCCAGCGGCCGCTGATCTTCCTCTCCAACGGCTACCGCCATCGCCTCTGGGATGACCTGCGCTACCCGCCCCGTGAGGTGCAGGGCTTCTACAAGCAAGATGAGCTCGACACCCTGATCCGCCGCCGCGAGATCCGCCAGCCCCTCGCCCAGGCCACGATTTCCACCACCATCGCCGGGCGCTACTACCAGCAACGGGCGATCAGGGCGATCTGTGAATCCCTGGAGCAGGGTCGGCTCAAGGCCTTGCTGGTGCAGGCCACCGGTACCGGCAAGACCCGCACCGCCATCTCGCTCACCGATGTCCTCACCCGCTGCAACTGGGTGAAACGGGTGCTGTTCCTGGCTGATCGCACCTCGCTTGTCCTCCAGGCCGAGCGCGCCTTCCGGCGCTTCCTGCCCGATTGCTCACCCGTCAACCTGGTGACCAACAAGGGCGGCGAGGGCCGTGTGTTCCTCTCCACCTACCCCACGATGATGAACCTCATCGATGCGGAAGACAACAAGGGCGTCAGGCGTTTTGGGGTGGGGCACTTTGACCTGGTGATCATCGACGAGGCCCACCGCAGTGTCTACCAGAAATATGGTGCGATCTTTGCCTACTTCGATTCGCTGCTCAGCGGGCTTACTGCTACCCCACGCGAGGAGATCGACCGCAACACCTACGAGCTGTTCGATCGCGAGATCGGCCTGCCCACAGATGAATACGGCCTCGATCAGGCCGTGGCCGATGGTTTCCTCGTGCCGTTCAGGCCCATCTCCGTACCCCTGCGCTTCCCGCGCGAGGGCATCAGCTACGCCGCTCTCAGCGACGAGGACAAAGCCCAGTGGGACCTGCTCGACTGGGAGGAGAACGTGCAGAACTCTGGCCGCGTGGATTCCGGCGCCGTCAACGCCTGGCTGTTCAATGCCGACACCGTGGACAAGGGCCTGAAGGTGCTGATGACCCAGGGCTGCCAGGACGCCTCTTATGATCGCCTCGGCAAATCGGTGATCTTCGCGCGCAACCACAAGCACGCCGAGTTCATCCGCGAGCGCTTCGATCACCACTACCCCCACCTGGCCGGCAAGGCCGCCCGAGTGATCGACAACCAGGTGAAGTACGCCCAGTCGCTGATTGATGCGTTCGCCGATCCCCAGAGCGATTTACGGATCGCCATCTCCGTCGACATGCTCGACACCGGGATCGACATCCCGGAGATCGTCAATCTGGTGTTCTTCAAGCCGGTGCGCTCCCGAACCAAGTTCTGGCAGATGGTGGGGCGCGGCACCCGCACCTGCAAAGACCTGTTCGGCCCGGGCCGCGACAAGGAGTGCTTCTGGATCTTCGATCTCTGCCAGAACCTCGAATTCTTTCTCGGTCAGGGCGGGGCCGAGTCCACTTCCGCTCCTGAATCGCTCAGCACCCGCCTGTTCCGCGCACGCCTCTCTCTGATCGACATGATCGATCAGAAGCTGCCCGCCAGCGACTCCGAACCCCCCCTGCGGCTGCATCGCCACACGCTGGCTGAGCTGCTGCGCTGCCATCTGGCCGCCTGCCCTGCCGACAACTTCCTGGTGCGCCCCCACCTGGAGCTGCTGGAGTGCTTCAGCCGTGCCGAGGCCTGGAGCCAACTCAGCCCCGACGATCACCAGGTGCTGTCCACCACCCTGGCCCCCCTGCCCTCGGCCTACGCCGAGCAGCAGGGCGACACCGATGCCGACGCGCGCCGCTTCGATCTGCTCCTCTACAACCTGCAGCTCGCCTTGCTGCGCGGCGAGCCACGCTTCCAGCGCCTCCAGCTGCAGCTGCGCGAGCTGGCCGCCCAGCTGGAGGCCCGGCCCAACATTCCCCAGGTGGCGGCCGAGCTGGAGCTGATTCGCGATTTACTTCGCGAGGAATGGTGGCAGGACGTCACCGTGCCGATGCTTGAGGAAGCGCGGCGCCGCCTGCGGGGCCTGATGGGTCTGATCGAAACGATCAGCAGGGAACCCCTCTACACCAACTTCGCCGACGAGCTCGGAGCGCTGCGCGAACTCGATGCCGCCGCCCTGCTCAGCCGCGACGAGTTCCAGCAGTTCCGCCTGCGAGCCCGCGAGTTCCTCCGGGCCCATGATGACCACCTCACCATGCAGCGCCTGCGCCGCAACCAACCCCTGACGGATGCAGATCTGGAGGAGCTGCAGCGCTTTCTTCTCTCCCATGGTGTCGGCACCGAGCAGGCGATCCAGCGGGCGGCTGAGGAGAGCAACGGCTTTGGCCTGTTCATCCGATCCCTGGTGGGCCTAGACCGCAATGCCGCCAAGGAAGTCTTCGCTGAGTTCCTGGCCGATGGCACCCACACCGCCAATCAGATTCGCTATACCAACGAGATCATCGATGAACTCACCAGCCGCGGGCTCATGGATGCCACCCGTCTCTATGAACCACCTTTCAGCGATCTCGCTCCAGGACCGGAAAGCCTGTTTTCAGTGGCTGAAGTCGACAACATCTGCCACCTGCTCGAGATGATCAAGACACGGGCTCTGACTCCCAAAGCGGCCTGACACAGGCTCTCATCATGCCCACGATAGGCAGCCAGAAAGCCAATTACTGAAAAGATATGATTACTTGTGGCTTACTGTCTGCTGTGCGGAGATCCCACCCCTCAGCGATCTGGCCGCCACCGGCCCGGAAGGCTTGTTCTCTGATGCGGAGGCGGAGCAGCTGTTCGATCTCCTTCACTTTCAGGATGGTTAGCCTGATGACGCGCAAACGAGCCGAAGACCGGCAGCTTGCGAGTCCCATCGACCTCAGAGTGCTGGCATCCGCAGCCTGGACAGACTTTCCGTACGGCTCCATGACCATCGAAACCACCTGCACCGCCACCCGCGGCCATCCCCCTCACCGCCGGCGACCTGAATGAGCTGCAACGCTTCCTGCTCAGCCATGGCATCGGCAGTGAGCGCGTGATCGCCAGGGCCACCGAAGAATGCAACGGCTTCGGGTGCTTCATCCGGTCGCTGGTGGGCCTCGACCGCAATGCGGCAGAGGAATTGTTTGCAGAGTTTCTCATTGAGGGCACCCACACCCTCACCCAGATCCAGTTCATCGCGGACGTGAGCCGCATCTGCGACCTCCTGGACGTCATCCGACAGCGAGCCCAAGCTCCGCTGGCAGCCTGCGGGAGCCTCCACCTGGTGGCATTTGCGGAGAGCCACCACCTCAGCCTTCGTGCCCGAAGCCTCTCTGCTGACCCTTCTGAACTTGGAAACCGGAGAGCAGCAGCATGTCCTGCTGCCGCAATGGGCAACGCCAGAGCGGTTGGAGCCATGCAAGCTTCTGATCCCTTCAGAAGATCAGTCCGGGAAGCAGGCCAACCCCCCTTGAAGACCTGAGGCAATGGCTCCTCCAAGGGAACGGAACGCCACTCGCGGACATCGAAGATGGCCGCGCCCTGCGACGCTATCTCCTCACCCTCCACCTGAAACGCCGCAAGATTCTCGCCTCATCCCGATCTCGCCAGGATGCCTGCAGCCCCTGGGAAAGGAGATGGCTGGCGAAACCTCTGAATCTTGATGGCCCCTGAGAGCGGAGCACGCCTACGGCGCATCACCACCCCGCAACCTCAGCCCCCCGGCACGAAGGCCAGGGCCACGCCGTTGTTGCAGTAGCGCTTGCCGGTGGGTTTCGGGCCGTCGTTGAACACGTGCCCCTGGTGGCCGCCGCAGCGGCGGCAGTGGTATTCCGTGCGCGGCAGGATCAGCTTGAAGTCGGTCTTCGTGGCCACCGCGTTGGGCAGCGGCTGCCAGAAGCTGGGCCAGCCCGTGCCGGAATCGAACTTGGCCTTTGAGGAGAACAGGGGCAGACGGCAGCCGGCGCAGACATACGCACCGCTGCGCTTCTCGTTATTGAGCGGGCTGCTGAAGGGGCGCTCGGTGCCCTCGTCCCGCAGCACCGCATAGGCCGCCGGACTCAGGCGCTTCCGCCATTGCGCGGGCGTGAGCTGCCAGGCCGGATCGGTGGCCTTGGCGGCCGCCAGGGCCCGGCCAGCAGGCAGGAAGGGGAGCAGTCCGGCAAGGGGCGCCCCCAGCCGGGCCAGCAGGCTGGAGAGAAAGTGGCGGCGCTCCATCGTGTTCAGCCCAGCCAGCCGGCGCTCAGCACCACCGCCAGCCCCAGGAACAGGGACAGCAGGGTCCAGGTGATGCGGTTGAGAGTGTTCTCGGCGCTGCGGGCGCTGCTGAACATGGAGCCGCCGCTGGCGGCCAGCCCGCCCATGCCATCCCCCTTGGGGCTGTGGAGCAGCACGCTGACGATCAGCAGAGCGCCGCTGAGCATCCAGAGGGAGGAGACGATGTTCTTGACCATCCCGGCAGCCTAGCGGCCGCAGGCCCGCAACCTCAGGCGCCGAGGGTCTGGGGGATGCGGGCGGCGGGCACGGGGGCCGGCACCACCAGGGAGGTGCCGGTCATGCGGGCGGGCTTGGGCAGACCCAGGATCTCCAGCAAGGTGGGGGCGATGTCGGCCAGGCCGCCGTGCTCCCGCAGGGTGACGTCATTGCCGTGGCCCGGCAGCTTGCGCTTCTCCCCCTCCACCAGGATCACCGGCACCGGATTGGTGGTGTGGGCGGTCCAGGGGAGACCGTCGGGGCCCTGCATCACCTCGGCGTTGCCGTGGTCGGCGGTGATCAGCAGGCTGCCGCCCATGCGGGTGGTGGCCTCCACCAGCCGGCCCACGCAGCGGTCGACCGTGGCGATGGCTTCGGTGGCGGCCTCCATCAGGCCGGTGTGGCCCACCATGTCGGGGTTGGCGTAGTTGATCACCACCAGCGAGTAGATGCCCCTGGCGATGGCGGCGATGCAGCTGTCGGTGAGTTTCTCCGCCGACATCGCCGGCGCCTGGTCGTAGGTGGCGACCCTGGGGGAGGGCACCAGGTGGCGGTCCTCGCCGGGGAAGGCCTGCTCGATGCCGCCGTTCATGAAGTAGGTGACGTGGGGGTACTTCTCGGTTTCGGCGGTGCGGAACTGGCGCAGGCCGTGTTCGGAGACCACCTGGCCGAGGAGGCCGTCGAGGGATTCGGGCGGGAAGGCCACCTGGACGGGCAGGCCCTGCTCGTACTGGGTGAAGGTGACCACGTGGAGGGGCCCGATCCACTCGCGCGGGAAGCCGTCGAACTCCGGCAGGACCAGGGCACGGATGATCTGGCGCACCCGGTCGGGGCGGAAGTTGAAGCAGACCAGGCCATCGCCGCTCTCCAGCAGCCCCTCGGCCAGGCGCACCGGCTCAAGAAATTCATCGGTGATCCCGGCGGCATAGGAGCGCTGCAGCACCTCCTCCGGGGTGAAGGGGCAGATCTCGGACGGCTCGGTCAGAAGGCGGTAGGCCTTCTCGGTGCGCTCCCAGCGCTGGTCGCGGTCCATGGCCCAGTAGCGGCCGCAGAGGGTGTCGATCCGGCCGACGCCAGCCTCGTCGATCATCGCCTGGATCCGGGCCAGGAACCCCGGGCCGCCATGGGGGGCTGAGTCGCGGCCATCGGTGACCACATGGATCAGGACGTCGGTGAGGCCGCGGCCGGCGGCCCAGTGCAGCAGCCCTCCGAGGTGATCCACATGGCTGTGGACGCCGCCGTCGGAGCAGAGGCCGATCAGGTGCAGCGGGCGACCATTGGCCAGGAGGGTGTCACCCAACTCGTTGAGGGCCTGGTTGCCGGTGATCGAACCGCTGCGCACCGCCTGGCCGATCCGCACCAGCTCCTGGCGGATGATCCGGCCGGAGCCGATGGTGAGATGCCCCACTTCGGAATTGCCCATCTGGTGATCAGGCAAGCCCACGGCGGCGCCGCTGGCTTCGATCAGGGTGTGGGGATAGGCGTGCCAGAGGGCATCAATCACCGGGGTGTCGGCCTCCCTCACGGCGTTGTGGTCGCTCTCCGGGCTGTATCCCCAGCCGTCGAGGATGGCCAGAACCATGGGGGCGACGGGAGCAGCTGCCTCGCAGGAGACCCGTTCGCCGGTGCCGTTGGCGGACTGCTTCTGGGAGGGAGCTGCTTTCACCAGCAAGAAAAACTGCACGTTTCACCGCCCCGCCAACCTACAGCCCCCCTCCGACATCACCTTCTTCCGGCGCGGATGCGTCAGGCTTTGGTTACACGCCAAACGCTTGTGGCCCGAACTCAGGCCGGAGGTGGCCCTTCCGACCGGCTGGAACTGCTCTCCGCCCAGGACCTGGGACGCACCCTCGACAGGCTCGCCTCCCAGGTGCTGGAGGCGGTGGCCGACAGCCGCGACCTCGTGCTGCTCGGCATCCCCACCCGCGGGGTGGCCCTGGCGCGGGTGCTGGCCGGACGGCTGGGGGCGATCTGCGGCCATCCGATCGCCCACGGCAGCCTCGACCCCACCTTCCACCGCGACGACCTGGAACGGGTGGGCACCCGTCTGGTGGAGGCCACCCAGCTGCCGGTGCCGGTGGACGGGCGCCATGTGGTGCTCGTCGATGACGTCATCTTCACCGGCCGCACGGTGCGGGCCGCCCTGGAAGCCCTGCAGGGCTGGGGCCGTCCGCGCCGGGTGGGGCTGCTGGTGATGGTGGACCGGGGCCACCGGGAACTGCCGATCCAGCCGGACTTCTGCGGGCGGGTGGTGCCCACCGCCCGCCACGAGACGATCCAGCTCTGCCTCCAGGCCATCGATGGCGAGGAGGGGGTTTACCTGCTGCGGGGCTGAGGCGGGCTCAGACGGGTGACGTCAGACGGTGGCGAGCTCGTCCTCGCGGAAATGGGCACGGAACTTGCCGAAGACCACCACCACGGGCAGGGTCGGACTGATGGGGCGCCCCTTCCAGTCGTTCAGCACGTTGAGCACTTCGCCCTGCTGCCCCTCCATGTCGAAGGCCTCCCCGCGGTGCTGGGGGTGGTTGTAGACGACCACAGGGCGGCAAACCCTGACCTGATCACCTGTCTGCATGACCACTGGGACGCTCGGCCCGGTCATCCTGTCACCTGATCAGCAACAAAGCGCCGCAAGCCCCTGGCCACCCGCCAACCAGACGCTAGGTTGGTACTGGTGAACTAGTGGAGGACCCTCGCGTGGCCCAGAACAAGGTTCAGTACCAGGAGGGGTTTTCCCTCTCAGAATTCATTCAGGCCTATGGGACAGAGGAGAAGTGCCTCGCGGCCCTGGAGCTTGCCCGATGGCCCGAGGGCTTCCGTTGCCAGCGGTGTGGGGAGAGTGAGAGCTTCGGCGTGATCCACGACGACCGCCGCAAAAGGTACCAGTGCAATCAGTGCCGCCACCAGACGACGGCAACAGCGGG
>NZ_JACJSZ010000060.1 GCF_014698445.1 Microcystis elabens FACHB-917
ATGAAGGCGACGATGAAGCAGATGGTGGCGGCCAGCAGGGTGGGGATCATCAGCACACCGAACCAACCGACGTAGAGACGGTTGTTGGTGGAGGTGACCCACTCACAGAACTGGTTCCACACCGAAGCGCCGGAGCGCTGCTGAAGAGTGGCGGTCATGAGTTCAGGAAAGAGTGCCGTCAGGCGTGTGCGGATAACCGCCAGCCGTGGGCGTAAGGAAGGGCGACGGATCGCCTGCAACAAAGGTAACAGATCATTGCGGAGTTTGAGGGCCGCCTTCATGAAGAAAAGCTGAGCTTCCCGTCTGGCCTGGCCCCCCTGCCGCTGCTAGGAGGTGAGGTGCTCCGGTCATCCCGCCTTGCCGCCGATGGTCTCGCGTTCGTCGCCCCCCCCCCAGCCACCGCGCACCACCGGCCGGCGTCTGCGCCTGCCGGCGCTCGCCCTGCTGCCGCTGCTGGTCGCCGGTTGCCAGGGCTGGCCGAATGCCGAGAGCCGCCGCATCGACCAGCTCGAACTCAAGATCCAGCAGCTCGAGCAGCGCCTCAACAAGGGCGATCTGCGCCCCGACACCGCCGATCCGGCCGGCAAGCCCCCTGCCGGGGTGATCAAGTCGCTGACCCTGCGCACCGACTCCGCGGATGATCGGCTTCGCATCTACTGGGCCGACGGCAGCAGGACCGACCTCCCCTGCACAAAGGAACAGACCACCCTCGTCTGCGGATGACCATGAGCTCCCCGTCCCTGCGGCCCCTGCTCGGCGCCCTGGCCCTAGTGCTGGCCGTCCCGCTGGGGGTAGTCGCCCCGGCCCGGGCCCAGATCACCCTGGAGCAGGCTTTCCAGCGCGGCCGCGCCGCGAACCTGGCCCGGATGCGGGCCGAGGTGATCAACGGCGGCCTCGGCCTCTACCGGGCGGCCCCCTGTATGTATGAGCGCAGCGGCGGCAGCTGCCTGGTGCGCGCCGATGCCGACGGCTTCCTGTTCCGCTTCGGCGGCGGCGCCCCGGGCTGGGCCCAGCTCGGCCTGCCGCCATCGGTGGAAACGGAGATCCTCGTCGCCCCGGATGGTCGCAGCGTCCTGAGCGTCGTCTACAACGGCCCGCCCCGTTCCCAGCCCGCCCCCGGCGGCCTGCCCCAGGCTCAGCCGGGGCTCTGAAGCTCCAGGGCCAGGTCCGCCAGGGCCTGGCCCCAGCCCGTTGCCACCGGCCAGGACTCCCGGCGGGTGAGGCTGAGGGCGATGCCCTTCTCGCCGTAGGCCGCCTCGTTGATGAATACGGCCCAGACGGGTCCGTCCTCCCGGTCCTCGCTCGGGTGGAAGGGAATCGTGGTGCCCTCGGCCGTCAGGAACAGGGGATCGCCGGCGACGATCGGTTGCCAGTCTCGGTTCTGGCGCTGGGGATGGACCACCGCCGCCGGGGTGCCGTCGCGATGGCGCGGCAGATCGAGGCTGCCCAGGTGCCGATGCACCACCAGACGCTCCGGCAGGCGGAGCGCACCGGAGCGGGCCTCCGCCAGCACCTCCAGGGCCGCCTCCAGAGCCAGCTGGCTCTGGAGGCAGATCGGCGCCTGGATCACGCCCTGGGGCACCGGCCCCACCTCCACCACCAGCCCGCAGGGCCAGCGTTCGACCAGGTAGCCGGTCTGGGTCCGGTCCCGTTCGTGCAGGTAGATCGGCAGGCCAAGGCGCCGCTGCACGCCCGCCGCCAGGGCCAGATCGGCGGGCCGCCGGCCGTAGACCACCAGGGCGTTGCCCATGGCGGCCGTGGTGCTGTGCAGATCGAGAGCCACCAGGCAGGGGGCGCTGCCGCCGGGCCCGTGGCGGGCCAGCAGCTCCCGGGCCCGCTCCAGCTCCCGGTCCCCCCCTCCGGGGGTGTCCAGCAGCGCCGGCACGAAGCTGCGGTTGAGGTCACGATCCAGGTGGCGCACACCGGCGGCATGGGCGGCGGGGTTGCCCAGCACCAGCTCCAGGGCCAGGCCGCTGCTGCGCAGCAGGGCCGGGTGCCGCCCCCAGGCCTCCAGCAGCCAGGGCGCGTTGCGCTCGTTGCCGTGGGTGCCGCCCACCACCATCACCCGGCCCGCCGCCATCGCCTGCTCGCTCAGTGGGCCCCAGCCTGGCGCAGAGTCAGGGCAGGAACGCGTGATGTCGATGGCCCCGCCCGCCCCGCTTGTGCGCTCCGCCCGGCAGCTCTGGCAGTGCCAGTGGCGCCTGCTGATGGGCGGGCTCGGTCCCGCCGACGGCCAGGGCCGCTACCGACGGCCGGCCGGGGCCTTCACCGCCCTGCCGCCGGTGCCGGAGGACGCCGCCGAGCCCGGCGGCCACGTGCTGATCGTGGGCCGCAGCTGCCCCTGGGCCCACCGGGCCTGGCTCACCTGGAGCCTGCGGGGCCTGGCCCCGATGATCGACATGGTGGTGGTGGTCCCCGATGCGGATGCCGGCCGCTGGAGGTTCAGCGAGCCCTTCGAAAGCTGCGGCACCCTGCTCGACCTCTACCGCCGCTGCGGCGCCGATCCCCGGGCCCGGGCCACCGTGCCGGCCCTCTATTCGCGCCGCAGGGGAACGATCCTGGTGAACGAGAGCGCCCGTCTGATCGAGCTGCTCAACGCCTGGCCCGCTCCGCCCGGGGCTCCTGATCTGGCCCCCCAGGACGACCTCCCGGCGATCACCGCCTGGCGGGAGCGTCTGCAGGGGGATGTCAACGACGGGGTGTACCGCTGCGGCTTCGCCCGCAACCAGGCGGCCTACGACGAGGCCGAAGCGGCCCTGTTCACCGCGCTGGAGGCGGTCGAGACGGCCCTCGCCGCCGGCGGGGAGAGCGGCGGCTGGCTCTGCGGCGGTGCCGGCCCCAGCCTGGCGGACGTGGTGCTGTTCCCCACCCTGATCCGGATGGAACTGGTCTACGCCCCGCTGTTCGGCTGCAGCCGCCGGCCCCTCTGGCAGCTGCCGCGGCTGTGGGACTGGCGGCGCCGTTTCCACGGCCTGGCGGGGGTGGCCGCCTCCTGCTTCCCGGATGCCTGGCGGACCGACTACTTCGGGGCCCTGTTCCCCCTGCACCCCTCCGGCATCGTCCCTGCGGGACCGGACCTGGCCACACTGGTGGAGAGCCCGCCCCCGGCCTCCCCCGGCGCCCCCTCCCGATGAGCAGCACCCTGGCCACCCCGGATGGCGCCGACCCCGTCTTCGAGGGGGTGTACGGCCGCTTCACGATCACCGCCGACGACCGCCGCGAGGTGCTTGGCTACCGGCTGGCCCTCACGGCCGTCGCCCTGGCCCAGCTGGCCCTGCTGGCCCAGTGGCGCCAGCTGGGCCCCGACCTGCTCTGGCCATGGCTGCTGGTGATGGCGGCCGGGCTCGGCCTGGCCCTGCGCTGGATCCACATCTACCTGCGTCCCCTGCACCGGGCCCTGCAGCTGTTCTGGCTGGCGGGCTGCCTGGGCGGCGGGCTGCTGGCCCTGCGGGTGGGCCCCGCCGGGATGCTCCCCGCCCTGGTGGAGCAGCCCCTGTGGATCCTGGCGGTGGGTCCGTTCTTCGCCGCCCTGGCCGGCATCGGCTTCAAGGAGTTCTTCTGCTTCCAGCGGCCGGAGGCGATCGGCGTCACCCTGCTGCTGCCCTTGGCCCTGCTCGGCCGCCTGGCCGGCGTGCTCAGCCCGGCCGCCACCGCCAGCCTGCTGGCCGCCGAAGCCCTGCTGCTGCTGGTGCTCTGCCTGCGCAAGTTCCCCATGCCGGCGGCTGCGGATGTGGGCGACAAGAGCGTCTTCGCCCACCTGGACCAGCAGCGCCGGGGGCTGAGCCAGCCCGTCGAAGCCCCATGAGCCTGATCAGCCTGGTGGGGGCCGCCAAGGACTTCGGCCTGCGCAGCCTGTTCGCCGACCTCGAGCTGCACGTGGGGGAGCGGGACCGGCTGGGGCTGATCGGCCCCAACGGCGCCGGCAAGAGCACCCTGCTGCGGGTGCTGGCGGGCCTGGAGCCCCTCGATCGCGGCGAGCGCCGCTGCCACGCCCGCACCCGGGTGGTGCTGCTCGACCAGGAGCCCCGGCTGGACCCGGCCCTGACCGTGCTGGAGCAGGTGTTCGCCGGCGATGGGGAGGCCATGGCCCTGCTGCGCGAGCACGCCGGCGTGAGCCACCGGCTGGCCCTCCACCCGGAGGACGGCCAGCTCCTGGCCCGCCTCAGCGCCCTGCAGCACCGCATGGACAGCTGCCAGGCCTGGGACCTGGAACGCCGCTGCCGCGAGGTGCTGGAGCGCCTGGGCATCGATGTGGCCCACCAGGGGCGGACCATCGGCGGGCTCTCCGGTGGCAACCGGCGCCGCGTCGCCCTGGCGGCGGCTCTGGTGGCCGAGCCGGAGGTGCTGCTCCTGGATGAACCCACCAACCACCTCGATGCCGAGGGGGTCGAGTGGCTGCAGAGCTACCTGGATCGCTTCGCCGGCGCCCTGGTGCTCGTCACCCACGACCGCTACCTGCTGGATCGGGTCACCCGGCGGATCGTGGCGGTGGATCGCGGCGAGGCCCGCCCCTACGAGGGCAACTACGGCACCTACCTGGCCCTCAAGGCCGCCGATGAGGAGGCCGAAGCCTCCACCGCCGCCAAGCTCCGGGGCACCCTGCGGCGGGAGCTGGCCTGGCTGCGCCAGGGACCCAAGGCCCGCAGCACCAAGCAGAAGGCCCGCCTGCAGCGCATCGAGGCCCTGCTGGAGATCCCCGCCCGCCAGGGGCGCGCCAGCCTGGCGATGGCGGCCACCGCCCGGCGCATCGGCAAGCGGGCGATCACTGCCGAGGGCCTGGCGGTGGCCGTGGGCGATCGCACCCTGCTGCGGGACTTCAGCTACGACTTCAGCCCCGAGGACCGGGTGGGAATCATCGGGCCCAACGGGGCCGGCAAATCCAGCCTGCTGGAGGTGATCGCCGGCCGCCGCCCCCCTAGCGAAGGCCTGCTGGAACTGGGGGCCACGGTCAAGCTGGCCTACTTCGACCAGCACAGCGACGTGCTGCTGGCCAGGGACGGCAGGCGCAAGGTGATCGAGGTGGTGCAGGAGGCCGCCAGCCGGGTGCAGGTCGACGGGGTGGAGCTGACGGCCTCCCAGCTGCTGGAGCGGTTCCTGTTTCCCCCCGCCCAGCAGCACCAGCCGGTGGCCAAGCTCTCCGGCGGGGAGCGCCGCCGCCTGCACCTCTGCCGGCTGCTGATCGAGGCCCCCAACGTGCTGCTGCTGGACGAGCCCACCAACGACCTCGACGTGCACACCCTGAGCGTGCTGGAGGACTTCCTCGAGGATTTCCGCGGCTGTGTGGTGGTGGTCTCCCACGACCGCTGGTTCCTGGACCGCACCGTCGACCGCCTGTTCCACTTCGAGGCGGGCCGACTGGAGCGCTTCGAGGGCAACTACAGCAGCTGGCTGGAGCGGCGGGCCCGGGCTCCGGTCGCGGCCACCGCAGGCCCTGGGGCCGCCCCGCAGGCCACCCGGCCATCGCCGCCGGCGGCGAAGCCGGCGGCCGCCGGGCCCCGGCGGCGCAGCTTCAAGGAGTCCCGGGAGCTGGAGCGGCTGGAGAGCGAACTGCCGGAGCTGGAGCAGCGGCGCCGGGAGCTGGAGCAGCAACTGGCAGCCCCCTCCGGCCCGGACTACGCCCAGCTGGAGAGCCTGACCCACGAGCTGGCGGCCCTGGTGGAGCGGATCGCGGCGGCGGAGGAGCGCTGGCTAACGCTCAGCGAGCTGGCAGCCTGAGCGCCGGCGGCGGTGGGGGTGTGGCACCTCCAGCAGACCCGCCCCGTCGGCCATGCGGGGGGGCAGGCCGCAGACCGGACCGGCGGGCTCCGGCAGCAGCCAGGGCTGGCGCTGCACCCGGGCGCCCCTGGCTTCGGCCTGCTGCATCGTCGTGGGCTTGTAGTCGTCGATGCTGCGGTGGGCCGCCATCTGGTCCCCCATGCGGCGCAGGTAGAGGTCCTGGTACCACTGCACCGCATCGGACTGGAAGGCCTCCATGGCCGCCTGGACGCTGGCGAAGCGCTGGCTGACCAGACCGCTGGGGGCGCACTGCTTCCAGATCAGCACCTCCTCGAAGCTGAGGCCGCGTCGCCACTGGCGCTGCTCCGAGAGGTAGCAGTGGGTGTCGGGGCCGTTGATCCAGAAGAGCCGGCCGTGCTCGTCGATGAAATGCCGTTCCCGCCGCTTGCTGATGCGTGTCATGGGCCAACCGGGGCACTGTCCATTCCGCTGCTAGCCACGGAAGCGGCTCCACCGCAGCAGCAGCCGCCGGGTTTGCAACGGTCGGAGGGTGTGCGGAGACTCACAGGAGGCGGCGATCCCCCGACCACGACCGTAAGGTGGCTGAGGTGAGTTCCGGCCCGTGACGGCCGGTTTTTGCATGAAGACGATCGACGATCACATCGAGAAGGACAAAGTCGAGATCGAATCGGCCAAGGCCGACGGCAATCTCGGCAAGGTGCGCCACCTCGAGGAGGCGCTCAAGGCCCTTAACGAGTACAAGGAGCACCACCCCGAGGACAACCACGACCCCACTCCCCTGGAGGTCTACTGCGACCTCAACCCCGAAGCGCCTGAATGCCGGGTCTACGACGACTGAGCGCCGCTCAGGCGATGCCCAGCTGGTTCCACACGGCGGCCAGCAGGGCATCCAGACCCTGGGCCGCGGCCGCTGAAATCATCAGTGGGGGCGCACCGGTGTGGGCCTCGATGGACGCGGCCATTTCTCCGAGTACGGCGGGCTCACGCAGTTCCATCTTGTTGAGCACCACCAGGCTGGGCCGATCGCCGAGCCCGTGGCCGTAGGCCGCCAGTTCGTCCTTCACCACCTTCAGATCCCCCAGCACATCCTCCGCGCCCGCATCCACCAGATGCAGCAGCATCCGGGTGCGCTCGATGTGACGGAGGAAGTCATGGCCCAGGCCGGCACCGCGCGCCGCCCCCGCGATCAGGCCGGGGATGTCGGCGAAGACGGTGCCGTCGCCGCTCGGCCGCCGCACCACCCCCAGGTTGGGCACCAGGGTGGTGAAGGGGTAGTCGGCGATCTTGGGCCGGGCCGCCGAAAGCACGGCAATGAGTGTGCTCTTGCCCGCGTTGGGCAGGCCGATGATGCCCACCTCGGCCAGCAGCTTGAGCTCCAGCTGCAGCAGCCACTCCTCGCCCTCCTTGCCCTCGGTGAACTTCTCCGGCGCCCGATTGCGGTTGCTGAGGTAGTGGGCGTTGCCCAGCCCCCCCCGGCCGCCGGCCGCCACCAGCAGCTCCTCGCCGGGGTGGGTGAGATCCCCCAGCAGGATGCCGGTGCGGCAGTCGCGCACCTCCGTGCCGCAGGGCACCCGGATCGTCAGGGTGGAGGCACTGGCCCCGGTGGAGCGGTTCGGGCCGCCGCGGCGGCCATCGTCGGCGGCGAACAGGCGGCGGTACTTGAAATCCAGCAGGGTCTGGAGGTTGGCATCGGCCACGAGGAGCACATCACCGCCGCGGCCCCCATCGCCACCGGAGGGCCCGCCGGCAGGGACGTACTTCTCACGACGGAAGGCCACGATGCCGTCGCCGCCGCGGCCGGCGCGCACGGCGATGCGGGCCTGATCGATGAACTGCAAGGAAGGGGTTCGGCCGGGGATCGGATGAGATGAGGATCAACCTTAGGATCCCTCGGTTGCACCGCTGGATTGGCCGAGGTCCGCTTCCACAAGGTCGGCAAGACCTACCCGCCCCGTCGCGGCGGCAGCCCGGTGGAGGTGCTGCGCCAGCTCGACCTGCACATCCAGGACGGCGAATTCCTCGTGCTGGTGGGCCCCTCGGGCTGCGGCAAGAGCACCCTGCTGCGGCTGCTGGCCGGGCTGGAGGCCATCACCGAGGGTGAGATCTACGTGGGGGAACGCCCCGTGAGCCGGCTGCGCCCCGCCCAGCGCAACGTGGCGATGGTGTTCCAGAGCTACGCGCTCTATCCCCACCTGAGCGTGGCCGACAACATCGGCTTCGGCCTGCGGCGCAGCCACCGACGCAGCCTGGCCCAGCAGCTGCAGGACAGCCTGCACCGGGCCACCCGCCGCCTTCCGGCGGCGCTGCGGGTCGATTCCGAGCGGGAGCGCCGCATCGCGGCGCGCATCGACGAAGTGGCCGCCACGCTGGAACTGGAGCCGCTGCTGGAGCGCCGGCCCAAGGAGCTCTCCGGCGGCCAGAAGCAGCGGGTGGCGCTGGGCCGGGCGATCGCCCGCCAGCCGGCGGTGTTCCTGATGGATGAGCCCCTCAGCAACCTGGACGCCAAGCTGCGCACCGGCACCCGCACCCAGATCGTGGAGCTCCAGCGCCGCCTGGGCACCACCACCCTCTACGTCACCCATGACCAGGTGGAGGCGATGACCATGGGCCACCGCATCGCCGTGCTCAACGAGGGACGGCTGCAGCAGCTGGGCACGCCGATGAAGCTCTACCAGTGGCCGTCCAACCTGTTCGTGGCGCAGTTCATCGGCAGCCCGGCGATGAACCTGCTGCCGGTGGAGGTGGCCGGCTCCGCCCAGCTGCTGCTGGAGGGGCGCCGCTTTCCGGTGGAGGGTCCGCTGGCGGAGCTTCTCGGCGACTGGATCGGCCACCGCATCACCGGCGGCCTGCGGCCGGAGCACCTGCGGCTGGCCCCCGCCACCAACCGCAACCTGGCGGCGGAGGTGAGCCACTGCGAGGCCCTGGGCAACGAGCAACTGGTCACCTGCCGGCTGCTGGAGGGCAGCCACCTGGTGCTGGTGCGGGCCACCCCGGACCAGAGCGTGACGGTGGGGCAGACCGTGCATCTGGATGTGGAACCCACCGGCTGGCGCCTGTTCGACGGCCTCGGGGCGGCCCTGCTGCCGCCCGAGGCCACCATGCCGCCGCCGCGGCAGGAACCCCAGCTGCCCGCCATCCGCCACTGAGCCATCCGGCGGGAAGCGGCCCGGCCCGTGGATTCACTTCACCCAGATCACGCTGCAGCCGGGCCCCCCGTCCCCTTGCTCGGCATCGCTGACCCGCTCCACCCAGGGCAGGCCGGAGAGCCATTCCCGCAGGCCCCGCTTGAGCTTGCCGGTGCCGATGCCGTGGATCACCCACACCGGGCCGTTGGCCCCCCGCAGGCGCTCCTCCACCGCCGCCTCGGCCTCGTGCACCCGCAGACCGCGCACGTCCACCGTGTTGCCCTCGGTGCGCACCTCCGGCCCCCGGCTGCCGGGGGAACGGCGACTGCGGATCCGTACCTGGGGCGGCGGCTCGGGCGGGGCCGGCTTCTCGCCGTGCAGCCCCTCGATGCCGGCGAGTTCCACCGTCAGCCGCAGCACGCCGCAGCGGACGGTGAGCTCGCTGCCATCGTCGGAGATGGCCAGCACCTCGGCGGCCTTGCCCAGGGCCAGCAGCCGGATGCGGTCCCCCACCCGGGGCCGCCAGCCGCCGTGGTCGCGGCGCTCGGGCAGGGGCCGGTGCTGCTGTTCCAGGCGCCGCAGCCGCTGGCCGGCCTGGCGGGCCGTCTCGCCGGCCACCCGCCCGCCGACGCGCACCTCCTGGCCCGCCGAGCGCAGCCGCCGGATCAGCCGCCGCACCTCCCCCTGCCCTTCCCGGATCGAGTCTTCCAGCCGTTGGCGGCGCTGCTCCTGCAGTTCCGCCGACTGCTCCTTCTGCTGCGACCAGCGCTGCAGCAGTTCCTCGTGCAGCAGCTCGGTGCGGGCCAGCAGGGCCGCCGCCGCCTCGGCCGCCTCCTGCTGGCGCTGGCGCTCCTGCTCGAGCCCCTCGATCACCCGGTTGACGTCCCCCTCGCCGCCCGGCTCCAGCTGGGCGGCGGCCGCGGCCAGCACGGCGGGGTCGAGCCCCAGGCGGGAGGCGATCGCCAGGGCGTTGCTGCGGCCGGGGATGCCCCACTGCAGCCGGTAGGTGGGGGAGAGGGTCTCGACGTCGAAGGCCACCGACGCGTTCTCGAAGCGGGGATCGGCGTACTTGAGCGCCTTGAGTTCGCCGAAGTGGGTGGTGGCCACGGTGAGGCGGGCACGGTCGGCGAGGTGGCGCAGCAGGGCGGCGGCCAGGGCGCTGCCCTCGGTGGGATCGGTGCCGGCCCCCACCTCGTCGAGCAGCACCAGGGCCGCCGGCCCCTGGAGCAGGGCCGCCGCTCCCTGCGGGGCTGCCCCTGCCGGCAGGGCCGCCAGGATGCGGGCGATGCGGCGGATGTGGCCGCTGAAGGTGGAGAGGTTCTGCTGCAGCGACTGCTCGTCGCCGATGTCGGCCAGCACCTGGCCGCACCAGGGCAGCCGGGGGGTGCCCGTACAGGGCAGGAACAGGCCGGCGCGGGCCATCAGGGCCGCCAGCCCCAGGCTCTTGAGGGTCACCGTCTTGCCGCCGGTGTTGGGGCCGGTGATCGCCACCACCCGCAGCTCGGGGCCCACCCGGATGGTGACGGGCACCACCGGCCGGCCGCCCTCGCGCCGCTCCTGCCAGAGCAGCAGGGGGTGGCGCAGGTCGCCGAGCTCGAAGGGGGCGTCGGCCGCATCGGCCAGCTCGGGCCGCACCGCCCCTAGCCACTGGCCGTAGCGGGCCCGGGCCAGACCCGCGTCGATCCGCACCAGCACCCGCTGCAGGTGGTCGAGGGGTTCGGCCTGCTCGCCCACCAGGGCACTGAGCTCGCTGCGCACCTGCCGCTCCAGCTCCCGTTCCTGGCCTTCGGCATCGCGAATGCGGTTGCCCAGGGTGATCACAGCCTGGGGTTCCACGTACACCGTGCTGCCGGAGGCGGAACTGTCGTGCACCAGTCCGCCCACCTGGGCGGCGGCGCCGGCCTTGACGGCCAGCACGGGACGGCCACCCCGCTCGCTCACCACCGTGTCCTGGAGGAGGGAGCCGTAGCGGCGCACCAGCTCCTGCAGCCGGTCGCGCCGTTCGCCGCGCAGGGTCAGCAGCTGGCGCCGCACCGCCTCCAGGGGGCCACTGGCCCGATCCGCCACCCGGCCCCCCTCCTCCAGGCAGAAGTGGAGCCGCTGCTCCAGCTCCGGCAGGGTGCGCAGCTCGGCCACCAGGGCCGTGGTGACGGGCCGCAGCCCCGGGTCTTCGATCTGGCGCCGCAGCCGCCGCGCCGTCGCCAGGGTGGCGGCCACGGCGAGCAGCTCCTCGCCGCCGGCGCAGCCCCCCTTGGCACAGAGCGCCACCGTGGCGGCGATGTCCCCGGCCCCCTGCAGGCTCAGGCCCCCCTCACTGAGGCCGTCGAGGGCCAGCAGCTCGGTGGTTTCCAGCAGCAGGCGGCGACTTTCGGCCGGATGGTCGGGCAGCCCGAGACCGGCGCAGTGGCGGCGGCCGGCGGTGGTGCTGGCGAAACCGGCCAGATGGTCCGCGAGCCGGGGCCACTCCAGCAGCTCCAGCGTGTCCTGGCGGATCTCGCTCACAGGGGCTGCGCTCACCCCGCGGGCGCGACGGGGGCTGGGGCCGTGACGGGGCCGGGGGCGGGGATGGCGGCGGCACCGACGTTGGAGGGGATGCCGGCGGCGGGCTCGTAGAGCATCTCCAGCCAGTTGCCCTCCGGATCCTGCAGGTAGAAGGAGGCGGTGCCATCCCGGTGGTCGTGCACCGGACCCACCCGGTGGCCCGCCGCCTCCAGCCGGTCGTGCACGGCGTCCACCTCGGCGCGGTCGCTGAAGTGGAAGGCGAAGTGGGGACCGGCGGCAGTGTAGGCGGGGCTGAGCAGGGCGATGCCGTCGCCGTTGCCTGGCGACTGCATGTAGGCCCAGTCCTCGGCGTCCCAGGTGAGGCGCAGCCCGAGCCGTTCGTAGAAGCGCTTGGCACGCTCCATGTCCTGAACCCGCACTGCCACGTGGCCGAGACGCGTCATAAGAGGAGGCAAGGACGGTTCATCGCTCCATTCAAGCGGCGCGGCTCAGCCGTCGCGGAGCCACTGGGCGGCGTCGCAGGCGTGGTAAGTGAGGATCAGGTCGGCGCCGGCCCGCTTGAAGCAGAGCAGGGTCTCGAGCACCACAGCCCGCTCGTCGATCCAGCCCCGCTCGGCGGCCGCCTTGACCATGGCGTATTCGCCGCTGACGTTGTAGGCGGCGATCGGCAGTTCGCTCTCGCCCCGCAGGCGATGGATGACGTCGAGGTAGGCCAGGCCGGGCTTGACCATCAGGATGTCGGCCCCCTCCTGTTCATCGAGCAGGGCCTCGGTGAGGGCTTCGCGGCCGTTGGCCGGATCCATCTGGTAGGTGCTCTTGTCCGTGGGGATGGGCTTGCCGCTCACCGCCCGGGGGGCGGAATCCAGGGCTTCGCGGAAGGGTCCGTAGTAGGCGGAGGCGTACTTGGCGGTGTAGCTGATGATCCCGACGTGCTCGAAGCCCTCCTCGTCGAGGGCCTCGCGGATCGCCCCGACCCGGCCGTCCATCATGTCGCTGGGGCCGATGAGATCCGCCCCGGCGCGGGCCTGGGCCACGGCCTGGCGGCAGAGCAGGGTGACGGTCTCGTCGTTGAGCACCACCCCTTCGCTGCTGACGATGCCGTCATGGCCGTCGCAGGAATAAGGATCGAGGGCCACATCGGTCATGACCGCCATCTGGGGATGCACCTCCTTGAGGCGGCGGATCGCCCGGGGGATGAGGCCGCCCTCGTTGAAGCACTCGCTGCCGTCCTCGGTCTTGAGGCCGTCGGCCACCTTGGGGAACAGCACCACGCAGCGGATGCCCAGGTCCCAGGCGCGGCCCACCTCCGCCACCAGCCCCTCCAGGCTCCAGCGCTGGGCGCCGGGCATGGCACCGATGGGCTCGTTGGACGCGCCCTCGTGGACGAACAGCGGGTAGATGAAATCGGCGGCGCAGAGCTGGAATTCCCGCACCATGGCCCTGATGGCCGGCGTGCGGCGCAGCCGGCGGGGCCGATAGGTGAGCTCCATGGGGCAGATCTGACTGGACGGATCCTACGGAAAGCCCTTCCGGCGCTTGGGGGCCGCAGGGGCGCGGCGCTCAGAGCAGGGCGGCGCTGATCCAGTCCTTGCGGGGGTCGACGCTGCGGGCCTGGCGCAGCTGCTCGAGCAGGTCCCGCTCCCGGGGGCTGAGGCTGTCGGGCAGCTTCAGGGTGGGGGTGAACAGCAGATCGCCGCGGCCGTCCTTCACCGGCCAGCCCTTGCCCTTGAGCCGCAGGCTGCGGCCGAGGGTCATGCCGGGGGGCACCTGGATGGTGGCCTCGCCATCGGGGGTGGCCACGCGCACCTCGCCCCCGAGGGCCAGCTCGTCGAGGCTGAGGGGAAGCTCGGCCCGCAGCTGGTCACCATCGAGGCGCCATACGGGATGGGGCTGGAGCTTGAGGGTGAGGTAGAGATCGCCGCGGCGCCCCGTCCCGGGCTGCAGGTTGCCCTTGCCCTTGAGCCGCAGGCGGCTGCCGTCCTTGACGCCGGCGGGGATGCGGACCTGCACCCGCTCCTCGTTGACCGCCAGGGTGCGCTCGCAGCCGCGGAAGGCATCGGCCACCGGCAGATTGATGGTGGCTTCCGCATCGAGTTGCACCTGGGTGGAGCGCTCGGTGCCCACACCGCCAAAACCGGACCCGAAACCCCCGGGGAAGCCGCTGCCGAAGCCGAAGCCGCCGGGGGCACCGGCCGTGGCGCCGCCACCGAAACGTCCGAGCAGATCGTTGATGAAGTCGTCGAAGTTGCCGTAACGGCCGAAGTCGACATCGACGCCGGGGGCCCCGCCACCGCTGCCGCCCATCTGGTTCCAGTACTGGCCGAACTGTTCGTAGCGGCGGCGCTTCTCGGGATCGGAGAGCACTTCGTAGGCCTCGCTGATCTCCTTGAAGCGGGCTTCGGCGGAGGCATCGCCGGGATTCACATCCGGGTGGTATTGGCGGGCAAGCTTGCGGAAGGCCCGTTTGATGCCATCGGCATCGGTGCCCCTCTCCACGCCCAGAACCTTGAAATAGTCGCGGTAGCCATTCACGCTCATCTCGCCAGGGCGCCGGTCACCGTCGAACCTGCGAATTGTCCCAGTCCCGCCGCTGATTTCACAGGCCCGGGCAGGGCGGAAGCCCGTACGGCACCGGGGCGGGGCAGGGCGGGGAAGCGGAGGGCCGCCCTAGATTTCCGGCCCCGTTCGCAATGACGATGCCCATCCATGCTCCACCCCGATCGCCCCGGCGGTCGCCGTCGGCGGCGCTGCTGCTGCTGCTGGGCGGCCTGTCCGCTCTGGCGGGGGGCCTGCTGGGCTTCGGTCCCCCGGCCCACGGGGGCCAGGCCGGCGGCTCCACCACCCCAACCCTCGGCGAGGCCCTGTCCCCGTCGAACGGCGACCAGCTCGCCCTGACGGAGCACCTGCAGCGGATCGGGGCCCTGTTCTACGGCGCCTGGTGGTGTCCGGCCTGCTTCCGCCAGAAGAGCCTCTTCGGCCAGCAGGCGGGCGATCGGCTGCCCTACGTTGAGTGCGACAAGACCAGCGAAGGCCGGGAACGCTGCCAGGCGGCGGGCATCAAGGCCTACCCCACCTGGGTCCTTGGCAGCCGCCGGGTGGAGGGCGTGCAGACGCTGGAGGAACTGAAACACTGGAGCGGCTTCGGACAGGGGCCTGGATCCGGTAACCCCTGACGGTGGGAGGGGTGCCGTAGATCACCCGGAAAACCACCTGTCCACTGTCAACGTGAGAGCTCGAGCGCAGGTAGACAGGAGGGATGATTTTGCCAGAGTCCGTAAACCACTTCCGCAGAACGCTGAAATCCGTCTGGGGCCAATCTCTTCTCCCCAAGGACATGAAGGAGTCACGACTTCCCGCTCGAGATCCAAAGTTTTCAGCACCCTTTTTTCAGATCCTCATTAAAGTCGAGGTGTTTTTTCAGGATCATTGCTATTCCGGCCATCTCTGAGATGTAATTCGTTCCGGCGCCTGCATTTGCAGCTTTCAGCAGGTCTCCAGGGGAGCCCCTGCCCAGATTCGTTTTCATGATCCCTGTGACGAGGAAATCATTGAAGCAGGAGGGGAGCTGATCTGGATGAACCAACTGCGGGGGGCCCATTACTCCGGCCTGAAGTTTGACGAAGGTTTCGACATCTCCAAGACGTTTCTCAGACTGCTGATCAAGTCCGAGGAGTCCTCATGGTCCGCCGCCGCCCTGCGGGGGCCTGCATGTCCAGTCATAACCGCTGCGGAGCGTTCCATGCGATCCGGCGGCTCCCGTCGTTTGACGTCCAGCCGCCATCAGACTCTTTCCTCATGCCATCGTGGCCAGGCTCCTGATCGGCACACTCGCCACTCCCGTGCTGGCTGATTCCACAGATTCCCTCAAAGCCAAGATCCAGTCGATCGATGCCGTCAGACGCTCCTCTGTCGTCGGGGGTCAGACGCTGCTCACCAAGGCCTCGACGGACTACAAGGATGTCCTGGAGACCTTCGCCGATCTCAAGCCGGGAATGCAGTTGAACGTGGACCACTTCCAGCGGGGCGGCCAGCGTGTCGCGAGGGAAAGTCCCGCCTGGCGCAGAAAGGATCCCAGCGCCGGTACAACCCGGCGCCTGGGGCCCCGTCGCCGAGCCCGGGGTTGATGCCGGGGAGGGCTCGCGCGATGGCCTCCGCCGCTGTGGACGGAGCGATGGGCTGCTGGGAGCGATGCATCGCCGGTCATGCACAGAGGACCCTCCTCCCGGCGACTTCGGCGCCTCCCCCCCGGTAAGCGTTCACGGGGCATCACCAGCTGAGCAGAGAAATTCCCTCCTGGCTCCATGCCCGAGTGGTCTGAAAACCTCTCGCCTCAGACCTGTTGTGCCAGCTCTGAAAGGATTCAGTCGCGCTGGGGCAGAAGGCTTGGTGTGGGCTGGCCAGTCCTGTTGGCCTCCCAGGCCTCAACAAGAAACGC
>NZ_JACJSZ010000061.1 GCF_014698445.1 Microcystis elabens FACHB-917
TTACTCCTCTCAATCAGAAGCGACGGTGATCATCCCAGGCTGCACGTCTGATTCAGACAGAATCCTGAAGGAAAGCTGAGATCCGGGCCGATCTATCTCCCGTAAAACGCTGGCCAATCGCGACAAAGGGCTAGTCCAACAACTGGATAAGATCGCGGCTTACGCGCGATCTATCCTTGTTCGTTGGAGCAGGTGCGAGCTGCGAGCTCGGGCTCCCAAGTGGAGCCAAGCTAAAAGATCACATCGTTGGCACCCTCAGCAATAGTCTTCAGCATGCTCTCGGGGACAGAGAGGGCGGAGATGTAATTGCTGATGCATTTAGAATCTTGTCAGAGACAGAACCTCGTCTGAATGGACAAGACGGGCCACTACTTAATGCCGCAGAGTGCATCAGAGATGGACTCCCTTTGGCCATATCTATAGATAACTATCTCGATGCTCATCGGGGAAACGATGACATGGTTATATGTGGAAAGCTCGCAATTGCTCGATGCATACTTCGGGCGGAGGCGAGCAGTACGCTTATGGGGCCAGCTCATGAATTTCCCCATAGGCTAGATGTTCCAAATGCTCAAGAATCATGGCTCTATCCATTTTTTCAGATCTTAACTGATAATTGCACTGTTAATGAGTTGCCACACCGCCTAAGCAGGGTAGCAGTCATATGCTTTAACTACGATCGCTGTATTGAGCAGTTTATGTACCATGCCCTTCAGACATACTACAAGATTGACAGACAAAAGGCGAAAGAAGCTCTCGACTGCCTCACGATCATTCATCCATATGGATCTACAGGGAAACTGCCATGGGAGGAAGGTGGTCAAAAATGTGCGTTTGGGAGCGAGCCTGAAACGAGAACTCTGCTGAGTATTACAGGTCAGATCAAAACTTTCACGGAAGGAACAGATTTAGAAACCAGTAGAATCTCAGAGGTACGTAGCCTCCTAGGTCTTGCTCGTCGTGTTGCATTCCTTGGTTTTGGGTTCCATCGCCTAAACCTGGAGTTGCTTTACAGTGAGCATTCTGCTCATGGGGAGAGAGACACTTGTAGTGTCTTCGCAACTACGTATTCCATGTCTCAGTCAAACAGCCGTGACATAGTTGAAGAGTTGTCAAGACTTGCAGGCCTGCAACTTTCTCAGGAGACATTCAGAAGTGACCTGAAGTGCAGAGACTTGCTGGAAGAGTACAGGCGCAAGCTGTCATTTTCGTAGCAGCATTCCCGCCATAGAGTGCGGTCTAACAGCCAGATGCAGAAGGCGGGATATACGATGTTTTCGCACCGTTTCCAGCCTCTGCCCGCTTCTGATCTGGAGCGTACGGATGATTCTTATTGGCACCTCTGGGTCGTTTGTACGCCCCCAGGGGTTGCTGGCGGGCTTGCTCCTCATGCCTTCGGGGTTGCTGCGGATTCCGGGACTTGACGTTTTCCTCCCTGGCCCCGACACCAGCTGCCGGTATCGCCATGCCGGCGCTAAGGCTGCGGCAGTAGTGGGGCGTGCGCCGATGGAGGTCGCGACGATGCGGATCCGACGCCTCGTCAGCTTGCTGACCCTGTTCCTGGCGACGGCGGGTTCCGTGGCGCATGCCGCTGAAGAGTATGGGGCGCCACTGGCCGGCACCCACTGGCGTCTCGTGGAGTTCCAATCCATGGACGACCGCCAGGGCACCACCAGGCCGCGTGACGGATCGCTGTACACCCTGTGGCTGCATGGCGATGGCACGGTCACGATGCAGCTCGACTGCAATCACGCCAAAGGTACCTGGTCTGCCGTGCCGGCCAGCGACGCGTCGAGTGGTCGGTTCGCGTTTGGCCCGCTCGCGGCGACGAGCGCCCTGTGCCCTCAACCGAGCATGGACGGGAGCATCCTTGCCCGTTCCCGGTTCGTCCGTTCGTACCTGCTGAAGGAGGGCCGCCTGTACCTCAGCCTCCTGGCGGATGGCGGCATCTATGTGTGGGCACGCGACGGCGGCCCATCCCCCGCGGCGGCCCTGCCGGCGGCTCCAGAGAGCGGCGGGCCGCGTAACTGGGAAGTCACGTCCATGCTGAACCTTTTTGAGCGGCCGGATCTCTCAGCCCGCGTTCTGGCCAGCTACCGCCCCGGCACGATCCTCGACAACCTTGGCTGTCAACGCGCCCGGGGCGGCGTGTGGTGTGACGTGCAGCAGCTCGGGGGAGGCCCGCGGGGTTATGTGGCCGCCGAATCCCTGCGGCCGGCGATTTCGCCCGACGGCAGTGCAGCCATGGGCCCGGACGACTCCGCGTTGCGCGCCGGACGGGGCACGTTCGATGTGAGCGGGTCGTTGCCTTGCGCGTTCAGCCCGGCCAAGCCGATGGGGTCATGCCCGTTCGGTGTGGCACGCTCAGGTGGAAGTTACGCCACCGTTGTCGTCACCAGGCCAGATGGCCGTACCCGTGCGATCTATTTCCGTATGGGCAGGCCCATCGGTGCTGACACCAGCCAGGCCGATGGCTACCCCGCGATCCGCGCCACCAGGACCGGCGACCGGCAGCTCGTTCGCGTCGGCGACGAACGCTACGAGATCGTGGATGCCCTCCTTCTGGGAGGCTGATCCAGCCGATGCCCCACGGCCGCGCCCTCCGTTCCGCTCAGCTGTCCAGCGGTTCCCGCACCACCCCCGCATCACTCTCGATCGTCACGTCCCAGCCCTCCAGCCGGCGACCGTCGCGGGCCTCCAGGCGGATCCCCCAGGCGATGCGTCCGCAGCGGCCCAGCCGCAGCCGCTCCAGGCCCGCCGCATCGAGCACGAACGCGGCCGCCAGCACCACCCCGAGCAGCACGAACACCAGGAACACCGGCGACACGGCCGGACCGCCGCGGCTGGGAGGCGCCCACCAGGCGAACCAGGCGCACAGGGAGAACAGCAGCATGCAACCCACGCCCAGGGCCGGCACCCAGAGGGGATAGGCCAGCAGCGGCCGCTCGGGGCTGCCGCGCAGCCGCTGTCGTCCCCGGGCCGTGGACCGCGTGATCCAGCCCAGGGCCAGCCAGACCAGGCCGGCCGTCAGCGGAGCCTGCAGGAGCCGGAGAATCCAGCCCGGCGCGGCAGCGCCACCGCCGATGCCGGTGGCGATGGCCAGAGGTGTGCCCAGCGTCATGGCGGCGGGGCCGCCCTGCACCTCGGAGCCGTCGTAGCGGGCGCCGACGATGGCGTTCGCCCCCAGGGCCCGCGCGTGCTGGCTCATCTGCTCGTAGGCCTGCTCCCGGGCCTGTTCGCACATCTCGGTGTAGGCGCCGATGCGGCCGCCGACGATCTGCTTGAGGCCACCCAGGAAGCCCTGCACCAGGGTGGGAGAGCGCACGACGATGCCGCGCACCAGGCCGCGGTAGGCGGTGATGTCGTAGCCCTCGATCGTGAAGGTGGTGGTCACGAACACGGGTTTCACCATCGCGGCGTGCTCGGCGGCCGCCCCATCCTGGTGGGCCCGGCGTTGCGCATCAAGCGCCGCGCTTCAACCGGCGGGACCGAGGGCGGCCTCCAGCACCGGGATCGCCCGCTCCAGGGCCACCCCGCGGCTGGCCTTGAGCAGCAAACGGTCCCCCGGCTCGACCCAGTCGAGCAGCACGGCGGCCGCCTCCTCGGGCGTGGCCGCCCGCGCCAGCCGCGGCATCCCGGCGGCGGCGGCGAGCATCGCCTGCGCCTCGGGTTCGGCGGCCACGATCACCAGTCCGTCGAGGCCCAGCGCCCGAGCCCGCCCCGCCACCTGGCGGTGCAGCTCCAGGCTGCGTTCCCCCAGCTCGAGCATCGTGCCCAGCGCCGCATAGCGGCGGCCATCGCCATTCCCGTCCGCGGCGGCCAGCAGCTCCAGGGCCGCCAGCACCGCCTCTGGCGAGGCGTTGTAGGTCTCGTCGAGGAGCTCCACGCCGCCCAGCCGCGCCCGCCGCGCCCGTCCGCCCGGCAGCGCCACCGCCAGATCGGCGAGAGCCTCCGCCGACACACCCAGCTCCCGGGCGACGGCCACCGCCAGCAGCAGGTTGCGGGCGTTGTGGCGGCCCTCCAGCGGCAGCGCCAGGCTGACGCCTTCGGCCAGGCTCAGGCGCCCGCCCGCCAGGCGGCCCACCAGCTCCGCCGCGGGAATCCCCGCCGGGACGTCCGCCGCCTCGTCCTCCAGGGCCACCCGCACCACCCGGCCCCGCCAGACCCGCGCCAGCGACTGCTCCAGCAGGGGATCGCCGGCGGGGATCACCAGAACCCCCTGAGGCCCGAGTCCGGTGGTGATCTCGCACTTGGCCTGGCCGATCGCCTCCCGGCTGCCCAGCCGGCCGATGTGGGCGGTGCCGATGTTGGTGATCACGGCCACGTCGGGCTCGGCGCAGCGGCTGAGGCGGTCGATCTCCCCCAGTCCCCGCATCCCCATCTCGACCACCAGGGCGGCCGTGTCCGCGTCCGCCTTCAGGATCGTCAGCGGTGCCCCGACGTCGTTGTTCTCGTTGCCGCTGCTGGCCACCACCGGCCCGAGGGGTGACAGGGCCGCCCGGATCAGCTCCCGTGTCGTCGTCTTGCCGGCCGAGCCGGTCACCGCCACCACCGGCAGCCCCAGCTGCCGCCGCCAGAGACGGGCCAGCTGCTGGTAGGCCTCCAGGGTGTCGTCCACGGGCCAGATCGGCCGGCCGCTGCCGGCCACCAGCTCCGCCAGCGCCCCCCCATCCAGCCGGTCCCGCTGCACCAGGGCGGCCGCCGCGCCGGCGGCGAAGGCGTCGGCGACGAAGCGGTGGCCATCGAAGCGTTCCCCCACCAGCGGCACGAACAGGGCGCCGGCCAGGTCGCCGCGGCTGTCGGTGCTGACGCGGCGGATGGGCTCGGGGACGCCGGCGGGGGCCAGAAGGGGCTGGCCCCAGAGCTCGCGCAACGGCTCGAACGGCAGCAGCATCAGCCAGGGGCTCCGGGATCGAGCAGGATCATGCCCGACCCCACCAGGGCGGCGCGGGCCAGCAGCCGCTCCCGGCCGTCCACCAGCTCCAGCCGCTCGTAGCCCAGCTCCCGGGCGTGCTCCTGCCAGCGTTCGGCCCAGCGGCCCCGGCTGGCGGGGGCGAGGCCGGCGAACCGGGGCGCCATCGTCAGCACCAGCAGGCCCTTGGCGGGCTCCGGGTGGGCCGAGGCGATCAGGTGCTGGGGGTCCTGCTCCGCCAGCAGGGCCAGCAGGGGGTCGAGTTCCAGCAGGGGTGGTGGCTCGGGGGCCACCACGGGGGCGGGGCTCGGGATGGGGGGCGCCGTGGGCTCGGCAGGAGCGTCTGCGGCCGGAGCGTCGGCGGCCGGGGCGGGAGCCGGTGCCGCCAGGGACGTCGATGGTGCGGCGACGGGCGGCCGGGCGGGGTGGACCAGGCCGCTCCAGATCCGGCCCGCCAGCGCCACCATGATGGCCAGCAGGATCGCCAGCAGCAGGGGCCAGAACAGGGGTGCCAGCCCCTGCGGCCAGAAGCCCGGCACCGACAGGTCCCCCTCGCCGTTGCGCCGCCAGAGCTCGCGCAGCTTCAGGCGCAGGGACGCCAGCACGACGCGCAGCGCCTGGCCGAGCCGGCCCCAGGGGCTCGCGTAGGGCGCCGGCAGATCGGAGGGTGGCGGAACCGGATCAGCCATGGACGCCGGACCCTGGAACGGGCTCAGGAGTCGTTGCGGCGGCGCAGCAGGGCCAGGGGGTTGCGGGGCCGCTGGGGCGGCGGCGGCTGCTTGGGGGATCCCTCCGGCATGGAATCGTCATGCAGGAGGCTCGGATCCGCCCCCTGACCCTGGGAGAACCGCTCCACCTGCGCGGCATCGGGGGTGGGCTCCTTGACCCCGCAGACCTCCCGGTACATGGCGTCGTACGCCAGGGCCGAGCGGTTCCAGCTGAAGTCGGTGGTCATGGCACGGTGCTGCAGCTCCCGCCAGCTGGGCTCGTTGCGGTAGGCCTCCCAGGAGCGCACGATCGTGGTGTAGAAGTCGATCGCCTCGTAGCGATCGAAGCCGTAGCCGGTGCCGGTGCCGGCGGTGGGATCGTTGGGGGGCACGGTGTCCACCAGGCCGCCGACGCGACGCACCACCGGGATCGAGCCGTAGCGCATCGCCAGCATCTGGCTGATGCCGCAGGGTTCGAAGCGGCTCGGCATCAGGAAGGCGTCGCTGCCGGCGTAGATCAGCCGCGACAGGGCGTCGTCATAGGTGAGGAAGACCGAGAAGCGGCCGGGGTGGCGGGCCGCCATCTGCCACAGCCCCGACTCGTAGCCCCGATCGCCGGTGCCGAGCACCACGAACTGGCTGTCGCTGTAGGCCAGCACCCGGTCGGCGACCTGCAGCAGCAGGTCCACACCCTTCTGGTCCACCAGCCGGCTCACCATCCCCATCAGGTAGGTGCGGGGGCTGACGTTCAGTCCCATCCGTTCCTGCAGCAGCCGCTTGCAGGCAGCGCGGCCGCTGAGGTCGTCGGCGGAGAAGGTGGCGGGCAGGGTGGCGTCGGTGGCGGGATTCCAGTCGTCGGTGTCGATGCCGTTGAGGATGCCGCGCAGCTTGCCGCTGATGAAGTTGAGCAGGCCGTCGATGCGCTCGCCGTATTCAGGCGTGCGGATCTCCATGGCGTAGGTGGGTGACACCGCATTCACCCGGTCGGCATAGAGCAGGGCCGCCGCCATGGTGTGGTCCCCCTGCATGTACCAGGGGCACCAGGTCATGCGGTCCAGCTTCCAGCGCCAGGGGCCCTGGTAGCGGAGGTTGTGGATGGTGAAGACCGTGCTGATCTCCGGGTCCTGATGCATCCACACCGGGATCATCCCCGTGTGCCAGTCGTGGCAATGCAGCACCTGGGGCTTCCAGCCGCCGTTCCAGGCGAATTCGGCACTGGCGTTGGCAAAGAAGGTGAAGCGCCAGTCCTCATCTTCGCCGCCATAGATGCGCTCCGGATCGAACACCGGATGGCCCACCAGGTAGATCGTCAGCCCACTGGTCGGATGGCGTGTTTCGTAGATGGCGAAATCGGTGCCCATGGCATGGCCCCGCCACATCGGCTCGGCCGGAATCGCCAGCCGGCTCCAGAGCTTTCCATAGCCGGGCATGATGATCCGGACGTCATGCCCCAGCGCAGCCAGGGCCGGCGGCAGGGATCCCACCACGTCCCCCATGCCGCCCACCTTGATCATCGGAGCGCACTCCGCAGCGGCAAACAGAACCCTCATCCGCGCTCGATCGCTGGTGCGCCTGGAACTCTACGGGCTGCCCCGGAGCGCACCGGCCGCCGTCGGCGGGCTCAGGGCAGCACCGTGACCGGTGTGCCGAGCTGCACCATCTCGAACAGCTCCCTGACATCCTCGTCGAAGAGCCGTACGCAGCCGTGGGACACGGCGGCGCCGACGCTGTCGCGTTGGGGCGTGCCGTGGAAGCCGGAGCTCACGCATCCCTTCACTTCCAGGTGCTCCTGGCCGTTGAAGCCGCGCCGCCCCTTGCAGTCGCGGTGGAAACCGATCCAGCGCGAGCCCAGGGGATTGCTGGGCCCGGGGGGGATGCGCACGCCCTTGGCCGGATGCTCCCACACCGGAAAGGCCGTCTTCTCGATCACACTGAACGAACCCACGGGTGTCTCCCAACCGGGCATCCCCACGCCCACCCGGAAACGGCGGCGCTCCTGGTTGCCTTCCATCACCCTCAGCAGCCGCTGACGGCGATCCAGGATCAGTTCGACACCGTTCTGGGGGGTCGCTGGCGACGAAAGGACTGCCTTGCCCACTTCTTCACCCTCGCCCTTCCGTTCAACCGCGGCCAGAACACCGACTGGAAAACCCACATTGATGACCAATGCCGCAGGGATGAACAGGCTGAAGGGGGTCAGGCGACGGATCTTGAAGGGCGGCACGGTGAAGACCGCTGAATCAACGAAACCTTATTCAGGGTAGCCAGGGCGCCTCGGAAAAGTCGGGATCCCGCTTCTCCAGGAACGCGTTGCGCCCCTCCTGACCTTCACTGGTCCGATAGAAGAGGTGGGTGGCCTGGCCGGCCAGTTCCTGGATCCCCGCCAGCCCGTCGGTCTCGGCGTTGAAGGCGGCCTTGAGGCAGCGGATCGCCGTGGGGCTGTGCCGCAGCACCTCCCGCGCCCAGGCCACTCCTTCCCTCTCGAGATCCTCCAGGGGCACGACGGCGTTCACCAGCCCCATGGCCAGGGCCTGGCTCGCGTCGTAGCGGCGGCAGAGGAACCAGATCTCCCTGGCCCTGCGCTGCCCCACCACCCGGGCCAGGTAGCCGGCACCGAAGCCGCCGTCGAAGCTGCCCACCCGCGGGCCGGTCTGGCCGAAGACGGCATTCTCCGCCGCCAGGCTCAGATCGCAGAGCAGGTGCAGCACCTGGCCGCCGCCGATGGCGTAGCCGGCCACCAGGGCGATCACCACCTTGGGCAGGCTGCGGATGATCCGCTGCAGGTCGAGCACGTTGAGCCGCGGCAGGCCCGAAGCATCGAGGTAGCCGCCGTCGCCGCGTACGCTCTGGTCGCCTCCGGCGCAGAAGGCCCAGACGCCGTCGGCGGCCGGCCCCTCGCCGGTGAACAGCACCACACCGATGGAGGGGTCATCCCGCACCCGGTTGAAGGCATCGCAGAGCTCCTGCACCGTGAGGGGCCGGAAGGCGTTGCGTTTCTCGGGCCGGTCGATGCTGATCCGGGCGATCCCATCGCCGCTGGTCTCGAAGCGGATGTCGGTGTAGCTGCTGGCGCTGGTCCAGTGCGGCGGGGCTGGAGGAACGGGGGTCATGGGGAGGGGATCGGCCCGGTGGCCAGGGGAGCGGCCAGATCTGCGGCCATTGTGCGCAGCCGCTGCCGCAGGGCGGCATCCCGCCGGCGCTCGGTGGACACCACCAGCAGGGCCAGAGGCTGGGCGAGGGCCCAGGCCAGGGCGTCCTCCAGGGCCTCCAGGCTCTCCAGCCGCCGGCCGGGAACGCCGTGCACCGCCGCCAGCGCCAGGGGATCCACCGCCTGGGGCATGGCGAACAGCCGTTCGAAATCCATCGCCTCCTCCGGTTCGGTGCGGATCGGCAGCTGCTCGAAGATGCCGCCGCCGCCGTTGTCGATCAGCACGACGGTGAGTCGCCCGCCGAGCTGCGGGCGCCACAGCCAACCGTTGCTGTCGTGGAGCAGGGCCAGATCGCCGCTCACCAGCACCAGGTCCCCGAGGGCCTCGGCCAGGCCGCAGGCGCTCGAGAGGGTGCCGTCGATGCCCGAGGCCCCCCGGAAGCCGTGCATCGGCCGGGCAGGGGCAGCCGGGTCGGCGAAGCTCTCCCAGTCCCGCACCGGACTGCTGTTGGCCAGCAGCACGGCCAGCCCCGCCGGCAGCAGCCTGCTGAGTCGGCGGGCCAGGGCCGGCTCCCCCTCCGCCTCGGCCAGTTCACGCTCCAGCAGGGCCTGCACCGCCGCCTCAGCCTGCTGCCAGCGTCCCGCCAGCGCCAGCGACGCCGCCCCGGCCTCGCCCGCCGCGGCGGGCGGCCCTTGGGCCGCCAGCCAGGCCGCCAGGCCGGCGCTCGCCTGTCCCCGCACCACGCCGAGGGGGTCGAGGCGGCGCCCGTCCCCCTCGCTCACCAGCACCTGGGGACCCCCCTGGACCGCCAGCCAGCCCTGCAGGCGCCGGCTGGCCGGCAACGGGCCCAGGCGCAGCACCTGCAGCCCCTCGGCCTCCCCGACGGCGTGGCGGCCGGAGGCCCCTGAGAAGATCAGGTCGTAGGCGTTCACCGTGTCCAGATCCGGCAGGCCCCGCAGGCCGGAGAGGGCATCGGCCAGCACCGGCCAGCCGCTGCGCCGCTGCCACTGCCGCAGGGCCGCGACATGGGCGGGCCAGGCCGATGGGGCGCCGCGCCAGGGGCCGGCTACCACGACGCCGGGACGGTCCGGGTCCAGGGCCGCGGTGGCGCCGGCCCTGGACCCGGCGACGGCAGGACCGGCCGCCGTGGCCCCAGCCGTCGGCAGCAGCGGCGCCTCGGCCAGCGCGGCCGCCAGGCAGCTCAGATCGTTGCCGTCCGCATGCAGGGGTTCGTCGAAGGGCAGGTTGAGGTGCACCGGGCCGGCGGAGCGGCCGGCCCCATCACCCCGGGCGGCGGCCAGGGCCCTGCGGGCCAGGCCGTCCAGGTCCCGGCTGTCCATGGCGGCCAGCCCCTGCGGGTTGCCGACCCCCAGCCAGCGGCAGCTGCCGGCCAGGAACACCTCCTGGTTGACGCTCTGGTTGGCCCCGCAGCCCTTGAGCCGGGCCGGCCGGTCGGCCGTGAGCAGCAGCAGCGGGATCGATCCGAAGTCGGCCTCCACGGCGGCGGGCAGCAGGTTGGCAACCGCCGTGCCCGAGGTGGTGATCACCGCCGCCGGCTGGCCGCTGGCCCGGCCCAGCCCGAGGGCGAAGAAGGCGGCGGAACGTTCGTCGATGGCGGTGTGCACCCGCAGCCCTCCGGGTTCCAGCAGAGCAGCCGCCACCGCCAGGGGGGCCGACCGGCTGCCGGGGCAGAGCACCCCATGGGCCAGGCCGCCCCGGCGCAGCGCCCCCAGCAGCGTCAGGGCCGCCCGCACGTTGGCCAGCGATGTGGTGGACCCGGCCAAGGGGGGCGCTCCGGTGTTCAGGATGGGGAATCATCCTCAAGGACGATTTCCCCATGGGCAGCGGCCCCAGCCTCGCCCCGCCCACCCCGGCACCGCCGCCCCCTTCCTCCCCCCCGGGTGGCGCCCGGGGCGTCCTCCAGCAGCTTGGACGCCTGCTGCTCTGGGTGCTGGTGGCCCTGCTGCTGCGCTGGATGGTGGTGGAGCCCCGCTGGATCCCGTCGGGTTCGATGCTGCCCACCCTCCAGCTCCAGGACCGGGTGCTGGTGGAGAAGCTCAGCCCCCGCTTCGGCGCAGGGGTGCGGCCGGGCCGCATCGTCGTCTTCCACCCGCCCGCCGCCCTGCAGCAGGCCGGCTACGACCCGGACGCGGCCCTGATCAAGCGGGTGGTGGCGGTGGCCGGCGATCGGGTGGAGGTGAAGGACGGCCGGCTCTGGCGCAACGGCAGCCCCGCCGAGCCGGACTGGGCCCGCGAACCGATGGCCTACGACCTGGAGCCCCTGGTGGTTCCCCCCGGCCAGGTGCTGGTGCTGGGGGACAACCGCAACGCCAGCCTGGACTCCCACCTCTGGGGCCCCCTGCCGGAGAGCGACCTGATCGGCACCGCGATCTGGCGCTACTGGCCCCTGGCCCGCTTCGGACCGGTAGGGTTCTCCTCTCCCCACGGGGGAGAGACGGCCTGAAAGATTGCGTTAGGGTGCAAGTCGTGTTGCAGAGCACACCGGAGGGGAAATGTTCAACCCGGAGTTCCTGACCGCCGACAACGAGGCGATCAGCGACAATTCGCTGATTCAGTACCTGCAGGAACAGTCCCCGGACGTTCTCCAGAGGGTGGCGCGCTCGGCCACCGGCGACATCCAGGACATCATCCGCCACAACGTCCAGGGCCTGCTGGGCATGCTGCCCGGTGAGCAGTTCGAGGTGAAGATCCAGGCCAGCCGCGACAACCTCGCCGGCCTGCTGGCCTCGGCGATGATGACGGGCTACTTCCTGCGCCAGATGGAGCAGCGCATGGAGCTGGAGTCGGCCATGCTCGGCAGCGGCGATTTCGAGGCCGGCCTCGACGTCGATCCCGGCGAACTGGAGCTCTAGGGCTCAGTTTTCCTTTTCCCCCGGCACCAGGCCCAGCCCCACCAGGGTCCGGTCGATGACGGCCAGGGTCTGCCAGGCGCCCTGATCAGGGGCCCACGCCTCCGCTTCGATCCGATCGGCCAGGGCCGCCAGCTCCTGGGGCGAACTGGCCACGGGGGCGTCGTGGTGGGCCGGAACCACCCACTGCAGGCCCTTCAGGCCCGCCAGGAGCCGGATCCAGGTCACCAGGGCAGCGCGCTGGCGGGGGAACACCAGCCGCTCCAGCACCGCCGCCACCTGCAGGGTGCTGCGGCCACCCGGCGCCAGGGCCTCGAAGTCGGCCTGCCAGCCTGGCTGCCAGCGGAACGGGTAGAAGCCGAAGTGGGCGCGGGCGTTGCGGCACCCCGGTGCCAGTCCATGGCGCAGCACCTCCCCCAGGGGCGGCACTACCAGGGGCCTGGGGCGCAGGTAGGTGGCGAACAGCACCACCCGCCACCAGCCCCGGCGGCGCCGCTGCGGATCGTCCTCCAGGGGGTCGTCCCCGCGCTCGCGCGCATGGAACAGCAGCGGCGTGGGATCCAGATCGAACACCGCCGGCGGATCCGGCGGAATCGCCACCAGGGCATCGGTGAGCAGCAGGCTGCCGCTGGCCCGGTCGAAGCAGGCGATCTCCAGGAAGGTGCCCAGCCCCAGGTCCAGGGGGCCCAGGGGCAGCCAGTCGAGCTGGTCGCCGTGGGGGACCCCATCGCTGAGCAGCACCCGGGTGCGGCAGGCGGGGAACCCCAGCCAGGCGGGCGGCAGCGGCAGGGGGAAACTCCACTGCTTCGGCGTCACCCACACCTGGGCGTCGGGGAACGCCCGGGCCATCGCCGGCACCGGCAGCTTGTGCTCCAGTCCGGAGGCGGTGGGCAGCACGATCGTGCACACGGGCCCGTGGCGCTCCTCTAGGTCCCGCAGCCGGGAGCGCACCTCGGCGGTGGGGGCCACGGGGGCGTAGAGCAGCAGCCCCTCCCTCACCCGCAGCACCAGCATGCGGATCGGCACCGCCACGTACCAGACCCCCTGCAGCTGCTCGAAGCTCCAGAGGCGCCCGGCCACCAGCTCCCGCACCAGGGTGCGGCGGCGGCCATAGGGGTAGAGGGGCAGCAGGGGCCACCAGGGCCAGCGCTGCTCCGCCGCCGTGGCGGTGGGGGTTGTCCCGGTGGTCGCGCTCACGCCGACGGGAAGCGGGAGGCCCGCGGCGAACGGCGCCGCTGAGCCAGCAGGCCATGGCGCGGCGCCAGCAGGAAACACAGCAGGAACAGCAGCGTCTGGACAAGCACGATGCAACCGGCGGTGGAGGCATCCATCCAGTAGCTCCAGTAGATGCCGGCCACGCTGGAGAGCACCGCCGAGAGGATCGCCAGCCACACCATGCGGTCGAAGCGATCGGTGAGCAGGTAAGCGGTGGCCCCCGGGGTCACCAGCATCGCCACCACAAGGATGATGCCCACGGTCTGCAGGCCCGCCACCGCCGCCAAGGACAGCATCGAGAGCAGCAGATAGTGCAGCACGCCGGTGTGGAGGCCGATCGAGCGGGCGTGGGTGGGATCGAAGCAGAACAGGAGCAGGTCCTTGCGCAGCACCAGCAGCACGGCGAGCACCAGCACGCTGATCACCACGGTCTGGAGGATGTCGGAGGGGCTAATGCCCAGCACGTTGCCGAACAGGATGTGGGAGAGGTCGATGCTGCTGCGCACCTTCGAGATCAACGTCAGGCCGAGGGCGAAGAAGCCGGTGAACACCAGCCCGATCACCGTGTCCTCCTTGATGCGGGTCATCTGCTTGATGTAACCGATCAGGGCCACCGAGCCGACGCCGAAGACGAAGGCCCCCACCGCGAAAGGCAGATTCAGGGCGTAGGCGAGCACCACTCCCGGCATCACCGCATGGGCCACCGCATCCCCCATCAGGGCCCAGCCCTTGAGCGTCATGTAGCAGGAGAGCAGGCCGCAGACGCAGGAGACCAGCATGCTGACCAGCAGGGCCCGCACCATGAACTCCTGCTGGAGCGGTTCGATCAGCCAGGTGAGCACGGTCGTCATGGCGCCTGGAGGGGGTCGGAGTCCACGGCGCCATCGGGATCGCCCTCCAGCCGCAGGCCGCCGAAGGTGAGGGCCAGGTTCTCGCGGGTGAACACCGAGGAGGTCTCGCCGTAGGCGAGCACGGTCTTGTTGATCAGCACCACCTGGTCGCAGAAGCTGGTGACGTGGGCCAGGTCGTGGGTGGAGATCATCAGCGTGCGCCCCTCGCGCCGGAACTGCTGGAACAGTTCGATCATCAGTTTCTCGGTGCGGATGTCGACGCCGTTGAAGGGCTCATCGAGCAGCATCACCGAGGCCCCCTGGGCCAGGGCCCGCGCCAGGAAGGCCCGCTTGCGCTGGCCGCCCGAGAGGGCGCCGATCTGGCGGTGGCGCAGCGGCCACAGGTCGACCCGCCCGAGCGCCTCCCGCACCGCCTCCCGGTCGACAGGACGGGGGAGACGCAGCAGATTCATGCTGCCGTAACGGCCCATCATCACCACCTCCTGGACGTTGACGGGGAAGTTCCAGTCGACGCTCTCCGTCTGGGGGACGTAGGCCACCGCCCGGGCCCGGCGGGCCTGCCGCAGGGGCAGCCCATTGATGGCGATGCTGCCCGCCGAGGGGCGCACGAAGCCCATCAGGGCCTTGAACAGGGTGGATTTGCCGGCCCCGTTCATCCCCACCAGGGCGCAGATGGTGCCGGCATCGAGGTGCAGCGAGGCCTCGTGGACGGCCACCACCCCGTGGTAGTCGACGCAGAGGTTGTGGACCGCGATGCGCTCCTGGCCGGCGAAGGGGTTGGGGCGAGAGGGCATCGGTTCAGCTCCCCGCCAGACCCGCTTGCAGGGTTTTCACGTTACGACGCTGGAGCTCCAGGAGGCTGGGGGCCGGACCGCCCGGGAGAGAGAGGGAATCGACGTAGAACACCCCGCCGAAGCGAGCCCCGGATTGCCTCGCCACCTGCTGCTGGGGCTCGGCGCTGACGGTGCTCTCGCAGAAGACAGCCGGCACCCGGCGCTTCTTCACCAGGGCGATGAGGCGGGCCATGCGCTGCGGGGTGACCTGGGATTCGGCGTTCACCGGCCACAGGTAGGCCTCGGTGAGGCCGTAGTCGCGGGCGAGATAGGAAAAGGCCCCCTCGCAGGTGGCCAGCACCCGCTGCCCGGGGGGAATCCGGGCCAGGGAGGTCCGCAGCTCCCTGTCGAGGACGTCCAGCTCGGCGCTGTAGCGTTCGGCGTTTTGCCGGAAGGTGGCGGCGCCGGCGGGGTCGAGCTCGGTCAGGGCGCGACGGATGTTCTCCACATAGACCTTGGCCAGCCGGGGCGACATCCAGGCGTGGGGATTGGGCTTGCCCTGGTAGGCGTCGCCGGCGATCGGCAGGGGCGTGATGCCCTCGGTGAGCGTCACGTGGGGCACCCCGGGGAGGGTGGCGTAGAACCGCTGGGCCCAGCGCTCCAGGCCGAAGCCGTTCTCCAGCACCATGCTTGCCCCGGAGGCCCGCTTCAGGTCGCTGGGGGTGGGCTCGTAACCGTGGATCTCGGCCCCCAGCTTGGTGATCGATTCCACCCGCAGCCGCTCGCCGGCCACCTGACGGGCCATGTCCGCCAGGATCGTGAAGGTGGTGAGCACCAGGGGGCGTTCGTCCTGGGCGACGGCGGCGCCGCCGGAGGCGGGGGCCGTGCTTCCGTTCTGCGGGCCAGGGGTGCAGCCTCCGCTGAGCAGGGGCACCACCAGGGCGACGGCCGCCAGGGCCCGTTTCAGGTGGAGCAGGGGATGTCCGTGGTGACCCTGGCCGTCAGGGCGGTGCTGGGGCATGGGGACCGCGGGCGGGCGGAAAGCCTGGATCGAACATTCTGGCCGCCGCCGCCGCCCCCTTATGGCCGGATCGCCGCCATGGAAAAGCCCCCTGCCGCTCCCGGAGGGAACGGAGGGGGCTGGAGGGTGGAACCCGATCGGTCCGTGAACCGGTGCCGAGGGTGGCTGCCGGAGAGATCAGCCGATCGCCGGGGCCTGCAGGGCCACCGGGGTGGCGCTGGCGGCAGCCAGGTCGAGGGGGAAGTTGTGAGCATTGCGCTCGTGCATCACTTCCATGCCGAGACCGGCACGGTTGAGCA
>NZ_JACJSZ010000062.1 GCF_014698445.1 Microcystis elabens FACHB-917
TTTCTGGAACTGGATCGCGCTGCGGGCCATGGCGGGACTGGTGTCTGTGTACCACCCTATGACCCCAGGGCGACCATCGCGGAGTGAGCTGGGTAATCAAGACCTATTATGACCTCGATCTCTCCGTCGCGCGGCAGCTCCCGTGGTGACTGACTGCGTGCAGCGCTGTAGCCCTTGCCAGGTTCCCGCAGTTGGGACACCAGCTCCTCGGGCCAGTCGAGCGCCCTGGCCACGGTGGCCACAGCCTGAGAAGCGCGGCGACGGGAGCGACTGCCAGCCGTGGTGGCCTCCACCAGGGCGACGAGGTGCCCGGCCTCGAGGTTCTTGATCGCCTGGAGCGGAGCCAGCGGCGCGTCGTGGTCCACCTTCCAGCTGTCATCGGCGGAAGGCCCCCGGCGTCGCTGCTGCTCCCACCAGGCACGAGTTGTACGGATCGCCTCGCGGCCGGTGATCCCGTCCAGCTCAGGGCTTGGGTGCACGACCGCTTTCGGGCGACCCCTCTTCTTGGGCAGCCAGGGGTTCCAGTCGAAGGGTTCGATCCCAAGGCGGTGGCGCTCCAGGGCGCTGCCGAGCAGCTCGGCCATCTGAAGGGCCTCGGTGGCCTGATCCGGGTAGGACAGGCCGGTGCTGACCCGCTGCTGCTTCGGCGGGGTGCCTGGCGAGGCGGAAGGAGGTGGCGGCATCGTCGCCCGCAGGCGCACCCGACCCTGCGAAACGTCCAGCGTGACCCCATGGGCCCTGAGCTTGAGGGCAGCGTTCTGACGGGCCAGCCAGGCGTCGGGAGGGGCCACGGAAATTGCCTAATCGTGGTCGACCGAGGCCGTTTTGCCTAGTTTTTTGCCCAACTCCGGGGCAGCGGCGAGGCCCGAAGGCGGGCCCTGGCTTCCCTGAAAACCCTTGCAAAGACTGGTCTTTTGAAGAACGGGGCTGGCGGGACTCGAACCCACGACCTACGGTTTAGGAAACCGCCTGGGCCGCAGTCGCTGCAAGGGGTCTGGGCACCTCTTGCCTAGTGACTTGCCTAAATCAGGTCCATGGAGGTCGACCAGGAGCAGCCAGGAGCGACAACAAGCGACTCTCCAGGGCGGCCCGAGCGGCAGCTGAACCCGGCATGCGCCAGCCCGGAGCCAGGAAGCAGTGGGCTTGCATGACCGGGGCGGAGAACCCGCACAGGCCACGCCCCATGCAGCCTTATTCAAGGAAAGCCCGTTTCCCTTGAATAAGATGCAGCCTTGTTCAAGGTTCTCGGGGGAGGGTCCATGCAGCGTGACGGCGCGGGCCGCTACGAGATCACCAGCACCGCTGGCGAATCCGTTCGCGCCTTTGTGCCGACCCCGTTGCCGCCACAGCCGCCCGTACAGCTTGAGGGCGGCCTGCAGGTACTGCACGAGCGGGCTCTGCTGGCTTGCGGGCGCCTCGATGGGGTATCAACTCTGCTCCCGGACCAGGAGCTCTTTCTTTACGCCTACGTGCGGCGCGAAGCCCTGCTCTCCTCCCAGATCGAGGGCACCCAGTCGTCCCTCTCTGACCTGCTGCTGTTTGAGCTGGAGGAGGCCCCCGGGGTTCCCTTCAACGATGTGGTCGAGGTCTCCAGCACCGTGGCGGGACTGGAGCACGGCCTGGCACGGCTGGGGGAGGGCTTCCCGCTGTCCTCCCGTCTGCTGCGCGAAATCCACGCCCGGCTGCTGGCCAGGGGCCGCGGAGCCGATCGACTGCCCGGGGAGTTCCGCCGCAGTCAGAACTGGATTGGCGGCACCCGACCTGGCAACGCCAGCTTCGTGCCGCCACCCCCAGGACTGGTGGAGACGTGCATGGGCCAGCTGGAGCACTTCATCCATGGCACACCTGACGGGGCCCATTCCCTGCCGGTGCTGGTGCGAGCTGCACTGGCCCATGTGCAGTTCGAAACCATCCACCCGTTTCTGGACGGCAACGGTCGCCTGGGCCGGCTCCTGATCGTGTTGATGCTGATCGATGCCGGGGTTCTGCAGCAGCCGTTGCTCTACCTAAGCTTGTTCTTCAAGCAGCACCGCAGCCGCTACTACGAACTGCTCAATGGCGTCCGCCTGAACGGCGACTGGGAGACCTGGATTGATTTCTTCCTGGAAGGGGTGGAGAGCACGGCGACAGCCGCCGTCACCACCGCTCACCGGCTGCTGGCGTTGTTCCGCTCCGACGAGAGCAAGCTGGGCGGGCTGGGTCGCTCCGGCCCCAGTGTGCGTCAGGTGTTTGCGGCCCTCTGCCGGCGGCCACTGAACAGCATCGGTCAGCTCAGCGCCGCCTGTGACCTGAGCTTTCCGACCGCTGCAAAAGCTCTGGAGGCCCTCGTGAAACTCGGCATCGCGCGGGAGATCACTGGCGGCCAGCGCAATCGCCTCTTTGCCTACGACGCCTATCTGGCCGTCCTCAGCGAGGGCGCCGAACCACTCTGAAAGAAAGCGGGTGGGCTGACGGCAGCTCAGCCCGGTAGCCGCGTCGCCAGATCAGCCGGCACGCGGAAGATCTCCCGCTTGCCATCCTTCCCCGGGATCAGCAGACCACGGCCCGCCAGCTTCTGCAGATCGCTGCGGGCCGTCTGGTTGCTCACACCATGACTGCTCTGGTGGGAGAGCACCGTGTAGCGGAAGCCGGCGTGCCGCAGGGCATGGCGCAGCAGGGCCAGCTGGCGGTGGTTGAGCCCCTCCATGCCCTCCAGTCGCCGCTGCAGGGCGCCCACCTCGCCGGCTTTGCGCTCCAGATAGGCGTGCAGGTTGGTGATGGCCTGCTGGATCACCTTCACCTGGGCCAGCAGGAAGTAGGTGAGGTCGTTGTCGTCGCTCTCACTCAGCAGGAACGAGCGCTCGTACTGCCCCCGGGCCTTGTTGATCGCCGAGGAGATCGAAATGAACTCGAACAGCCAGTAGCCCTGATGAAGCATCGCCCAGTAGAAGAGCGCCCGGGCGGTGCGGCCGTTGCCATCGCAGAAGGGGTGGTCATAGGCCAACCAGAAGTGCAGGGTGATGGCTCGCACCACAGGGTGGAGGAACACCGCCGGGGTCTCACCGTTGGCAAACCTACACAGCAGCTCCAGGCGCTGCTCCAGCTCTCCGGCTGGTGGAGGCACGTGAAACACCGTTCCGTAGGCGTCGTCCACCACCACTTCCTTGCCAGGAGGGCGCAGCCGGCCGGCGTCAGCCGGATCATCCAGCGTGTCCTGGCTCACCAGCCGGTGGAGATCCAGCACAAGCTGCGGGGTCAATGGCTGATCCTTGAGCTCCCGGATGCGCTGCATTGTCCGGTAGTTGTTGAGGATCATCTGCTCGGAGCGATCCCGGGGCGCACGGCGGCTGCGGATCATGGCCTTGGCCACATCCCGCGTCGTCGCCGCACCCTCCATCTGGGAGGAGGTGATCGCCTCCTCCATCAGCGAGCTCAGCAGGTAGCGATCGCGGGTGGAGGGAGTGGTGACGGCTTCCGGGGCCATCACGCTGGCGCCGGCCTTCATGTCGATCTCATGGAGGCCCTTGAGCAGCATCGGCGGTTGGCAGAGCCAGAAGGGGCCGCCGTCGCTGCTCAGCAGTGGCAACGTAATGCTTGTGCCTCGGCGAGCAAGCTTCTCGGCGAGCCACCACTGCTCATGACTGAGCCCTTGCGGCGGCGGACGATGACGCAGCTCATCCCAGTGGAGATAGCGATCCCCTTGCGTAGCCGCGGCCAGTTGCGTCAGCACGGGCATGGCTTCCTGCAGCCCGCCGCCTTGGGCGAGCAATCCCTCCATCGGCGGAGGCCTGCGGGGCAGACGGGCTGACAACTCCCAATGAACTCCTAACTTTGCCCAAATTAGGAGATGACTAGGAGTTGTGCTCGTGCCCGAGGGCCAGAAACCCCATGGCTGCCTGAAAAGAGGCCTCAAGCACTGCCTGGCTTTCTTGAGGTGTTTGGCACTGAGTGAGGCGCCTGCCTTCGCTCGAGAGGTGCTCCAGTCGGCGGCAGCCGTCCTTCAGCGTGCCACGGCTGCGCCGTGGCGTGCATCGGCCAGCCGCCGCCGCCCTCCGCTCCGGGGGCCGGTGTGGGGGTGATGGGCAGGGCCACTCTCCCGCGGCTGCGGTGGCAGGGCATTCGCCCGCATCAATGGGGGCAGAGGTGGGCTCCGGGCCTCCTCGCGCGGCTGCGCGGCCAGTTGGGCATTCAGGGTTGAATCTGGCGGTCTTGCTGATCAGTTTTGAAGGCCGCCAGCGGATGGCTTTGCTTTGGACAGATCCATTGCCCCGCAACGAGCTTGCCCCCTGCTTGGTGCGTTTGTACTGGTAGAATAAGGGCTGCGCCAAAGGCCAAAAGCCCATCGCCGGCGGCAACCTAATCCCTGGTCTCGCCATCACAGTTGCGTACACCTAAGCGGTTGTGATGCCCCGATCAGTTGTCTTTTCTGGCAACTGAATCCATGGCTTTATGTATTCCATCGCGGCCGGAGATTGTTCCGGCTCGCTCCCTGGTGATCGCCGCCGGTGGCGGCCGGGATCTGGCTTGGCCTCATCAGCGCGTGGCCGCTGAGCTGCTGGCCCGCAGCGGCGGCCGGCTGGTGCATCTGCTGCTTCATGGCGGGGCCCGTGGTGCCGATGCCGCCATTGGTCGCGCGGCCCATCAGCTGGGCTGGTCCTCCGTGGTGATGCCGGCCCGGTGGGAGCGGCATGGCCGGGCGGCTGGCCTGGGGCCTGGGCACCGATGCAGCCGCTCCATTCCACGCTTGGCTGCATCCGCATCCACAACGCCGATCTGCGCGACAAGGTGCTACCGCTCTACCGCCAGGACACGGTGTATGTGGGGGTGTTCCAGGAAAAAAAGTGACGCCGGGGCCCGGGGAGGGGGAGCCCGGGCCCCACGCCAACCTGCAGCACTGGCTCGACTTCTTCTGCAGCAGCGCCGTCACCGAGGCCAGCCTGGGCGTCATCCAGCCGCTCACGGCTGAGGAGGCCTGCGGCTTCCTTGGCTGCATGGTGGTCGAGACCGGTGAGCCAGAGCTGGAAAACCTCGATGTGATCGAGGCCGGCAGCGGCGCGGGTCGCGGGGCCATGCAGTACACCGGCGTGCGGCGTACGGCCTACGAAGCAGCCCGTGAGCAGGCGATCGCTAAGGGGATCGATCCCAACAGCAACGGCTGGCAGGAGCAGTACTTCGCCGAGGAGTACGCCGGCCTGCACGATCCATCGGCGGGCTCGTTGATCGGCTGGACCCGGGTGTTCGAGGACCGCCCCTCCTGCATGGATCCGGCAGAGGCGGCGGCCTATTGGACCGGTTCGGCAGCAGAGGCTGAGGGCTACTTCAGGCCGGGCACGCCCCACACCGAGCGGCGCCAGGCGGAGGCCCTGAGGGTCTGGGGGTTGCTGCAGAGCGGGGCGCTGGTGCTGCCGCCGGCTGGGGCCTGATCGCTTGGGAGGAACAGCGATGCAAGGCAACCCAGTACCCCGCCCGCCCAAGCCACCGTTCGACCGCGAGCGGTTCGTCTTCAAGATCCTGGCGGTGGTAATTGGCACCCAGCTGTTGATCTATTCGCTCGCCGCTGGGGTCTGCGGCCAGAGGGCGCTGGAGGGGCGATCGATCGGGCAGATCTGCCCTGGCACGCTGGAGCAGCTGCAGGGCGGCTTTGATTCCACCCTCAAGCTGCTGCTGGCCTTGCTGGGTGGAGCAGCGCTGACGCGCATGGACCGGTGACGCCTGGGAGCGGGCGGGGGGCTTGCTCCGGGCCTCTCCAGTCTGAGGCCCTCCTGGCGTCGGGCCTCCGCTGGGATCGGTCCCGTCGCTGCGCCGTTTGGGCGCCGATCGTCATGGCCATCCAGTCCAATGGCTTCTCTGCTGCCGCCTCACCGTTCTGCCGGCCAGAGGAGGATCCGTTCCTGCTGCTGGAGTCCTGCGGCAAGGCGATTGAAGCGATCCTGAGGGGCCATGCGGGCCGGCCGCTGCGCCGCACCTGGATTGATCGCCCCTATGGAGAAGAGGAGATCTCCCGGCTGGAGGAAGAGGTGCTGCCGGCGATCCAGCAGTGCCTGGCGCGGGTGGATGAGATCGATAGCGCCCTGGAGGCAGAAGCCCAGCTGAGCTATCGCCAGCAGGTGGAGGCAGAAGCTGCCTTGCGCCGCGGCGGGCTGCACTGCAGTGGGTGCATGGCGGTCGTCTGATGGATGCTGCGGGGGCCCTGGGCCCCCTTTCGGCCTGCGCCGTTCCGCCTCTCGCGCCTGCTCGGGCTACGCGGCACCGGCCAGAGGCTGTGGCAGCCGCAGGAAGGTGATCGCCACCAGGGACGGCCCTGCCACCAGCCAGTCCGGAGAACGTAACCAGGCCGCAGACCAACGCTGACCAGGGTGCTGCAGAGCTGGCGGCCTGGCTGCCGCTGCGCGGCAGGCCGCATCAGTTCGGACGGTCCTGCTCGGCACTCCTCGATGCCAGGGGGCGTGAGGAGCAGTTCTGTCCCTGGGCGCGGTGGGCGTTCAGCACGGATCAGCAGCAGGGCCAGTGGGGCGTGGCTGGCGGGGCGTTGCAAAACCCCTCCGCAGCATGCCCCTGCGGCTCACACTGGCCAGGGCTGTCGCAAGGCTCGCGGTGCTCGCCCCTGGCCAGTGCTCACCTGCGGGGCGTGTGGTCGGTGTTCTCCGCTCCACCCCATCCATGGCCACTCCCCAGGGCCCCGTCTGTGAAGTCCGCCTGCTTGTAGTTCACCGCTATCAGCCCGGCGTCCAGAAGCTCGGCACCGCCCCTCGGCAGATCGAGTTCTTTGGCCGCCGCGGCAAGCCCGTCAAGAAGATGCGGCTGATCCCTGCCGAGAAGGCGTTCGCCTTTGCCCGCAAGCTGCAGGGCACCCCCGGCTGCACCGTCTCGGTCTGCTGAGCCCCTCGGGCTCTGGCCCGGCTGCCGGTTGGTGGCCGGGCTTTGAGCAGCGGGCCTGGCAAATGTGGGTTTCAGCCCATCGAGGTCATGGCCACCCGCATCCGCAAGACCGGCACCGGCAAGACCAGCAGCAAGCCGCGGCGCAGCTCACGAGGCAGCAGCGCACCAGTGGCTGCTCCCACGCTGCCGGGCAACAGTGCGGCCGAGCGGAAGAAGCTGGCCCAGGAGGAAGCCCGCTGGCGGGCCGAGAGCGACCTGCGCACATTGCGGCAGGCAGAAGAGATTCGCCGTGATCCCGGCCGGCTCAAGCGGGCCGCCACCATGGCCGCCGAGGAGATGAAAGCGCTGCAGGCCGTTCGCGCCATCAAGAGCGGGCGATGAGGCTCGATCACAGCCAATGGCGGTAGCTGCTGCGCTGCCGGCGGGCCCGGGCTTTGGAGCGAGCACTGCCGAACTGGGGGCTGCTGTCATCGCGGCGGCGCCGCACCCAGGTTCCCTTCCTGATCAGGCGGGTGTCCTGGGGGTTGGCGCGGCGGGCGGCCAGGATCACCCCATAGCCCTTCTTGTGTCGGCGCTGGGCACGGGAGCGGGCCTGGCTGGCGCTGGCGGCCGGCACCACCGTGGCGGTGGATCGGTTGCGCCAGAACACCAGATACCAGGCCATCACTCCCTCCCGGCGGGATGATCAGCGCCGCGGAGCAGCAGCCCTGGGGGTGGTGCCCTTGACGGCCTCCAGGTAGAGCTCGGCGGTGCTCAGGGTCTGCAGGTTCACCGCTCCGCCGTGCTCATGGCCCGTTTCCGGCACAGCAGCCGAATACAACCCACTGCGCTGCTGGAACAGGAAGCTGTACACCGGGTGGCGGCGCAGCTCCTCCATGTAGTCGCCATCGCTGAGGGCCACACCATCGGCGGTGAGGGGCTGGCCCTTGCCGTCCACCGGCAGCAGCCGCTCGCGGCCATCCACCTCGCCGAGCTGGAAGTGGCCACCGCACAGCGTCACGAAGGTGTCAAAGAACGTGCCCCGCTCATCGCCACCGACGCGGCCCTCGGCCTCGGAGAACAGGCGCTCCATCAAGCGCTCCTTGCGGAGGTTCTGCACCTGGGAGCGGGCCTCGTCGCGTTCTTTTTCCACACTGCGCACCCGGCGCAGGTTGGCCTCATTGAGCTGGCGTTCGCGCTCGCCCACCTGGCGTTCAAACTCCTCGCGCTTGCGCTCGGCGTCCTGCAAGCGGGCGTACTCGTCCGGGTTGATCTCCGAGAAGCGCGACAGCTGGGCACGGGCCTTGCGCAGCTCTTTTTCGAGCTGGTTGCTGCGGCGGCGTTCGGCCCGCAGGGGATCAGCACTGCTGGGAGCAGCGGCAGGGGGGTCGTCGTTGTCGCTGGGGCTGGAGTCCTGTGGCAGGGAGAGATCGAGGGTGTCGTCGCCGTCGGCAGCATCCAGACCCGCGTCAGCAGCGCCGTCGCTGTCGAGCAGGTCAGGGTCGGCGGCAGGTTGGACAGAGCCAGCAGAGCCCTGGTTGGGCTGTTGCTGGTGCTGGCTGTAGCTCCGCCACGGAGCAGCCTGGGCCAGGGGGGCTGGAGCAGTGCCGCTGTTGGCGCTGCTGGAATCAGAGGAGAAGAAGGAGGAGGGCATCACCCATCACGGCTGTGGTGCTGCGGGCGCCCCGTCCGGGCTGCGCTCGCTCTCCCTGTTGCCAGCTCCTCAAAAGCCATGCTCAGGCAGCTCATCAAGCACGGGAGCAGAGCGCCGCACCGGCAGGTAGATCCACTCCCCCGCCGGCAGCGGCGTGGAGGGCAGGTAGCCCGGCACCAGCAGTTGCATCCCGGCCGGGATGGGAGTGGTGGAGCGGTAGACGGGCAGCAGCAGCGTGGTGCCTGACGGCAACGGCTCAGTGCTGGGCCAACTGCTGAGCTCCGGGTTGAACTGGCGCAGCAGAGAGAGGCTGAGGTTCTGCTCGGCCGCCACACTGCTCAAGGTCTCGCCCTCGCCCGTGTCATAGGGCTCGCTCTGCTGCAGCACTGGGTTGAGGCTGCGCAGCTTGGCTTCCGTGGTGCCATGGCGCCCGGCCAACACCGCCAGCGAATCACCCTCGACGGCAGTGATCGTCTGGGTGCTCTCCAGCTGGGGGTTGATTCGCCGCAGCGTGGCCACGGTGGTGCCGTAGCGCTCGGCGATCAGGTTCAAGGTGTCGCCATCGCGCAGCACCAGCACGCTGTGGGGTCTGAGCACCAGCTGGATCGCTTCCCCCAGTAGCGGCTGCACCAGCAGGCCGATACCGCCGGGGCCGTAATCCGCCCCGAAGTGCATCACCTGGCAGCCGGCGAACTGGGCCCGCCCTCCTGATGGCAGCCCGCCCTCGGGCTGGAGCAGGGCCAGGTCCCCCAGCCACATCACCCCCTGGCAGGGTGCCTGCACCGTGCCCAGCAGCGTTGGGTCCCAGGGCAGTGGAGCCTCCTCGCGGAAGCCAGGGGTGGCCCAGGCCTGTTCAGCTGCCAGCCAGTCGAAGGTGTTGCTGGTGCTCACCGGCAGGATGGCCGACCGGCAGAGGTAGCCGCGCAGCAGCACATCGCCCGGGTCGGTGAGGGCGGTGTCGTTGTAGCCGCTGACGATGCCGCTCTGCTCGAGGAAGCAGTCGATCACGTGCCGGCGGATGGGAACAGGATTGCGGCTCTCGGGGCGGTCCACCTCAAACAGGCAGAGGCGGGCATTGGCGTAGGGCTGCAAGGCCAGCCATAGAGGCGCAACGCTGGGCTGAGCCACCCGGCTGTAGATCGCCGGGCTGGCCGCTGGCAATCCCACCAGTTGGCCCCACTGCCCTGCAGCCCGCACGGGGTTAAGTCCCTGGTTCAGCGGCGAGAGGCCCTGCTCCATGGCTCAGCCCCGCACCAGTGATCCCTGGAAGGGATCGGTTTGGCATTGGCGCCAGTTCTGCAGCCGCGGCAGCAGCAGCGCCAGCTGGCCGATGTGCTGGCTCCTCTGCCGGTTCAGCACCACAGCTGGTGATGGGCCCGCGGGGTTCCACTCGCTTTCGGTTTCCTCTAGCAGCAGCTCGGTGGCGTACTCCACCACCGCCAACTTGCTCAGCGGCAGCGGGTTGGGCACCATGCCGCCGGCCACGCCCTTGCGCTTGCTGCGCACCGGGCTGTTCACCTCCGCCGGGGTCAGGGCCGCTAGCTGCTGGTCCAGCGCCGCGATGGCATCGAGGTGGCCCTGGGCCGTGCACACCCCTGTTGGGTAGTGGGTCTGCAGCTGGGCCATCTCCCGGTTCAGGGCCGCCAGGGCTGCAGCGGTGACCGGGATGGAGAGGGCGATGCGTAGGGCCTCGGCATCACCGGGACGCCAGGTGCAGGTGGGAGGGGAGGACTGGGTCATGCCCTCCCTTGCCAGCTCACTCAGCCTCCACTACCCCCGTTGGGCTCGCCCAGCCCCAGCTGCTGGCGCAGCTCGGCCCCGTCAATCACCCCCCGTTCATGCAGCACCAGCCACTCCTGCACCGAAGGCTGGGGCTTGCGCGGCGGTTGGGGCGGCACCAACGGGCAGATCTCCACGCTGCAGGCCGGCGCGTCCGCCAGCTTTTCGCCGGTGAGGCGGGTCCACTGGCGCAGCAGGGTGCTGAGCATCGAGCTCTTCTGGCCCGCCAGTGACTGCAGGACAGCAAAGCTCTGGCCGGCAGTCAGTGAAATCTCCAGCTCGGTGCGGGCGGGTCCGTGGCCGCCGGCCGGGATCAGGGCGTCGCGGCGCATTGCCTCTTCCAGCTGCTGCAGGTAGGCCCTGTGCTCCGCCAACGAACGGGCTTCTATTTCGACCCACTGAAACTTGGCACCCTCCGGCAAGTCCATGAAGGAGGAGGTGGAGAGCACCAGGCGCTGAGGGCGTTGGGCATCTGTTCCGCCAGTAGCAGCACCAGAGCCCAGAGCGCCATCACTGCGCCGGAAGCCATAGGCATCCACCAGGCCGGTGCGCACCCCTACCGGCAGGGCGGTGCGCGACAAAAGATCCTCGTATTCGCTGCGGCAGCGGTAGTGGTTGAGGTACTGGTGGGCTAGGCCCAGGTGGGGCAGATCGCCTTCTCCAAAGGCGGTGCCATCCACCGAGTACCAGAGGACCGGTAGGTCAAAGCGCTGGGGCATCCGCTCCGGCTCACCCACCGGCACCACGTCGTAGCCATCTACGGCACCTGGGTTGGGGTTGGCCTGCCAGCTGCGCAGCACCAGGCCTTCGTCCGTCACCGCCAGGCTGCGGTACAGCCAGGCCTGCGGGTCCGGCACCAGGCCGCCGTGGGCGTCGAGCACCACCGTGGGCACGGCGGCATTGCCGCTGGAAAAGCGGGGCGGCAGGGCCTGACGGCGCGGTTCCCGCCAGACGATTTCCACCGGTCCTGATGCCGGAGCACCGCTGGCGCCGTCGGTGGGTAGGCGCCAGTTGAGCAGGTCGCCCCGAGGCACTAGCTGCAGCCGCGGCAGCGAAAGCCGGTCCCCCTTGGCGAGGGCCTCCAGCCGGTCGCCTTCTGAGGGCCAGCGGTGCTGGGGCGGCAGCTGCAGGATCAAGCAGCCGCCATCCCGGAGGGTGAGCAGGTCGGCCAGGAACAGGAAAACCCCCAGATCGGTGCCCTGGCCGTCGACGTCGGTGGCCACCCGGGTCAGAGAGTCAGGCAGCTCCTGCAAGGCCAGCCGCGACAGCATCCCCGCGTAGGTGCGCAGGGCATCGCGGTAAAAGCCGGACGGCCGGGCAGCTTCAAGCCGCTTGAGATAGCAGGTCTCGGGTTCCTCGATGCCGCGGGGCAGGTAAACCGGCCGGCGGGTGGTGCCGTCAGGCAGCTCCAGCAGGGTCCAGCAATCGTAGACGAGCTGCAGGCGGTAGCGGAGGCCCGAGAGAGTGGGGTGCTCCAGCCAGGGGGGCTCAGCCGGTGATTGGGTCTGTAGCGCTGGTGGGGAGGAGGGGCTGCTAGGAGCGTGTCGCACATTTCCGCAGCCATAGCAGACCCTCCCCCCGGCTCCTTTGGGGGAGTTCTGAGCGCTGCTCTCTGCCCTGGGCCTGAGCGGGCCTGAGCGGTGGCCCCTCCCTCAGGTTGCTGCCAGCGCTGCCCTGTGCAGCTTGCCGATGTTGTGGGTGGTGGCCATCAGGGCCCATTCTCCGTTCACCTTCTCCAGGCCCCGCAGCAGGAAGCAATCCAGCCTTCGGGCCCCTTTGATCTGACCAAACACTGGCTCCACGATCGTTTTGCGTAGGGCGTAGATCGCCTGGCCGGCTTTGGATCGGAGTTTGCGGTCCATCCGGCCCCGTGCATCGAGATCTCTTGGCGCTGGCCCCCTTGATGGCCGTGGCCGCTTGCCGTGCTGCTGGCGGCTGGTGGAGACGTAGGCATCCAGCCCTCGCTTCTCACTGGCCTCGATGTTGGCGGTGCTGCAGTAGCCAGCGTCGGCGATCAGCTTCTCGGGCAGCTGGCCGGTGTTGGCCACGATCCGCTCCAGCATGGGAACGAAGTGGTGCTGATCTGCTGCCTGGTTGCTGACCCCCACCGCCACGATGATCTGGTGGTCGCCATCGACCGCCGCCTGGCAGTTGTAGCCCTGGATCCAGCCGTCCCCGCCTTTGAGGATGTGGCTATCGGGATCCGTGAAATTGCGCTGAGCGTTGGCCTTGGGATCGCCGGCGGCAGTGGTGGGCAGGTTGCGGCTGGGCATCGCCACTGGATCAACGCTGATCAGTGGATCCGGGGTTGAGAGGTCTGCCGCCTGGGCCTTCTCGATCGCCAGCTTGCGGGCCAGCTCCGCCCGCCCTCGGGCAGCCCTGGCCCGGCGTTCCGCCTGCTGCGCCTCTTTGGCAAGGGCCTGAGCAGCAGCTTCACTCTCGGTCTCGCAATTGCCGTTCTCCTCAGCCACAGCGGCTGCCTCGGCATCGGCAGCCTGGGCAGCAGCCTCAGCAGCCTGCTCTTCTGCAGCGCGGGCCTGCTGCTCGCGGCGGCGGGCGTGGTCAGCGGCGGCCTCGGCCTCCAGCTCCGCGATGGCTTTGCGCAGGGCGTCGAGTCGATCCTGGCGGAGCTCCAATTCCTTGGGCAGCTCATCGCCACGTTTGCCCTTGCCGTAGCGCGCATCTTCCTGGGCGTCGATCAGCTCGGCCTTGCGCAGCAGCGCTGCGATCTCCGCTTCCAGCTGGGCCTCGGTTTTGAGCATCCGCTCATGGCTCATGGCCTTGTGTTTGGAGGCATTGGCCTTGACCTTGGTGCCATCGAGAGCCACGTTGCCCAGGCTTACCAGGCCCGCCTTCTGACACAACCGCAGCACCTGCACAAACAGGTCGGCCAGCGCATCGAGATGAACGAGGCGGAAATCACTGATCCGGCTGTGGTCCGGCTGCTGGTTGCCGGTGAGCACCCGGAAGGCCGCATCCTCCCAGCAGGCCCGCTCGATCCGGCGCGAGGAGGGGATGCCGACGCAGTAGGCGTAGAGCAACAGCACCACCATCATTCGCGGCTCATAGGCCTTGACCCCACGCGGATCTCTCGCCTCATAAACCGCATAGATGGCCGAGAGATCCAGCTCGGCGGCCATGTCCAGCAGGAAGAACACCAGATGGTTCGCCGGCAGCCACTCCACCGGCGAGGGCGGCAGCAGCAGCGTCTGCTCAGGGTTCCAGGGACGGAAGGTTTTGGGCTTTCTCATGCCCCATTCTATCGCCCAGATCCATTGCTGTCACTGGGATCTGGGCAGATTTGAGGGCGTCTGCGGAGAAGCGGGAGGTGGGGCTATGTGCGACACGCTCCTAGGGGTAGTTGTCCGGCGGCGACGGGTAGTGGGCACTGTGGCTGCTGTCTGGGCCATCGCCCTTGCCAGAGGCATCAATGGACCCCCTGTGCAATCCATGCAGGATCTGCATCATTTTGGTCAAGGCGCCAGGACAAGCAGGTCGGCCAAGCCGGAGGGCTTGAGTTCATATGTGGGTCCGTAGAAGAATCGAGCGTGATCAGCTCCCTGCTTAGAATTGACGGCCACGCAGTAGATTTCGATTTTAACTCGGAATGGTTTCAAATTCTTATGCGGACTACGGAGAGCCTCATTATCACTTAGCGAGGATCAGCCCGTATAGTCGTTAGGTTCCCAAGCTAATGCCTAGCTCTAAGCCAGCTTTCTTCTTCTCTGCCACCCAGAGCGTCGACGATCGCCTTGGGGATGTTTTTAGTTTTATATGGGCTAGCTATGCCGGCCTCCGAGAACTTTGGTGGCAAGTCCGTGGCTTTCAATCACAGTTTCCAGATCTGCATATTAAAAGAGTTGAAGAGAAGTTTCTCTCTGGACTGCCAGTTCCATGGGGAATTGACTTTCGGCATCTGTTTCTTGACACCAACTGGGGCACGCATGAGGAAGAATTTGCGAAGTGGCTTCTTTTTGAAACCTGTACTCTCTACGAAGGCTGGGCAGAGAAAGTCTGCGGAGACGTCTTTGCAGTTGGAAGCGAGCAGCATGCGAAGCAATTGCAGTTCCCATCAGGCACATCACGCAACGGCCAACCGACTGGCTTTTTAGTCACAGTTAGAGCCGCGAACAGGTCGACGTCATCACTTATGCAAAATGAGTTTTTCCCTAGGCTCGCCTCATCAAAGCTGAATGTCTGGCCATCTCTAGAGCACTATCTCGCTGCTTATCGCTACTTTAAAGAGTGCAGAAACTCAATTATCCATTCTGGCGGTCTTGTGACCCAAGAGGTTGTGGACTGGAGGGCTCGGCTAAGCACTGCGCAGTCGCTTCAGCCTGCCCCATTTCGCCATTTATTCGTGCTCCCCATGCAGCCGCTTGGAGACAAAATCTGTATGGACCTTGGCGACTGTACTTTATTTGCGACGTTAGTCCGAAAGGTTATCTGTACGCTGGATGCCGCGCTGTGTGTCACGGAAACGAGTGAGCAGATCCTTGAACAACGTTTAAAGCTGCTCCTGATCAGCAACAAAGCGCCGCAAGCCCCTGGCCACCCGCCAACCAGACGCTAGGTTGGTACTGGTGAACTAGTGGAGGACCCTCGCGTGGCCCAGAACAAGGTTCAGTACCAGGAGGGGTTTTCCCTCTCAGAATTCATTCAGGCCTATGGGACAGAGGAGAAGTGCCTCGCGGCCCTGGAGCTTGCCCGATGGCCCGAGGGCTTCCGTTGCCAGCGGTGTGGGGAGAGTGAGAGCTTCGGCGTGATCCACGACGACCGCCGCAAAAGGTACCAGTGCAATCAGTGCCGCCACCAGACGACGGCAACAGCGGG